>JBEKAQ010000012.1:0-70358 GCA_050015835.1 Bryobacteraceae bacterium | reverse complement strand
CTCGTCGACCAGTATATTAACCTCTTCGGGATGATCCGGGTTGAAGAAGCGCACTTCAATGCCGAGCTGGCGGAGCGTTTGCGTGAACAGAGTCCACGTGCCGCCATAGAGGCTGGTGGCGGAGACGATATTTTGTCCGGCGTGGGCGATGGTCAGAATGGCGGCGGTGATGGCGGATTGCCCACTGGCGAAGGCGAGGGCCGCGGCGCCGCCTTCGAGCGCAGCCATGCGTTTTTCGAGCACATCGCAGGTCGGATTCATGATGCGCGAATAGATGAAGCCGAATTCCTTCAGCGCGAAGAGATTGGCGGCGTGGTCGGTGTCGTGGAAGACGTAGCTGGTGGTGCTGTAAATGGGCACGGCGCGCGCGCCGGTAACGGGATCGGGCTCCTGTCCGGCGTGCAGGGCGAGAGTTCCGGGGCGGTAGTTGGCTTCTGAATTCGACATAAGGCTCCGTCAGGCAATCATATCCGACACGGGCCTGAAGATCGCTGCGCCCAGGTTTACAGGTAGTGCCGCACCAACTCGCGCCAGCAGCGCGCGCGATGCGCCTCGCCGGACCGGATGGCGAAGCGGCGCGGGATGCCTTTGCCGCCGAGCACCTCGCTCAGCGCGCGATTGCTCTCATGAAACGGGTCCTGTTCGCCGACCGCGAGCGTGATGTCCATAACGGCGGATCGAGGTAGTCCGGGTCTTCAAGGTTCGGCAGAAAACGATTGAGCGTAATGAAGTAGACGTCCCGATCGCAGTGGCCGCCGAACAGGTCCTGGAAGGGGCCGAAGCGGCGGGTCAGATCGCAGCGTCCACTGAGAGCGAGCACTTTACAGAACAGCGAGGGATGGCGCAGGGCCAGGCTCATGGCATGCCAGGCTCCGATGCTGCAGCCGTGGACGACCAGGCTGGGCCCGTTCTCGGCGCGCATAAACGGGATCACTTCTTCGAGAACGCAGCGCTCGTATCGGCGATGGCGCTCGACGCGGGCACAGGGAGGAGCGGACTTGCAGCAGAGGCTTTCAGAATCGAAGCCGTCAACGCAGAAGAGGCGAATGTAGCCGCCTTCGAGGGGCTGGCGCAACGCGTCGACGAGGCGAAGTTTTCGTAATCGCAGAAGCGCCTTCACGGGTGGGAAAGACGAGGACTTTGGCGCCCGCATGTCCGAAGACGAACATCTTCCACGGAGCGTCCATCGCCCAGGTCGTTGTCGCCGGCGTAGAGGAGCAGCGAGCACAGATTCGCCGGGGGAGGAGGCGCGCGAAAAAGCAATCGCAGGCCTGTAGGGCAGATCCGCCGAACGCGAGGTTTAATATGCACGGGCCGACGTCTTCGGCGAGGTCGTTCCGGAAGCGGAAGGAAGAATTGCCGTAGAATACGGGCGGGCGAGCGGCGCGGGCATGTTCAAGCCCCGGACTTCCCCCTCATACCATTGCAAACCCCGCTAACCTTCCTTCTTCGATGCCATTTTCCGTTCCACCGCGGCCATCAGGCGCGCATGAACATCCTCGGGAATGGAGCAACTTTTCATGCCTTTATAAACGGAGATGGTCTTTTTGGTGGTGTCGCAGATGACCCAGCAGTTGGGGCACTCGGCAAGATGACGCTCGAGCTTGGCGCGGATTTCCAGGTGTGTTTTCTCGTCGAGAAAATCGGTGAGTTCGGCGAGAAATTCCTTACATGTAAGCAAAGGCGTCGTCTCCTTTGCGTTTGAAAAAACGCGTTAGCTTGTCGCGCAGTTGCAGGCGGGCGCGCAGCAGGCGGCTCTTTACCGCGGGTACGGTGAGGTCCAGGGCTTCCGCGGTTTCTTCCGTTGAGAGGCCATCCACATCGCGCAGCGTGAATACCGTGCGGTAGATAGGCGCGAGGCCGTCGATCGCCTCGTTGAGAATGGTATGCAACTCTTCGCGCGAGAAACGCTCTTCGGGATCCGGATCCCAAGTTGCGATCTCCCGCACCACGGTGTCCTCACCGGTGTCGATCTGTTCGTCGAGCGAGACCGACCGGTCGGTCTTGCGCTTGCGCAGTTTCATCAACGCCTGGTTGACGGCGATGCGCACGATCCATGTGTAGAACTTGGAGTTCCCCTGAAACTGATCGAGGTGCTCGTAGGCTTTGAGAAACGACTCCTGCAGCACGTCCTCGGCGTCCTCGCGATTCTGCGTAATGTTCATCGCAAGGCGGAAGATCTTGCCTTCATACTGCCGGATCAGGGTGGAAAACGCGGCTGCGTCACCCGCTCGTGCGCGGTTCACCAGTTCCAGTTCCGCCCGAACTTCTTCCGGAACGTCGGCCGCGGCTGCTAAGGGAAAGCTTTCGGTGGCCATTTTGCGCGATCCTCCATTTTCCCACGGACGGGTGAGCGACCCGAATGCAGGGGAATAGACGGCACCCGAACACCCGTTGGCGGCCTGGAGAATCATACCGCTGTTTGGATGTGGAAATGTTACAGAAGTTGCGTTTATTTGCCGTCGCCGGGGTTCCAGTCCTTCAGGACCCGCAGGATATATTCGCGGGTCTCCCGGTACGGGGGCACGCCGTGATAACGTTCGACAGCAGCCGGGCCGGCATTATAGGCGGCCAGCGCCAGCACGACCTGATCGGGATCCTGCTCGTACTTCGCGAGAAGATCGTGCAAATATTGAGCGCCGCCTTCGGCGTTTTGCCGGGGATTGGCCGGATCGACGCCCAGTTGCCGCGCCGTCTCCGGCATCAGCTGCATCAGGCCGATGGCGCCTTTGGGCGATACCGCGGAGGGCTGAAAGCCAGACTCGGCGCGCATCACGCTTTCGACAAACGAAGCCGGCAGAGAGTATTTTTCCGCCGCCGCGGCAGCCAGTTCGGCGGGCGTCTGAGGGGCCGGGGGCGTGGGTGGAACGGTGGCAGGTGGTGCAGCCGGTAGATTCGCCGGCGCAACTTCTTCCTCCGCCTCGAAGCGGACGACGGAAGCGGCGGGCATCTCGCTGACGCCGCCTTCAGCATACAGACGAATCTTGCCGTCCTCCACCTCATGCCGTTCGGCATGCAGACGGAAGCCATTGCCGAGGACTGCGTACTCGCCCGCGTGGATGGGCAGAGCAAGCAAAACGAGGCCGATAAGATGGGAAATTCTCATGCCTGACAATTTAGTGACGCATATCGAGTGCAGCGTGTGCAGCCGAAAATATCCGGCCGGAGAGGTGTGGAACCTCTGCGAGTGCGGCGGACCGCTGCTGGTCCGCTACGATCTGGAGCGCCTGCGCGGCACGTGGACGCGCAATAGTCTGGCCTCCGCGCCGAATTCCATGTGGCGCTATACCCCTGTTTTGCCGGTTCGGAACGCAAGCTCGATTATCTCACTGGGCGAGGGCATGACGCCGCTGCTCCCGGCCCGGCGCACCGGCAAGCGCATCGGCGCCACCCGGCTGCTCATCAAGGACGAAGGACTGAATCCGACGGGTTCGTTCAAGGCCCGCGGCCTTTCCTGCGCGGTCTCGATGTGCGTGGAGCTGGGGCTGCGGCGTGTGGCGATTCCCTCGGCCGGGAACGCCGCCAGCGCGCTCGCCGCCTACGCCGCCGCCGCCGGAATCGAGGCCCACATTTTCATGCCGCGGGACGTTCCGCAATCGAACTTCATCGAATGCAAGTCGTATGGCGCGCGGGTCACGCTGGTGGATGGGCTGATCAGCGACTGCGGCCGCATGGTGGCGGAGGGCAAGCAGCGGGAAGGCTGGTTCGAGATCTCGACGCTGAAGGAGCCTTACCGGATCGAGGGCAAAAAGACCATGGGGTACGAGGTCGCCGAACAGATGGGCTGGGAACTGCCCGACGCGATCTTCTATCCGGCGGGCGGGGGCGTGGGGATTATCGGGATGTGGAAGGCGTTTGCGGAAATGGAGGCGATGGAGTGGATCGGCGCGCGACGGCCCAAAATGATCGCCGTGCAGGCCGAGGGCTGCCAGCCTATTGTGCGGGCGTTCGAGGAAGGGGCCGAGACGAGCCGGTTCTGGGATGGCGCAACCACCGTTGCCGCCGGATTGCGCGTGCCCAAACCGCTGGGCGACCGGCTGACGCTGCGGGCTGTGCGGGAGAGCAGTGGCACTGCGATCGCGGTATCGGACACGTCGCTGATCGATGCCGGCATCCGTCTGGCGGAAGAAGAGGGCATCTTTGTGGCGCCCGAGGGAGCGGCCTGCATCGCCGCCGCCGAGCGCCTGATCGAGGAGGGCTTCCTCGGGCACGATGACCGGATCGTCATCTATAACACCGGCTCCGGGCTAAAGTACCTCGAAGCTTATTCCGTGAGGTTCCCGCGCACCGCTGCCGGCGAGACCGACAAGTTGGGGGGACTGATCACCCCGCGGTGATGCCCGGCGCGGCCGACCGCCGCTTCTGCTGGCACGAGAGGAGCGTCGATTTCTTGACAGTCCCGTATTCCTGACGCGAAGATGTTGTTACCAGGTCGGACGATTCACGTTCGAGAAGGTCTTGAGTTCGAGACCGAACACCGCTTAGCTGCGCAGTGCCACGAAGTGTTCAGGCAGACATTAACCAAGAAAGTTTCGGATTTGACCGTTGTCGAGTCGCGCGCCGTCAAGGCCTGCGAGACCCTCGGATACTACGAAGATTAGCCAAGTCGGCAAAGGTTCGCGAGGCGCGCAAATTTAGGCGAACCACCCATCGCACGCCTGATACTCTATGCTTGGTACATGGGAAACGTGGTCGCGGTGCTGCGGGAATTTCTTGTGCCAAAGAGGCTCAAGTTGGAATACCGTAATGGCGTTCCGTTGCTGCCTCGCAGGCCCCACGGCCCAATCGTTACGGCGGAACTGGTGAACCGGCTCGCCGACGAGGACGAATGAGGCAGGCCCCTTCAGACTACGATGAAGTATGCGCACAACGAAGTCCGCAGCTCCTGATCGGGCGCCGTCCCCGCAGAGGCGACGCTCCCGGGAGGGTCTGCGGGCGGTCCGAATCTGGATACCTGACGTCGATCCGCAGGTTTTCAGCGTCGAGGCTCACCGGCAGTCGCTGGCCGCTGCCAAAAGCCCGCATGCCCAGGACGATCAGAATTTTATTGATTCCATTGCCGATTCGGAATGAAACGAGGGGAGATCTGGACCGTAGCCGGGGCACCCGACTACTCCGCCAAACCCCGTCGGGTGGTAATTTTCCAGGATGACCGCTTCGACGCCACGCTTTCGGTGACCGTTTGCGGGTTGACTACGGATTCGTTCGATGCCCCGTGGTTCCGGTTGCCTGTGGCGCCCACCGAACTCAATGGCCTCCGTGTTCTCAGTATGCTCATGGCCGACAAGGTTTCGACCGTTCCGCGAAGCAAACTCGGCTCGTTGATCGGTCGGCTCGATGCGGACGATCTGATCCGGCTCAATCGGTCAATAATCGTCTTTTTGAACCTCCTCGAAACCCGCTGATCCGCACCATCCGAATCAGCCGCGACGGCACAGACAGTATGATGAAGTTGCCCGCCGGGAATCTTCGCGGGCGCGGTCTTCATCGAAAAAAGAGATAAGAAAGGAAACAGAATGGGCAATTCTTTGCTGGTCCCCATGGTGGTGGAGCAGACCTCGCGGGGAGAGCGCGCTTACGACATTTACTCGCGCCTGCTGAAAGAAAATATCATTTTCCTCGGAACGCCGATCGACGATACGGTGGCGAACCTTGTGATCGCGCAGTTGCTGTTTCTCGAAGCGGAAGACCCCGAGCGCGATATTTCCATTTACATCAATTCGCCGGGCGGGTCCATCACGGCCGGCCTCGCGATTCTGGACACTATGGCGTTCGTGCGGCCCGATATCGTCACCATCTGCGTGGGACAGGCGGCCTCGATGGGCGCGGTTCTGCTGGCTGCCGGAACCAAGGGCAAGCGTTTCAGCCTGCCGAATTCGCGCATCATGATCCACCAGCCTTCGATGCAGGGATTGGCGGGGCAGGCGGCCGACATCGATATCTATGCCAAGGAAATCCTGCGCATGCGGGAAATTCTTAACAAGATTCTGGCTGACGCCAGCGGGCAGACGATCGAGCGCGTGGCGCGCGATGTGGATCGCGATTACATCATGAGTCCCGAGCAGGCGGTCGAATACGGCATCATCGACCGGGTGATTTCGAGCCGCGATCTGGCGCCCGCGGTGGTTTCGAAGCAAGCCTGATGGACACGTCTGCCAATCATGCGTCTTGCGAATAAAGTAGCCATCGTCACCGGCGCCGGCGCCGGCATCGGGCGGGAGACGGGCATCCGGTTTGCGGAGGAAGGCGCGAAGCTGGTTCTCACCGATATCAGTGAGACGGGCGTGCGCGACGCCGCGGACCAGGTGGCGCAGGCCGGAGGTGAAGTGATCGCGATCGCGGGCGATATATCGAGAGAAGCCGACGCTCACCGCATCAGCGAATTGGCCGTCTCGCGCTTTGGCGGGATCGATATCCTGGTCAACAATGCCGCCGACTTTACGACGTTCTCGGTGGAAGACGCGACGGTCGAGAACTGGCAGCAGGTGCTGGGCGTGAACGTGATCGGCACGGCGCTGGTTTCGAAGCACGCCATTCCGCATATGAAGCGGCGGGGCAAGGGCTCGATCGTCAACCTGGCTTCCATGAGCGGCATCATCGCGCAGCCCAAATTCGCCACCTATAACTCGAGCAAGGGCGCGATTGTACTGATGACGAAGTGCATGGCGCTCGATCTGGCGCCGTTCAATATCCGCGTCAACAGCGTTTGCCCGGGGTGCATCTTCACCAGCGCGACGGAGCGGGAGTGGATCCGGATGGGGCTCACGAAGGAGCAATGGGTAGCGAAGATGGCGCCCATGCATATGCTGAATCGCATTGGGGATGTGCGCGAGGTGGCCAATGCGATTTTGTTCCTGGCTTCGGATGAGGCCAGTTTCATTACCGCGGCGGATTTGATGGTCGATGGCGGGTACGTCGCCCGTTAGGATTCGATATCTTCGTCGACGGCGCTGAAGATTTCGGCGAGCGGGATGCGCAGGTCGGGATTCCAGCTGGCACATCAGGTTGCCACGCAAAGGGAGGGGAGCCGAATGGCTACGCTGCTATTTGGCGGACCTTGATTTTGCTCTCGTCCTTCCGGGCCGCGGCAAGGTCGTAAGCAAGCTGCATCCACAGCCAGGTCTCCTCCGTGCTGCCGAACGCTTTTGTGAGCCGGATAGCCATTTCCGGGCTGATAGCCGACTTGCCTGCGATAACGTTGTTGAGAACCTGCCGGCTGACGCCCAGAATTTTTGCCCCTTCGGAAATCGACAACCCCAAAGGCTCAAGGCACGCGCTCCGAATGCTGCGTCCGGGATGCGGCGGATTTTTCATGGACATGGGTCTTTTCCTTTTCGTTAAGTGGTAATCGATCAATTCAACGTCGAAAGCGTCTTCTTTCTCAAATCGGAAAACGATGCGCCAGTTTGCGCGTACCGTTACCGACCAGAAACCCAAGAGCCCACCCCTGAGCGGAGGCAGCGATAGCCGGGAAGGTTAAGCGCCTGCGGCGTTGTGGCCTCATTGAGGCGACCCAAAATGTCTTCTACGTCGTTCAGCAAATCAGGCCGAATTCCGCTCCGGTCGTCGCGTTCAAAAAGCCGTTTGAGGACCCGGTGTTTGAAGCTTCCGATCATCCCGGCACACCGTCAAGTAATACTTGCCGACTGTCAAGTTATACTTGACAACAATACGCGGGCGTGGACAGGCTGAAGCGCCTGTGCCACATTATTTTTCGGTAACTTCGGTGATTCGGTCTGCCGGCACGTTCGGGACAACCTGAACTTTCCCGCCCGGCCAGGTCACCCGCAGTTCCCGGATGCGCGTCTGCTTTCCCAGACCAAAACGCACCAGCGGCTCGCTCGACGATGCATAGCCAACGCTGGTGGTGGCCTCATTCCAGAGGACAGTCCCGTCCGGCAGCGTAGCCCGGAGTTCGGCGCCGATGCCGTCGCGATTGCTGGTGGAGCCGCTGAGTTTCACCGCCGCCCAATGCCCCGTGTTCGCCGAAACGTTGCGGTACAGGCGAGCCGGTCCGTTGAGCGCCGACACCACAACGTCCACTTTGCCATCGCCATCGAAGTCCGCAAACGCGGCTCCGCGATACTGGGCAGCCTCGTGGAACGCGGGCACCTCTTCGAAATGGCCCTTCACGTTGCGAAAAACTGCGCAGGGCAGCGCGGAGGGGACTCCCAGCAGCTTTTCCAGATTGGGGAAATGTCCATCGGCGAAGAACAGATCTTTCCAGCCGTCGTTGTCGAAATCGAACATGCCCGTTCCCCAACCGGTCCACTGCCGGGTAGGCGCGAGGCCGGATTTAACGCTGGCGTCCTCAAAAAAAAACGGCTTGCCCAGATTGCGGAAAAGCAGGAAGGAATCGTTGACCACTCCGGTGACGACAATATCCGGCAGCCCGTCGTTATTGAAATCGCGAAAATCGACGCCCATGCCGCCGATAGGCCGGCCGGTTTCGCCCAGCGACGCGCCCGCCTCGAGGCCGACCTCGCGGAACTTGAAATTACCCTCGTTGTGGAAGAGCAGATTCCGCAGCGAATCGTTAGCCACAAAAATATCGGTGAGGCCGTCGCGGTCGTAGTCCCCGAAAGCGACGCCCATCCCTTTGCCGATCGCCTGGGCTATGCCCGAACTCTTCGACACATCGGTAAAAGTACCATCGCGGTTATTGCGGAAAAGCTGGTTGGGGCGGCCCTTGTAGTTTTCCGGATGGCAATAGAACCGGGTCCCGGCGAGTCCGCAAGAAGGCTCCGCGCGGGCATCCCATCCCACGTAGTTCGACACGAACAGATCCAGATACCCGTCGTTATCGGCATCGAACCAGCCGGCGGAGACGGACCACATTTTGCCGTAGCCCGCGTCCAGCCCTTCGAGGCCGGCCTTGCGGGTCACATCTTCGAACGTGCCGTCGCCGCGATTGCGATAGAGAATATTGCGATCCACGCCGGCGACGAAAATGTCGGGAAAACCATCGTTGTTGTAGTCCCCCACGGCGACCGCCATGGAGTATCCATAGCCGGCCACCCCGGCGTGCTCGGTAACGTCCGTGAAGGTGCCGTTGCAGTTGTTGCGGAAGAGCCGATTGTGGAACTCCGGTTTGGTCTTATCGAGCGACGGGGAAGCGGCGCCGTTGGTGAAGAATATGTCCATGCAGCCGTCCCGGTTGAAATCGATGGCGGCCACGCCGCCGGGCATCAGTTCGATCTGGTGGAAGCCTCCGGTCGCGCCGTTGCCGAGCACGAAGTGCAGGCCGGCCTTTTCGGAGACATCCTCGAAACGGATCTGCGCGACAAGCTGCGAGGCGACCAGCGCCGGCAGAATAGCTCTCCTGAGATTCATCGGCGTCCCCGCGCCGCGGCGCGATCGTTGAAATTGCGCAGCCATTGGATCTGGCGCTGCGCTTCCTCGGTCCGGCCGGTCTTTCTGTAAAGTTCGAGCAAGAGGGTCCTTGCAAAGGGCAAACCCGGGGCCAGCGAAACGCTCAGCTCGGCCTCCTTGATCGCCTCCTCCGGATGGCCCGAACCCGCCAGCAAGCGCGCTTTCCACAACGCCGCTATGGGATTCCGCGGTTGTTGTGCAGCCATCTTATCGGCATAGGGCATGGCGGCATCGATGCGGCCGCTTTCGTAAAGGATCTGCAGCCAGCTCAACGCCACGTCCGGATCGAGCGCGGCCGGTCTTTCGTCCATTAGTGCCTTGCAGGCGGCCTCGGCTTCGGCGTCGCGTCCCACCTTGGCCAGCGACACGGCGTAAAGCTGCCGGATGCGCAGATCGTCGGGCTGAATTTTCCTCAGTTCGCCGATCAGTTGCAGTGCCCTTTGGTAATAGCCGCCGCCGTAGAAGCCCTCGATCATCAAACGCAGGGCTTTCGGGTCTTGCGGCTGCCGCTCATAAACCGGTTCGACCAAACCGATTACGGGCCCGACGTTGCCCGATTCGACGAAGGCCCGCGCCAGCGCTAATCGCGCCTCCGCCAGATCGGGTTTCAGCCTGACTGCCCGTTCGAGGTATTGGATAGCATCCGCCGTTCGATGTAACTCAAGGAGACTCCTCCCGAGGCCCGCCATGGCTTCGGCGGCGGCCGGATCGGCGTTGACCAGCCGGCCATAGGCGGAAGCCGCTTCGGCATATTTGCCCTCACGAAAAAGCTGGTCGGCGGGTCCGGTATCGGCCGCCGCCAACAGGAGAAAGACAATCTGCCACATGATCGGCCTGGATGGAATGTAGCACGGCGTAACCAACGGAGCGGCACGGTAAGATGATCAGATCGGCAATGAAAGCTACCAGGCGGGTCGCTAAGGGCCTCAACAGGCGGGTTGCCAACCCGCCGCAGAATATCGTTCTGCCCCGGAAGAGGATTCCGGCGCTTCTTCTGCCTTTGCCGTTTATCCTTTTGCTGGCCGGATTTTCCCTCCTGAAGCGCGTAAACGGCACGCCGCGGCTCGAATGGTCGTTCCTCGGGGCAGCGGCGGCCCTGCTGGTTTTTCTCCTCATATTGCAGTATTCGGTTAAGCGCGCCGGCCGCACTCTTGCATACCAGTTCCTGGCAGTCAGATCGCACTGGGTCCAGTGCCTCATGCACGCCTGCATCTACACCTACTGGGGCATGTACTGGCCGGAGGTCTATCCGCACATTCCCTTGATTCTCGGGCAGGTGGCGTTCCTCTACGCCCTCGACATGATGGTGTGCTGGACGCAGCGCGACAAATGGGTGCTGGGCTTCGGGCCCATTCCGATCGTCTTCAGCATGAACCTGTTCCTGTGGTTCCGGGACGATTGGTTCTGGCTGCAGTTCCTGATGATCGCGGTGGGCGTGCTCTGCAAGGAGTTCGTCAAATGGGAGCGGGACGGGCGCCGCGTCCACATCTTCAATCCGTCCGGCATCGCGCTCTTCGTCTTTTCGGCGGGACTGCTGTTTACCGACAACACCGGAATTACCTGGGGGCCGGAAATTGCGCGGAGCCTGCATCTGCCCCCCAACATCTATTTCGAGATATTTCTCGTCGGAATGGTTGTGCAGGGTTTATTCTCCGTCACCCTGATGACTCTCTCGGCCGCGGCCGTGCTCTACGCCCTGAACCTCGGATTCACGCACGCGACCGGAGTTTACTGGTTTGTCGATTCGAATATCCCGGTTTCCGTTTTTATCGGCCTCCACCTGCTTGTCACCGATCCGGCCACCTCACCGCGCACCAGCACCGGCAAGATCGTCTTCGGGGGGCTCTACGGCGCCGCGGTGTTTGCGCTGGACGGAATACTGGGGGCATTCTCCGCTCCGCAGTTTTACGACAAGCTGCTGTGCGTGCCTTTTCTCAACCTGAGCGTGCGGGCCATCGATCGGTACTCGAGGGCTTTTGCGGCCCGCTTCCATCCGTTAAACCTCACCGAAAGATGGGGCGCCCGCAATCTCAACTTCGCCCATATGGGAATTTGGGCGCTCCTCTTCACGGCGATGTCCGCGACCGGCTTCGTGGGCCACAGCCATCCCGGCCAATACATTTCTTTCTGGCAGAAGGCGTGCGATCAGAAGCGCTTCAACGCCTGCCGGACGTGGGTGCACGCGCTCGCGACGAGTTGCCGAAGCAATGACGCCGCTTCCTGTTTGACGTACGGAGAGGTACTGAATGAGGGGCGTTTAGTGCCGGCGGACCGACTCCAGGCTGGTGAAGCGCTCGGCCGGGCATGCGATATGGGAGTCAGGGAGGCCTGCCCCGAGCTGGCGCGTTTTGCCCAAGGCGGAGGCAGCCAGGTGCTCAATCAGGCTTGCGACGAAAAGGGGGATATGGCCGCCTGCTATATCGTGGGAGGCCTTTACTCCAGCGGCCAGGGCGGGACCAGAGACGACGTCCGCGCCGCCGCCCTCTTTCAGAGAGCCTGCGACAGCGGATTTACGCGCGGCTGCGGGCGGCTGGCGCAGAGTTATCTCTCGGGCCGGGGCGCCGCGAAGGATCCAGCCGTTGCCGGCGCGTATTTCGAAAAGGCCTGCGGCGCCGGGGACGCATCCAGTTGTTACACCATGGCCATGCTGTACCTTCGCGGAAACGGAGTACGGCAAAGCGAAGAGATGGCGGAACAGCGCATGTTGAGGGCCTGTGCTCTCGGCATCCGGGTCGCGTGCATGCTGGCCGATCCCAAAACGACTACAACCAGGATAAATCCAAGTGGCACTCCCATACCAGCCGGTCCGCAGCCTGGAGCTCATTCCGCGCCGCAATGATCGAAGTGTGATCTTCCATACTTAACCGTCACGCTGGATGTTCTCGTTCTTTGACTCTGGTAGTTTTTTAAACATTCCGCGTAACGAAAGGTCACGGCAAGGCTACAATGTATGGGGAAGTGGGCTCGGAGGACAATTAAGGGTATGAATTGGCATTCCAGGTGTTGGGTTGTCTTTATAACGCTGGTTACAGCTTTTTCCGCGCAGGCCGCCACTGCCGGGGTGGTGGTCCAACCCGTGCCGTGGAATCCATCGAACCTTGCGGACCCGCACACGGTAATCGCTGGCGCGCAGGCGACTTTGGGAGCAGCCGTCAACCTGAACGGCTCGCCCGATACATTCACCTATAGCTGGAATTTTGGCGACGGCAGCCCCGCCACTCCGGCCTGCCCCGTGGTCAACGCAACAGCCACAGTCATGCCGGCCTGCCCCGTGTCGAGCACGTACAACCTCGCCGGGACCTACACCTATAACGCGAACACGACTCCCGGCACTGCATATACCGCGGTATTGACCGTGACCGACATCTCCGGGGGCGCTCCCGTGAACTACACGGGAAGCTATCCGGTGGTCGTGCAGGCGAATACGCTGACGTCCCGCGTGAACATGGCGGTTGACAACGGCCTCTGGTATCTCCATACCGTGATGTGGCGCTCCGACAGCCTCACCATTCCGTACAGGCAGGGGGGCAACAACAACTATTACAACGACGACATTGTCCATAAAAAAGCTCAGGCGGTGGCCGTCCCGATAGGTGGCTGGGATACGCTGGGCGGGAGTTGCCCTTCGGTGAGCGACCCCAGTTTTGGTTTGCTTTCCAATGGGTACGCGTGCCTGGACGTGGCTGGCATCGATGCCAACAATACCCAGGCCTTCGAAGTAAGCGGTCATCTCGAAAACGGTCCTTCCACCGATCCTTACGCCGACGATGTGGCGCGAGGACTGGCGCGCATCATGTATTTTCTGGTTCCCCTGCCCAATAACCCCGACGGCCCCAAGACGATCGCTTACGATCCTTCCGTGCAAGCCAGCCGATGCAGCGATGGAAGCGTCCCCAACTACGGTGTCACCCCTCCCACGTGCCAAGCCCCGGCTACTCTCATTTTGTACAACCAGGGCGCCACTTCCTGCGTGGGTTGTTCCCCAACGAACCCCTTCACCCTCCCCGCCTTTGACGGCAATAGTAACGGGCAAATGCTGATCGAAGGCAACGACGGTCCGGAGCTCAGCTGCGGCAACAGCGCGACCTGCACTACGGCGCCGGCCTACGACCCTGGCTATCAGGCCGGTATGCTGCTGACGGCCATCGTCGCCAGCGGGAATCCGAACGGCGTGGCTAAAACGGGGGCGCCCTCCACGGGACCGCAAAACTGTAGTACCGGCAATGGAGTGCTGCCCGGGGTGCTGGGCTGCACCTATGGGAACATCGTGCAGGATCTGGCCGACGGCATCGGGTATTGCCAATATTTCGGCGATCTCGGGACGACCGGCGGTTACGGCCCGGGCTCCGACAACGGCGGCGGCTGGGAATATTATTGCGCCGCCAATGCCAACGACGCCGAATACTACGACGACAACTCGGTGTCGCAGTGGAATGCCATCGGGCTCATCGCCGCGTCGCGCGCGTTTGGAGTTTCGATCCCCCCCGTCATTACCGACACCAACCAGGTGTGGATCACCTGGGACCAGAATGTGACGCCTCCGCTCTGTACCGGCCAGCAACCCACCTCCTGCGTGGCGGGCCAGTTCGGTTACGATGCGTGGGACAATCCGCTGTGGGGCCCATGGGCGGTGACTCCATCGGGCATGGTGCAGATGGCCATGGACGGAGTGGGCCGGACTGCCTCCGGTGTTCCGGATCAGCGCTGGAACATGGCCGAATCCAACTACCACGATAATTTCTGCGATACCACCGGGCTGGGGACCCCGCCGGCCGAGACCACGCCGGCACAACTGTATGCCGCGTACGAGCAGAGCGATGCCGTGTACAATCCCAAGCTCTACACCTACGGCATGTTCTCGTTCACCAAGTCCATGGAGCAACACGCCCCCGGTGGGGTGCTGACGCCTATTACCTACCTGCTGGACATGCCTTCCGGAACCAACCCGATCGATTGGTATGGCGCACAGTCGGGCGTCAACGGGGCGCCCTGCGACGGCATAGCGCAGACTCTGGTGGGCGACGGCTCGAGCCTCGCCCAATCGCCACAGTATCTGGGCCGGCAAAATTCGTATGGCGCCTGGTTCGGCGTGGATTACACATACGATCAAATGTTTTTCGAGACGGCCTGGGCCATTCAGATGCTCCAGAAGACGTCTTTCACGGCCTGCGTGAATATATCCGCTGCCGTTCAGGCGGGCCCCGATGTCAATGTGACATGGACTGGCATCCCCGATGCGACCGCCGGCTACAACGTCCTGCGCTCCACCACGAACGGCGGCCCTTATACCAGTGTCGGCAGCGTTGCCCAACCGGAGTCTGCAAACGCCGGCATTAGTTTTACAGACACCTTGAGCAATGGGCTGATGGGCGGAAACACCTATTACTACGTGGTTCAGCCCCAGAGCAGATCCGACAACGTCAGCCGCGCCATCTGCACATCCAATCAGTTGACGATCGAGGTTCCGGCCGGCGGCGGTGGCGCTGGCTCATTGACGTTAACCGGCGGCGATGGCGGCGTTATTGCCCTCGGCGGATCGGTTTCCATCGGTGTGACGGCTTCGGGGGGCACCCAGCCTTACAGTTTTGTGCCGGCTGCACCGCCGCTGCCGGGTGGGATTCAAGTGAACGCGTCGAGCGGGGTCGTCAGTGGTACACCCACGGCTCCCGGCAACTACGCGGTCGGGGTAAAGGTGACCGATTCGGAGAAGCCCCCGGTCAGCGCTACGGCAACAGCGACGTTCTCCGTGTTTGGGTTTGTCAGCGCCTCATTGCCGCCGGGAGTAGCGTTCTCCCCCTATAGTGCGTCCGTTCTCGCCACGGGCGGACGGGTACCATATGCGTACTCGTTCTCCTTCCTGCCCCCCGGGTTGAGCGGCAGCAGTTCCGGCTTGATCAGCGGCACCGTCAGCGCTCCCGGAAGCTGGAACATTACCGTAACGGCGAAGGATGCGGGCGGACTTACCGTAACCATGCCCGCGACTCTGGTGTTCAGCGCGCCCGCGGCACTCACCGTGAATGCGGCCCTGCCGGGCGGGACCGTCAACACCCCCTATTCCGCCGGGCTGTCGGCCAGCGGTGGCGCTCAGCCGTATATCTGGGCCCTTGCCGGTACGGGTGCTCTGCCCACCGGATTAAACCTCGAATCGAGCGGTACCATCGCCGGCATTCCGACCGTCGCCGGCACTTACAATTTCGGCGTGCGAGCCACGGATGTGACCGGCGCCACGGCTGTGGGCACGGCTTCCATCGTGATCGCGCCTTTGACCCTTACGCTGACCGGCCCCGCGCCGTTAACGCAAGGCATCGCCGGCTACCCGTATCCTACCCAGACCCTGACGGCCTCGGGCGGCGTTCCTCCCTATAAGTTCAGTCTCGCCGGATCGTCGCAGCTACCCGCCGGCTTCACGCTCGACCCGGTGCTGGGCACTATCAGCGGGACCACCTCAGCCACCGGCACTTTCCCGTTCACGGCTATGGTGACGGATTCTTCGGGGGCCACCGCCGCGGCTGTTCCCGGCAATCTCGCCCGGCCCGCCCGCAGTACGCGCAGCGCAGCCCGTGTCGGCGTGGCCGCCGCACCCCGCGTGGCTACGGGTACGGCCAATCTCTCGCTGACGGTCAACCCATCCACCCCGACCGACATCGTCCTTAATACGGAAAGCCTGGCCTTCACCGTTCCCGCCGGGTCGACGGCTCCGCCCGCATCGCAAGCCATTATCGTGACGTCGCCCGCCGGGGCCTCGCTCAATTACTCCTTGTCTACCCCCCCTGCCTGGCTGAGCGTTACCCCCTCCGGTACCACGCCGGGAACCATTACTGTCGGGTTGACAGGCCAGGCGCTGAACATGGCGGTGGGTGTGTATCCGGCTACGATCACCTTGACTTGTGCCGTCGCCACGCCCTGTTCCAACGGACCGCAGCTGTTCACCGTAACTCTAACCGTTGCGGCGGTGCAGCCGCAGCTCACTGTCCCCACCAGCTCGATTTCGTTCACCTCGCAGGCTTCGGAGCCGCAGACGATGCTGTCCCAGGGCCTGATCGTCGAGAACACGGGCGGCGGCAGCTTCGGAATCGGCAGCGCCACCTGCGAAGCTTCCTGGTGTACCGTCACCCAGGTTCCCGGATCTGTTGCAGCCGGGTCGCCTGCCACTCTGATGGTAAACGCGAACCTGGCCGGACTGGCGGCGGGATTCTACCGGACCCAGGTCGATCTGAAAACCTCGGCCGGGTCGCTCACGCAGTCGGCCGGCATCCCGGTTACGCTGTACATTGCCACCGCCGACAGCATGACCCTGCAGCCCTCCGGTACCGTGTTCGATTCCGTCTTCTCCTCAACCCCGCCGGGAGACAGCGCCCCCACCGGAGGAGCAACCAGCTTCTCCATTGACGTAGTGGGCGCCAACCCGGTGAACTGGACCGCAACCTCGAGCGTTACGTCGGGTCCCAACTGGATCACGCTGGCAACGGCTTCGGGCGTAGCCAGCGGCACTCAGCCCGGCACGGTGAGCTTTTCCATCAACCAGGCGGTCGCCTCGGGCTTGCCGGTCGGAGCTCATTACGGGACGATCCAGGTGTCCGCTCCGGGACTTGTCGACACTCCGCTCAACTTTGAGGTGGTGCTGAATGTGTCGGCAGTGAGCCTCCTGCAGGCCCCGGCGCCTTCGCCTACCGGTCTTTTGTATATCTCGGCGGCGGGAACCGAACCGCCGGCTCAGACCCTTCAGGTTGCGAACAACCTTACGATGCCCGCTAACCTGACTTTCAGCGTAAATGGCAGTTGGCTTTCGGCGGCAATCCCATCGTCCGTACCGGCGGGACCGGTCGCGGTTGGCGCTACCGTACCTGTGCTGGTGTCTGTCAATCCGTCCAACCTGAATGCCGGCGTCTACTCCGGCAGTGTAACGTTCAACTGGGCCGGGTCCCCGATGGGAAGCACCGTGAATGTAACTCTTATCGTCCCGCTGGCCAGCCAGGCCGTTCAACAGGACCGCCCCGACGGCGCGGTATCGAACGCCACCCCGGCCACGTGTACTCCCACCCAGATCGTTCCCGCCCAGATGGGCCTGGTCAACAACTTCAGCACCCCAGCCGGCTGGCCGACTCCCCTCGCCGTGGCGCTGCTGGACGACTGCGGGAATTTCGTGACCAACGGTTCAGTGGTCGCTACCTTTACCAACGGAGATCCCGTGTTACCGTTAACCCTGTCAAATCCCTCCGCCGCGCTCTATTCGGCGACCTGGACGCCCCAGCGAACCGGGGGACAGGTTACGGTCAACGCCAGAGCTTCGGCGCCGGGCTTCGCCGCGGTTACGACCCGGCTGGCAGGAGCCGTCGCGCCGAACAGCGCGCCCCTGCTCGCGCCGAACGGGACCCTGAACATTTACAATCCGGTGTCCGCCGCCGCACTCGCTCCCGGCACGCTGGTGCAGATATCGGGTACCGCATTAGCCGCATCACCCATGCAGGCTTCAGCCTCCGCGCAGCTGCCCACCTCATTGAACGGAACACAGGTTATCGTGGGCACGTTTAACGCTCCCATACAATCGGTCAGTCCGGGCACGATTACGGCCCAACTGCCCTTTGAGCTGGTGCCGTCACAGCAGTACGACGTTGTAGTCAGCGCCAATGGAGCGCTCACCACTCCGGTATCGATTCAACTCGAGGCCACCGATCCCGGCGTCGCCACCGCCATGAGCGGTATGTTGACGGCGACCCACCTCAACGGGTCGGCGATCACCGCGGCATCGCCGGCTGCCCCCGGCGAATACATCGTGCTGACCGCAGTGGGTCTCGGCCCGACGGACACCCCCGTCGCCGATGGCGCTCTAAGCCCATCCTCGCCCCTCGCCAACGCTCTCAGTCAGCCTTCCATCACGCTGAACAACGAGGCGGTGACGGTACTGTTCGCCGGCTTGCAGCCGGGAACGGTGGGCATATATCAGATCAACATTCAGGTGCCGACCGATGCGGTCAACGGCAACCTCACTCTGGTGGTCTCACAGAATGGGAATCCGGCTAACTCCGCGATCCTGCCGGTATCGAACGCAAGTTCGAATTAGCTTTTAGCGGTTGCCCGCAGCCGGGGCGGCGCCCGCGGCCGGTGGATTTTCAGTACGCGCCGGCCGCGGCGGATCACTCGCGAAAGCCGCCACGTCCCGCGCGGCCCTGGTTTCCAAGCCCGGTTTCGCGAGGAAGCCGAGATCGCGGAACCAATCGATGAAGCGAATCTGCCACGTCCCATAGGGCGTGTCGTTGCGGTCCGTCAGACCCCCGCTCATGCGGCTGCCGTCGGGCAGTGGATCGCCGGGATGGCGGCCCGCGCCGTAGATGTGCATCTCGATATTGGGCACGCTCATGGCCAGCATGGCGCTGAAATATTCCATGGCCCAGACCGCATGCACCCGGTCGCCCGATCCGCCGCAAACAACGAATGAGGGGGGAACGTTGCGCGGAATCGGCGGCGCCGTGCGATTGCGCGTGAACGGCGACGGCCCCGGGTAGATGATGCCCGCGAAATCGGGCCGCGACGTAATTCCCGCCAGCGGATCGGCTTTACCATCAGGAAGCGCTCCGCTGTTCTTCTTATCGAAATCGTCGAACAGAACCGCCGCCGGAGCTGCCAGTTCCGCGCCCGCCGAAAAGCCCATGATGCCGATCTTGTTCGGATCGATGTGCCAGTCTTTGGCGTGCGCCCGCACCAGTCGAATGGCCTGCAGTGCATCGTAGACCTCGTCGGTCTGGGGATTGTATCCGTCGCGCCGCAGCCGGTTGCGCAGAATGATGGCGTTCACGCCGTAGTTGTAAAAGAACGGCACAAAATCCGCGCCTTCCGACCCCACGTTCAGGGTATTATGCCCGCCGCCCGCGGCCAGAATCACCGCCGCGCCCGTATTGATCCCGGCGTCCACCGTGTGGACCTCGATCGACGGGTTGTGAATGTTGACGATGCTGTTGATCCTCCCCGGCACCGTCTGGCTCATGTTGTATTGCTCGGGCTCGCGGACGCGGTCCATCTTCAGGTACGGCGAACCAGGCGGATACAAAGGGATCACCACGCCGCCCTGCAGGATGGGCTGGGGAGCATAGGGAGCGTCGGTCTGCGGCCCCGGTTTGGGCACATTCAGAGGAGCGGGCAACCGGGGCAACTGAACATTTTGCGCGCTGGCGGCGGTCAGCGCCAGCGTCCACAGGATTAAAGGAGTAATCTTCATAACGGTTCGCCAAGACTATATCAAAGGACCTGAATCTATCGCTTGCATCCTGCAAGCGATCTCTGCTAATGTGTTCGAAAGTGCCTGGGAAGGCTAAGCCAAACCGCCGGTCCGGCTGCCCGGTGAGCGTCTCGCTCGAATTGTTAGGAGACCGCTGGTCGCTGCTCATCATTCGCGATCTGATGGTCCGCGGATACCGGACGTTCAGGCAGTTCGCGGAGTCGGGCGAGGGGATCGCGACCAACATCCTGGCGGATCGCCTGCGCAAGCTTGAAGCGGCGGGTTTCATCACGGCGGAAGTCGAGCGGACGGACGGCCGCAGGGTCAACTACCGGCTTACCGGGAAGGGGATCGATCTGGCGCCGGTGCTCCTCGAATTGTTGATTTGGGGGGCCCGGCACGAGCCAACGGCAGCGCCCTGCGATTACATCCTGAAAATGGAGAAGAATCGCGCGGAGATCCTGGCCGAAGTGCGGCGCAGGTGGAGAGACAGAGACCTGACCCCACTCATCCCCCCGTTCGGCGAGAGTGGAAATTTAAATGAAGAGAGGAAGAGAAGATGAGCGGTGTGCGGGTTCTGGTCGGCACGCGCAAGGGCGCATTCGTGCTGACTGCGGATGGAAAGCGAGAGCGGTGGGACATCAAGGGCCCTTTCTTTGCGGGTTGGGAGATTTACCACGTCAAAGGTTCGCCGGCGGATCCGAATCGGCTGTACGCCTCGCAGTCGAGCGGCTGGTTCGGGCAGCAGATCCAGCGCTCGAACGATGGCGGCGAGACGTGGCAGCCGGTCGGCAACAAGTTCCTGTACGACGGCGTGCCGGGCACTCACCAGTGGTACGACGGTACGCCCCATCCCTGGGAGTTCAAGCGCGTCTGGCATCTGGAACCGTCATTCACCGATCCGGAAACGGTGTACGCCGGAATTGAAGACGCCGCCCTGTTCGGCTCGACCGACGGCGGGCAGACGTGGGGCGAATTGTCCGGCCTGCGGGGCCACGGCTCGGGACCCCACTGGGCGCCGGGAGCGGGCGGCATGTGCCTGCACACCATCCTTCTCGATCCGGGCAATCCGGCCCGAATCTTCATCGCCATCTCGGCGGCCGGCGCTTTCCGCAGCGACGACGGCGGAGCTACCTGGCGTCCCATCAATCAGGGCCTGCGCTCCAAACACATCCCCGATCCCAACGCCGAAGTGGGCCACTGCGTCCACCGCATCGCCATGCACCGCTCGCGTCCGGACGTGCTGTTTATGCAAAAGCACTGGGACGTGATGCGCACCGATAACGCCGGCGACTCCTGGCACGAAGTGAGCGGAAATCTGCCCACCGATTTCGGCTTCGTGATCGATGTCCATGCGCACGAGCCGGAGACCATCTATGTGGTCCCCATCAAGAGCGATGGCGAACACTTTCCGATCGATGGACAATTGCGCGTCTACCGCAGCCGCACGGGCGGTAACGAGTGGGAGCCGCTGACGAAGGGTCTGCCGCAAAGCGATTGCTACGTGAACGTGCTGCGCGACGCCATGGCGGTGGATGCGCTCGATTCCTGCGGCGTTTATTTCGGCACCACGGGCGGCCAGGTGTATTGCTCGGCGGATGCCGGCGACAGCTGGGCGGCCATCGTCCACGATCTGCCGGCGGTGCTCTCCGTCGAAGTGCAGACGCTGCCGTGATCAGGATCGTTCTTCCAGCGCATCTGCGCACGCTGGCGGGCATATCGCCACACGCGCCCGACGAGGTGGAACTCGAAACAGAAGGGCCGGTAACGCAGCGCGCGGTTCTCGACGCCCTCGAAGCGCGCTATCCGATGTTAAGCGGAACCCTGCGCGATCACGTCACGCAGCAACGCCGGCCTTTCATCCGCTTCTTCGCGTGCGCACAGGATTTTTCCCATGAATCTCCCGACGCCCCGCTGCCCGAAGCCGTAGCCAACGGTTCCGAGCCCTTTCTGATCGTCGGCGCCATCGCGGGCGGATGACATACGCGTTAGAATAAAAGTTTCCCATGACTCTCGAAGAACTGGAACGCGAATACTCGCCGCTCCGCGAACAGGCATCTGCCGTGCGGAGCTATCTTTGATGCACCCAAAAAGAAATTAGAACTCGACCGCCTCGGCGAGTTGATCTCCGCGCCCAACTTCTGGTCCGACCCGGCCAAGAGCCAAAAGACCATGCAGGACCGCAAGCGGCTTGAGGAAGCCATCGGGAACAACGACCGCATTGCGTCGCTGACCGACGATCTCGACACCCTGTTTGAACTGGCGCGCGAAGGCGAAGCCGTGGAAGGCGAAATCACGCCCGCCCTGAAGAGCTACTCCGAGCTGCTCACCAGGCTCGAAGACGAGATGCTGCTCGCGGGCGATAACGACAAGTTGCCTGCCATCATGACCATCCATCCCGGCGCGGGCGGAACGGAATCGCAGGACTGGGCGGAGATGCTGATGCGCATGTACCTGCGCTGGGCCGAGCGCAACAACTTCGGCATCGTCATCACCGACCGGCTCGAAGGCGAAGGCGCGGGCATCAAGTCCGTCACTTTTGAGGTCAACGGGCCCAACGCCTACGGCATGCTGCAATCCGAAATCGGCGTACACCGGCTGGTTCGCATCTCACCCTTCGATGCCAACGCGCGCCGCCATACTTCGTTTGCTTCCGTTTTCGTCTACCCGCAGATTGACGACGAGATCAGGATCGATATCAACCTCGAGGATCTTCGCATCGATACCTTCCGCTCGGGCGGCGCCGGCGGGCAGCACGTCAACATGACGGATTCGGCGGTGCGCATTACCCACATCCCCACCAACACCGTGGTGCAGTGCCAGAATGAGCGCTCGCAGCACAAGAACCGCGACAGCGCCATGAAGCAGCTGCGCGCCAAACTGTACGAGGCCGAGCTCGAGAAGAAGCGCGAGGAATCGCGTAAGACCGAAGCGTCCAAGCTCGAAATCAACTTCGGCAGCCAGATCCGCAGCTACGTGCTGGCGCCGTACCGCATGATCAAGGACCACCGGACCAAACTCTCGATCGGCGATGTGGACCGGGTTCTGGATGGCGACCTCGAAGCCCTGATCCACGCCTATCTGGTCTGGCGCAAGACCGGCAAGACCGCTAAGGACACCGGTGAAGAGCTGCCGGATTGAATGAAATAGAGCAAGCCGCGGAATTACTTCGCGCCGGCGGGCTGGTGGCTTTCCCGACGGAGACCGTGTACGGCCTGGGCGCCAACGCTCTCGACGCCGCGGCCGTACAACGCATCTACGAGGTGAAGGGGCGGCCCTTCAGCAGCCCCATCATCGTGCATATCCCGGACATCGGCATGGCGCGGGATCTCGCCCTCGCATGGCCCGCCGAAGCCGATGCGCTGGCGCGCCATTTCTGGCCCGGCCCCCTGACCGTCATCGTTCCGAAAAAACCGTGCATCCCGGATATTGTGACGGCGGGTTTACCGAGCGCCGGCTTTCGCGTACCTGCGCACCCCACCGCGCTCCATCTTCTGCGCGCCGCCCGCATTCCCATCGCCGCGCCCAGCGCCAATCGTTTCACGCAGCTTTCGCCCACTACGGCGGAGCATGTTCGCCAGGGACTCGGCGACTCCGTCGACATGATTCTCGACGGCGGCCCCTCGACGGTCGGGATCGAAAGCACGGTGATCTCCTTCACCGGAGCCACGCCTCGCATACTCAGGCCTGGATTCGTCACCCGGCCTCAGATCGAGGCGTTGATCGGACCCGTTGAGGAAGGCCGCGGCGCGGAATCTCCCGGCCAGCATCCGAAACACTACAGCCCGCGCACCCGAATTGTGCTGGGCGATTCTCCCGGTACAGGCCGGGGCTTTCGCCTCGATCGGTCCAACATGCCGGTCGATGCGGCGGCTTACGGGGAGCGGCTCTATCGCGTGCTTCACGATCTGGACAGGCAAGGCTACGACTGGATCTCCATCGAGCCGCCTCCCGATACTTCCGAATGGGCGGGGATTCGCGACCGCCTGTCGCGGGCAGCGAATTGAGCCGTCACGGCTCGATCACACCACTCGCCAGCAGCCACGTCAGCGCTTCACGCACCGCTTCCAGCGACCTATAGCGAGGATGGTAATCGAGCCGGCGCTGCGCCTTTTGAATGCTGCAATTGGGAGATCGCGCGATATGGTCCCAGGTCTTCAGTGCGTCCTGCTCCGACACCGAATCGCGCCACGTCTCCCACGGCAGGAACCGGATGCGTGCCTCCTGGCCGAACCAGCTCGCCACCGATTCCGCGTAACCAACCAGCGTCACCGCCGCGGGCGACACGACATGGAAGCTCTCCCCCACCGCAATCGACCAATGCGCCATCGCCTTCATGAACGCCTGCGCCACATCGTCCGCATGCACGTGATGAAGAGTCTCCCGGCCCAGGTTCGGCAGCGCGATTTCGTTGCCGCGAGCCAGATCCGTAAATACCCGCGGATTGAAATTCGCCGTCGGATTCAGCGGCGTCCAGCCCTGCCCGACAAGATGCCCCGGATGCAGCACGGTGGCCGGAAAACCGTTGCGCCGCGCTTCGTTCAGCAGATACTCTTCGATCGCCGCCTTCTGACGGCCGTACTCGCTGATGGGCCGGCGCGGCTGCTCTTCCGTGATCGGAACTTCAATGCCCGGACCATGCACCCAGATCGTCCCACAATGCAGGAACTGCTGCACGCGTCCCCGCAGCGCTTCTGCCAGATGCCGCGCGCTTTCGAGCGTGTAGCAGGTCAGATCGATTACGACATCGGGATCGAGATCCGCGATCTTCTTTCCGAAAGTCCCCGCCGCTTCTTCGACCGTGCGATCGAGCTTCGCAAATTCGACTTCCCGCCACGCTCCGTGCGCGCAGTACGGCTGGCGCTGCGCGCGGCTGACGCAGACGACGCTGTGTCCAGCCTCCACCAGACGCGGCGTCAGGTAAGACCCGATGTGGCCGGACCCGCCGATAATCGCGACGCGCATTCTAACGGTCGTTCCAGTGCACCATCGGCAGCCCGGCTACCGGCGCGCGGAAGTACGGGATGCGCTTGCCCTTCAGGGAACCGATATAGGCCGTCCTCAGATCGGGACCGCCGAAGGTGACGCTTGCCATCCACGGCGCCACACCCGCGCCGGTGGCGAAGAGAACTTCTTCCGTAATGACATTCAGTTTCCTGGGGCCGAAATTCGCCGTCAGGTACGCGATTACCTGGCAGCCCGTACACATCTTCACTACGACGATTTTGGCGGGGCCTTCGGGGAGGGTCTGAGCAGATGCCGCGAGGGCGAGGGTTGCTATAAAAATCCACTTCATCGGTCGCTCCAATGCACCATGGGCAACCCGGCTACCGGGGCGGAAGTACGGGATGCGCTTACCTTTGAAAGAACCAATATAAGTTGTGCGGAGATCCGGGCCGCCTGCCACGATGGAAAAGGCGTCCCGCCGAGCCGGGCATGCAGGCGCGCCACGAGCTACAATTCATGAATGGCGCCGACGCCGGAACGATGGCAGCAGATCCAAGCGCTCTACCACGCCGTATTGGAAAGCGGACGCGAAGTACTTGCCGGCGCCGATCCCGACCTGCGGCGGGAAGTTGAGTCCCTGCTGGCCGAAGCCGTCACGGGCGAAGGAATTCCCGACCGTCAGTCAGCCGCATCACCCGACGAATTCGCGCCGTTTGAACTGAACGCCGGATCGCGGCTCGGACCCTACCAGATCGAAGGGCTTATCGGCGCAGGCGGAATGGGCAAGGTCTACCGGGCGCTCGACACGCGGCTGGGGCGTAACGTCGCGATTAAGATTGCGAGCGAGCGCTTCAGCCGACGCTTCAAGCGGGAGGCTTGTTCCATCGCAGCGCTGAATCATCCGAATATCTGCCAGCTTTACGATGTCGGGCCGAACTATCTGGTAATGGAACTGGTGGAGGGACCGACGCTCGCGGAACGCATTCAAGGCGGGCCGATTCCAGTCGAAGAAGCGCTCGGAATAGCGCGGCAGATGGCCGATGCGCTGGAAGCGGCGCATGCGAAACGCATCGTGCATCGGGACCTGAAGCCGGCCAATATCAAGGTGACGCCGGAGGGCCGGGTAAAGGTCCTCGATTTCGGTCTGGCGAAAGTATTTGAACCGGGCCAGGCGGGAACGGGCGCTTCACCGGCAGCGAATCCCATGATCGAAGCGACTGAGGTGGGCCAAGTTCTGGGCACACCGGCTTATATAAGCCCGGAACAGATCCGATGCGGCGCACTCGACCAGTGCGCCGACATCTGGGCCTTCGGATGCGTACTGTTCGAGCTTGTAAGCGGACGCCGCCCGTTTGCCGGCGCTACAGCGGGCGAGTTGTTCGCCCTCATTCTCACCGGGGAGCCGGACTGGCAGGTCTTGCCCGCCGGCACACCGAATAATGTGCGCGATGTACTGCGGAAGTGCCTCGAAAAAGACGCGAGCCGGCGGATGCGGGATATCGGCGAAGCCCGGCGGATTCTGGAAACGGCAGTCAATCCGGAGCCGGGACGGGAGCAGGTGTCCCCGAGGACGCTTTGGAGAAATGCCGGACTGGCGGCCGCGGCGGCGATCGGGCTGGCGATGGCGGCGGCCGGATTGAATGTCGGCGGCGTAAAGGACCGGCTGATGGGAACCGGCTCCGCACCGATTCGGTCTATCGCGGTGCTCCCCCTTGAGAATCTTTCGAACGACCCCGCGCAGACGTACTTCGCGGACGGAACCACGGACGCGCTGATTACGGATTTGTCGAAGCTGGGCGCCCTGAAGGTCATATCGCTCTCGTCCGCGATGCAATACAAGGGAACGAAGAAGCCCTTGCGGGACATCGCCAGGGAACTGGGGGTGGATGCCATCGTGGAGGGTTCGGTGGTGCAGGCGGAAGGACGCGTGCGAATTTCGGCGCGGATGACAAGGGCGGCGACGGAAACTCAACTGTGGGCGGAGAACTACGTGCGCGACCTGAAAGATGTGCTGACGCTGCAGGACGAGGTGGCGCAGCAGGTCGCGGCGGGCATCCAGTTAACCCTCACGCCGGAAGAGAAGACGCGGCTGACCGAGGGACCGGTAAACCCCGAGGCCTACCAGCTCTATCTGCAGGCTCAGTTCGCTTTCAATCAGGAAAGCATCCCCTTGCGAAAGCAGGCCATCCAGTTATTCGAGCAAGCGATTCAGAAGGACCCGAACTATGCGAAAGCGTATGCCGGGCTGGCCCTCGCTTACGCTTCCCTCGGCAGATTCTACGAAGAGCCCAATGTGGTGATGCCCAAAGCGCGGGAGGCGGCGCTGAAGGCGATCAGTCTGGATGAAACGCTCTCCGAAGCGCATACCGCGCTGGCGACAGTGCGCCTGCAATACGATTGGGATTGGCAAGGGGCGGAGAGCGAACTCAAACGCGCGATCCAGTTAAATCACAGTTCGGCGGACGCGCACGATCTGTACAGCGCGTATAACTCGGCGCTGGGGAATTTCAATGCAGCGCTTACCGAAATCGGGCTGGCCAGAGAATTCGATCCGCTTTCGCTGCGATACGCGGATCGCTTCCTTTATACGCTGCTCTACTTCAAGGATTACGACCGGGTCGTCAGGGAGGCAAATGCGATTTTGGAGAAACACCCGGATTTCGTTATGGCATTGGCGTGGAAGGCCATGGCGCTGATGATGGAAGGCCATTTTCCGGAAGCGGTCGAGACGCAGAAGCGCGCCGTGGCGATCGACCCGAATCCGGGGATGATAGTGTTCCTGGGGGTGGTACAGGCGGCGGCGGGCAACAAGTCGGAAGCGCTTAAGCTTGTGCACGAGGTGGAGACCGCGGCGAAGCGGCAGTATGTCTGCAATTATGAAATCGCGCAGGTGTATGCCTCGCTGGGCGACCGCGATCAGGCGTTTAAATGGCTGAAGACCGGGGTGAACCAGCAATGCGACTGCATGATCTGGCTCCGCGGCGAGCCCTGGATGGAATCGCTCCATGCGGACCCGCGTTATCTGGACCTGCTCAAGCGGATTGGATTCGACCGGCTGCCGGCTTCGACGGGCGGGAAATGACGATCGGCCCACGGAGCGGCAGTGGGCACCTCGAAAAATGCCTTCGGAGAGCACGTTGAAAACACCTTGTCGGCGGTCCAGCAGATTGGTACCCACCTGTGGAGGCCGATTAATCGGCGGCAGGTGCTTCATCGGTCGTTCCAGTGCACCATGGGCAGGCCTGCCACCGGCGCGCGGAAGTACGGGATGCGCTTGCCCTTCAAAGAACCGATATAGGCGGTCCTCAGATCGGGACCGCCGAACGTGATGCTGGCCATCCACGGCGCGACACCCGCTCCGGTGGCGAACAGCACTTCTTCCGTAACGTGGTTGTCGAAGAACTGGCGTTCCAATGCATCCACCTTTAGTGGATCGCCTTCATCGAGAAGAATGCGCAGGTCGCCTTCGGGAGTCAGCAGGAACAGTTTGTCGGAATAAACCATGGTGCCCCAGAGGTTGCCGAAGGAATCGAAAGCAATGCCATCCGGCCAGGCGCCTCTGCCCATGCTGGACGGGCCGAAAACTTCCCTGCGGCCGAGGTTCCCCCGATCGTCCACGCGCAGCCGGGTGACGCAGCCGCCAGTCGTCTCGACCACGTACAGCCACTCTTCCTTCGCATCGAAGCGAACCTCGTTGGTAAAACCAAATCCATCCGCCACGATGCGAAACGCGCCGTTCTGGTAGCAGGCGATATAGCCATCCTTCAGATCGGTGCGCAGGGCGTGCATCCAATTTTTGATTTTTGTCGAGACGGTCACCCACAGCCGGTCTTTGGAATCGCGCAGGACGAAGTTGACTTTGCCGATGGGCTGGCCGTCGATAGAGTCGGCGAGGACGCGGGAGTTGCCGTCGCGCGACATCGCCTCAAGGCAGTCGGTCCCGAAGTTGGCAATCAGAAAATCGCCGTTGCGCGCGAAAGCCAGCCCATTCGGCAAGGTGCCCTGCAGGTAGCGCGTGGCTTCGCTTTGCGCGCCCTCGAAATGCTGCGAGCGTTTCTGGGTGGTGAGGGCCTGGGTTCCGTTGGGCAGAATCTTCATTACACCGCCGCGCGCATCGGCCGACCACAGGGTCCCGTCGCGCTCGGCGAGGATGCACTCGGGGCGCTGCAGATCGTTGCCGATATAGCGCAGCGCGTCTTTGTCGAATTCGAAATCGAAAATGGGGTTAGTTTCGTTCCCTGCCACGAAAGCCTCCGTATTGTATATTACGCAACGGACATAATTTATGTGGCTGGGAATCGACGTGGGGACCGGCGGAAGCCGCGCGCTGCTGGTGAATCGCGAGGGCGAAGTAATTGCCGCCTGCACCGCGGCGCATGAAGACATGCACATGGCGCAGCCGCTCTGGGCCGAGCAACGGCCTGAGAACTGGTGGGATGCGGTGGTCCTGGCGATCCGCGGCGTCCTGGCCGAGGCGGGCGTGGCCGGTTCCGCCGTGCGCGGCATCGGGCTCTCGGGGCAGATGCATGGCCTGGTGATGCTCGATGCGGCGCACCGCGTGATCCGCCCCGCGCTCATCTGGTGCGATCAGCGCAGCCAGGCGCAGGTCGATTGGGTGAACCACAAGGTCGGCAGAGCGCGCGTGCTCGAATGCATTGCTAATCCCATGCTGACCGGCTTCACGCTGCCCAAGCTGCTTTGGGTGCGGGACAACGAGCCGGGCCACTTCGAACAGCTGCGCAAGGTTCTGCTGCCCAAGGATTATGTGCGCTTCCAACTGACGGGCGAATTCGCCACGGAGGTTTCCGACGCCTCCGGCACGGCTCTGTTCGATGTTGTCAAGCGCCGCTGGTCGTTCAAACTGGCCGACGCCGTGGGCATCGACCGCGCGGTTTTGCCGGAATGCTTCGAATCGAGCGACGTGACGGGAACCATCTCGCGCCAGGCAGCGGAGCTGACCGGACTCGCGGAGGGCACTCCGGTGGTGGGAGGCGGCGGAGATCAGGCGGCGAGCGCCGTGGGCAACGGAATCGTGGCGCCGGGAATCGTGTCCTGCACGCTGGGAACTTCGGGCGTGGTGTTTGCGCACATGGAAGAAGTGGCTTACGACCCGGCGGGCCGCGTGCATACCTTTTGCCATGCGGTGCGCGGCAAGTGGCACGTGATGGGCGTGACCCAGGGCGCGGGGTTAAGTCTTCAATGGTTCCGCAACCAACTGGCGCCCGGCGCGGATTACGATGCGTTGATGGCCGAGGCTGCCACGGCGCCGGCCGGCTCGCAGGGGCTTTGCTGGCTCCCGTATCTGATGGGCGAGCGCACTCCGCATCTGGATGCTCTGGCGCGTGGCGGCTGGATCGGGCTTACGGCCAGCCATCGGCGCGCCGATCTCATCCGCGCCCTGATTGAAGGCGTTTCTTACAGCCAGAAAGATTGTCTGGATATTGTGGAGTCGCTCGGCGTAGCGGTCGAATCGGTGCGGGCTTCGGGGGGCGGCGCGAAGAGTCCTTTCTGGCGCCAGGTGCTGGCGGACGTGTTTTCGAGGCCGGTGGTGACGCTGGCGTCGCAGGAGGGTTCGGCGCTGGGCGCGGCGCTGCTCGCCATGGTCGGTACCGGAGAATATGCGAGCGTGCCGGAGGTTTGCACAGCCGTGATCCGCGAAACGGCGCGGGTGGAACCGGAGCCGGAGAATGCGGCGGTTTATGCGCGCGTGCACCGGGTGTATCAGGCGTTGTATCCCGCGCTCAAGCCGCTGTTTGCTCAGATGTAAGGGTGGGGGAAGTGTATACTTGGATGTAGACACTCCCGCCATGGAAGCCAGAATCGTCGATCTTCGTTACCGTATGAAATCCGTGTTGGAAGCGCTGGATCGCGGAGAAACCGTCACGATTCTGCACCGGGGTAAACCGCGCGCGCAGTTGACTCCGATCGCGGCGAAGGCCAAATCCAGCGTACCCAGGGCGACCGATCATCCATTTTTCGGCATGTGGAAAGACCGCAAGGACATGGAAGACGTGGACGCGTACGTCCGTGGGATCAGGAAGTCGCGCATTGCTGATCTTTGACAGCGACGTGCTGATCTGGTTCGCGCGCGGCGACGAAGCGGCGGGCCGCCTGGTCGATTCCGAACCTGCGCGGGGTGTGTCCGCCGTTGCGCTCATGGAATTGCTGCAAGGGACGCGCTCCCGCGCCGAGATTAAGGAGGCAAGGCAGTTTTTGGCGGAGCAGCAATTTCGCCTCCTGCCGCTCACCGAGTCGATCGGTTATACGGCCGTCTCGTTGATCGAGCAGTTCGCGCACAGCGATGGTCTGCGTGTCGTCGATGCGATTATCGCGGCGACTGCGTTGGAATATGGGGCGCGGCTGGCTACGGCGAACGAACGGCATTTCAGGATGATTTCGGGATTGACGCTGCGGCGCTTCCGGCGATCGTCCGCATAAGTCCCAGCGCCTACAATCGGAGTATGCCCTTGGACGGTCTCCGCGTGCTGGCTCTCGAAAGCCGCCGGGCGCAGGAAATGGCCAGCCTGATCCGCAAGCAGGGCGGTGAGCCGTTCGTGGCGCCCTCCATGCGCGAAGTGCCTCTGGAACGGCACGAAGAGGCTCTCGACTTCGGCGCACGCCTGCTCGGCAACCAGTTCGATGGCGTGATTCTCCTGACCGGAGTCGGCACGCGCCTGCTTTGGAAAACGCTGCTGACACGCTATGCGGACGAGGATCTCAAAGCCGTTCTGCGCCGCATGACGATTGTCGTGCGCGGCCCCAAGCCTGCAGCCGCCCTGCGGGAAATCGGGCTCGATCCGAATGTCCTTGTGCCGGAGCCCAACACCTGGCGCGAATTACTCGATACTATGCGCACGCGCCCCGAAAAGCGTCTGGCTCTCCAGGAATACGGCAAATCGAACACGGAATTGATCGAAGGTCTGTGCGCGCAGGGCCGGGAAGTTACTCCGGTGCGCATCTACGCCTGGGATCTCCCCGAAGATACCGGCCCCCTCCGCCAAGCCGCCGCCAGACTGATCGCGGGCGAAATCGACGTCGCGCTCTTCACGACTTCCATGCAGATCGTCAATCTGATGAAGATCGCGGATGAGGAAGGGATCGGCCAACAGGTGCGCGAAGCGCTCGCCTCCGCATTCGTCGCATCAATCGGCCCCACCACCACCGAGGCGCTCGAAGACTACGGGATCAAGCCCGATTTCGAGCCGAGTCACCCCAAAATGGGTATCCTCGTCAATGAAGCGAGCGCTCTGGCTGCAACGGCGCTGGCAGGAAAGAGATAGTGCGGCGCAAGCGTAGCGCGGCCTTGCCTTATACGAAGATTAACGTAGTGACATCTTCGTAGGTCCCTTGGCCCCAAACAAGGCATCGCACGAGATATCTGTGAAATTGCAGCTGACGCTGGCGGCTTTCGCGTTGATAGCTACCACAGGACTCGCGCAAACGAACCCCGGAGTCCAGAGTGCAGCCCGTCGCGTCGTCATTGAGGTGGCGTCCATCCGGCCCAGCGATCCGGCGACGCGCAAGGAATATCCGACCGTCGACGATCACGGCGACAGATACGACATGCGGTGCGTCAAGGCGAAATTCCTCATTCAAACCGCTTTCAACGTGCGGGATTTCCAGATTGCGGGTGGTCCCGCCTGGATCGAGTCGACTCAGTACGACATCGCCGCAAAGATCGAGAGTTCGCCCAATGAAAGCGGTGTTCCCGAAAAGAAGATAAACGAACTCACCGACGAAGAGCGTCAGTCCAAAGCGGACCGCCTGCGGGCAATGCTCCAGTCACTCCTGGCAGAGCGTTTTCAAATGCAAGTCCACCGCGAGACGAAGCAACTGCCCGTCTTCCGACTGGTAGTGGCCAAAGGCGGCCCCCGGCTCAAGACCAGCGTGAATTCATCAGGCGACTCCGGCGGCCTGAGGCCGGGACCGGGGTTCCTCGCGGGGAATCGGATCGGCGTGCCGTTTCTCAGCCAAATTCTGTCGCAGATAGTCGGCCGGCCTATCCTGGATCGCACGGGCTTGAACGGCAAATACGATTTCGAGCTGAAGTGGACTCCCGACCAAAGCTCTGCAAACGGACCATCAGGCGGAGCGGCGCCGCAGCTCGCGGCCGCCGACCCGGATCGCCCGAATATCTTTACCGCGCTGCGGGAACAACTCGGGCTCAAACTGGATTCGAGCAAAGGTCCCACGGAGGTAATTGTTCTGGACCACATCGAGAAGCCATCGGCGAACTAACCGCTCGGCCAGGACCCGCGTAGCGCGCAGCGTTCATCCAGCCGCCGGATTACGCGCTGCCTCTGCGAGACTTTGCGCTCACCATCTTCTGTGTCCTGCCCAGCCAAGCCGCCTTCATAGCCTCACGAACCGCGTCCGCACGCGCCGTTTTCAGTCGAACCAGCGTACTTCCTCCCAGTCCCCAGGCGCCCTGTGCAGGCACGAACACCGTCGGGTGGGCCTGAACGTAGATCCTTTGCCGCTCCGGCGTGAGTTTGACCATGCCCCAGCCCTCGTCCGGATAGCCCAGCGTCGCAAAAATTTTCGCGTTCACGCGAAAGTCGGGATGCCCCGCGTGGCCGCGTTCCTCGACTTCCGGCAGGCTCAGAGCTATTCGGCGGAACTGATCGCTTGTCATGTCCGTTAGATCGGGAGAGCCACGGCCTTCCCCATGACCCGTAAGTATACGATAAAGACATACTCAACACCCCGTTATCCGGCGCCACCAAAAGATGTCCGCCCGCTTTCGCCAGAATCGGCCGCCGCGCGCTGCCGAATTCGTCGCATCGATCGGCCCCACCACCACCGAGGCGCTCGAAGACTACGGCATCAAGGTCGGGAGGGAAGCGGCGTCGCCCCCAACGGTTATTTTGAAAGGCCCGAAGATTTCCTGATGCCGGGCAAGCCCGCTGGCGCTCTGGTGATGAAGTCGGAAAACGGCCTGACTTCCCTTTCAGTGAATGACCGCAGCGGGCATGCCTTTGAGGACAACGAGGGATATTTTGAAATTGACATGGAGCTACAGGAGCAGCATTGAGAGCTGAGTGAGATGGCGCATCATATGGGTTAAGGCGCGCGACCTGAATCCAGGCCATTGATTTTAATGATGCTATTTCGGGAGTTACAAATGCTTCCAAAATTCCGTGGAGTCCCGCGCCGCGATTCGGCTGGTTTTCAGCGGCCTTGGCATTTTGGTCTTCGCCTGGATTCTGAGTGCGAAGGCGACAAACGAGTGTCTCGCCTGCCACGGCCCTTTCGGCGATCTCATTAAAGCTACCGCCAATTACGTGGCGCCCAGCGGGGAAAAGGTCAGTCCCCATCGCCATGTGCCGCACGATTCGAAGGAGGAGGAAGACATTCCCCAATGCACCCAATGCCACACCGCGCATTCGCTTGATCCTTTGCCGGCCAAGGGGTCGATCGACCTGTCCAAAGTCGGCGTGCAGTGGTGCTATAACTCTTGCCATCATCAAAAAAACTTTACGCCCTGCAGGACGTGCCATGGCGCGGATGGCGCGAATGGACCACAGTAGCGAAGTCACACCAGACAAAGCATCACAGGAGAATCAATGGCGAACAAGAACGTTGGTCGCAGAGCATTTCTGAAGGGCGCGGCACTGGCCGGTCTGGCGCCCGCTGCCGTGGCCGCTCCGGCCGGGCGCAAATGGGATAAAGAAGCTGACGTCGTGGTGGTCGGATCCGGCGCTTCCGGGCTGCCCGCCGCCATTATAGCCACGGAGAACCACGCGTCGGTAATTATCGTTGAGGCCAACCGCGACATCGGTGGCCACGCCGCAGTCTGCAGCGGCAACGTCCCGCTGGGCGCCGGCACCAGCGCCCAGAAAGAGGCCGGCATAGGGGATTCGCCCGATATCCTCTTCACCGACCTCACCGACTGGTCCGTGGTGGAGCCCAACGGCGCCGCCGATTACCGCTTCAACGACCGCGACATCGTGCGCGCCTTCGCCGACAACAACGTTTTCGCCTACGACTGGCTGCTGGCCCATGGACTGACATTTGTAGCCGGGCCGCCCGACAATCGCGGCGGGACCTCGGTGGGCAACTCGGCGCCCAGGACCATGCACGTGGCCGTCATGGCATGGCCACAGATTCAGACCGGCAAACCGGTGGACCCCAAAGACCAGGCCACCACGGCCGGGGGCATCGGCATCGTGCGCCCCCTCGAGCAAGCCGCGCGCAAAGCGGGCGTGCAAATTCTTCTTCAGCACAGAATGACCGGCCTCATCCGCGAGGACACCGCCGCCGCCCGAGTGGTCGGAATCACCGTGGAGGCCGCGGGCGCCAAACTCAGTATCCGCGCCCGCAAAGGCGTCGTCATCGCCACCGGCGGCCACACCAGCAACGTGAATTTCCGCCGCATATTCGATCCTCGCCTTACCGAGGAATACTGCGGCGTGGCGGGCGAGCCCTATACGCGCCAGGATGCCAGTGGAGAAATCGCCGCCATGGCCGTCGGAGCATCGCTTTGGGGCGCCGCCAACCAGGTTGGGGACTTCGGCACCCATATCGCCAAGGCCGGGTATATCGGGTGCCAGTACGGATATCCCTCCATGTTTCCTACATGGCAGCCGACCAGCGAATATTTCCACCTGGCTCGGGCTACTGGCCTGCGGGTCCGCGATTATCAGAATGCGATCTGCGTCAACCAGGTCGGCCTGAGATTCTACGACGAGACCAGGACCCAGTTCCCCAATGCTCACCCGATGCCCGGCGGCAAGTACGTGCAGAACAGTTTCCGCAACGCGGCCAATATGAAGTGGAATCCCCCCAACTACCTGCCGGCCGCCATGGGCCTGAATGGCGGGACCGGCAACGGCGGCGGGCCGATCTGGGCCATCTTCGACGCCGATGCGGTGAAGCGGGAGCAATGGACGCCGGCCCCGCCCTATGTGGATATCGAGGCCGGCTTCTTCTTTTCCGGCAACACCATTGCCGAGTTGGCGGCCAACATCAGGAACAAGTACCAGAAGAACCCGATGCCCGCCCAGGCGCTCCAGAATACGGTTGCCCGCTACAACTCTTTTGTGGACGCGGGCGCGGACGCGGATTTCGACAAACCCGCTCCCAGGTACAAAATCCAGACGCCTCCGTTCTACGCCGCCTGGGCCACGCCCGTTCTTCATGACTGCCGCGCCGGCCTGCGCATCAACGCGCGCTGCCAGGTGCAGGACCTCAACGGCGAGGTGATCGCGGGTCTCTACTGCGCGGGCGAGTCCGCCGGTGGATTCAGCGAGCACGGCATCGCCCGGTGCGCCGTCCAGGGCCTCATCGCCGGCAGGAACGCCGCCGCCGAGAAGGTGTAAACGCTCAGGGATCTTGCAGAGCCGCGACCGTGAGGGAGTGGTTACGGAATCGCAGAGAGCACGACTTTCAGTTCCACCGGCGCGCCCGCCTGCACGCCCAGGATTTTGGCGGCGTTTTGTTCGTTGGCCGAGATTTCCAGATAACTGCCGCTGCCCGCGATTACAAACGGTTCTTTGGTTTGCGCCTCGGCGTAGCTGCGGCAATAGCGGCGCACTACACCCGATCCGACGCGCACTTCGAAAGCCTGCTCCCGGACCCAGCCGAACTGCTCCTCATCGAAGTTGGTCACGATGTTGCCGAACCAATCGATCTTCAGAACCATTCCCGTCCAACTGCCGTCCGCGGTCTGAATGGGTTTGCCGAAATCGAGCCGCACAGCATCGTCGAGCGACGCGCCGAATTTCTCCGGCGGCACTCCTGCGGCCAGATGAGCGGCCACGGGGGCGAAAATATCCCGTCCGTGAAACGTCTGGCTGACCGGCTGCCGGAAATACTCGGACGCCGTGATTTCGCGAACGGTGTATTCCGGAACCGCGCCGAGCACCATACTCAAGACTCCGTTATCCGGCGCCACAAAGAGATGCCCGCCCGCTTCGGCCAGAATGGGGCGGCGCGCGCTGCCGACTCCCGGATCCACCACCACCACGTGAATCGTGCCTTTGGGAAAAAGGCGCCAGGACTGCGCCAGCGTGTACGCCGCCTCCGGGATCGCGAAGGGCGTCACCAGGTGCGAGATGTCGAGCAGATGGGCGTCCGGACAGATGCACATCATCACGCCCTTCATGGCCGCGGCGTAATGATCGGCGGTGCCGAAATCGGTGAGCAGGGTTATGATCGGGCGTGGCATATGGGAAGAAACGCTAAACTGAAGAATAGTGCGGCATTATTACTTTGATCACAACGCGACGACCCCGGTCGCGCCCGAGGTGCTGCGCGTCTTTTCGGAAACGATGGCCGAGGTTTACGGCAACGCGTCCAGTATCCACTATTTCGGGCAGGCTGCAAAGCAGCGCCTCGAAGCGGCGCGCCGTGAAATCGCCTCGGCGCTGGGCTGCGATGCGCGCGAGATGGTCCTGACCAGCGGCGGAACGGAGTCGGACAATCTCGCCATTTTCGGCGTGGCGCGCGGCGGCAATGGTCACATCGTGACCAGTTCGATTGAGCATCCGGCCGTCCTCAACGCCTGCGCGCAACTGGAGCGCGAGGGCTGTTCGATCACTTACCTGCCGGTGGGCGGCGATGGCATCGTCGATCCCGCGGATATCCGGCGCGCGCTGCGGCCGCAAACGGTTTTGATCGGCATCATGCACGCCAATAACGAGATCGGGACGCTGCAGCCGGTGGCCGAAATTGCGCAGATCGCGCGTGAAGCGGGAATCGCCTTCCACACCGATGCGGTCCAGACGGCGGGGCGGATTCCGCTTCGCGTGAAGGAACTCGGAGCCGATCTTCTGTCGATCGGCGGCCATAAGTTCGGCGCTCCGAAGGGCGTGGGCGCCCTCTACGTGCGCAAGGGCGTCAACCTGAAGCCGATCCTCTTTGGAGGCCACCACGAGCGCGATCGGCGCGCCGGGACGGAGAATGTCGCAGGAGCGGTGGCGCTGGCCCGTGCCGTCTCGCTCGGATTCGATTGGACCGTACTGGCCACGCTCCGCGACCGCCTGGAGCGGGGAATTCTGGATCGCATCCCGGCCGTCCGCGTGAATGGCGACCCTGTGCGGCGTCTGCCCAACACCAGCAATATCCTGTTCGAGGGAATCGAGGGCGAAGCGATGGTGATTGCGCTCGATCTGCGAGGCTTCGCGGTTTCGAGTGGCTCCGCCTGTTCGAGCGGCGCGGTGGAACCGTCCCATGTGCTGCTGGCTATGGGGCAAAGTCCCGCCGACGCAAGGTCGAGCGTGCGCTTCTCGCTGGGCCCTGGCAATACCGCCGATCAGGTGGATTCCCTGATCGACGCGGTGATCGAAAGCGTGGCGCATTTGCGGCGCATTTCCCCGGCGGTGGTAGCTCATGCCTGAAGATCTGATCGCCGTAGCCATGTCGGGTGGCGTGGACAGCTCCGTGGTAACCGCCCTGCTCCATCGCGAAGGCCACAACATCGCCGGCCTTACCATGCAGCTTTGGAATCAGCGGCGCTTGCCCGAACTGGCTACCGAAGCCACTACCGGCCGCTGCTGCTCGCTCGACGATGTCTACGATGCGCGCCGCGTGGCCGAGCATGTCGGCGTCCCCTACTACGTGGTCAACCTCGAGCGCCAGTTCGAGCAGAGCGTGATTGAGCCCTTCGTCAGCGAATATCTCGCTGGCCGCACGCCCATCCCCTGCACTCTCTGCAACACGTTTATCAAGTTCGATCAGTTCCTCACCCTGGCGGATTCGGTGGGAGCCAGGTCCATCGCCACCGGGCATTATGCGCGCGTGACGCGGCATCCCGAATCCGGCCGCTGGGAACTGCGCACGGCAGTCGATGCTTCGAAGGACCAGACTTATTTCCTATGGGGACTGACGCAGCAGCAGCTTTCGCGCACCCTGTTCCCGCTGGGCACCATGACCAAGACCGAAGTACGGGCGCTGGCCGAAGAATTCCACCTCCCCGTCGCGAAGAAGCACGAAAGCTATGAGATCTGCTTCGTGCCCAACGGCGATTACGCCGGCTTCATGGATGCGTATCTGCGCGAGAAGGGCGTCGATCGCGAGGCCATCCTCGGCGCCATCGTCGATACCGGCGGCCGCCAGGTGGGCACTCATACCGGCGCGCATCACTACACGGTGGGGCAGCGCAAGGGCTTGGGAATCGCCGCCCGCGAACCTTTATATGTGATTGCCACGGATCCGCGGGCGCAAACCGTCACAGTGGGTCCCAACGACGCGCTGCTGCGCTCCACCCTGATCGCGCGCGATGTCAACTGGCTCTCCTGGCCGGGATTGGCCGCGCCCGCCCGCGCCATGGTGAGGATTCGCAACCGGCACATTCCGGCGCCCGCAACGCTCTATCCGCTGCCTGACGGGACAGTGGAAATTCGCTTCGACGAACCGCAGCGCGCGGTGGCGCCAGGGCAGGGCGCCGTATTTTACGCCGGTGAAATCGTCGCCGGCGGCGGCTGGATCGCGGATTAATTGGCTAAACACTCCGCTTTCCACGATCGCGTCGAAGCGGCTTTCGCCCGCGCCGTTCTCATGTCGCTCGATCGCACGCCGCGTCCGCTCGCCGACAAGCTGGGCGCACTCTACGCCAATCTGCTGGACGCCGTGGTGCCCCGGCTCCGCCGTACCGCGCACCGCAATCTGTCGTTCGCGTATCCCGAGCGCGACGCGGCCTGGCGCAGCCGAACCATCGATCAGGTCTACCAATCCATCGGCCGGCTGCTCGTCGCCTTCGCGCGCTTTCCAGACATCGACGCGCGCAACGTCCATGACTGGATCTACTACGAGGGGCTGGAGCATTACCAGCGCGCCAAGGAACGCGGCCGCGGCGTTCTCTTCGCCACCGCGCACCTCGGCAACTGGGAACTGAGCGCCTTCGCCCACGCGCTGCTCACCGAGCCCATGAACGTGGTAGTCCGGCCTCTCGACAATCCCTTCATCGACGATCTGGTGGAGAATCGCCGCGCCTTATCCGGCAATACTCTGCTCTCGAAACGCGATTTTGCCCGCTCCATCCTCCATGCCCTGAAGGCCAACCAACCCGTCGGCATCCTCGTCGACCAGAATTCTTCGCCCGATAACGGCGCCTTCGTACCTTTTTTCGGCAAACTCGCCTGCGCCAATCTGACCTTCGCGAAGCTGGCGGCGCGCAGCGGAGCGGCGGTGATTCCCGGCTTCGCGGTGTGGAACCAGACCCAGCGCCGCTACGTGCTCCGCTTCTATCCGGAGGTCGAAATCTCGGGCGATGCCGCCGAGGACACAGCCCGCATCCAGGCCGCCGTCGAAACCGCCGTCCGCGAGAGTCCCGGTGAGTGGCTTTGGATACACCGCCGCTGGAAAACGCGTCCGCCGGGCGAAAACAGTCTGTACGATTGAAATTGTGCGGCGGTCTTCCGGATTTACGCGATTGCTGGTGGCGCTCGCCCTCAGTTGCGCTGGTCTGTTTGCCGCGTTGCTCCTGCGCTGGACCGGCGACGCCGTACTGCCGTTCCTGGCCGCCGTTTTCCTAAGCGCGTGGTTCTACGGACTCGAAGGCGGGTTGACCGCCATCGCATTCTCCAGCGTCTTCGCCTTGCTGATTACCGTCGAAACAACCCCCCGGGGCTGGGTCCAGGTGGCGGAACTGGTGGCGCTGGGCGTGGGCGTTTCCTTGCTGATCGACCGCGCGCACGGACGGGTTTTTCGCTTTCAGTCCATGCTCGCGAGCATCGGCGATGCCGTAATCGCCACCGATCGCCGCGGCAACGTCTCATGGATGAATGCCTCGGCCGAAGCTCTCCTTGGCATCCCGCTCGCCAACGCCCGCAGGCGCCCGCTGGCCGCCATAGTACAATTTCGCGAGCAGAAGACCGCTGCTCCCGTGGAACTTCCCATCGATGCCATGCTGCGTGGCGCATCACCCGTCCCCGCAGCCTTGACGCGGCTCGTCCTCATGCGCGCAGGGATGGAAGTGGAAGTGGAGGAAACCATTACGCCGGTGCGCACCCGCGCCGGCAAGGTTGCCGGCCTGATCCTGCTGATTCGCGATGCCACGCGCCGCAGGGAAGCCGAAGATCAGCTCAGCCGCTCGCAGAAAATGGAGGCTCTGGCACGGCTCGCCGGCGGTGTGGCGGGAGATTTCAATAATCTGCTCACGGTCATGACCGGCTATGGCGAGATGCTGCGCGCCGAGCTCACTCCCACCAATCCGCTGCACCGGTTTGCCGACGAGATTATCTTCGCTGCCGACCGGGCGGCCGGGGTGACCCGTCAACTCATGGCCTTCAGCCGCCATCAATCGCCGCAGACGCGCGTGCTCGATCTGAACGCCTCCGTCGCCAGTATGGAAACCATGCTGCGGCGGCTGCTGGGCGACCGTATCGATCTGGTCGCGATTCCCGGGCCGGGGGTCTTACGCGTCAAAGCCGATCCCGGCCAGATGGAACAGGTGATCGTCAACCTCGCCATGAACGCGCGCGACGCCATGCCGGAAGGCGGCAAGTTCATGATCGAGACCTCCTCCGTCGATCTGCTGCCCGATATGCCGGGTCGTCCCGAAGGTCTGGCGCCGGGCGGATACGTTGTGTTGACGGTGAGCGATACCGGCGTGGGGATGGACGCTGCCACGCGATCCCGCCTGTTCGAGCCCTTCTTCACCACCAAGAGCCACGGCAGGAGCACCGGCCTCGGGCTTTCCATCGTCTACGGAATCGTAAAGCAATCGGGCGGGGATATCGCCGTCTACAGCCAGCCCGGCTCGGGAACGATCTTCGAAATCTACCTGCCGAAATCGAAGGAGCAGGAAGCTGCCGTGCCGCGCATGCCGCGAGGACCACGCGGGACGGAAACGATCCTGGTGGCCGACGACGACGATGGCGTGCGCAAACTGGTGCACGCGGTGCTGGCCAGCGGCGGCTACACGGTCGTCGAAGCCATCGACGGAAAGGAAGCCCTGGCGCTCTATCGGCAGAACGGCGCGGCAAGGTTCGACATGGTCCTGACCGATGTCGTGATGCCGCACCTGAACGGTCTCGAACTGGGCAACCGGATTGCCGATCTCGATCCCGCCCAGAAAATACTTTATATGTCGGGATTCCGCGACACGCCGCTCGCGGCCATGGAACAGGACCCGCCGCGCCTCTTCCTGCACAAGCCGTTCACGCCGGATTCGTTGTTGCTGCGCGTGCGCGAAGTTCTCGACGGCCGCGTGGGCGCCCGCACGTAGGACAAATTCTTCTACTCGTGCCGTAAAGCCACCATGGGATCGATGCGGGAAGCACGCCATGCCGGAGCGTAGCCTGCCAATAAGGCGGCGCCAGCCAGCACAGCAACCGATGCCGTAAGAGCGACCGGATCGTTTGGCGTCACACCAAACAAAAACGCCTTAACCAGATGGCCAGCCTGCCAGGCAGCAATCAACCCGATTGCCAAACCCACCGCCGCAAGCGTCAGTACCTCCCGCAGGACCATCCAGATAATCCGCCGCCGTTCCGCCCCCAGCGCCATCCGGATCCCAATCTCGCTGGTGCGCCGCGCCACCGTGTAAGCCATCGTGCCGTAAAGCCCCACACAGGCAATCGCCAGCGCCAGCACCGCAAAACAAGTGCAGAGATCGGCGAACATACGCGGCTGGCTGATGGTCTGGTCGATGGTCGCGGCTTGCGTGCTGACACTCGTAACCGGGATCGTGGCATTCGCTTCGTGGACCACTTTGCGCACCGTGTTGGCGAGCGCGAGAGGGTTACCCACCGTTCGCAGTTCAAATGCCACCGCCCCGAGACTTTTGACATCGCGCGTGAACGGCAAGTAGACGACCGGCGGATTCTTGTTCTTCAGGTCGTTATACCGGCTGTTCCGCGCCACCCCGATGATCTCGATGTCGGCGGGATCCTTCGGGTCGCCGAAACCGATCCTCTGGCCTATCGGACTTTGGTTCGGAAAAAACTGCTTCGCGAACTGCTCGGAAACCACGGCGATATGAGGCGACTGCAGGTCGCGCGCCTCCATGCCGCGCCCCAGCACGATCGGGATCTGCATCGTATTGAGGAACGTCGGGGCGACATTCATGTTGCATGTCCTCGGTCGCTTTTCCCCGGCTGGCCATCCAGGGATGTTTACGGAGTCTTCGTCCCAGTTCTGATTGACCAACAGATACTGGGAAAGCGCGGCACTCCTTACACCCGGAATGGCTTGAAATCGATCCAGTAATCCGGTATAGAAATTCGCCAGCGACGAATCCCTGTAGCCCGCCGTTCTGGCGTTGACTTCAAACACCAGCAGATTTTCGCGGTTGAATCCCAATTCCACCGCCTGAAGATTCCTCAGCGTATGCATGAACAGCCCCGCCCCCATCACCAGCACCAGCGAGATGGCAATCTGCGACACCACCAGCGCCTGGCTCAGGCCGATGCCAAAGCGCGTGGTTCTTCCTCTGGCTCGCGTCTCTTTCAGCGCAGGAGCAAGATCGACCTTCGTGGATTCAATCGCCGGAGCTAGGCCGAACAGAATCCCCGTCGCGACCGCCAGTGCGAACGTGAAGCCCAGCACCGGCCAGTTCAGACTCGCGGGCAGTCGCTGCGCATCGAGACTGAGACTGCGGTTGGCGAGCAGCCACATGATGGACCGGATCCCCCACAGCGCGACCAGCAGCCCCAGAGTCCCGCCCGTCAGCGAGAGCAGCACGCTCTCGGTGAGCAACTGGCGCACCACACGCGCCCGTCCCGCGCCCAGGCTTAGGCGGACTGCCATTTCGCGGCGCCGGGCCGTAGCCCGCGCCAGCAGAAGATTGGCGATATTCGCGCAGGCAATCGTCAGGATCAGCGCCACCATCGTCATCAGTACAAACAGCGGCTTCGAGTAGCGCTGGCGCAGCGAATCGACGCCCGACCCGCCCGCGTCAAGCCAAAGCGCCGGCAGGATTGTCCTTTCCTTCGCAGTGGTGCCCGTGCTCTCCACGAATCGATGGAACTGGCCGGCCAGGGCAGACTGCGCCTGCGCCATACCGACGCCCGGCCGCAGACGCCCCATCATTTCGACCCAGTAGAAATGGCTGTCGAAAAAACGCCGCTTCTCATCGTCCGACGGGACGCTCGAGACCCGCGGCTGGGCATGCAGGGGCAGGAAGACAGGAGGTTCCCTGCTTTCGTCCACACCAAAAAATCCCGGGGCGGCCACGCCTACAATCGTGAAAGGCGTTGTATTGATCAGCATCCGTGTGCCGATCGCGGATGGGCTCGATGCGAAGCGATCTTTCCAGTACCGATAGCCGATCACCGCTACCGGAGCGGCGCCCACGCGATCGTCGTCGTCAACGATCATCCGTCCCGCTGCCGGCCTCACGCCGAGCCCGCTGAAGAACCCTCCCGATACCAGTTGTCCATGCGCAACTTCGGCCTGCCCGTTCACGACAATGTTGAGTCCCCACGCGCCCGCATAAGCGAAGAGAGTCGAAAAAACCTGCTGGTCCGCGCGCAGCGTTTCATAGGCAGGGTAGGGAAAATCCGGGCTCACCACGCCAGTCTTCCCCTCGCCCATTACGGTCCCGTTCACGCCGTGAATCACAGGGGCCTGGTCCGGCGCGCGCCATTTCAAAATGACCAGCTCTTCCGGATGCGCCACCGGCAGCGAACGCAACAGAACCGCTTCCATGAAGCTATAAATCGCCGTATTCGCCCCAATGCCCAACGCCAGCGAAAGCACCGCCATAGCGGTAAACACCTTGTTCGAAGCCATAGTGCGCAGGCCATATCGAACATCCTGCGCCAGCTGCTCCCAGAAAACCCACGTCCACGCAGCGCGGCTATCCTCTTTCAACAACGCGACATTCCCGAAGTGCCGATTCCCCTCCGCCTTCATCGCGAGATGAAAGCCGATCTCCTCATCCAGTTCGCGCTCGAACTGGCGCCGATTGAATAACGACCGCACCTTGCGCCAGAACTCCCTCATAAGGCCTCGATCACGCGCCCGATCGCCGCCATCACCCGATCGAATTCGCGCAGCTCGTGAGTGAGTTGTTTCCGCCCCTCCGAAGTCAGTTTGTAGAACCGCGCGCGCCGGTTATTCTCCGACTGCTTCCACTCCGCCACCACCCATCCCTTGACGAGCATGCGCTGCAAAGCCGGATAGAGCGAGCCTTCTTCCACCTGCAATACATCCTCTGAGGTTTGCTGAATATGTTGCGCGATCCCGTACCCGTGCATAGCGCCCAAACGCGCCAACGTTTTCAGGATCAGCATGTACAAGGTGCCCGGAGGAATCTCCGGCCGGGTTGTTCCCATAGCCAGACTATACAACAGCAAAACTATGGAAGCAAGGCGCCTAAGCCGTCAAGCTCCGCCCCGCCATCCGCTCCAGAATCGAAGCCGGAGCTGTCTCCCGATCTCTGAGGCTCGCGCGCGCAACAATCACAGTCTGCTCCAGAGCCAAACGTCCGCCCAAAACCGCATGTGGCACCACGTCCGTAAAAACCAACCACGTCGAGCCCGGAGGCAAATCGAAGCGATACCGCGCGCAGTTCCGCTGATACGCCTCATTCCCTTTCAGCCAATCGTGGAAATGCAGCATGAACGCATCGTAAGCCGACCGGTCGACCAAAGGCACGCCCAGCTTGCTCAACGCCCGAATGGCTGCCCGCCGCACGCTATCGAGTCCCCCTGCGCCCGCGAATTGTTCCAGCCCGGCGTTGCGAGCCTCCCGCGCGGCCAGCAATGCGAACGGATCCCCCGTCACCCATTCGCGCGCCTGCTCCGGATGCACATTGGTGAAACAGCGCAGAATCATATCGCCGAACACGGGACGCGTGGGGAAGGCATCCACGTGCAGCAGATCGTTGCGTTTGGTGAGAGGCAAGGCCCTGCCCCGCTCCTCGATCGACCGGAAACTCGCGTAATCCACTTTCCAGGCCCGCGCATAATCGGGCAGTATCCGCGCCATGAACTCCAGCGCCCGCCGCGAATATTCGCGCATCGCCCCGCGAATCGTCTCCGCCTCTTTGCGATCTTCGAGGCCCGACACCTTATCGATATTCGTTTTATAAGCTATGTTCTTGTGGAAACTGCGTGCATCCTGGGTCGCCCCCATCAGCGCCGTGCGAACCTCGCCGGGGATCTCGAAACCGCCGTCCGCGAAGAAAAGAATGTCGCCGCGTTCCAGTACCGATCGATAATCCGCAGATGGGGCTGCCGGTACCAGGTCCACGCGCCCAGTGTATCGCGCAAGCCGGTGTGAAACATGCTGTTCTATAGTGGAACATTGTCTTAGATGCTCGAGGCTTACGCACTCACGGACCCTGGCAGGGTACGTACCACCAATCAGGACTTTTTTCGGATCGTCCCGGAACTGGGTTTATATCTGCTCGCCGACGGGATGGGCGGCGCCCGCGGCGGCGAACGTGCGTCCCGCATCGCCGTCGATTGCGTGGCGGACAACCTGTCGAAGTCGTCGTATCGCGACGCTGCGGCGCTGTTGGGCGCGGTGGAAGAAGCCAATCAGCAAGTTCTGACGGAAGCCACCCGCGACCCGCGCCTCGAAGGCATGGGCACCACGCTTGTCGCGGCGCTTGAAACCAGCCCCCACGATGTCGCCATTGCCAGCGTGGGCGATAGCCGCGCTTACATCCTGAGCGGCGGAAAGCTGCGCGCCATCACCGAGGACCAGACCTGGATTCAGGAAGTGGGCCGCCCTCTCGGGCTCGATGAAGACGCCTTGCGTAACCACCCCATGCGTCACGTCCTCACCATGGCCGTAGGTGTCGGATCCGCCGTGCGTATCCGCTACTATGCCCTCGAACTGACCCCCGGAGATGTCATGATGCTTTCGAGCGATGGACTGCACGGAGTGGTAAGCTCCGAGGAAATCGAACGCATTCTGAGCGTTCCGGAGTCGTCGCTGGAAGAGAAATGCCACGCCCTGGTAACGGCCGCCAATGCCGCCGGGAGCCCCGACAACGTCACCGTAATGCTGATCCGCGTCGCGCCTTCTACTACTCCGAAATCGTCATAGTAGGCCCGGTCTCCTGCGACGCCTCGCGAGCGTGCATAACCACCAAAGCCGCCAGCTCGTAATAATCCTTAGCCGCCAGGTCCTCCGGCCCAAACGTAGCGACAGGGTGCCCCGTATCCCCGCCGATCCGCACCCGCGGGTCCAGCGGCAAAGCCCCCAGAAAATTAACGTGCATCTCGGAGGCGGTTCGTCTACCCCCGCCCGTGCTGAACACGTCGATGCGCTCGCTGCAATGCGGGCACTGCAGATAACTCATATTCTCGACAATCCCCAGCAGCGGCACCCGTACCTGCTGAAACATGTGCACCGCCTTGCGCGCGTCTTCGAGCGAAACGTCCGAAGGCGTGGTGACGATTACCGCTCCGGTCACCGGAGCCGTCTGGATCAGCGAAAGCTGCACGTCGCCGGTTCCCGGAGGCAGATCGATCACCAGATAATCCAGTTCGCCCCAATCCACCCCGCGCAGAAATTGCTGGATCACACTGTGCAGCATCGGTCCGCGCCACACCAGCGGCTTGTCGCCGGGGTTCAGAAAACCCATCGACATCAGCTTCACGCCGTATTGATCGAGCGGCTGAATCCGCTCTCCGATCGCGCCCGGCGTCTGATTGGTGCCCATCATCAAGGGCACGTTCGGGCCATAAACGTCCGCATCGAGCAGGCCGGTCCGGTAGCCCAGGCGCGCCAGAGCGATCGCCAGGTTCACCGCCACGGTTGTCTTTCCTACTCCACCCTTGCCGCTGCCCACGGCGATCAGATTCGAAACACCCGCGATCGGCAGCTTGGGCTGCATCTGTTGTCCAGGACTCATGTGCTCCCATCTTAGCCGGTGGGGCAGATTTCCGATCCGCCCGACTCTCTTCCTTTACAGCATCAGCTGTCCGCCATTCACTTCAATAGTCTCCCCGACGATGTAACTCGCCGCGCCCGAAGCCAGAAACGCAATCACGGTAGCGCACTCCATGGCCGTCCCCACGCGACCCAAAGGAATCCCCGCCACAAAATTCTTAATCATCTCCGGCGTAGAAAAAACCTCATGGAACGGAGTATCGATCACCCCCGGAGACACCGCGTTCACCCGCACTCCGCTCACCGCCAGCTCTTTCGCCAGCCCCTTGGTGAACGTAATCAGACCGCCCTTCGCCGTAGCGTAAGCCATGGCCCCCGGCCCACCCCCGTTGCGCCCCGCGATCGAAACGATATTAACGATCGCCCCGCTCTTCCGCGCGACCATCGAAGGCGCCACCATCTGCGAACACAAAACCACGCTCTTGAGATTCAGATTCATGATGTCGTCCCAGCGCTCTTCGGTAATCTGCGCCAGCTTCTGCCGCTCCACCAGAGATCCGGCATTATTCACCAGAATGTCGATCGCGCCGAATTCCCGCACCGTGCGCTCGACCGCCGCCTGAATATCGGCCTTCTTCCGGACATCGGCCCGGATAGCGATAGCTTTTCCGCCCGCCGCCGTCACCGCATCGCGCACCCCCAGCCCACCCGCCTCGTTGTTGTGGTACGTGATGGCCACCAGAGCGCCGAGATCCGCCAACGCGGCGGCGGTGGCTGCCCCGATACCCGATGACGCGCCCGTGACGAGCGCAACCTTGCCGGTCAGATCCAGATAATTTCTCATAGGAAGGCCCAGCGTAACAAACGGATATCCTGACCTTATGTCCGAACACCACTACCAAACCTCGCTCCACTGGACGGGCAACACGGGCCAGGGAACGCAGCGCTACACTTCTTACGCCCGCGACCACGAAATTTCGGGACCCAACAAGCTCGCAACGATTCCCGGCTCCTCCGATCCCTATTTCCGCGGCGATCCGGGCCGCTACAATCCCGAGGAGCTCCTGCTCGCCGCCCTTTCCGCCTGTCACATGCTTTCTTATCTGCACCAGTGCGCCGTCAACGGCGTCGTAGTCGCCGCTTATGAAGACAATGCTGAGGGAGCCATGGTCGAAACGGCGGACGGTGCGGGCCATTTCACCGCCGCCATCCTGCGCCCCAGCGTCACCATTGCCCCCGGTTCCGATCCCGCTAAAGCTCTGCATCTGCACGACGAAGCCGCGCGGCTATGCTTCATCGCCAATTCCGTCCGGTTTCCGGTAACCCATCAACCCACAATCAACATGCTGTAAACGTACGTTAAATTACTCACCCCACTTTGATTTTTCGGAATTGTAATGAAGCCGGTGTCAGCGACACGTGTTAGCATCAACTGTATCTTTTCCCGGAGAGTGCAAAACATGGCGACCGCGGCAGTACAACCTTTATCGTCTGAACTCGATCAGCTTTGCATCAACACCATTCGCACGTTATCGATGGACGCAGTCCAGCAAGCCAATTCCGGCCATCCCGGCACGGCCATGGCGCTTGCGCCAGTCGTCTATAACCTGTGGCAGAATTATCTGCGCTTCGATCCGGCCGATCCCATCTGGCCCAATCGCGACCGCTTCGTTCTTTCGGTCGGGCATGCCTCCATGCTGCTCTATTCCACGCTGCACCTCGCCGGCGTCAAGGCAGTGAATCCCCAGTACGAGCAATTGGGCCACTCCAGCGTTTCGCTCGACGACATCCGTAACTTCCGCCAGCTTGACAGCAAATGTCCCGGTCACCCCGAATACCGCTGGACTTCGGGCATCGAAACCACCACCGGTCCGCTCGGCCAGGGCGTGGCCACCAGTGTCGGCATGGCGATTGCCGCAAAGTGGATGGCCGCCCACTTCAACCGCCCAGATTTCGAGATGTTCGATTACGACGTCTATGCCATCTGCGGCGACGGCTGCATGATGGAAGGCGTATCGAGCGAAGCCGCCTCTATCGCCGGCCACCTGCGGCTTTCCAACCTCTGCTGGATCTACGACAACAACAAGATCACTATCGAAGGCAATACCGATTGGGCCTTCTCGGACGACGTGGCCACCCGCTTCATCGCCTACGGCTGGAACGTCACCCGCGTGGGCGACGCCAACGACGCAGCCATGCTCTCGAGAGCTTTCGATACCTTCAAACACAGCTCCGACCGCCCTACCCTCATCATTGTCGACAGCCACATCGCCTACGGAGCGCCCAACAAGCAGGACACCAGCGCCGCCCACGGCGAGCCCCTCGGCGAACAGGAGATCAAGCTCACCAAACGCAACTACGGCTGGCCCGAGGATGCGAAGTTCCACGTCCCGGAAGGCGTTTATGCGCGCTTTCAGGACGTGATGGCGAAGCGCGGGCACGATCTGCGCGAAGCCTGGATGGCGAAGTTCGAAGCCTATAAAGAGAAGTATCCGGAACTGGCCGACCATCTCTACAAGATGCAGCACCGCCAGAATCCCGCCGGCTGGGACAAAGACATTCCCGTGTTCCCGGCCGATCCTAAAGGCGTGGCCGGACGCGATGCCTCGGCCAAGGTCGAGAATGCCGTCGCGAAGAACGTGCCCTGGTTGATCGGCGGTTCCGCCGATCTCGCCCCCTCCACGAAAACCCGCCTCACCTTCGAAGGCGCCGGCGATTTTACCGCGAAGAGCTACGGCGGACGCAACCTGCACTTCGGCATTCGCGAGCACGCCATGGGCTCGCTGCTCAATGGCATGGCACTCTCGAAGATCCGCGCGTTTGGCTCGGGCTTCCTGATCTTCAGCGATTTCTGCCGCCCCTCCATTCGCCTCAGCGCGCTGATGGAACTCCCCGTGACTTACATCTTTACGCACGATTCCATCGGCGTCGGCGAAGATGGGCCGACCCACCAACCCGTCGAGCAGTTGATCTCCCTGCGCGCCATTCCCGGCCTGATCACTCTCCGCCCCGGCGATGCCAATGAAGTGGCCGAAGCCTGGCGCGTGATCATGAAGACGCAGCGCGAACCGGTGTGCCTGATTCTTTCGCGTCAGAACATGCCGACCCTCGACCGCACTAAATTCGCCGCCGCTTCCGGACTTGCCAAAGGCGCCTACACGCTGACTCCCGACAATGGCTCTCCCGACGTAATCCTGATCGGCACCGGAACCGAAGTCGGTCTCTGCGTGGACGCGTGGGAAAGGCTCGTGAAGGATGGAGTAAATGCACGAGTGGTGAGCATGCCCTCATGGGAGCTGTTCGCGCATCAGAGCCAGGAGTATCGCGACAGCGTGCTGCCCCCGTCCGTGAAAGCCCGTGTCTCGGTGGAGCAGGCATCGACCCTTGGCTGGGCCAAATATGCCGAACGCAACATCGGCATGCAAACCTTCGGAGCCTCCGCGCCGCTGAAGGAGCTCCAGAAGAAATTCGGCTTCACGCCCGACGCCGTAGTGGCGGCAGCCAAAGACGAAATCGCCAAAAACGCCTGAGCGTTTACGCACAGACACCAAAGCCCCGGACCGTTAAAATCGGGAGGGAGAACCTCGTGCCGACTACCGAATCCCTGACGCTCGAAAACCTCGCCATCAACACCATTCGCATGCTCTCGGCCGATGCCGTGCAGAATGCCAACTCCGGACATCCCGGCATGCCCATGGGCGCGGCCGCCATGGCCTACACGCTGTGGACAAAGTTTCTCAAACACAATCCCAAAGACCCGCACTGGTTCGATCGCGATCGTTTCATTCTCTCCGCCGGCCACGGCTCCATGCTCCTCTATAGCCTGCTGCATCTCACCGGCTACGATCTTTCGCTCGACCAACTCAAGCGCTTCCGCCAATGGGGCAGCGAAACTCCTGGGCATCCCGAGCGCAACCACACTCCCGGCGTTGAAGTAGCCACCGGTCCCCTCGGCCAGGGTCTCAGCAACGCGGTGGGTATGGCGATCGCCGAAGCATGGCTGGCCGCGCGCTACAACAAGCCCCACCACAGCATCGTCGATCACCACACGTACACCATCTGCGGCGATGGCGACCTCATGGAAGGCATCACCCAGGAGGCCGCCTCGCTTGCCGGACATCTGCGTCTGGGCAAACTTATCGCGCTCTACGATCAGAACCACATCACCCTCGCCGGCGGTACGAGCCTTTGCTTCACCGAGGACGTACAGATGCGCTTCGACGCCTATGGCTGGCACACGCGCACCGTGGAAGACGGCAACGACGTCGAGGATCTCACGGCCGCCGTCGAAGAAGCCCGCGCCGAGCAATACCGCCCCTCCCTCCTGCTCGTCCACACCCACATCGGCTACGGCAGCCCGAAGAAGCAGGATAATTTCTCTTCGCACGGCAGCCCTCTCGGCGAAGACGAACTCCTCGCCACCAAGAAGGCCCTGGGCTGGCCTTCGACGGAGAAATTCTTCCTGCCCCAGGAGTCAGTCGACCTCTTCCGCCAGGCAATAGCCAAAGGACAGAAGACGCAACTGGAATGGCAGCACCGGCTGGACGCATACAAGGCCGCCTACCCAGCCGAAGGCGCCGAATTCGAAATGATCGCGGCCGGTAAACTCCCCGCCGACTGGGCCGCCGACATCCCCAAATGGAAGTCCTCCGACAAACCGATCGCCACGCGTGTGGCCGGAGGCGAAGTCCTCAACGCGCTTGCCAAACGCATCCCCAATATCATCGGCGGCTCGGCCGACCTCAACCCTTCCACCAACACCGCCCTCAAAGGCCTCGGCGATTTCCAGCCCCCCGAAGACGGTGGCCCCGGAACTCTCGGCGCAGTCGGCGGCATATGGGGCTATGCCGGACGTAACGTAGCCTTCGGCGTCCGCGAACATGCCATGGGAGCGGCCGTCAACGGCATGGCCGCGCACGGCGGAGTGCTCCCCTTCAGCGCCACCTTCTTCGTCTTCTCCGACTACATGAAGCCCTCGCTGCGTCTCGGCGCGCTCATGAAGCTGAAGGTTTTCTACGTCTTCACGCACGACAGCATCGCGGTCGGCGAGGACGGCCCCACCCATGAACCCATCGAACAAATCGCCGGAGTTCGCGCTATCCCCGGCCTCACCGTCATCCGTCCCGCCGATCCCACCGAAACCGCCGAAGCGTGGGCATGGGCCGTCCAGCACGATGGCCCCACGCTCTTCGTCCTCACCCGCCAGAACGTGCCCCATCTCGACCGCTCCAGTTCCAAAGACGCGGGCGTAGCCAGAGGAGCTTATATCCTGTCGGAAGCCGAAGGAGGCGCGCCCGACATGATTCTAATCGGCACCGGCTCCGAAGTCGCGCTCTGCGTGAAAGCGCAGGAAAAGCTCAAAGCCTACGGAGTCAAGGCGCGCGTAGTGAGCCTGCCCAGCATGAATCTCTTTGAATCCCAGGACGCGGCTTACCGAGAAAACGTCCTTCCGAAGTCGGTAAAGAAGCGAGTGACCGTAGAAGCCGCAACGACATTCGGATGGGATCGCTACGCCGGCGACGAAGGCCGCATCATCGGCCTCGACCGCTACGGGGCCTCCGCCCCCGGCGACGTAATCATGAAGAACCTCGGCTTCACGGTAGGAAACGTAACCGCCCAGGCCCTGAGCCTGATGGGCAAGGAAGAAGAAGCGAAAATGGAAGCGCAGTCCGAAGAGACCGCCTTCACCGGCCCCACCCTGGCCCACGGCTGAGCTTAGACGTCGGTATCGGAGCTGATCCGATCGTAAACCTCATCCCAGTCGGCGGCGATATGGTCGGGCAGCTCCTCGGCGACCGGGAACTGCTTGTTGCGCAGCCAGATGGTGGAGCAGCCGGCGTTGCGGCCGCAGAGGATGTCGCCTTCCCTGTCGCCGATCATCCAGGATTGCTGGGCGCTGATGGCGTGTTCGCGCACCGCCCGCTCGACCGAAAGCGTGGCGGGTTTGCGGCATTCGCAGTTGTCTTCGGGGGTGTGGGTACAGAAATAAGACGCGGTGATCTCCACTCCCTGGGCGCGCATCATGCGCAGAAATCTGGCCTGCACGGCGTTCATTTCCTCGGCAGTCATCAAACCCCGTCCGACGCCCGACTGGTTGCTGATCACGATCAGTTTCCAGCCCTCGCGCGCAAGCTTGCGCAGCGCGTCGGCGGCGCCGGGCAGAAGCTCGATCGCGGACGGATCATTCAGATAGCCGCGTTCGACGATGATAGTGCCGTCGCGATCGAGGAACAGCGCACGTTTCAACATGCGCGTGCCGCTGGCTTGATTCGCGATGTCGCTTCCCGCAGTTCATCCGCGCGCACCGCCCAGGTACCATGATGGCCCACCGCCACGCCCGCCGCGATATTGGCGATCTCCGCCGCGCGGTCGAGACTCAGACCGATGCCGAGCGCGATGGCGAGCGCACTCACCACCGTGTCTCCGGCGCCGGTGACGTCTGCCACTTCATTCACCAGAGCCTGCAAGTGAATCTCCTGTTTCCCATTCTCAAAGAGTGACATGCCCCCTTCGCCGCGCGTCACCAGCAAAGCCGAAGGCGCGATACGGGGCAAGAGCAGGCGGGCCACGGACGCGAGATCGGCGCCGGAACCGAGCGGGCTCGCCGCGGCTTCCATGGCTTCTTTCAGGTTCGGCGTAATGACGCGGGCGCCCCGATAGCGGGAGAGGTCGCGCGACTTGGGGTCCACTACAACCGGAACTCCGCGGTGCGCCGCGGCATCGATCAGCCAGCGGCAGAACGCCTCGCTCGCGACACCCTTGGCGTAATCCGAAATAACGCAGACCTGCGACGAATCGAGCAGTGCCTCGCAGTGGGCCTGTAACTGGGCTGTCAGAGGCGGCGGGAACGGCGCAAGATCCTCATCGTCGAAGCGAACGATCTGCTGGCCCGCCGCAGTGATGCGCGTCTTGGTGATGGTGGTGCGGGCGGCGTCTTCCACCAGCGCGTCCATACCGATGCCCCTCAAATCCAGCTCCTGCCTGAGCCGTATGCCCGAATCGTCGACTCCGGTGATGCCGGCCAGCGCCACATCCGCGCCCATGGCTCGGGCGTTGGCCGCCACGTTGGCCGCGCCGCCCGGGACATAACGCCGCCGCGAGACATTCACAACCGGCACAGGGGCTTCCGGCGAAATCCGGGAGGCCGCGCCCGACACGTAAGCGTCGAGCATGCAATCGCCCACTACCAGCACTCGGATGGAAGAGGCCCGATCGAGGAACCAATCCATGCTTGCGGCCGGGTTGATTATTTCGGACATGCGGGAGCCTTCATTTCGGACATGCGTCTCGACTTGCGGCCGCGCAAATCCGTTCGATCAGTCCCGTTGTGGAACGGCCCCGATAGAGCGGAAGAAAGCGGATTTCGCCGCCATAGCTCAGAACCAGATCGCGCTCCGGCATGGGCCGGTTTCCAGAAGCGTATTCGGCTCCCTTACAGTGGATATCGGGGCGAATACAGGAGAGGGCGTGGACCGGATCGGGCTCGCCGAAGATGGTCACATAGTCGACCGCTTCGAGCGCCGCCACAATCTCGGCGCGATCTTCTTCGTGAACGATTGGTCTCAAATCGCCCCTGATCGCCTTCACGCTGGCATCGCTGTTAATCCCGACCACGAGGATATCGCCCAGAGCCTTCGCATCGCGAAAGCTGCGGACATGCCCGGCGTGGAGCAGATCGAAGCATCCGTTAGTCCACACGACGGTCTTTCCCTGCGTTTTCCAGGATGGCCTCAAAGCAGTCAACTCATCAAGGGTCAGGAGCTTCGAATTTGCCTTCATCACGATCCGGGGAGGCGGCGCCTGGTTGCTGTCTTTATCGTCCTGTCGAGGTGTAAATGATCGCGGCGCCAGCGGCTGTGCTCAATCCGGTCATCGCCTGAATCGCCAAATCGACATTCTTGGCGGTGCGGTTTTCCGGGAGGTAAAGAATGTCTTTGGCCTGCAGGACCACATCCGGCTTCTTCCGATTCCTGATAGCTTTCAGGTCAATCTCGATCTCATGCCTCTGGCCCTGCTCGTCGTTGCGATAGATGTATGCCTTCGTGGGTATATACATGCCCCAACCCTGCGCCTGGGCGATCGCTGTCCAAACGGTCGAGGTTCCCGACTCCTGCACCGGATATACTCCGGGTGTCTTGACGTTTCCTGTCACGATGATGGTGGCCGCCGGCGGCACGCGAACCTCTTCGCCGCCGGTGAGCTTAATGTTCAGACTCGGGTCCGCGCCGTTATACAGCGCCCGGACCGGTATGCGCTGGATGGATTGGGCGCCGGCATCCCCGTTGGGGCGCGTCACAATGATTTCTCCCCCGGCTGTCGTATCCAGCCCCCCGCCTTTGGCAATGGCGTCCAGCAGATGCACCGAGCCGACCGCCTGGAAAATGATAGGCGCTTTGACGGCGCCGGTGACGCTGATCGGGCGGCTGTGATACTCCACCACTGCCACGGTAACGAAAGGATCGACGTACAGTGCCTCCCGTTTCAATTCGTCGGCGATCAAAACCTCCACGTCGGCGGGCAAGAGTCCTTCAACGGGAATCGTGGTCTTCAGCATGGGCATACGAAGGTGGCCGTCGCCCATCACCCGATATGTGTGAGTTAATTCGGGCGAATCGTAAACCGTCACACCGAGGAGATCTTCCTTGCCGATTTTCTGCGCTGGCAGGTTGGTGGGGTCGATGGCGGTCAACTGGCGCGGAGCGTCCTGTGCCCATCCGGCGGGTACGCCAATCATGCCGAGCGTGAAAATGACAATTGGCTTCAGAGTCATAAAACCTTATTTTCCGACCATTGTCTCATGTTCAGAGCCGGACGGCGATTGAATGGAATCGCATGCCATTGCACCGCCCTTTTGGCGTTGCGGGGCACTGACCTGCGTCAACTGAGTTTTTTGGCGCAGCCGCGCTTCAATCCACACAGCGCCATCCACTGCCGAAAAACGGCTAACCTGATGTAACGAGATATCTTACGGCGATCCAAGCCTTTCGGGTTCTCCGGCTTATCGGTTGCACACAGTATAGAAGGGAACGCTTATGCCCTTTACAAGTATTCTTTTCCCTGTCGATTTTTCGGAGCGGAGCCGGGCCATCGTTCCGCACGTGAAGGCGGCTTGCGCCCGCTTCCAGGCTTCGCTGACGATGCTGCATCTGGTGGAAGTACCCGCCATGGCTTATGGGACACCCGAGGCGCCGGTGGTATTCGAATTCCCCCTCGAGGAGATGAAGGAGACCGCGGAGGAAAAGCTATGCTACTTCGCGGAATCGGAGTTCCCCGGCATGGCCGTACGAACGGTGGTGGACGAAGGCGACCCAGGTTCGTGTATCCCGGAACTGGCGCGGATCTGGCAAAACGATCTCATCATGCTGCCGACGCGGGGCCAGGGGCGGTTTCGCGCCGCTTTGCTCGGCTCGGTCACGGCCAAGATCCTGCACGACGCGACCTGCGCCGTGTGGACGGCCTCCCATTGCGACTCGATGGCAGCTGCGCAGCATACCGACTGGCGGAAAATCGTTTGCGCCATCGATACAGTGCCTGAGGGTTCGCGGCTGATTCGTTATGCGGCGCAACTGGCGGATGCGGGCGCTACCGTGCAACTGGCGCACGCGGTACCCGTGGCGGAAGCGGGCGTCGAGAAATATCTCGATCTGGAATTCGCGGCGTTTTTGAAAGACCAGGCGCGGGAAGCCGTCGCCGCAATGCAGAAGGAGGCAGGCACAAACTTCGAGGTTCTGATTGAAGCGGGCAATATTCCGGAAGCGGTTCGGCGGGCGGCCGAGGCCCAGCGCGCCGACATTGTTCTGATCGGCCGCGGCGCCCTGCCGCACTTCGCCGGCCGTCTTCGCTCCCATGCCTACGCGATCGTGCGCGACATGCCTTGTCCGGTACTCAGCGTTTGAGCGACACGGGAGATGTCTTGGCGAATCTGCTAATATTCCCTACGGCAGTTCGCGTCGGGCGGGCTGGGGTGAAAAGCATGACTCCGGAACGCGTAACCGAGGCATTGGAGACTCTTGCCGCGATACTGCCCGAGGCGATTATCGGCCTCAACGGGCAGGGGCTGGTGGATCTGTGGAGTCCGGGAGCCACCTCGACCTTCGGCTGGAGTGAGGAAGCGGTACTGAGCAAAGCGCCTCCCGCCGCCCTGGGCTTCGCGCGCGATGGGCATTTCGAATGCGCTTCGCCGGTGCGGACGAAGGATGGATCGCCGGTCGACGTGGAATTCCGCCTGGCGCAACGGCCTTCGGGCGGAATGCTGCTGGTGGCGGAAGCGGGTGCCCGCACCAAGGCGGAAGCACGGCTCCGCGAGTTGCTGGAGGCCGCTCCCGACGCCATCCTGGAGGTGGATCGGGAGGGCCGCATTTTATTGCTGAACCGGGCTACCGAGAAGTTGTTCGGGTATAGCCGGAAAGAACTGCTCGGCACGCCGATCGAGAGTTTGTTGCCCGAAGCGTTTCGTGGCAGGCACGCCGGCCATCGGGGAAGCTATTCGGCGAGCGCGACCACGCGGCCCATGGGCCAGGGACTCACCCTGGCAGCGCGGCGGCGGGACGGCTCGGAGTTTCCCGTCGAGATCGGCCTGAGCCCGATCCGGACCGGCGATAGTTTCAGCGTGCTGGCGATCGTCCGCGACGTCACCGAACGCAAAGCGTTTGAAGAGCAGATCCGCCGGGCGAATCAGGAGCTGGAGGCGCGCAACAGCGAAGTGGAGAGAGCCAATCAGCTGAAGAGCGAATTTTTGGCCAGCATGAGCCACGAATTGCGCACGCCCCTGCACACGATTATCGGCTTCACCGAGCTGCTCGAAGAAGAGATTCAGGGACCTTTAAACGAGGCGCAGAAGCGCTTCGTGGGTCACGTGCATCGCGATTCGGTACACCTGCTGGAACTGATCAACGACATCCTGGACCTGAGCAAGATAGAAGCCAATCGCATGGAGCTCAGGATCGAGAGCTTCGACGCGCGCGAGGTGGTGCGGGACGCACTGCAGGGAATGACGCCCGCGGCCCAGGCGAAAGATATCACGATCGAGGAGCGGATGGGGAGGCCTGTGTTTGTCCTCGCCGACCGCGTTCGGTTCCGGGAGATCCTCGCCAATCTGCTGAGTAACGCCATCAAGTTCACGCCCAAAGGGGGAAGCGTCTGGATCGATCAGTCCACCGCCACGCCGGAGCTGGCAGCCATCTCCGTCTCCGATACCGGCGTGGGGATTGCGCAAGCCGATCAGGATGCCATCTTCGACAGATTCCGGCAGGTGGGATCGGCCACCAGCGGGGTGCGCGAGGGCACAGGGCTCGGCCTCGCGATTGTGAAGCGTCTGGTGGAAATGCACGGTGGAATCGTTACGGTCGAAAGCGCGCCGGGGCGGGGAAGCGTATTCACCTTTACGGTTCCGACCGATCCCGCGCGCTCGCGCGAGCAGCCGGTAGTGCTGGTGATCGAAGACGAACCATCGGGGCGGGAACTGATGGCCAGTTATCTGCAGCCGCTGGGAATCCACATTGAGTTCGCCGGCACCGCGGAGGCCGGGCTGGCCATGGCGCACCGCATCGGCCCGGACGCCATCACGCTCGATCTGCAGTTGCCGGACCGGAACGGATGGCGGGTTCTCGAGGACCTGCGGGCCACTCCGGCGATGAGCAGGGTGCCCATCTTCGTGGTCTCCGTGCTGGACAAGGACCCGGCCGCATTCCAGCGCGGCGCCACCGAATATCTGCAAAAGCCGGTTGGCAAAGAGGCGCTCCTGCGTGCGCTGCGCCGCCACGCGCCGGATCGTTTCGGTAGGATTGAACAAGATTCTCTCCGACCAAAATGACACTTCAGCCCAATAAGGCGCCCGCGATGGACGACGACCCGAATATTCGGATGGTCATTATCGACGATAATGCGGGCAGCCTCGAGTTACTTTCCACCGCGCTGGCCAGCGAAGGCCTGCGGATTTTCACGGCGCAGGATCCCGAAGAAGGCCTCGACACCGTTTTTCGCGAGCACCCCGATATTGTCCTGACCGATCTGGTCATGCCGGGGCTCACGGGAATGGAGGTTCTCGAACGCGTGGCCGAGTTCGATCCGGCCATCGACGTGATTCTGATGACCGCACATTATACCAGCGAATCGGCCGTCGAGGCGATCAAGAAAGGCGCTTCGGATTACCTGAATAAGCCGGTTTCGATTTCGGCGCTGCGCGAAAGAATAGCCAGACTTGTGGAGGGCGCGCGCCAACGCCGGCGTGCCACGTTGCTTGGCGACGAGTTACTCAAGAACGCGCAGTTCGAAGGCATGATCGGGGGCAGCGCAGCCATGTGGGAAGCTTTCTCGCGCATCCGACGCATCGCTCCGCATTACCGCAGCGTGCTGATCACGGGAGAAACCGGCACCGGCAAGGAACTCGCCGCGCGGGCGCTGCACAATCTGAGCCCGGTCGCCAACGGCAGATTCGTGGTGCTGAATTGCTCGGCGGTGGTCGAGACGCTCTTTGAAAGCGAGTTGTTCGGGCACGTTCGCGGCTCCTTCACGGGGGCCACGCAGGACAAAGCGGGGCTTTTCGAATTCGCCGATAAAGGCACGATCTTTCTGGACGAAATCGGCGACATGCCGGTCAGCACGCAGGCCAAACTGCTGCGCACTTTACAGAATCAGGAAGTGCTGCGGGTGGGATCGCTCACGCCGCGCCGGGTGGATGTGCATGTGATTGCCGCGACCCATCGCGACCTGCACGCGGCCATTGCGGAGAAGCAATTCCGCGAGGATCTTTATTACCGGCTATCGATGATCGAGGTACGCCTGCCGCCGCTGGTCGAGCGCAAGGAAGATCTGCCGCTGCTGACGAGGCATTTCGTCGAGAAGTACTCGCGCCAGTTCCACAAGGATCTCCGGGGCCTTACGCAGCGCGCCCAGGTGGTGCTGGCGCGGCATGATTGGCCGGGCAATGTGCGGGAACTGGAAAACGTGCTGGGACATGCGTGCATCATGGCGGTGGCGGAAACGATCGATGTGCAGGATCTGCCGGAGTACCTGCGCTTTCCTTTGCGGCACGCGGCGTCGGCGGGTGTGGCCGCCCCGGCGGCGGGGGAAGAAACCTTCGAGGCTCACGAGAAGCGGCTGCTGGCGGAGGCTTTGGAAAAGGCGGGGGGGAACCAGTCCCAGGCGGCGCGCGAGCTTCGCATCGGACGGGATGCGTTGCGCTATAAGATGCGCAAGCACGGTTTGCTGTAAGAAATAAGAAGAAATTCGGACAGATCGGAAATCTGCCCTACCTTGTCAACAGGCGTTCTACTTCTTCGCGCAGTGCAGGCAACGGGATCGGCTTGCTGACGTAACTATCGAATCCGGCGGCGAGGGCGCGTGCGCGATCTCCCTGCATAGCGCTGGCGGTGAGCGCCATGACGGGCGTCGCGACGAATTTCTCGTCGCGGCGCAGCTCCTCGAGTACGCCGAAGCCGTCGAGTCCCGGCATGTGCAGATCCAGAATGATGAGGTCGGGCGAGACTTCGTGGGCACAGCGCACCGCCTCAAGGCCGTCCGACGCTTCGCTTACGGTATAACCGCGGCTTTCGAGCACGGTTCGGATCAGCTCCCGGCTTGTCGCTTTATCGTCCGCTACCAGCACTCTTTTCATGCTCAACCTTTAACGGAATGGTGAAAGTGAAACGGCTCCCTTTGCCGGGTTCGCTTTCGACCCAGATACGGCCTCCATGCTCTTCGACGAGCCGCCGGGTGATGGGCAGACCGAGGCCTGTTCCTTCCCGCATGCCGCTTCCCGTGCCAGCTCCGACCTGGTGGAAGGATTCGAAGATCGCGGCGTGCTCTTCCGGCGGGATGCCGATGCCCGTATCGCCGAGCGCGACCCGCGCCATCCCATCGGCGATTCCGGCATCGATCCGGATGCGCCCGCCCTTCGGCGTAAATTTGACCGCATTGCTCAATAGATTGTAGAGGATTTGGGTCACGCGCAGGCGATCGGCATCGACCAGCAGGGGGCCGGCAATGTGGGTTTCGATCTCAATCGATTTTTCGAGACCCTGGGGACGGATGGAAGACAGCGCTTCCGCCAGGAGGGCGTCGAAATCAAGGGTTTCCCGGATCAATTCCAGCTTGCCCGCTTCGATCTTGCTGAGATCGAGAATCCCGTTGATCAGCGCCAGCAGGTGCCGGGAGTCCTTGAGGATGTGAGCGACAAAGCGCTTCTGATCGTCGTTCAGCGGCCCTTTGGCCTCTTCCGCCAGAAGCTCGGAGAAGCCGATTACGGTATGCAGCGGCGTGCGCAGCTCATGGCTCATATTGGCGAGGAACTCGCTCTTATAACGGTTGGCGCGCTCGATCTCGCGATTGCGCGCTTCGAGCTCGCGCGTGTATTTGGTCTGTACCGCGCGCAGGCGCTCTTCGGAACGTTTGCGGTCGGTCACGTCGCGGATTACGGCGGTAACGCGAAAGCCGTCCTCGGATTTCACGGGGCTGAGGCTGATTTCGACCGGAAACGTGGAGCCGTCTTTGCGCCGGCCGTGGAGCTCAATGCCGACTCCCATGGGGCGAGTAACCGGATGAGCCTCATAACCGGCGCGGTGCCCGGCGTGCCACTCACGGAGATGTTCCGGGACCAGCGCTTCCACGGGTTGGCCGAGCAACTCTTCGCGCGTATAGCCGAACAGCTGTTCGGTGACAGCGTTAAGAGTAAGGATGCGGCCATCGCGATCGGCCTCGATGATGGCGTCGGGCGCGGCTTCAAGGAGGGCGCGAAAACGCCGGTCGGCGCGCGCCTGGGTCAGGGCTTCCTCGGCCCGTTCCATCAGACCCTGGATTTCGCGTTCCGAACTGCGCTGGCGGCTGTTGTCGGCGACGATGGTGACGGTGCCTTCGCGCCAGGCGGCCGTCCACGTCTCGACGTCGATCGCCGTGCCGTCGTTCCTTGCGAGCCGCACCTCGGCATCGTGAGGGGAACGAGGGAGTGGATCCGTCCCGGCGGGGAGGTGGCGGCCGATTACTTCTTCCTCGCTCCAGCCGAGAATGCTCTGCGCGCCGCGGCTCCAGAGCTTTACGCGGCCGCTCAGATCCAATGCAACGATGCCGAAAGGCGAGGCATCGAGTAGAGCGCGAAGAAATTCAGCCGGATGCTCTGTAGGCACGTGAAGAATAATTATAGACTGACAGCTAAACATGGAGCTTTAAACGATCTTTCCCGCCGCGATGCCGCGAAAATCGCGGGCGCTGCCTCGGCAGCCGTCGCCGCGACGCAGTTGGGGCACCGGCGATCGTCGGGGCGGCCGGGGATCCGGTGCGCTTCGAACCCCGCCAAACACACAATAACTCATGCGAAAGACACATTACGTTCCACTCTGGACGGCAGCGTTGGCTCTGACCGCGCGGGCCGCCGACGACACAGACGGCCGGCTTGCAAGGGCCGCGTCGGTTTTCAGCACAATCACCGAGTCGAAGCGCGGCATTCCGGCGGATCGGCTCGCCGGTTCCGACTGCATCGCCGTCATTCCAGGATTTAAAAGGGCGCCGCCGGCATTGGAATCGGTCATGTCATGGTCGGGGATTCTTCTCCTGCAGGACCGCCAACGGCTGGTCAGCGCCCGACGCGATTGCCCTGGAAACTGTGAGCTTGGGCGCCCAGGTGGGAGGCGAGGAAATCGACCTCGTCATCCTGTCGCTTGACAAAGACCGCCGCTCGAAGCTGCTTTCCGATCGGTTTACTATCGAGTCGGACGCTTCGGCCGCTCTGGGGAAATGGCAAGTCGGCGCACGAGGATCCAAACGCAAAGATCGTTGTCTACGGCCACACTAAAGGCGCTTTTGCCGGCTTCGGTCTCGACGGCGCAACCCTGAAACCCGACGAATCGGGTAACAAAGCCCTCTACGGCAAGTCGATCGGCACAACGGGGAGATCGTAGACCGTGCGGAGACGCCGACGGCTGCCCAGCCATTCGTCGCAAAGTTGCCGAAGCAGGATGGGCGCGCCGATATCCAGTTGCACAAGTTCCGGTTCGCCATCGCGGATGGGCTCGGCATCGCTTGCACCCGCTGGGCAGGCGCCGGGCACGGCCGTACTGCGCTCTCGTCTCACAACTTCGCCGCCCTCCGCCGCGGCGGATCTGACCTTCTCGTGGAGGGTGTGGCGCAACTGACGCAGATCGCCAAAGCAAGAGCTCGCTCGAATGATTCTCGGAGCGGGAGACGGCCTTATACGCCGTCGATGAGAGAGATGCCTGCTTCGCGGCAGAGCCGGCGGACGTCGAACGGAATCGCGGCGAGAAGGGCTGTCGGTGCTCGCCAATCTGTGCACTGGCTCTATGAGCGTCGGAGCGCCTCCGCCCGACCCACGGCGGCGATTCTGGGAATTCGAACGTTTACCGGCCCCTGCGCACCCCTGGTTTTTGCAAAATTTTCCAGGCGTTGAATCCAGGTTTCGGTGAGGACGGTTCCCCTCTTGAGGATCAGCAGGCTCCCGTCCCCGCTCAGGACATCCGTCTCCAGAACCATACCGGCGTGAAGCTCTCGAATCGATACGCGTCGCACGTCGAACTCTGCCGGTGCTGGAGTGTAGCTCCTGAGCGCATCCAGCATAGGACCGTCCAATCGGCGCGACAACCTGAGTTCGGCGAGCGCGGCGCCGACGGCGACTCCCCGGTAGATTCTCCGGTCCAGCTCCACTGCCAAATGGAGTATCTGAGCTCCTTGTTTCGACTGCGCCGTGGCGGATGGTTCAGTCCCGGGCTTCTGTTGTCCGCGAATGATCTCGACTACGATTTCCAACCGCGGGATGTTCGAAAGAAGGCGGGCGGCGGTCTCCGGATGAGCGTGAAACATCCGCTCCTCGTCGGGCGAGAGAGCTTGACCGCGGTAAGCTCTTTCGAAGACGTCCTCGGGCAGCGCTATACAACCCAGGAAGCACAGCGTGGCAGCCAGTTCGCACTGCCATGAATCTTCGATTCCCGTTCCCTTTGTAATCCGGCGCACGATATCCCGAACGGCATGGGATCGCAACGCCAGCTCCGGCGAAGCGATCTGGACCAACTCCCAAAGAGTCTCCACCGCCCCACCGAGGGTCTTTTCGAGGAGTTGGTGTTCCGCCTGCTGCGCGCGCCGTAACCGTATGTGGGTCTCCACGCGCGCCTGCACCTCTTCGAATTGGAAAGGCTTGGAGATGTAGTCGACTCCGCCCGATCGAAATCCTTTTACCTTGTCTTCGACAGCATCGAGAGCGCTGAGAAAAACCACTGGAATACCGGAAAGGCTCGCGCTGGATTTCAGCTGTTCACAAACTTCATAGCCATTCATTTCCGGCATGTTGATGTCCAGCAGGATCAAATCCGGCGGTTCCTGCTCCGCCGCCGCAAGCGCGAGCCTGCCTCGTGGAAATGATCGCACTTCGTACCCGTGCCGACGGAGCATGTCTTCCAGCAACTTCAGGTTCGCGGGATTATCGTCCACGACCATGACGTTGCCTTGAGGCCCTTGCCGATTCAGGGGCGGCACGCTTGCTCCAGTAATTGCATCAGGGCATCGTACTCGTAGTGGTCGGCAAGCTCCTGCAGACCGTGCGCGGATCCGGCATCGGTCTCCCGGACGTTAAGGATCAGTTTGTCCAAAAGCTTTTTGTTGCCGCTCAAAGTTGCAGTGCGGAGTTCTTCGCGCAGTTCCAGCGGCAGACGTCCCAGTCTCTCGGCGTTCAGGGCCTCGCCCCCGGCCGATTTGTCTTCGTCGCCTTCGCTCGGCTCCTCGTAATCGTAGGCAACATTCAGAAGAGCGCCTATCTTGTCAAGCAGTTCGTCTTCACGGCAAGGCTTCGCTATAAAATCGTTGGCCCCGCTTTGAAGGGCGGTTTGACGATCGTCGTCCATGGCGCTGGCCGTCAAAGTGACGATGATTGTTTCCTTTCCCCGAGGATGCGCTTTTATTCTTCGAATGGCCTCGATCCCGTCCATTACGGGCATATGCACATCCATCAGGATTAACTGTGGATGCCATTCCTCCCAGACTCGGATGCCTGTCTCGCCATTATCCGCGCCTCGTACGGAAAAGCCAATGGAAGTCAGCAGTTTCACCAGCCAGTCCCGGTTTTCGAGCTGATCGTCTACCACCAGGATTCTGCGTTCCCCCGTGCCGGCACGTATTCCAGTCACGCGGCGAGGAACACTTCGCCTGGTGGCAACCCCGCCGTCGCCATGTTCGATCGGGATTTCCACTCGGAACACCGAGCCCTTCCCCAGGGTGCTTGAGACGGTTACATCGCCGCCCATCAGGCGTGCGTAATTACGCGTGATCGCCAGCCCCAAACCCGTTCCCTCCGGGTGATTCAGGGTCCCCCTGGCCTGGCTGAATGGCTCGAACAACTTCGCCTGATCCTCGGGGGAAATTCCCATACCGGTGTCTTCGACGCGCGCCGACAGCCATGGCCGGTCCGCGCTCCTTTGCTCCACGGTGACGTGCAGCATGATGTGGCCGCGGCGGGTGAATTTAATAGCGTTTCCAAGAAGGTTGATCAACACCTGGCGTATCTTACCTTCGTCCGCCACCACGTAATGCACGGCTTCACCGTCCATCAGCATGTCGAACCGAAGGGCTTTCGCCTCAGCGCGTAAGCGGAACATGGTGGCCAGATCTTCCAGCAGCCGGGGGAGGTTGAATGTCGTGGGATTGAGCTCGGTACGGCCAGCCTCAATCCTGGACATGTCGAGAACATCATTGATGAGGGCGAGCAGGTGCTCACCGCTTCGCCCGATGATCCTGAGATTGGCTTTCGCCTCCGCACCCAGATCCGGATCCCTCAACATTAGTTGCGCGTAACCGAGAATCGCGTTCATGGGGGTACGGATTTCGTGAGACATGGTCGACAGAAACGTGCTTTTGGCCCGGTTGGCAGCCTCCGCGTCCGCCTTGGCTTGCGCCAGCTGCGCGTTGACGCCCTGGAGCAGCCGATTGGCATCCTGCAACTGCGCCGAGTTATGCAGGATCTCGGCCTCCATCTGTTCCATACGTGTGAGAGGCCCCGCGGGCTTGCTTCCGTGCCCCGATTCCTGCCGCACGAACTCGGTCACGTCCACCACGCGATGAATAAAATATTCGATGCGGCGGTCCGTCCCGAGCACGGCGGAGTTGATGGGGCTCCAGTAACGCTCCTCAAAAAACCCGTCGGGCCGGCGGATGTCGTATTTCTGGATGGCCATGGTGTCCGAGGCGCCGGTCTGGCGCACACGGTCCAGGGAAGCACGCAGGTTGGAAACACCTGTGGCCTCCCGATCGTCGGGGTTGTCGGGAAAGATCTCGAAAAGGCCGTGACCGAGGAGGTCCTCACGCTTCGTCATAGTCGCTTCGAGATAGGCGTCGCTGACTGAAACGATCTTCAGATCGGGTGTCAGGATCAGGAACAGGCCGGGCAGCGATTCGAACAGCCCCTCCAGTACGGCACGGCTGCGGCGCAGCTCATCTTCGATTTTCCGGCGCTCGGTGATATCGCGAATGGCACTCGAAATCAGCACTCCCTCTTCGGTCTCGAACGGGCTGAGGCTGATCTCGGCCGGGAACTCCGTGCCATCCTTCCGCCGCGCATATAGCTCCCTGGTCCGCACCCTGGGATCGTCCAAAAAACGTGCTCTCTGCGCGGGGTGGCTGTCCCTGAAACGTTCCGGAACCAGCGTCTCAATGGTTTGCCCCAACAACTCTTCCCGCTCGTATCCAAACAGATTCTCCATCTGCGTATTGACGAGGACGATCTTCCCCTCCCGACTAACCACCACCATGGCGTCCGGCGCCGCTTCCAGGAGGCCCCGGAACTTTGCCTCCGCTCGCTTCCGCTCACTGATGTCGCGCGTGATCGACGAGGCCGCGGTGACCTGGCCACGGGAATCCCTGATGGGAGAAACGGTTAGCGCAACGTCAATCGGCGTGCCGTCCTTTCTGCGCCGCACGGTTTCCGCGTTGGTTATTTCCCCCCGATGGAGTTTCTCTACGATTTCACTTAATTCTCCGGCCCGGTCGGGAGGAACCAGTATGGATACCGGTTTACCCCGGATCTCATCCGCTGAGTACCCGTAAAGCCGCTCCGCTCCTTTATTCCAATTGACGATGAATCCACTGAGCGAGCTGCCAATGATGGCGTCGTCGGAGTAGTCGACGATGGAGGCGAGTTCCTCCCGGCTCCGTTCAATGCGCTTCCGTTCCGTGATGTCCCGAATGGTGCTGGAGACCAGCGCACCCTCCTCGGTCTCAAGAGGGCTGAGGCTGATCTCCACGGGGAACTCAGTGCCATCCCTGCGCAGCGCGTACAACTCGAGGCCCGCCCCCATGGGACGCACACGAGGATCGATGAAAAAACCCGTCCGATGGCCCGGGTGTTCTTTCCGGAAGCGCTCCGGAATCAGCATTTCGACGGTCTGCCCCAACAACTCCTCTCTTGCGTATCCAAACTGCTTCTCCGCCTGGGTATTAACCAGAACTATCTTTCCCTCTCGATTCACCACAACCACGGCATCCGGCGCCGCTTCCAGCAGTTCCCGGAATTTTCCCTCCGCGACAAGTCTCCGGGCGGCGGCGCGCAGGTTTTCTTCCGTCTCCCGGCGTTCGGTCACGTCCCAGGTGACGCCGGTGAGCCGGATTGGACGTCCGGCTTCATCGCGGTAAACCTTGCCGCGCGCCACCACCGACCGAACAATACCGTCCGGCCACACGACGCGAAACTCCGTGTTGTACTCAGCATCGTGTTCGACCGCCGCGGCAACCTCCCGCTGGACGCGCTCGCGGTCGTCCGGATGCACGATCGCTGCAAACCCCTCGACAGTTTGCGGGAACTGGCCGACCGGGAGGCCGAACAGGATCGAACTATTCTCGTCCGCAGCGACCACATTGGAGGCGATCTCCCAGTTCCAGACGGCGACCCCCGTGGAATGCAGCGTGAGGCGTAAACGCTCCTCGCTTTGCGCGAGCGTTTCCAGCGATTCCCTGAGCTTCCGAGTACTGCCCAGCTGTGCGGTCCGCATGGCCCCGCTCAGCAAGGCAACGCCAATGCTCACACCGGCGTAGAGCGCCAGTACCACGTACTGCGCCGTGCCCTTGAATCCGAGGCTGCCACGTGGCTCGATGAGGAAATAATCCGCGAATAGAGCACCGAGGACGGCCGCTGCGAGCGCAGGCCCCGTGCCCCCATACCAGGCGGTCAGCAGGACGGCGAAGAACAATGTGGGGAAAAGCGCCTGATCGCCGAGGACCGGGGTGAGCAGAAGCCGCACCCATGTTGCAAGCGCTACGCTGACCACGGCACAGCCGTAGTGGAGCAGTAACAACCGGAACTGTTCCGGCTGTTTGCGCGAAGAATTCTCCCGGCTATCCATTTGCCAAAGGCGCTCACGCGGAGGCGAGAGCCTGGGTGGACCGGCAGAGGCTCCCGACTTGATCGAATATGCGACGAGTATATCGAATAAATCGATTCGGTCGTTGATTTTTTACCATTAAATACGCTGCGCCGGGATCCCGGAGCCGCGTCGGGCGGGGGAAGACGCCGGAGTTTTTACGGAAACCGCCAGGCTGGGCGGCAAGGCGCGTTCTTCAAGCCAGTTGCTCGCTGACCTGTTTGCACGCCTCCCGAACGTTGCAAAAAGCGCGCACCACTTCGGGGTCGAAGTGATTGCCACTGCCTTGCACGATGATGTCGCAGCTTTCTTCATGCGACTGCGCTTCTTTGTAGCACCGCTGCGATCGCAAGGCGTCATAGACGTCCGCAACCGCCATGATGCGGGCGGAAAACGGAATTTCGTCGCCCGTCAGACCGTCCGGGTAACCCGAGCCGTTCCATTTTTCATGATGCGATCGCGCAATTTCGATCCCCATGCGAACGAACCCGTTCGCCGGATGCCTCTCCAGTACCAGCTCCAGAGTCTCCGCCCCGAGCGCCGCATGCGTCTGCATGACGGTAAACTCCTCGGTCGTGAGCGCCCCGGGTTTGAGCAGGATGGCGTCGGGAATCGCCACCTTGCCGATGTCGTGCAGCGGACTTGCGTGGTAAAGATCGTGCACATAGTCGTCCGTGATCCAGGCCCGGTATGGCGAGCACTTTCTCACTTCGACCGCCAGTAGCCTGCACAGCTTTTGTACTCTTTCAAGGTGCTTGCCGGTTACCCCGTCCCGGGATTCGGCCAGCTTCGCCAGAGCAAAAATGGTCGCCATCTGCGCGCTGGCGATTTCCAGAACCTGTCGCTCTACCACCAGTTCGAGTTCCTGGTTGTGCCGCTCGACCGCCGCCTGAAGGTCGCGCAACCTGAGGTGGGTCTCGATGCGTGCCTTTATCTCCTCCGGCTCGAACGGCTTAGTGACATAATCGAATCCTCCGGATCTGAAAGCCGCGAGTTTGTCTTCGGTTTCCTCCAGCGCGCTGAGGAAAATCACTGGAATTGCGGAAAGCGCGGCGTCGGAGCGCAGTCTTCGGCAGACTTCGAAGCCGTCCATTTCGGGCATCGTTACATCCAGCAGAATCAGGTCGGGCGGCTTCTGCGCGGCAGCGGCAAGCGCCAGGCGGCCTCGCGGAAACGAGCGCACGCCGTAGCCTTGCCGGCTCAGAACCTCTTCCATCAGCTTGAGATTGACCGGCTGATCGTCCACCACCATGATGTTTCTCTGGTTTTCGCCTGCTGCCATGGTTCCGCGACTCCACGCATCCTTATCGGCCGTGTCCCGTCCTTTTCGAGCTGAAATCAGGCTCCTTCATGCGCGATCGCGCGGGAATGTGCGCGCGGTCCCTGCCTTGCGTGTGCCGCTCGCCGTTCATCCTGCCCGGCCAAAGAGCTTTCAACGGCTTCGATAATCGAGTTCAGGTCCCATGTCCATGGTGTAGAGCTTACGCGTGATGCTCACCCGCGAATATCCACCTTCGGCAACAGGAAAAATACTGGCTTCAGGCGTTTTGTGCGTGGCTGAGGATGTTCCAGCCTCAGTTGAAGGTCGAGGTTCCGAGCTTAGTTGATACTAAGCCAATCAGTGGATAAACGATCGTGTCGAACCAGACACGCACGATTCGAGGCCCGATGCCGACCGATCGTGTTTCCACGAGCAGATGCTAACTCGGGCTCCTACCGGCCGCTCCACTTCAACAGACTGGTGACGG
>JBEKAQ010000011.1:0-71810 GCA_050015835.1 Bryobacteraceae bacterium | reverse complement strand
GGCGGGAATCTGCGGTTCTTCCATAAACGAAAATTCAAAGGGGCGAAATCTAATTATAAGACAGCTATGGCTATAGAGCAGCTATGGATTGAGACGGGCGGGAGAAGGATTTGTCACCCGTCAGGGCGGCGCAAATGGCTGCGGCGATGGAGTTGAGCGGCAGCACGCGGCAAGCGGCGCCCAGATCGATCGCGATTTTGGGCATACCGAAGACTATCGAACTGGCTTCGTCCTGAGCGATGGTATGGGCACCGGCGGATCTCATTTTTTTCAAGCCCCGGGCCCCGTCCGAACCCATCCCCGTGAGGATTACGCCGGCGGCATGGGCTCCCGCGGCCTCCGCGACGGAAACGAACAACACGTCTACCGACGGGCGCTGGTAGCAGACCATGGGGCCATCTTTCACCGTAACGCGGTAAGCGCCGCCGTGCGCGCGGAGAACCATGTGGAAGTTGCCGGGCGCGATCAGGGCGAGACCAGGCTGAACCAGGTCGCCATCCACGGCCTCGGCTACACGCATGGGGCAGGACTTGTTCAGGCGCTCGGCAAACGCGCGGGAAAAACCGGCGGGGATGTGCTGCGTGACGACGATGCCCGGTGAATTGGCGGGCAAGCTCATGAGGACAGTCTCGATGGCCTGGGTGCCGCCCGTGGACGCCCCGATGGCGATCACTGCCAGTGGGTTCGCGGGCGCCGTCACGGACAATCGGGCGGGCGGTCGCGGCGGTTGGGGACTGCAGGTGACATGCGAGGCTGCGGCGGCCCGGATTTTGCTGGCTAGCGAAACCTTCAATTCACCGACCGAATAGGGCCCACCCGGCTTGGCAATCACCTCCACGGCGCCCGCGTGCAGGGCTTCGAGGCCAATCGCGCACGAAGCCTGTGCCAGGGAGCTGACGACTACGACCGGCATAGGACGGAAGACCATCAGCTTCTTCAGAAAGGTGAGCCCGTCCATACGGGGCATCTCGATATCGAGCGTCAGGACGTCGGGCGTCAGCGCGAGAATCTTGTCGCGGGCCACGTAGGGATCGGGCGCGGTGCCGACCACTTCGATGTCGGTCTCCATCGACAAGGCCTCCGTCAATAGTTTGCGGACAATGGCGGAATCGTCTACGATCAGAACCCGGATCTTGTGGGTCGGGGTCACGCGCCTGTCCCGAATGCCAGATAGAGCACGATGGCGCCGCCGGGCAGATCGAAGCGGCAGGTCACGGGCGAACCGGCGGTGTAATCCGGACCGGGGTCGGCCGCCGGGACGTGGATGGGGATGGGGATGGAGAGGTCGAATCCGGAACTGGCTTCGAGATCGGTCAGGACGGACCCACAAATGATGTTGGCGAGTTCGCCCGAGACCTCGGCGATGCGGGCCGGCGACAACGTTTTTTCGTCCTCCACGCCGAGGAAGTTGGCGGCGATGCTTCGGCCGACCGGCTCCGAAAGGATCACGCCGAATCTGCCCGGGGGTGAGCCGTCGAATGTCAGGGAGGCGGCAATCAATGCGCCCGCCGGCCTTTGCGTGCCGGTGGAAACGGCGTCGGGCAGCAGGAAAAACATGGTTTCGAGCGCTTGCTGCGCCGAGCGCGCCAGCAGTTGAAATACTTCCGGTTCATTCATGGGAGACCCCCAGCAGTTGCTCCATGCGGGCCCGCAGGACTTCCGGCGAAAACGGCTTCTTCAGATAGCTCTTGGCGCTGAGCGCCATCATGCGCCGCATGCGCCGCTCGCTGCCGTCGGTGGAGACGACGAGAACGGGAATGCCCCGCAGCCGTTCGTCGGCGTCGAGACGGCGCAGAAATTCCTCGCCGTTCATAACGGGCATGTTGACATCGGTCAGAATAATGTCGACCCAATGCTCACGGAGCATATCGAGCGCCTCCTGGCCATTGGCGGCCTGATGGCACTCGCCGATTTCGAGGCCCGAGAGTTCGATTACGCGCACGATGAGCGCGCGCATTGCCGGAGAATCGTCGACGACCATCAACTGAAATGCCATAAGATCAAAGCTCCCTTTCCACCGGTGCATCCGTCGACCGCACGTAAAAACGCCCCGAGGCTATGTCGAGACGCACCGTTCGCGGCGTAGTGCCGCCAGTCTCCTGGCCATGTACCAGGACCCCCGCTTTCCAGAGAATCCTTCGCGCCGCCAGACAGTTGCGCTGCCCGATGTTGAAAATGCCGTCGGGGTCCATCACCTGCGCTCCACCGGCCACGCGCACGCGCAGGCGGCGTTTGTCGGCGCCTTTCTGGTAGGCCTCGCGAAAGAGCATGGGAATGCCGCTGTCGGCGTACATGTACGGGCTCTTGCCGTTCTTCAGTGCATCTCCGGAGGCCTCCGGCAGCATGAAGTGAAGCAGGCCGCCGACATGCGTGTGAGGATCGTAGACGGAGACGGCAACGCAGGAGCCCAGCGCATAGGTGATCAGCATGTCTCCGGCATCTTTACTGACACGGCAATCGGCGACGCCGATGACAACGTTCATGGCGCCTTCCTGTACACCGCGGGCTTGATGTACTGGTAGGGATGGGCGAGGCCGGTGAGGCTTTCGGAGTGGCCGATCAGCAGGTAGCCGCCGGGTTCGAGGCATGCAGCGAGGCGGTTCACGAGCTGCGCCTGCGTTTCCCTGTCGAAATAAATCATGACGTTGCGGCAGAAGATCGCGTGGAAGAGGTGCCGCGGCTGGAAAGTCTCCATCAGGTTGAGGCGGCGGAACTCGATCAAGCGCCGGACCTCCGGCTTGACGCGATACCATCCCTCCCAGCGTTCCGAGCCGCGCAGCAGGTATTTGCGCTGCCATTCGGGCGGGCATGCGCTGAAACGCTCCGCCTGGTAGGCGCCCCGGGCGGCGGTTTCGAGGACGCGGGAGGAAAGATCGGAAGCAAGAATCCGGATACGGCCGGCAGCTCCCATGCCGAGTTCTTCGAGAAGCGAAAACGCGACGGTGAACGGCTCTTCGCCTGTGGAGCAGGCGGCGCTCCAGACGCGGATTGTCCCAGCCAGATGGGGCATGATCGATTTGCGCAGAAAATCGAAATGGGAAGCTTCGCGCAGGAACGACGTGAAGTTGGTGGTCAGAGCGTCGAGTAATGCGGTCAGTTCCAGGCCGGTCGGGTCGGCGACCACGTGCCGGTAGTATTCGTCGAAGCTCGCGAAATTCCCCTGGCGGATTTTCTTGCCGAGGCGCGCCTGCACCAACTGCTGTTTCCCGTCTCTGAGTTCGATACCGCAAGTGCGGAGAGCCAGTTCGCCGATCTTGAGGAATGCGGCGGGCGACAAGACCTCATTGGTGGGATGGGCTGCCAAAGAGCGCCTCCACATCGAGAATCAATCCGACCCGTCCGTCGCCCAGAATCGAACCGCCGGCGATGCCCGGGACGTTGCGGAAGGTTTCGCCCAGACTCTTGATGACGACTTCCTGCTTGCCGATCAGGTCGTCGACCAGCACGCAGTAGTTTCTTTGCGTACTCTCGACGACCACCAGAACGCCGCGCGCCGCATCCACCGAACGCGGCTCGATGCCGAAGCGGGAGTGCAGCCGGAGAATCGGCAGCAATGCCCCACGCACCAGAACCATCTCGCCGCCGTCCGGTACCGACGATAAAGCTTCCTGGGCCGGCCGGAACATTTCCTTAACGGCGAAGATCGGGATGATGTAACGTTGATCGCCCACGCCGGTCACGAGGCCTTCGATGATGGCGAGAGTTAAAGGCAATTTGAGCGTGAACGTCGTGCCGCGGCCGGGGACGGAGGCGATCTCGATGCGTCCGCGCAGTTTGGCGATCTGTCTCCGCGCCACATCCATCCCCACGCCGCGTCCGGAAACATTGGTGACTTGTTCGGCGGTGGAAAAGCCGGGTTCGAAAATGAAACTGAACACATCCTGATCGGAGAGCTGATCGCCGTTCGCGACCAGACCTCGCTCGCGGGCTTTGCGGAGGATCTTATCCCGCAACAGACCTCGGCCATCGTCGGAGATCCCGATATTAATGAAGCCGCCCTGATGAAAGGCCTTCAACTCCAGACGGGCGCTGGGATCCTTGCCGGCCGCGATGCGCTCATCGGGCGGTTCGGCGCCATGATCCACGGCATTGCGGACCATGTGCATCAGAGGATCGGCCAGTTCTTCGACCATGTTGCGATCAAGCTCCGTCTCTTCGCCGGAGAGTTCCAGATTTACCTGCTTGAAGGATTTTCGCGAGAGATCGCGCACCAGCCGCGCCATGCGCTGAAACAGCTGGCCGACCGGATGCATGCGCATGGACATGGCGACGCGCTGCACGTCGCTGGTGATGCGGGTGAGCTGGGCCAGATTGCGCGTCAGGCGGGCGCTGTGGAGCGAAGCCATGTCCGGATCGTGCCGGATCATCGATTGCGCGATGACGAGCTCACCCACCATATCGACCAGCGAGTCGAGCTTGGCGGTATCGACTTTGACGGAGCGGGGTGCGCTCGCCGGTTCCTGATTGGCGGTCTCCGGTGTGGAAGAAGGCGGCGGCTGGGCAATAGCCATGGCGAGCTGCGCGAGGCTGTCGGCGGAGTGGACAGGGGAAAGCGCCCGCCCCGCACTCTGAATGCGTGCGATCAGCGGCTCGGCGCCGGAGGTCGATTCGCTGCCGGCTTCGATCCCGCCAAGACACTGCTTCATGTGGTCGGCGCTCTGCAGAATGATGTCGATCAGGGTCGAGTCGACAGGCAGCTTCTGGTTGCGCGCCAGATCGAGCAGCGTTTCGACTTCGTGCGCGAAGCGCTGGATGGCGGGGAAATCCAGAAATCCCGCGAGGCCCTTGATGGTGTGGAAGCCGCGGAAGATGGCGTTGATGGCCTCCTTGTTGCGGGGGTCCCGTTCGAGAGCCAGCAGCTGTATCTCTACGCCCGATAGATGCTCTCTCGATTCCAGAATGAAATCGGCGATCAGTTCCGGGTCCTGGTTCAGAGCCAGGGGCGCGGGCTGGCCGCTTGCCGCCGGCGATTCCGCCGCGGCGATCAGCAACTGCATGTGCGAGACCAGGTCGCGCCAGGCTGCTTCGGTGGATGGCGGAACACGGGCGGCTTCAGCGACGGCAATCATCCCCGCCGATTCGGCATGTTGGCGAATCGCGGTCAACGCCGGGGACAGTTGCTCGATCTGCTCGGAGGAGCTGAGATCGCGAAGCGCCACATCGAGAGCCAGCGCTTCAATGCTTTCACGCAGCAGGGCGAGCGACGCGGTCGTGGAATCGACAGGCATCAGAATTCGCGGAACTCGCTGTCGTCGAGCGGGATCTCAACCGGGGTTCGCCCTCTTGCCGCAACCGGAGCGGGTGTCCGGGCCGAAGCCGCGGCCACACCCGGTCGACGATTGTTCCGCACTGGAACTTTGGAAGCGGGTTTGGCGAAGCCCGCAGAATGCACAGAGGCGGCGCCGACCATCGTCTGCAGTTGTTCGACGACTGCCACTAAAGCCTGCGATTGCGCGTTCAGTTCCTCGCTGGCCGACGCGCTCTCCTCGGCACTGGCGGCCGTTCTCTGCGTTACCTCGTCCATCTGCGAAACGGCTTTCGATATCTGTTGAATGCCTTGCGCTTGCTCCTTACTCGATGCCTCGACCTCGTCGACGAGAATCTTGACCTTGCCCGCACCTTCGGTGATGGCCTGAATGGAAGCGGCGACCTCACCGAGCTTCGTGCTGCCGTCGGCCGACTTCAGAATCGATTCCTCAATCAGGGCGGCCGTGTCTTTGGCGGCCTGCGCGCTGCGCTGCGCCAGATTCCGTACTTCATCGGCGACGACGGCGAATCCCATTCCCGCCTCGCCCGCACGGGCCGCTTCGACCGCCGCGTTCAAGGCCAGGATATTGGTCTGAAACGCGATCTCGTCAATGACCCGGATGATCTTTGAGATCTTGCCGCTGGAGGCGCCGATCTCCTGCATGGAGGTCATCATGTCGCCCAATGTCCGGTTCGCCTCGACGACGCGCTGGTTCACGGCATTCATGAATTGCGCCGCCTGCTGCGAGTTCTCGGAGTTCTTGCGCGTCATGGAAGACATCTCTTCGCTCGAAGCGGACGTCTCCTCGAGAGATGCCGCCTGCTCGGAGGCGCCCTGCGCCAGAGACTGGCTGGAACTCGATACTTGCCCCGCGGCGCTCGAAACCTGTTCGGCGCCCTCGCTCAGGTCGGCTGCGGCATGGGTCAAAGCCCGGTTGATTCCGCGAATTATGAAGAACGCCGCGACTCCTCCGGAAGCGACCGAGAAAAGCAGGATCAGCAGCAAACCGATCTGCGCCGATTGGCCGGTCGCGATGGCGGATTTGCCCGCATCTTCTCCCTGGTTATTCCGGTCCTCAATGACTTCCTTGAAAATTCCGGATCGTTCCTGAAACGGCACGAGGGCCGCACCGTTCCAAACCGCCATAGCTTCCCTGGTCCTGAGAGCGCGGCTCAACGGTAAGAGCTCGGCTTCCCATTCGCGGTTGACGCGATCCCGCGCAACGGCCAATTGTGCGATCAGATCGCGGCTTCCGGCGGTTTGGATCGTCTTCTCATACACCTTCATTTCGGCTTGAAACTTACCTTCCAGGTCCGCAATTGTGGCTTCCAGCTTGCTCTTCTCATCCGCCGTATCCGCAGCCAGATGCGCTATCATGGCCACCTTTTGTTCCTTCTCGTATCCGTGCATGAGACCGAGGGAATAGAGGCCCGGCAACGCCCCTTGCGCCAGGGAGTGCACCTCCGTGTTCATGTGGCCGATGTAGAGAGCCGAGACACTCGCCTGGACAATCGTCAGCACCACCAGCCCCATGCATGCGAGCGAGATTTTCTTGCCTATCGTCATTGCTTTCATTTGTTTCCTTTAGTGGATTACGGCTTCGATACCCTGGATTTCGCGACTGGTAAGAACCCGGTCGATATCGAGCAGGATCTTCACCTTGCCCTTGATCCTCGCCATCCCCAGGATGTAATCGGTGGCGACATCCGCGCCAAAATCGGGGGTGTCTTCGATGTCGGCCACGGCCATGGTAAGCACCTCGGAGACTTCGTCCACCACGATTCCTATCAGGATGGGAGTGGATACGCCTTTTACCTGAACGACGATGATGCAGGTGCGCTCGGTGGTGTCGATACCCGGCAGTCCGAACTTCAAACGCAGATCGACGACCGGCGTTATCTTGCCGCGCAGATTGATTACCCCTTTCAGGTAAGGGGGTGTAAGGGGCAGCGCCGTGACGTCCTGCATGCCCATAATTTCGCGGACTTTCAGGACGCCGACGCCGAATTCTTCTTTGGCGAGCAGGAAGGTCAGATACTTGCCTGCCCGCGTATCCGATGCGGAAAACGGAGCGAGAGTGGATTGCATGCGTTTCCTCCTCGGGTATCTATCGGCGGTTCCAGCCGATTCTTTATACGCCCGGGAGGAAACAATCGCGGGAAGCTACCAGAGGCGGCAGGAGTTCTGTCTGACCATCGGCTGACCGGCCTTGCAACCGAAGGCCTGGCGGAACTCCGGCATATTCGAAACCACTCCGTTGACGCGGAACTCGGAAATCGAGTGGGGATCGGTCTGGACCTGCTGGCGCTTCAGCTCTTCCCTCTCGTTCTCGCACCAGACCTGGCCGAAGGCGAGGAAAAAACGCTGCGCCGAGGTGAAGCCGTCCTTCGCGGGCAAAGTCTTCCCCGCCAGATCGTTCATCAGAGCGAGCCAGGCGATGCGCAGACCGCCGTTGTCCGCAGTGTTTTCGCCCAGCGTGAGCTTGCCGTTCATGTGCAGTCCGCCGGGCAACGCAAACGACGAGTATTCGTCGACGAGGCATTGGGAACGCTCGTCGAACGCTTTCGCATCCGCCGGCGTCCACCAGTCGTCGAGATCGCCTTTGGCATTGAACTGCCGCCCCTGGTCGTCGAAACCGTGCGTCAGCTCGTGGCCGATGACAGCGCCGATGGCGCCGTAGTTGGTGGTATCGTCGGCCTGCCTTTCGAAAAAGGGCGGCTGCAGAATGCCGGCCGGGAAGTTGATACTGTTCAGGTTCGGATCGTAGTATGCGTTCACGGTGGGCGGACTCATCTGCCATTCCGTACGGTCGACCGGCTTGCCGATCTTCTGAATCTGCCGGTTGAATTCGAACTCTTCGGCCCGCATGGCATTCCCGAGCGCGTCGCCGCGCACGATACTGAGAGCGGAATAATCGCGCCAGCGATCCGGATAACCGATCTTGTTGGTGACGGCGTGCAGTTTTTCGAGCGCCTTCTGCTTCGTGGCGGGAGTCAGCCAGGTAAGCTGGCCGATATCCCGCCCGAGCGCGGTTTCGATATTCTTCACCATATCGAGGGTACGCTGTTTGCCGTCCGCGCCGAAGGTCTTCGCGACGTACGCTTTGCCGAGCGCCTCGCCCAGGGCGCCATCGGTTGCGTCGACGCAACGCTTCCAGCGCTCTCTTTTTTGCTGCGCGCCGGTGAGATATTTTCCGTAGAAGGCGAAATTCTCGTCGTCGAATTTAGCCGGCAGCATCATGGCGCGGCTGTGGATCAGGTGCAACGCGAGGTAGCTCATCCACGCTTCGAGGGTCTGGCTCTTAAGGAGCGCCTGCCCGCCCTTGAAGAAATCCGGCACGGCGACATTGAGGCTCTCCATGGAAGGCGCCTGAATCAGCGCGAGATAACGGCTCCAGTCGAAGGAATCATCGAGCGCCTCGAAGCCGGTCAGGCTCATCTTGTGGTAGACCTTCTCCGGATCGCGGCGCGCCGTCACATCAAGCGAGGCCGAAGCGAGCGCGGTCTCGATAGCCATGGCGTCGCTCGCTTCCTTATTTGCCGAAGCTTCGGGTTCTCCCAGCAGGCGCAGCACGCGGACCATGTGCGCGACATACTCTTTACGGGTCTCTACCGCTTTCGAGTCTTCGCGGAAGTAATAATCGCGCTCGGGAAGTCCCAGGCCACCCTGATCCGCCTGCCCGATCACCATGTTCGAGTCTTTGAAATCCTGCCCGGAGCTGAAATTGAAAAGTACGTCGACGCCCATTTTTTGCAGACGGGCTATCTCAGCCGCAAGATCCTGCGGACCTGAGATGTGCGCGATACGGTCAAGCTCCGGCTGCAGAGGCGCAAGGCCTTTGGAATCGATGGTTTTTTCGTCCATGCAGGACGCGTAGTAATCGCCGATCTTTCTGGTGTCGGGATCGGTGGCGCTGGTGTCGGACGCAGCCTGCTCCAGAATCTGCCGCAGGGCGGTCTGGTTGCGCTCGATCAGCTCACTGAACCGGCCCCACGTGGCCTGATCGGCTGGAATGGGATTATTCTTCAGCCAGGCGCCGCATGCGAACTGATAAAAATCGTCGCAGGGATTGGCCTTGCGGTCGATGGCGCCGAGGTCGAAACCGGGCGGGACGTTTTGAGCTCCGAGCTGGAACGTGCAGAATAGCGCAATGCCGGCCAGTACTAAACCTGAGAAACGCATATTTTTCATTCTATGGCTAAACTGAATGGGTGGCAGCCCTGACGTTTCCCGAGGCCCGTTCGACGGTAATTCGTCAGTTGACAGCCGCTCTGACGCCGCCACAGGTGGAAACGGTGGCGCTTGGGGCGTCGCAGGGACGCATACTCGCCGAAGATATCGCGGCCGATCGGGATTATCCTCCATTCGACCGTTCGGTGCGGGATGGCTTCGCAGTGCGTGCCCAGGATCTGCCGGGGACCGTTCGGGTGATCGGCGAAGTGCGGGCCGGCGAAGTCTTCGGTGGCAGCGTAAGCCACGGGGAGGCCGTCGAGATCATGACCGGGGCGCCGATGCCGGCTGGCGTGGACGCCGTGGTGATGGTGGAACATTGCGTCAGGAATGGGGACGGAACCGTTTCCACCACCAACCATTCCGCGCCCGGAAGCAACGTCGCGCCGCGTGGATGCGAGGCAAAAGAGCAGGCGGCGATCCTCGCACGCGGTTACAGGATCGACTACACAGGGGTTTCCTGGCTCGCAGCCACAGGCCATGCGCAGGTTCACGTCTTCGCCCGGCCGCGCGTGGCTATCATCGCGACCGGGGACGAGATTGTCGAGATCGGCGAGCAGCCCGCCGCGCACCAGATCCGCAATTCGAACGCCTGGTCGCTGGCCGCACAGGTGGAGCGCGCCGGCGGGATTCCGGTGGTGCTTCCCATCGCCCGCGACGTGCAGAGCGAAACCAGGCGACTGATCGAACAAGGTTTAGAGGCGGATCTGCTGCTCCTCTCCGGCGGCGTTTCGGCGGGCAAGTACGACGTGGTCGAACTGGCGCTGGCGGATCTGGGCGCGGAGTTCTTTTTCGACCGGGTGCTGATTCAGCCCGGTCAGCCGCTGGTTTTCGGCCGCGCGCGAGGCAAATTCTTCTTCGGTCTGCCGGGTAATCCCGGGTCCACCATGGTGACCTTCGAGTTATTCGCCCGAGCTGCCATTGAACTGACCGGCGGGGCGGGTGAGGCTCCCCTGCCCCTGACGCTGGCCCGGCTAACCCGCCCGTTCCGCCACAAGACCGGGCTGACCCGATTCCTGCCTGCGCGCCTGAGTTGCGCGGAGGTCACACCTGTAGAATGGCGGGGGTCGGGCGATATCCCGGCGCTGTGCCGGGCCAACGCGTTCCTGGTTGCCGACGCCGGTCAGGCCGAATACAAGGAAGGCGAAACGATCCCGGTGCTTCCCAAATGAGCAAGCTCTCGCACTACGACGCCCAGGGCCAGCCCCGCATGGTGGACGTGGGCGGCAAGCCGGAAACAAAACGAACCGCCCGCGCCCATGCATTCGTGAAGATGAGCCCGGAAGTGCTGGCGGCGCTGCCCGAAAATTCCAAGGGAGATCCTCTGGCGGTGGCGCGCGTGGCGGGGATTCTCGCCGCCAAGAAGACGGCGGAACTGATCCCGCTCTGCCACTCCCTGCCGCTCTCCCATGCCGACGTGGCGATTACCATCGAGGGGGAGGGCATCCGCATCGTGGCCACGGCCGTCACCACGGCTCAGACCGGAGTCGAAATGGAAGCGCTCACGGCCGCTTCGGTAGCGGCCCTGACGATTTACGACATGACCAAGGCGCTGGATAAAAGGATCGAGATCCAGGACATTTACCTGCTGGAGAAGACGGGCGGCAAGAGCGGAGACTTTAAAAGGTGATCCGGGCGGCTGTCATTACCGTCAGCGACAGCGCCCACCAGGGGACGCGGGAAGACCTGTCGGGTCCCGCCGTCGCCGCCCGCCTGCAGGATAAAGGATTCGAGATCGCGGGGCGGCTGGTGATTCCCGACGAACGCGAGGAAATCGCCCGGAGTCTGCGCCAACTGGCGGAGCGCGGAAGCGCGCAGGTCGTCTTCACCACCGGGGGCACGGGGATCGCGCCGCGCGATGTGACTCCTGAGGCCACCCGTGACGTAATCGACCGGGAAATCCCTGGAATCGGGGAGCTGATGCGGTCGAAAGGCCTCGCGTCCACGCCTTATTCCGCGCTTTCCCGCGGATTGGCGGGAACCAAAAACGGGGTTTTGATCATCAATCTACCAGGCTCGACGCGCGGTGCGGTGGAGTCGGTTGATGCTATTTTGGAATTGGTCCCGCACGTGCTGGACCTGATAAACGGACGTACAGGACATACACCATGAGACTATCCCGCCTTGTATTACCGGTCCTGTTGGGTGCAGTTGCATTGGCGCAGGCCCCGCCTCAGGCCGACGCTCCGGGAATCGAGGAGCCGATTATCCGGACCTCAGTTACGAACATCGTGGCGCCGGTGCTGGTCACCGACCGCAACGGCAACATCGTCGACGGCCTCGAGCCCGCGCAATTCCATTTGTGGGACAACGGCAAGGAACAGAACATTCAGGTGGACGTCAGCTACGAGCCGATTTCTCTGGTGGTGGCGATCGAATGCACGGCGCGCGTGGAATCCATTCTGCCGCAGATCAAGCATCTGGGCTCGTTGGTTCAGACCGTGATCGGAGCCCAGGGTGAGGCCGCCATCCTCAAGTTCGACGGCCGCATTATGCTCATGCAGGATTTCACCAACGACCCCGACAAGGTCAAAGTTGCGATCAATAAGATCAACGCCGGGAGCTCCCAAACCCGGGTGATCGACGCGGTGGATCACGGTGTCTACATGCTGCGTCACCGCCCGAAGAACAATCGCAAGATTATTCTGGTGGTGAGCGAGACGCGCGACGAGGGCAGTGAGACCAAGCTGCGCGAAGCTTTGATCGACGTCAACATCGAGAACGTGCAGGTTTACTTCGTCGACATCAGCCAGCTGGCGGTGCGCTTGACCGAGAAGCCGGATATCCGTCCGGAATATATCGATCCCACCACCATGAACGCCCCTCTGGGAATTCCGAATACGCCGACCACGGCACAGCAGAATTACGGGATGGAGAACCGGGTCCAGTTCATACCGCTGTTCAAGGAGATCTTTACCGACGCCAAAGCGGTTTTCGTGAAAGATCCCGCCAAGCAGTTCTCGGTTGCCAGTGGCGGCGGCCAATACGTTTTCTTCAGACAAAAGGGCCTGGAGGAAGCGGTGCAGAAAATCTCCGAGGAACTGCACAGCCAGTACATGATCAGCTACCGGCCGAGTAACGGCACCGAGGGCGGGTATCACACGATCGAAGTAAGTATCGACCGGAGCAATCTGATCTGCAAGACGCGGCCGGGGTACTACATCGGCGGCGGCATCCAATAGAAGACCGCTCCCTCACGGTCGCGGCTCGGCTTTAGCGAACGGTTTACCGAGCCGCGCACCGTAAGGGAGCCGGACGCCTGCCCGCTGCGATAATAAGCGTTTGAGATTCCACCGCGACGCTCTGAGTCCCAGTGGGGCAGGCAGACATCGAAACAGTCAGATGCCGCCCGCCGCGCCGAAAAAACCCGCATCCGAGCGCCTGCGCGCGCTTTGGCCCGATATCTGGGCACTGGTACGGCCGCGCCGGGGTCTGCTCTCCCTCGGCTTCCTCCTGATTGTCATCAGCCGCTTGTGCGGGCTGGTGCTGCCGTGGTCGACGCGGTTTTTCATCGACGACGTGATCGGAAAGCACAACGCGTCGATGCTGGTGACGATTACACTCGGCGTGCTCGGCGCCACGGCCATCCAGGGGGTCAGCGCCTTCACGCTGACGCAACTGCTCTCCATTGAAGGCCAGAAAGTGATCGCGGAACTGCGCGCCAAAGTGCAGCGGCATATCGGCCGGCTCCCCGTCACCTATTACGACACCAACAAGACCGGCCAGATGGTCTCCCGCATCATGTCGGACGTGGAAGGGATGCGCAACCTGATCGGCACCGGCCTGATCGAGTTCATCGGCGGCCTGCTTACGGCCGTGGCGTCGTTGGTAATTCTGCTGCGGCTCAGCGCCCTGATGACCGGCATTTGTCTGGTAATAGTGCTGTGCTTCGGATTCGCGCTCAGCCGGGCGTTCAAAACCATTCGCCCCATCTTCCGGGAGCGCGGCAAGATCAACGCGGAAGTCACCGGGCGGCTCACGGAATCGCTGGGCGGTGTGCGCGTCATCAAGGGGTATCACGCGGAAGAGCGGGAGGCCGCAACTTTCAACGTGGGCGTGCAGCGGCTGCTGGCGAATGTGCGGAAGAGCCTGACGGCGATGTCGCTGATGTCGCTGTCTGCCACGGTCCTGATGGGCATCGTGGGAGCGCTGGTGATGTACATCGGGGCTCACCAGGTCTACGCGGGCAGTCTCACCACCGGCGGCTACATGGAATTCGTGATGTTCCTGGCCTTTCTGATCGCGCCGGTGATCGGCATCGTCAACATCGGCACTCAGATCAGCGAGGCGCTGGCTGGCCTCGAACGCACCCGGGAGGTGATGCGGGAGCGGCCGGAAGACGAAGATCCGGAGCGAATCCGCAAGGCCCCGCCCATCGTGGGCGACGTGATCTTCGACCATGTCGAGTTTGAGTACGATCCCGGGCGCCCTGTGCTGCACGGCATTTCGTTCGAGTCCGCGCCCGGAACGGTGACGGCGTTGGTGGGGCCATCGGGCTCGGGGAAATCGACCACCATCGGGCTGATCGCGGCTTTCTACAAGCCCACTTCCGGCAAAATTCTGGTGGATGGCGTCGATCTGAACAGTTTGCAGCTGGGAAGCTATCGTTCGCAACTCGGGGTGGTGCTTCAGGAAACATTCCTTTTCGACGGAACCATTCGCGAAAATGTGATGTTCTCCCGCCCCGGCGCCACCGAGGAGCAGTTCCTCGACGCCTGCCGGATCGCGCGCGTCGACGAATTCGCGGAGAATCTGGAGAACAAATACGACACGATCGTGGGTGAGCGCGGGGTGAAGCTCTCCGGCGGACAGCGGCAGCGGCTTTCGATCGCCCGGGCCATTCTGGCCGATCCGAGAATCCTCATCCTCGACGAGGCCACCTCCAGCCTCGATTCGGAATCCGAACACATGATCCAGCAGGGACTGGGCCATCTGATGCAGGGCAGAACCACTTTCGTGATCGCCCACCGGCTCTCCACCATCCGGCGGGCCGACCAGATTCTGGTCATCGAAGCGGGTCGGATTGTGGAGCGCGGAACCCATGCCGTTCTCTATGCCCTGCACGGCCGGTATTGGGAAATGTACACCCGGCAGCATGAGCTTGACGAGAATCTGTTTCTCGCGCCGGGTGAGGGCGATGCCATTCCCGAACCGCCGCTCCACCCGATCGCGACCCCGATCTAGTATCCTGAAGCATCGGACCTAATCTGAATGGTGCTTAGCTTGACGACGCGGAAATGTGAACCCGACATCACGGTGATTGAACTTACCGGGAGGATTACGCTCGGGCGGGAAAGTGGACAGATTGAGACCAATGTCGTCAAGCTGCTGAAGGAAGGCGCGCGCAAGATCGTCATCGACCTCACGAAGATCGAATACATCGACAGCACGGGAATCGGCATCATCGCCTACTGCTTCGGCAAGATTACGCAGGCGGGCGCGGAGGCGAGGGTGGCCGGCGCGGCGGGCCTCGTGATGGAACTTTTCCGCATTACCCGTCTCGACAAGGTGCTCAGGTTCTTCCCCGATGTGCCCAGCGCGTGCGAGAGCTTCAGCGCCACCGGCCAGCCGGGGTAACTCAAGGGGATATGCAGATTCTGCAGGCCGGCCGCCACAAACTGATTCTGCTGGAAATAGATTCAGCCACGATCTCGGCCGTAGCGCAGCAGGCGGGCTTTGAAGCGCGCCTCAAGGATTCGCCGCGCAGTATCCTGCTGGAGCTGACCGCCGAACAGCGCGACACACCTCTGCTGCTGTTCGACGCCGCGGACCCGGCCAACCTCGGATGGTTCTCGCGCTGCCAGTTTTACGTGGATGGAAGAACCGGCGGCGTGATGCAGACGCCCATCTCGGTGGCCAATAAACGCGACCGCGCCGGGCGCAGTGTAGCCAACAGTTTGCGGCTGCGCATCGCCAAGGAACTGCCGGCGTCGTTTCGTTTACCGGGCAAGCAACCGCTCACGGAGCAGGTTTTCTATATGATGCTCAACAATTTTCTGCAGGCTCTCACACGGACCGGCGTCGCGGTTTGCGGGGGAACGGCGGTGCAGCCGCTGGCGGGACGTACCGAGGCGCCCGGATCGCGTAATTAACAACCCGGAAATGTCCGACTACGCGATTGAAACCGAGGGGCTGACGAAAGTTTTTCGCAGCCGCTGGCGTCTTCCCTCGGGTACACGACGGGAACTGGTGGCCGTCGACGCTCTCTCTCTGCGTGTGCCGCGTGGATCGACTTACGGACTGCTGGGCGCCAATGGCGCGGGCAAAACCACTTTCGTGAAAATGCTGCTCTCCTGCACGTACCCGACGGCGGGGCTCGCCAAAGTGTTCGGCCGCGACACGCGGGAGACCGAGGCGCGCAGACCGATCGGATATCTGCCGGAGAACCATCGCTTCCCAACTTATATGACCGGCTGGGGCATGCTGGATTTCTACGGCGCGCTATCGGGCATGGGCACGGCGGATCGACGCCGGCGAATCGAAGAACTGCTCGATCTGGTGGGTCTCGAGCCGCGCGCCCATCATCTGCGCCTGGGCAAATACTCGAAGGGCATGCTGCAGCGCGTAGGGCTGGCGCAGGCGCTGATCCACTCGCCGCAATTATTAGTGCTCGACGAGCCAAGCGACGGCGTAGATCCCGTGGGACGCAAACATATCCGCGACGTCCTGCAGGCGCTCGAACAGAAAGGCGTCACGATTTTTCTGAACTCGCACTTGCTGGCCGAGGTGGAACTTTTCTGTCGCGAAGTCGCCATTATCCAGCGGGGTAAGCTGGCCCTCACCGGGACCGTCGAGGAACTGACGAGCGGCAGTGGATATCGCGTGGAAGGGCTCAACGTGCCGGAGCGCCTGGCGGCCGAACTGAGCGCGCGCGCCCGCACGGCCGGGTCGGTTAACGGCTCGCTCAATCTCCTGTTTGCGACGCGCGAAGAGGCCAATCAGGCTGTCGATCTGTTGCGCGCCAACCAGTGCGAAATTGAATCGCTGGCGCGCACCCGCAGCACCCTCGAAGACGTGTTCATCAAGACTGTGGAGGCGGCATGAACGCCACATTATGAATGCGACCCTTGCGCTGATCCAGGACACCTTTCGCGAAGCTTTTGCACGCCGCATTTTCTGGGGCTTCTTCGGATGCTGCACGGCGCTGCTGCTGTTTTTGATTTTCATCCTGCGCGTGGATGTGGTGCAGGGTGCGCTGGCCACTATATCGATTTTCGGCAGAAGCCTGCCCAGCGTCGGCGTTACCAATCTGGTGGAACAGACGCAGAGCGTGATCGCGATGGTCCTCTATTTCGCGGGCATGGCGCTTTCCGTTTTTGCATCCGCGGGGCTGGTTTCCGCCATGTTTGAGCCGGGGCGGATCGAATTGCTGCTTTCGAAGCCGGTGTCGCGCATCCATCTGCTTCTCGGCCGCTTTGCCGGCAACGTGCTGGTGGTGAGCGCGAATATCCTTTATCTGGTGGTTGGCTGCTGGATCGTTTTCGGCATCAAGACGGGCGTTTGGGGCGCCGGATTTTTGCTGTCGAGCCTTTGCACCATCTTCGTCTTTTGCGTCCTTCTGGCGGTGATTGTGCTGGTCGGAGTGCTCTGGGACAGCGCCGCCGTGGCCATTATGGTTACTTTCGCGATTATGATTCTCACGCCGATTCTGGCGCAGAGATTCACCATTGAGCGTCTGCTCAGTTCGGAGTGGTCGCGCAATGTTGTGCGCATCCTTTACTACGTGCTTCCCAAGACATCCGATATCAGCGTGATCATCCGGAGAATGATCCTGAATGAGCCCATCGAGAGCTGGATGCCGGTCTGGAGCACCGCGGTTTTCGGGACGGTGGTATTGGGTATCGGCGCGTGGAGATTTCAGAAGAGGAGCTTCTGATGCGATTGCCCATTTTGCTTCTCGCCGCCTTCTCCTGCGCGTCCGGGCAACCGCGCGTCGATAACGTACTGGTCAAAATGGTGCCGCCCGGTTCGTTATCCCTGGTGGGGACGCGCATGGACGCGATTAAGGACACGGATTTATACCGGAAGCTGGTCGAAAGCAGAAATCTTCCCCAACTGGACCTCTTTGCGCGCCAGACCGGATTCGATCCACGCCGGGACGTGCGCGAGTTCCTGCTGGTGGACACACGGAGCGGCGGTGTGATCCTGGCGCGCGGTACGTTCCGTATCAATGCCGACGAACTGCTCGAAGGACGCCGTATCGTTCGTCACGGCGAATACAATGTCACGGCCACCGGTGGCACTGGCTTCTGCATTCTCGACAGCACCCTGGTAGTGGCGGGAGACCTGGAATCGGTACTGGCCTCGCTCGACGAGTGGAAGTCGGGAACGCATACGGCCGCACAGCCGCTGCTGGCGGAGGCGAAGGAAGTGAATCCATCGAGTCACGTCTGGGGCGTTTCGGCGGGTTTCGCGGGTTTTCCCGCCAACCATATGCCGGCTACCAGTACGGGCGTCGATTTTTCGAAGATCCTTAAGGGCTTGAAAAACATCTGGTTCCAGGCGGATTTCACCGGCGGCTTCAAAGGAGAAATTCACGGGGCCACGGCAACCGACGAGGATGCCGTGAATCTGCGCGATACCGCCAAAGGCCTGATCGGTTTCGGACGCCTGAGCGTGCCCCAGAATCAGGCTGAGATGCTGAAGCTTTGGGACGGCATCGCGGTGGAGCAGGACGGGCGTTCCCTGAAGATTCGAGCCGATATCCCGACGGAACTGCTGGACCGCCTGATTCAGCTGATAGGCTCCGCGCCGTCAGGCCGCGGACGGGCCCTTTTGCCGGCTTTGCCGCCTCGCTGAGTTTGAATAGGGATATAAATTACCATTATGCCCAGGACTTTACTTTCATGCGGCATCGGAAAAATCCTGACTGATGTTCAGTATTTCAATTCATGGCATTTTGCTTTAGATTAATAGTCAGTGAATGATGTGTGCAATTTCTGAGATGTCCGAGAATCGCGCGAACACCATGCCCCGCAAGCGCAACGTTGCCCGGGTACTGCTGGCGGATTCGGATCCGACGTCGCGCCTGACTTTGAAAACATTGCTCGCGACCGCAGGCTATGCGGTTGACGGAGCGGCTTCCGGGAGCGAAGCCATTGGGCGTCTGGACGAACATGACTATCAGTTGGTTCTGGCCGATCTGCGAACCGAGTCGGGAGAGGCGGGGCCGCGCTTGCTGGCCTACGCCAGGCAGAAGGAGTGCCACCCCGCCACGGCGTTGATCTCCTCAAGAATGAGTGAGATGGAAGAGGGCACGATTGAAGCTTGTTCGAGCGACAGCGTGGTTCGGATGAGTGACGCTAACGTGTCCTACCTGCTGGCGCGCGTTGCCGAACTGATCGGCGACCGGGCGGACCGGCGCATCCAGCAGTCCCTGCGGCGGGCTGGTTAACGGCTGATGTAGAGTTGCGGGGGAAGCAGAGACGCCGGCGTCAACGGCAGGGTGGTCTTGAAGAAGTTTTGCGCCGCGAGCCGGCGATAAACGTCACCCGCTACGCCGGAGGCGGTTGCGCCGATAGATGGCCGCCCGCCGGTTAGTAGTACAACGACTACCAGTTTGCGCGCGCCACTATCGTTGAAGGAGCCGAACCAGCCGAGGTGGATGCGGCCTTCGCTGCACGTCCCGGTCTTGCCCAGAATCTCGTCATCCTGTTTGGCTCGCTTCGCGGTCCCGAATTCAACAGCGTCCCTCATGCCGGGCTTTATATCGCCGATGTAGTTGCCGATGTCCAGATGGCGTTTGACCTGCGGTTCAAAGGTCTTGATATCTTCTTCGGAGCGCGGGTACTGCATCCAGTAGAGCGTCCCGCCATTGGCGACGGCGCCGATCAGCGCGGCCAGTTCGAGGGGAGTCTGCGAGATCTCCTCACCGAAGCTGGTGAGCATCGCCATGCCGCCGTTTTTGGGAGGGCCCGGGGGGAAATAACCAGGATGCTCCCCTTCGATATTCAAACCGGCTTTTTCGCCGTAGCCGAACAGATGCGCATAGTAATTAACGCGCTCGTAGCCCAGTTTTACGCCCAGATTTCCGAAGTAATAATTATTGGAATAGGCCAGTGCGTCGGTCAGATCGAGAGAGCTTCTGCTGTAAAAACGGGCGGGAGTAACCCTTTGCACGACCCCCTCGCGCAGCGCCGCCAGCGCTACCGATACTTTGACCGTGGAGCAAGGCTGAAAGCCGCCACCGAGCGCAAGTTGCTGATTGACGATGGTGAGAACGCGGCCTGTGGTGGGATCGGCGACCACAACGGAGCCGTTGTAGGGACCCAGCGCCTCTACGGCGGCCTGGCGCACGACAGGATCGTCACCCTGGGTCCGATCGCCAGAAGCGGAATCCTTGTAGGTGGGCTCGTCCCAGGTCTGAACCCAGACTTTCCTGCGCGTCCCCTTGCCGGCCACGACGGCCACAGAGGCCACAACCGCGGTTTTCGAGGCTACCGCCAAGTGACTGACGGATGCCGCAGTCTTGTGGGTAACGGTCTTCGCGACGCCCTTCTTCTTGTGGGAGGGAGTGACAGCTAACGCGCCGCCGACCGTCACGCCGAGGGCAACAGCCAGCACACAGAGCCGAAAGATCGGAGAGTAAAATCTCGCCATCGGTATCCTTGACGCGAAGACCAGAGAGCCTGAGCAATCTGCCGTACTAATCCGCGGAGCGACCGGAACTTTCATTTTGGTACTTTCCGGCACTTTGGTCAATTGGAATTTTTCATACAGCCGTCACATAACTTATGCCGCAGTCCAGCCGCCGTCGATCGCAACTACCGATCCATTCACAAAGGCCGCCTGGTCGGAACAGAGATAAAGCGCCAGGTAAGCGATCTCGCCGGGCTGTCCGAGACGCCCCACAGGCTGCCGCTGATTCAGTTCCGTTCGGACCTTATCTTTCTCATGTTTGTGATACCTTTCTAAATAGCCTTCGACAAACGGCGTATCGACGGTGCCTGGCGCGATGCAGTTCACGCGGATGTCGGTGGGATAATCGACCGCGAGTTGCCGTGTCATCGCGACCACCGCTCCCTTGGTACCGCAATAGGCAAAGCGTCTTTTCACGCCGACCAGCCCCGCGACGGAACCAATATTTACAATGCAACCTTTGGCGGCGCGCAGCGGCGGCAAACAGAACCTGGTCACCAGGTACAGGCCGCGGACGTTGACCCGGAAGATACGGTCGAAATCGTCAGCCTCCGTTTCTTCGACGCCGCCTACCAGGCCGATGCCGGCGTTGTTCACCAGAATGTCGAGTTTGTTGTCTATTTCTTCAAAGATGCCCTCCAGACCGGCGCGGGTAGCGGCTTCGTCGGTAATATCGAAGATCCGGTACGATGCGCGGGGGAGCTCGGCCGCCAGTTTTTCGGCCCTGGGCCGGTCGATATCCACGATGATGACGTCAGCGCCGGCTTCGGCAAAGACGCGGCAGGTCTGCTCGCCGATACCGCTCGCGCCGCCGGTCACCAGCGCCGTCCGCCCATCGATTCTGAAAGGTGTACTCATCGCGTGAATTGTAACAACGCTCATCTGCTGGCCGCGTTGAATCGTGACATCGAAACATGCGCCCGATGCCCGCGGCTGATCGGCCATTGCCAGGGGGTTGCCGCGACAAAGCGCCGGGCGTTCCTCGACTGGAATTACTGGGGTAAGCCGGTACCTTCGTTCGGCGATCCCGCGGCCCGGTTACTCATTCTCGGGCTGGCGCCGGGCGCACACGGTGCTAATCGTACTGGACGTATGTTCACCGGGGACCGTTCCGGCGACTTCCTTTACAGGTCGCTGTACAGGTCTGGTTTCGCCTCAATGCCGGAGAGCCGGTCATCCAACGATGGTTTGAGCCTGCGCGACACCTGGATTACCGCCGCAGCGCACTGCGCGCCTCCGGATAACAAGCCAGCGCTTCAAGAGTTGCTCGAGTGCCGGCGATTTCTCGAACGCGAACTGGAATTATTAAATACGGTTAAGGTAGTGGTGGTACTGGGAAAGATTGCACTCGATAGTTACTTAGCGGCGCTGAAGACGCGCGGCTTATCGATACGGCGATCGGACTTCCGATTCGGCCACAACGTTCTCTATGACAATCTGCGGCCTGCACTGCTTTGCTCTTACCACCCCAGCCAGCAGAATACGTCAACGGGTAAGTTGACTCAGGCGATGCTGGACGAGTTGTTCACCCACGCGAGAGAGATTATCGGATCTTAACCAGTTCACGTTGCACGGCCCCGGTGACCAACGCCTTACCAACGGTCACGAAGACATTCACTTCCGAGCGGATACCGAACTGTTCGAGATAGATTCCGGGTTCGATGGAGAACAGCGCGCCGGGCAGGATGCGGCGGTCGTCGTGCGTCTCGAGGTTATCCATATTGGCGCCCGTTCCGTGCACCTCCTCGCCGATGGAATGGCCGGTGCGGTGAACGAACCGCTCCCCGTAACCTTTCGATTGAATGTACTGGCGCGCAGCGTCGTCTACTTCATAGCCGCGAATCTCCTGGCCCGCGGCCACGGCCTGGGAAACCTTTTCGATGGCGCGGTCGCGTGCGTCGCGCACGATTTCGAAGACGCCCTCGACTTCGTCCGGAGCATCTCCGCAGAATCCGGTCCAGGTGATGTCATAAAAGATCGAGCCGGGCTGGTCGAGTTTGGCCCACATATCGAGCAGCACCAGATCACCGGGGCGGATCGGGACGTTCGTCTCCGCGCGCGGCTCGTGATGCGGATCACCGGCATGAGCGTTCACGCCGACGACGGGACCGTGGTCGGTCACCAGACCGGCATTGCGGAATTCAGCCAACACCCAATCGCCGACCGCCAGTTCATCGACGCCGGACGAGAGATTTTCGGCGATGAATCGAAAGGCGCCTGCGCATACTCGATCCACACGCCGGCCGGCCTCCCTGTGCGTTGCGAACTGAGCGTCGTTGAGGCAGGCTTCGAATTCCTGGATCAATTCGGCGGAGGTGACTACTTCGACGCCGAGATCGCGCACCAGTTCCACCGTCCCGGCGTCGACCATCGCGACATAAGGCACGGCGCAGCGGGGCGAATATTGCATGGCGGCGCGTTTCACGCCTTTCAGGAGTTGAGCGAGCCGCGCGTGCTGCTCCTGCCAGCTGGAGTATTTTAGTTTTTCGCCAGGCAGGGGGTCGAGAATTCCCGCTTCGATGCGATGGACCATTCCGCGGGGCTCTCCGTGGGCGGGGATGAAGTAATACCAGCGGCGCGTTACGTGGCCGTGCGAGTTAAGTCCGAGCACACGATAGGCGAGCGGGTCGCGCAAATGATGATCGAAAAAAAGCCAGCCGTCAAGCTTCTCCCGGCGCAGAGCTTCCTGGATGCGAGCGAGGTCCATGCGATTCGAGAATAGCGCGTTCGAGCGCGGCGGAGCCGATGCCATCGATCTCGACGATCTTCGATGCCGCCGTAAATCCCGCCACGATGCAAATTGCCGACGGGGGAACAGCGGCGATTTTCGCGAGGAAGCGAATGATCGCCTGGTTGGCCTTGCCATCCACCGGCGGCGCCGCGACACGGAGTTTCCAGGCATTTCCCAAACGTCCCGTGAATTCGGTTCGGGGGGAGCCGGCGCGGATCTTAAGAGCGAGTCGCGTTTTCATGGGCGGCGGATTTGCGCCAGCTGATTTTCGCGCGCAGGTCGGTTACTCCGGCTGCCTGGCGTCGCGCGAGCACATCGAACGTGATCACGTCGTCAAGCCAGTCGTGACTCGATCCGTCAAGATACTGCGTCGCCACGGTGACGGTGTATTGGTGCGGAGTAAGCCAGCACTCGAACGTAAAATCGATCTCGATCTCCTCGCCCCGATCGAACTTACCCAGATCGATCTGTTCAATCCTGGTATTCGTTCCGTAGACATCCATGCCGATGCGGTTGCGTATGAGAATGCCGACCATGGGTTCGGCCCGATGGCCATTGAAAACGGTGCGAATACGAATGGTGATCCGCTCACCGCTCGAGACGACGGCGCAGTGGCGGCCGCTCTCGTCGAGGAGGGAGACTTCGAGGATCTCGCTCGACCCGTCGCCGTGCCGATTGCTCGAAACCAGATGGGATCGCTTGTCTCGCTGGTCGAAAGCCTTTTGACGCTCCAGCACCAGACCGATGTACTTATCGATGACATGCTTGGGCTCGCCCTCGGCTTCGATGCGGCCGTTGAGCAGAAAGATGGCGCGCTGGGATAACTGCTTGACGAGGCCGAGATCGTGAGACACGAAAAGAACGGAGATTTTGCGTTCGCGCAGTTCCTCGAATTTGCGGATACAGCGGTTGGCGAAAACAGCATCGCCGACGGCCAGCGCCTCGTCCACAATCAGAATGTCGGGATTGACGTGGATCGCGGTAGAGAAGGCGAGCCGCACATACATGCCGCTCGAATATTCCTTGACCGGCCGGTGGAGAAATTCGCCGATCTCGGCGAAGGCCTCGATGGAAGGCAGGTTCTTCGCCATTTCGGCGCGGCTGATGCCCATGATTTCGCCGTTGATGAATACGTTTTCGCGGCCCGTGAATTCGGGATTGAATCCGGCGCCAAGTTCCAGCAGCGCGGCGATACGGCCGCGCGTCACGACCCGACCGGTGGTGGGCTGGAGAATTCCGCTGACCACCTGAAGCAGCGTGCTCTTGCCGCAGCCGTTGGGGCCCACCAGGCTGACCACCTCGCCGCGATCCACGCTGAACGAGATATCGCGGAGCGCCCAGAAATCCGAGTGCAGCGGGGCGGTGCGGAAAGGATTGAGTTCACGGATACGGTCGAAGGGGGTTTTGTAGAGGCGATAGAGTTTGGAAACGTTCTGAACCAGCAGCAACTAATCAGTGTAGCGGTTTCTACAGCCGCATAATGACGGTCAGGTCGCTGCCGGGGTTGGTTGTCCCTACGCCATCGACATCCAGACTTAATTGGTCGCCGGCGCGTAAGGGCGGCAATCCGAAACCGCTCACGACATTCGATACAGTCGCTCCCGCGGCGAACTGCAGGGTCGCATATGCGGCGCTGTTTTGATTGAGTTGCAGAGTAACTCCCGCGCCGGACGAAGGCGTTATCAATACGGCGTACATATCCCGTACGGACTGATCGGCATCCACGATGACCAGCGGAGCGGCGCCGGTCTGGATGGCAAGATATCCGGTGATCTGAAACGAAAACTGGCCGCCGCCATTGGTTCGCAAGCCGTTGTCGTTGGTGGTGGTGTACGGGTTGACGCTGACGGCGCCATTGCCGAGAGCGTTCGTCATAAAGAGTTCGACGCTCGATACTCTTACATCCGGCAGTTCCAGAGTGTATTTCCAGTCTCCGCCGGCGGGAGTTCCGAAGTAGCCTTTGACGAACGGAACGATGACGATCTTCTCCTCAAGCGGATATGCCAGGGCGCCGGCAAGATGAGCGGCGGCCGTTGTCCCCTGTATCCCACGCCGAACCGAGGTGTTTCCGCCGGAATCGGTACTGGCGGCGAGGAGAACCTCCCGATCGATCTGCAGCAGCGCGCCCGGAGCTACCGCCGCGGCGAACAGAATGGTCTGGTCGGTGGTGGCAATCGCCGCACTCACGGCAACCGGAGCGGCCCCGTTGACTTCGTCGTAACAGAAGGCGCTGAATGTTCCGGCGATGACGCTCGTCGTATTCACCAGCGTATTGAAAGCGACCGCCGTAAAGTCCAGGCCACCTAATAATGGGGAGACCGCGGCGCTGAACAGCGGGGCGGGTGGAACGCCGGAATCGGCGGAGAGTCCTTCGGATTGACCCAGCACCCAGCGGGTCAGCGGGGAGAGTTCATAGGCCGCTTCATCGTCTTCCACATTCGCGGCGCGCGCCGAGATCTCGACGCCCTCTCCGATTCGTTCCGGAACGTCGATCGGAATCGGACTGGTCGCACCCATCGCTCCGAAGCGCCAGGAACTTTCCGCGATCACGAAGAAGCTGGTGGCGTCCGGCTCCGTTTGCCAGGGCGTGGCAATCGTTATGGTGGAGCCGGTATTACTTACGATCAGGCTCTCCTGGCCCGCGCCTGTGCCTTCGGTGATGCGAACTGTCGAGAGCGCATACTGATTCACAACCAGCTCCAGCGCGCTGTTGCCGACCGTGTTGGCGGATTGCAGAGTTACCGCGGCTTCGGGGGTCAGTTCCCAGCGCCAGTAAGTATTCACGTGATCGAACTGCGGATCCTGCGGGAGGATCGCGAGCGGAGGCAGCCCGGTGTCGGTGAACGAAGCCTGCGGGGCCTGATTCGACGCGATGCGGAAAAACTGCCCGGGGATGACACCGCGATACACGTGGAAACTCGCGGAGCCAACCGGTAAGACGATGCCATCGAGGATCACCGAATTAGTGCCCGTTCCGATCGCCGTGGCAGCCTGGGCGATGAACGAAAGCGCGCTCTCACCGCCGCCGCTGTCTACCGCGCTGATGGCGTAAAAGTAATTCAAGCCGCCGGTCAGAGTTCCCCCGGTTGCGCTCTCGACCGGCGCCAGGCCGATCAACGGCGCTGCCAGTGTGCCGACCTGACCGGACGGCGCGGTGAAAGAAATGCCCAGCTCGATTTCGCTCGATCCATCGCTGCTCGGGATTTCCGTTTCGGTGATTCCCAGTTGAAGATTCCCGTAAGCGTCGACGGTCGTGCCGCAGACGGGCGCGGGCAGCCCCGGGCCCTGCCCTGTTTGACGCCCCAGCCCGCCGATAATTCCGGTGGCCGTATCCGTGAACCACAAGTCGTCATGCAATTGCGCGTTGATTACAGCGGTTCGCAAACTCGGGCCGGAGGTGATTTTCTGCACGCGGAACGGCGTCCGGACCAGGTTTTCCTTCGGGTACGTTACGGTAATCAAATCGCCCGGCAGGAGCCCCAGTGCTTTCACGCTCGTTTGGAACTGAATGAAGAGGTTCCCCTCAATGGCTCGATTCAATCCGAGCAGCAGCATGCGGGCTGCCTGGTCGAAGGTTGAGATTCCCACCGCGTCCCAGGTCGCCGGAATCTCCTGCCCGCAGAGATCCACATCGTCTTCGTCGGTCAGCGACAGGCTGTCCTGCTGAAATTGATTGAACATGTCCTGAAACTCGATTGTCAGGCGGTTGGGCGTATCCTGCGCGCCCTTCGAGGACAACTGCACACTGGCGCTGCCGTCGCTGTTGCGGGCAATCGACGTGGCGTCGAATTCGTAGGCGGGCCATCCGCCGTTGAATTGAGTTACCGCGTTACTGTTGGCCGGCAGGGCAGGCTGCTGCAGCGCGAACGTATTCTCCGTCCGCGCCTCCAACAGCCCGGCCGTATTCAGCACCAGATAGATGCGCGCACCGTTTCGCAGCGAGCGGATGAGTTCGCCGATACTGCTGCTGTCCTTGAGCGCGAAATTACATTGAAACCTCGGCACCTGCACGGACCCGCCCACGGGATCGTCGATGTCGAGCAGTTGATCGCAATACGCCGCCGCCACCGCGAAGCTTGCCGTATTGATTTCGTTAAACGAATAACCGGCGCGCATCAGCACGTCGAGCAGGATCCATGCGGGGTTGCTCGAGAACTGCATACCCAGAAGGCTGCCGCTGCTGTCGCATTGCCACAGTTTCAGTCCCTGCATGAGGACTTGTACGGAGGGAATACTGGTTCCGTTGTTGATGCTGTTCGGCACCACCACCGACAGATAGGCCATGCTGCCGTACGGATCTCCCAGCGGAACGCCGCTTCCATCCGCGAAGTTCGGATCCTGCGCCCCATTGCGCGTGCCGGGAGCGATCAGGTTGTACCAGCCGGATGACGTCATGTTGACTCCGGACACTCCCTGGGGAATGACGATGTCGTTGACGAGCACCATGAGTATGCCCTCGATCTCACCCATGCCGAGTAAGACCTCCATGCGGGTGAGGTTTCCATCGTTGCGGGAGAAAACGACATCGGGCAGATGCCACTGCGTACCGTACACCAGCGGCACGAAATCGTTGTAACTTGCCGTGTTCTCCTGAACCGCCGAGAGCGATGAATTCTGCTGCCCGGCGCCGCGCACCAGGATGGTGGGCGGAACATACTCGAGTCCGCCGAAACGCCCCGTGGTCCGGTTATTCGAATCGATGGTGAACATACCGCGCTCTACACAGTCGGAGCGAGTATAGGCGCAGTCGGTGAACGGAACGCTTCCGTTCATATTGCCGGTGCCATTGGCCTGATCGGGCGAATAGCCGCATCGATAGAACAGGGAAAAGACCCCGCGCGCGGCGCCGCCGTCGACCGCTTCCAGACGCTGCGCCGCTGTGGTGGGAAATCGCCAGGGACACATCCGCTCGACCCGCACATTGGGGAGCACGGTGCGCTGCATCGACATCCGATTGATGGCGCTGAGCCGGAATGTGGTCTCCGTGACCAGATCGGGAGGATTCATCAGCCCGCGGAAGACCACCACCGGGTCCGTCGTCGCGGCGCCGGCCACAAGGTCGACGAACACCGATTGAACGGTCAACTGGGCGCCCTTAAACCCGGTCTGTTGATCGATCTCCGACAACTGCGAATCCGCGTTGGCGAGTTCGAAGGTAAGCTTAGGTACGCCGCCCACCTGCGTATCGGAGGCCATTTGCGCCTCGAAGAGATTGTGGCGCACTACGCGCGGTTCGTATTCGGTACCGCCCCAAGTGAACGTCCGGCTGCTCCAGTGCTGCGCGGTGCCGTCGGCCAGCGTGCAGTCGAAAAAGAACAACGGCGTATCGGCGTCGAGCTGTTCCTTGGCTATGAATGGGCTTTCCATCTTATCTCGTTTCCGTCCGTTCAGACTCGCGAAATCAACTTGACTGGAAATGAAGAGAGCCCCACACCGGTGGCCGTCACGGTCAGCTCATCGTCTTCGAAGTACGTTTCCGGATAAATCCCCAGCGCGTCTTCCGTAACTCTGTAAAGCGATGGATAGGGTTGCGTTTCCACCTGCAATCCAAACACTTCCACGGTTTGACCGGCGGCGATGGAGATAGAAAACGTCGATTGCGCCGCGCCCGCCGTGCCGGCTCCACTGAAGTAGACGCGAGCCCATTGCGGACCGACCGCAGCCACCGTCTGTGTCCCGTCGCGCGCTATCGTGATCGACCCGGCAACGTTCGAGCGAACGTACGCGCTGAAACAGGCTACGTAATCCCCGGATATTCCCAGAGTCTGCGTGAGCTGCTGGGTGCCGGTGCTTCCATTCGACATCGTCGAGGCTCTCTCTGTTCCCAGGGGATCGGCGATCCCGCTCGCCGTGCTCAGTAGTCCCGTCTGCCAATTCGGCTGTGAGAGATCCTCGCTCCAGCCGAGCAGATTGGCCAGCGGATCGATGAAGATGAAGGACGCGAAGCTCCCCTGGCAAGCGGTAAAGAGGCCGCTGACGAGCGCCGTTTCCGCGTCGCTGAGATCGACGTAAGAGAGGCCCCATGCGATCTGGCCGGCGGCCGTATCCGGCAGCACGATCTGTTCGCCGCTTTCGAGTACGCTCGTAATCACCCGCCAGGTCCGCGTGCGGCCGACAGGAAACTGCGTGATGGTACCGGTCCCGATCTGCGGATAAAAACTCATGCAACCTCCTCGATCAGCAGCGACGCCTGCGCCTTCATCTCGTCGGTCATGCCGGCCGTGAAACTCTGGCCGGAAATAATGCAATTGGCGACGTTATCGCCTGTCACGGGATCCGTGAAAGCAAACGTTGCGCCGCCCTGCCGCTCTACAAACGCAATCAGCGCTCCCAGTTCCTGTTCGTCGAGCAGGTCCAGTTTCACCTGCCACTGGCGCAGATTCGCGCCGCAGATCCGGTAGCGCTGACGGCTGCCGTCCAGGAAGCGCACCGCCTGGGTCTGGAAGCGAAAGCCGCGATCCAGCGGATATTGGGCCACGGCGCCTGTCTTTAGAGTTGGGAAGGGCATTTGTCGTTATCCGTTCTTTAAAGGCTCGCCACCACATCGTTGATCGGATGCATATTGAGCATGGCCTCGCGAACGGCATTCGCGATGTCGGTACTGCGATCCATGAACGACTGGCTGTCCATCGCGCTCACGTTCACGGTGATCTGCGGGGCGGTGGCCGCCTGGCTGGTGGCGCCGGCGGCAGGCTGGTTCGTGCTTCCGCTGGTAGCCGCGGCCTGCGTGGAACCTGGCGCGGCCTGCAGCGCACCGGTGATATCTATGGGCGGCGGAGGCGTGTAGATCGGCAGCGGGGCTGGGGTCGAACTCCCACCGAACAGACTCTCAATCCCGGAAATCAAGGGGGAGAGCAGCCCCAATCCGCCACCCAGCAGGCTCGATGCGATGCCCCCCACCGTGCTCGCCGCCGAACTCCCCTTAGAAGACGTGTTGCTCTGGATGGCCTCGGTATTCGCCGTGATCAGATCGGCCTGCTGCTGATATGCCGCTTGCAGCTGAGTAATCTGCTGCCCCGCCTGCGAAAGAGCCGCCGCCAGGTCGCCGTCGTCGCTCGACACGCCGACGCCGATCGCCGGCGGATTCGGGATGCCGGGGCGCCGCGTGGGCGCGATTGTGTTAATGACTTCGTCAAGGCTGCTGTCTGCCATTTCGTTCCTCCCCATCCATTTGGTCCCGCAGTATCAAGAACGCATCCGTCTTGCGCGCTTCCGTATCGACTGAATCCGGAATTCCCAGCCGCCGGCGCACAAAATACTCTTCGAGCAGCGCCATGCTTTCGCCCGTGACGAACGATTTCGGGCACTCCTGCGACTGCACTTGCCCGCGGCCCCAGACGATGCGCGGCTCCCCGCGCCGCTCTTCCGGCAGAAATCCGCAGCGGCGTTTCGCTTCCAGGCCGTTTCGCCGGCAACTCTCGCAATCCCACCCGGCCCGGCCCGCAAACCCGGCGTTTGCGAGCTGGAAATGGAACGCGACAATCAGTTTTTTCTTTCTTGCTCGCTCAATCCGCACTCGGCCTTAACCGCGGCAAGCGCTTCGTTAAACAACTCCTCGGGGCCGCGTTCCATCAGCGACAGAGGCGTCGCCGCCGCGCCATCCAGTTCCAGGCCGCGAATCTCGTCGAGCCCCCAATCGATGTAGAGGCGGTCCAGTTGCGCGCCCAGCAGGCTGGCCTCAAGGCGATTTTTTTCTTCGCGGCCGGCTTCGAAATACTCGAGGCGAATCGCCAGATCGCGCACCCGCTTCAAGAGCTCCATGCGCCGCCCGAACGTCATGCGGGCGATCACAAACTCCACGCCGGGCATGGACTCGGAGGGAACGATTCTGTTGCTTTGCCAGGCTGTCATAAATTATCCAAACGCCACTACAATCTCGTCGTCGTCCGTGCCCTGCGCCCGCACGTCCTCGAAACGCCACTTCAACCGCGTATCCGCGTCGTCGAATTCGGGCACTACGGGCACCACGCCTGGAAGATAGATACCCAGCAGTTGGCCGCCGACCTGGCCCAGCTGGAACATCGCGCTGATGGGCAACTGCTGCCGCGCCGCCTGGTAGAGCGCTTCCGTTGCAGTATCGTCCATGCTGAACAGCTCAAGGCTCACCGAAACCTCTCGGGTGCCCGGCGCAATCCCCTGCGGCAGCGTGGATCCGAACTCTTTCGCTCTGAGGTTCACGTTGTTCTTGATTTCGATGGACGCCGCCGATACGGTGAGGAATTGACTCGGTATCACGCCCAGCCAGACTTCTCCCAGATTTCCGGGGACCGGCGAATAGCTGTATCCCGCCACCGTCGGCTCAGGCGGGAAAGTAACTGCGCCGCCCTGCCCCGAGATGAACGAAGCGCAGTCCACGATGTCCTGCGCCATGCCTTTGAACTCGAATTCGTGGAAATCCCCGTTGAGCGCGATGGTCATCTGATCCACTACCGCGCCGGTCAGCACGCGCTGCACGGCCGTCGATGGATCCCAGTAATCGAACAGAGTCACGCTCGGCAGACTCTCCGCGAGGCTGTAGGTCGCGGTGGCTCCCAGCGGAACACCGGGGACAGGCGCGACCGAGAACGGCGCATTCAGGACCACCGTGAGTGGGTCCGCCACCGCCGCCACGAAACGAATCTCGCCGGCGCTCGTCAGCGCTTGTCCCGGCGCCAACCCATGCGGCGCGGTGAAAACCACACTCGATGCCAGGGTGCCGGTATTTGGCGTGCCGCCCGCCCACAAGACGCCAGTCGTGCCCAACGCCGCCTGGAACAGCGGCCCATGGGGAGGCAGGTTCGTCATGTCGGGCCAGTCCCGCATGTACGACTTCAAGTCGTAACTTACCTGGGTGCGGACGCCCTGCGGAAGGCCCAGCCACGTGCGGCTCCCCGTCTTATCCTTGCGCTGGCTTTTGGCGCGTTGTAATTGGGCCGACATACTGACTGCCGGGATCCGGTTGGCCGCGGTGATCGCCGCAATCTGGCCATACGCGCTTTCCTGCGCGCAATACCATCTGTTTGCGTTCGATGAAATATATGCCATTTTTTACTTACTGACCTCCACGTCGAATCCCACCTTTGCCCGCTGCAGAAAGTTCTTTCCGCCGCGCGCGATCGGTTCATAGCTCACGTCGTAACCGCCCGTATAGAAAGCGCCGCTTCCCCAATCCCCGCGGGAATCGTCAAGCATGGCGCATACCGCGTCCACAACCACCTGAGTATTCGTTTCGAGCCCGTCGAGCCGGTCCTGCGAATACCGCACCTCCACCACCAGGTGGGCCTTTCCCGAGAACTGCCGGAACTTCTCCGTAAGTTTGTTCGACAGCTTGTCGCAATAGACCAGCAGCGCCGGATACAGCGCGTGCCCGGTCTTCTCACCGATCTCCACGCTCGCGTTGAGAGCCACAATCGACCGGATTCCGGCCGCGCTCAGGGTCGGATCCGCCTGCGCGATCGCAACCACTCGCACATTCGCGCCGTTGGTGGTCGAAGCCAACATCGACACCAGGGTCGCCGTTAACGTTCCTGTCGTTCCTGCCATTTAATTCCCCTCTCAACCTCTAAGCAGTGTCCGCGCCAGGGGACGGACAAAATCGGGCTTCTGGCCCTTTCCCGGCAATGCTCCCTGAGTGATCTCGCCAGGCACATATGTAAACGATGCACTTACCGGCAGCAGCACGTCGTTCTGCCGTACCAAGGCGCTGAGCGCGGCGCCGGCATAAACATTGAAGCCGACCGCATTGGCGGCCGTGCCGGCGGCTGAAACCGTCATGAGATCGCCATCGGGCACCTCGAACGAAGACGCCTCCGAGGCCGCGCCTTCCTGACCGGCAGCGTTCACCCACGCGAGGCAGGCATAGAACAATCCGCCGCTTTGCGGTCCCGCGACCGTCCTCAACAGCGGCGGAATTGCCCGCTCCACCGGATCGTGTACCAGCCCCATGCCGCTGGCCCGGAAGTTTTCATAAGCGGTGCGCGCGAGGCTGGTGTATTCGTCCCACTTCGCCTGGTACCGGTCGGCCAGCTGGCTGAAATAAGCGTCTCTGTAGACCAGAGCAAGCGCGTGCATGGTCTCCCATTGCTTCAGCGGGGGAGTAACTACGATCTGTCCGATTCGAAATAGCGGGCCCCAGATTATTTCGAGCGGCTGGCGGGGGCGGTCGAGCCAAAGCTCCAGATCGGTCGCGATCTCTTCGTGACCCAGCCGAAGCTTGGTCGAGACGTTGATCCCGCAGGTCTCCGCCACATCCAGCAGACCCGAGTCCTGGTCGATCAGACCGTCAATCGTCGGAGAAGGTCCATCGACGAAGAGCGCCATCTCAGCTCCGCTCCTTCGACTTCCTGAGATCCGGCGAGGGAATCACCATCACCTGCACGCGCCGCGCCGTCTCTTCGCGATCGAATTTTTCCCTGGCTTCGCAATTCGCGATATGAAACTCGATCGTTTCGTCTTCGGTCGCCACTCTGGCGCGCCCTTCGACCAACAATCTCGCGGCAACTATCCGCGGCACTTCCGTGCGCACTCCGTCTTTCCCGCCCTCGGGAGTCGCGATGCTGACCACGACCAGGGAGTTCCCCGTGAGCAGCGCCTCCGTATTCTTAATCTTCTGGTAGTAAGCCCGCAAGTCCATAAGTTCCTTTTCCTGATTCGCGCCCAAACAAAAATGGGCAGACCGCCGTCTTATCGACAACGTTCTGCCCCGAGTTACCAACTAACTAGCTGTTCACCTGAACCGCAAAGCCGTTCCGCAGCACGGCGCAGCCGTAAAGCACATCCACCGTGAACTGCTGAGACAGCGTGTTCGGCTGATAGCTCATGGTGACGCGCATACCGAAGTTGCCGAGCTCGGCGTACTCGGCGATGGCGCCGGTACCCGGAAGCGGCTGCGGCAGCCGGCGAATCACCAGGCCGATCGCATCCTTAACGAATGCGATGTTATGGGTGTTGATAACCGGCGGGGTCGCCCCGTTGTTGGTCGTCTGCACCGACTGCGAACGGAAGACATAGAAGTCTTTGATCTTTCCGATGGTGCCGTCGACGAGGGCGCGCAGGCCGGCTTCTCCGCAATTCTGAAACTCGCTGAATCGCGGAATCTGACGCATGGCCGAGTAAGTGTTACTGTCCACCACCAGATACTTGGGCTCGGTCGAAGGTACCTTGGCCAGGAACAGAGCGGTCTCCGCCTGGTCGAGAATCGCTTCGGTTACGGGCGTCGCGGCCGCGCCGAGAGGCGTGTTGGCTGTGAAACCCGCGTAGAGGTTCAGCAGATCGCTCTCTATCTTCTCGGCAATCGCGATCACCGCCGGCTGCATATAGACCTTCAACAGGTCCGGCACCGCGAGCACCCTTGTTACGTCCGGAATCTGGAACGTCGCTTCGGCGTGCGTGTTGAGGATGATCTGCGCATTGCCGAGATTCGGGTTCTGCGGCGAGACAGTCCCGCCCTCGGCTAAGTTGTTGGCGACAAGCTGAGGCGCGATCGGGATATTCACCGTATCGCCCGCCTGCGCCAGAACCGGTTCATAATCGCGATTCACGAGGTTTCCAAGAATCAGGTTCCCCACGAGCGCCGGCAGCGCATCCGCCGCTACTAACTTTACGATTGCGTTCGCGACATTTGCTGATGTAATTGATGGCATCTTTCTCCCTTTTTGTTCTTTCTTCGTCGCAAAGAAAAAAGAGGACCGTTTCCGGTCCTCTTTCCTTTGGCAACTCTTCGTTACGCGAACACGGCTTTTGGCCGCGCCGCCAATGTTGGAGTCCGCGCTCTAATCGCTCAAACTCCCCGCAACGTTTGCGACGTAACCCGCAGGATCTCCCGCCGCACCCGCTCCAGATCTTCCTTGCTCATCGACGGGCCGATCTTATCCAGATCCACCGCGCCGGAGTTAGTATCCGGCGCGGCTTTCTGCGTACCCGTCACCCCCGATCCTCCCGCGATTCTCGCCGGCAGGAACTCTGGATTTTCCTGAACAAAGCTCGCCAGATACGCGGCGACCGGTTGATCGCCGTTCTCACCGCGCGCCACCAGTCGCCCATCTTCGGCGCGCACGATTCCGTCTTGTATCGCCTTGTATGCCAGGTCGATTTTTATCACCCCGAGCTTTTGCAGTTCCGTGCGGATGGCGGCATTCCGCTGCGCTTCCTCGGCCATGGCCTGGCTGCGTTTGTTCTCTTCAACCAACTCGTTCATCCGCTTCTCGAGTTGTTCGCGACGGCGGCGTTCTTCCTGCAATTCCGTCTTATACGCGGGCTCCCGTCGGGCGCTGTCCTTCCGCATATACTCGTCGATCGCGTGTTCGACGATCGTCTGTACGTCGATTGGTGCTTCCATATCCTCTTCCTCCATTTCTAAACCTCGGATGGCTGCGGACTTTTCGATGACGGGGCCGGAATCGACGCGTCGATTTCCTCGGCGATCCGATTCTTAATGTCCTGCCGGGCATCGCAAAGATATTTCAGAGCAACCCTCTTGAAGACCTGCCGCTTCAGTGTCGGCGATTCGATACCCAGATTCATGAGGCTCTGCGCATCGTACGCCTCCGTGCCGAAATCGGTGATGTCGAACTCATCCAGCCCCACTACATCGATCGTCATAACGTCCTGACGCGCCGCCGTGATGGCGTTCAGGACGTTCCGGATCGAGTCCTTCATGACGTCCCCGTAGGCGCATAGAATTTCCTGGGTCACGCTGAAGTCCCATTGCTTGCTGAGACCCGACTGCGCGGCGCCCGAGTTATCCCCGGCCTGCTGCATCAGGTACGATACGCGATAAATTTCATCCTTCAGCCGGTTCAGGTTATCCGCGGCAATCTGGTAGACCTTGCCTTCCGGCTCATTCCATCCGAAGCGATCCTGCTGCCCCAGCTGAATGTAGTAACTCTCGCCCGCGATCTGATTGAATTCCTTGTCCGAATAGATAACCGGCATGGCAAACAGGCCCATGGTCAGCGCCCAGCCCAGCGCGTTTGACTTATTAAAGTGCTCCAGCTGGAGTAGTGCGACCTTGTTGGTCAGCCACAAGCCCGCGCTGACCTTTAGTTCAAAAATCGGAACCCGGCGGATCCCCGCAAAACCATGCAGCCCCTCGTCGACCAGTTCGATCGCCTTTTCCTGGTTCGCTTCGCGCTGCTCGTAGACCTGGTATTTCTCGCGATCGTAGTAGATCCAGCGCGTCTCGCTTTTCCAGCCGAAAGAGCGGACACTATCCTGCTTGAGGCAGGAGGTGCGAATTACGACCCATTCGAAATCGCCCTTATCGTCGAGACTCCAGTTAATCACCTCGTCGGCCGTGTAACTCACGAGGTAGGCGCGGCTGCGGCCCGATTCGTCCTCTTCGGCGCGCGTTTGCACCGGCTCATGCGCCTTCGGAAAATCCACCACCAGATACGACTTCCCGCAAACCAGCGCCTCGGTAACCTGCTCTTTGAAGAATTGTGTCAGCGTGGTCCCCTTCAGATCGCAGTTCTGTACAAAGGAGCTGTAAAAATTCCTGGCGCTCTCGTCGGTGCTCACGAACTCCAGCACGGGCTCTTTCCTGACCAGAGTAGCCGTATACCAGTCGACGATCGATCCCAGATAGTTTTCGTAAAAAACCCGGATCAGCCGCTCCTGATAAACCTCCCTGGGCTCGTGTTGCCTGCTGACCAGATACTCCGCCGCATTCTTGCGGAACTGTTCCCCGCCCGCATAAAGGTCGCGGTAGCGCCGCCACATTCTCACCGTTCGCGAATAGTCCGGATGTTCCTGTTCAATATGTGAGTTCACTTATGCATCCTTTAACGAACATTTTCACCGCTCACTCCGCTTAGTACAGCCGCACTCCACGCTCCCCTACAGGGCCATTCCTGCCGTCCTGGCAGACCAGATATCCCAGCGCGTCCGACAAGTGCGTCCGTCTCCGGTCCTTTTCTTTGTCGATCTGCATCGAGTCTTCCTCGTACGATACCTGTTCAAAGTCCGCGATCAGTTCCGTGCATCGCGGGTCGATAAACATCCGCACTTCACCCTGCGCGTTGCAAAGCTTCGCATTCATCGCGGTAATACGCTCGCGCACCGGCGGATTGGCGCTGGGCACACGATAGGTCACCCGCGCCGTGCGTACCCGGAAGAATTCCCGGATCACTTCGTAATCCGAAAAACCTGTAGTCTGCCGCGCGCTTCCCGACGCGTCCCCATACACCACCACGCCCGCCCGCGGCGCACCGAATCTCTTCTCGAATTCCTCGCATGCCCGCAGCGTCGTTGCACGCCGCAGCACGATCTCGTCTAATATCCATAAGTCGTTGCCCCTCACCTGCGCCACCACGGAAGACATCGGATCCACGTTGAAATCGACTGCCCAGTAAATCGGCTTTTCCGGATCGGGCGCCGCCGGCCTGATATTTCGCTCACGCGAAAACGCCGCGTAGACCAAACTCCCCTTCGCGTTCAGGTAACTTCCCAGTACTTCCTGGCGGAAGAAATTCTCGTCATAGCTTCCTTTCAACCGGTCGTAGAAGTCCGGCACCTGCTCCAGCAGGAACCGATTCTCGTACGGCTGGGCCATAACTACTTCGTAACCTGGTACCGGATTCTCGATAAACTTCCGATACACCCAGTCGAACCCCTTCGGAGTCCACACCGCAAACCCGCAATGCCGGGCCGCCTTCGGGTCGCGCAACCTGCCTTCGAGCCGCAGCCACGCGCCTTCGTGCGTGTAAGTCAGTTCATCCAGCCCGAACCATGCCAGATTCGTCCCGCGCAGCCGTTCGAATTCGTCGACGGCCCGCAACAGGATGCGGGATCCCGTGTCTTTCATGCCCATCACGAAGTCGGCTTTATTCAGCTCGAACGGAATTTCGTTTTCGTACAGTAACTCCGTCAGCGACGCCAGCGTGGAATCGCGCAGCATGGGGTAAGTCGGCGCCCCGATCAGGCCGGTTCGCCCCGGGTTCAGATAACTGAGCCGGATCGCTTCCTGGCAGAGCGCCTGGCTCTTGCCCGACCCGATGGGTCCGGAAAATCCCTTGAAGCGCGCCGACGATTCATGGAAAGCCTTTTGGCTCGGCAGCTGGATATACTCTATTCGTCTTTCCTGCGAGTCTTCTTTCGCGCCGCCCAACCGATGGTGATTCGCGCCGGTTGATTCATATCCATCTCCTCCTCCATCTGAAGCAGACGGATCACATCCGCCAGGACCGCGCCTTTGAGCGCTCCTTTCATCAGATGTTCCGTGTAGGGCCCGATCGTTTTCTCTACCGCCTCCGCCGTCTTCTCGCATTCTGTTTTGATCCGTGTCATAGCCTGAGTCCCTTCGCGTCTCCGAACGATTCCGGCGCGCAGTCGAACTTCCTGACCGAACACTAACATCGGGTCGTGCCGGCAATTTGAGGCACAACTCCAACTTATTCATTCCATTCGGAAGAAAGTGGATTAATTATTGTGATCGGGATTTTGAGCGGCTTACAGAGGGCGTAAATCAGACGTGCGGGGAGAGGATGGAGCGGGGCAGATCGGGAAATCCGCCCCGCGGTTATTCGGTAGTGCCTTTTAGACGACCTTGACGAAAATGATGGCGAAGGTGTACAAGGCCAGCGACTCGATCAGCACCAGACCGAGAATCAGCGCAAAGCGGATCGCCGCCGTCGCGCCCGGATTGCGCGCCATAGCTTCCGCGGCTCCGGCGACAGCCTTACCCTGCCCTAAAGCGCAGAGGCCCGACGCGATGGCCATGGAGATACCGGAGGTAAACGGGACGGCCCACGCACTGCTCGACGATCCGCCGCCCGTGGTCTGGGCAAACATGGGGATGGCGAGGAACATCATCGCCATCATCAGAAAAAACATCTTGCTTTTCATTATTGGTGTTACTCCTCTTATGGAAATCGTTTTCCGGAGGTGGTTGCGTTCCTCGCCGGGGGGCGGGAGGCCTCACGCGGAAAACGGCATTATGCCGATGGGGATCAATGCTCTTCGGAAACCGCCCCCGCCACATACATCATGGTCAAGAGCACGAAAATATAAGCCTGCAGCAAGCCGACAAACACATGCAGCCCCATGAAGATCGCCGGCGCAATCAGATAGGTCAGCCCCAGAAACACCAGTGTCACCTGCTCGCCCGCATACATGTTGGCGAACAGACGGATAGTGAGCGACAACGGCCGTGCCAGGTGGCTGATAATTTCAATCGGGATCATCAGCGGCACCAACCACCAGATGGGACCGAGGAACTGTTTGCCGTAACGGAACCCGTTCTTCTTCAATCCGATGATGTTGTAGTAAAGAAACGCGAGCAGCGCGCATCCCGCAGGCACATACACGAACTGCGTCGGACTGACGAGCATCGGGATGATTCCGATCAGGTTCGCCAGCAAAATAAAAAGGAAAAGCGTTTCGAAAATAACCACATAATGGTGACCGTCATGCCCCACCTGCTCTTCGGCCTGATCCGAAATAAAGCCGTGGATGATCTCGAAAAGATGCTGCAGCTTGCCCGGCTTATCGACGGAAAGCCCGCTGCGCAGAATCAGAAACAGGACGATCATGATGGCCGCGACCAGCAACTGCATCACGATGAAATCCGCCCACGGCTGCTTCGGATCCGAAGCAGTGAGGTGAAACAGCGCGAGCAGCGCGTTTCCGAGGCCCGCCAGATAAGTATTGAAGAGCTGTGTCAACCAAACTTCATGAGTGATCATAGGTCACGAGTTCGAAGATGATTTCCAGTACCACAGCGGCGGGACAGACAAGGAACCCGCAGAACGCCGCAGCCATACTGAAACCAGAGTATCTGAGTATAACAAAGGCCCCCAAAACGAGGCTCAGGAACTGAAACAGCAGCCAGGCGCCGGTGCGTCCGCCGGGCCTCGATGCGCCGGAGTTGGCCGCACCTTCGCCGGCCAGCCGGGCCACGCGATTCACGGTGCGCTCGACGATGCGGAAGTTGACATAGGCCGCGATTGAGCCCGCCAGAAATCCGGCCGCCGACGAGAGCCCGAAGAAGCTGCCCGCGATCGCCGTGCCGCAGGCAGCGAGCAGAAGAATCCAGCGGGGCAGACGAGCAATGGCATTCTCAAACGACGCGCCTTCGAATCCCTCCGGCACCTAAGCATCCTTATCGAGGTCGCGAATGAGCGAAATGAAACCCGAAACCGTGCCCAGTACGAGAAAGACGTAGCGCACCCAACCGGTGTGGAACAGCCGATCGAGCCCGTAGCCCATCGCATAACCCACAAAAGTGGAGATCGGCAGGATCAGGGCCATGGAGGCGTACTTCCCGATATTGCGGGGGGAGGAGGGATCCATGGCGGCCCGGTCAGGGACGGCCCTTCAGGCGCCGCACCCAGATGAACCGGTAGCGCACCGGAGTATTGTGATTCTGCAATTCGAGGGGCAAATCGCCGTGGGTGGCATACGTTCCCACCTGCCTGTGGAGCGTCTCGCCGAGGATCTGTTCATGATTCTCGACCAACACCCCGTTCTGAATCACGGTTACGTAAGCTGGCTTAGTGAGCTTGGCGCCCTCGAACCGGGGCGACTCGAAAACGATGTCGTACATCTGCCATTCGCCCGGCTTGCAGGAGGCGTTCACGAGGGGCGGATATTGCCCGTAAACAGCCGCCGCCTGCCCATCCGCGTATGTCGGATTCTGGTACGAATCGAGCACCTGAATTTCATATTTGCCCATCAGCTTGATGCCGCTGTTCCCGCGATTCTGGCCCGTTCCTTTCACCTCGGCGGGCGGCGCCCACTCGACGTGCAGTTGAATATCGCCGAATTTTTCTTTCGTCACGGCCCCGCCCTGGCCCGGCACAACCTGCATATAGCCGTTCTCGATCTTCCACTTCAGCGGCTCCCATTTCGAGACGTCATGGCCGTCGAAGAGGACTTCCGCGTCGGAGGGCGGCTTCAGAGTGGGCGCATTGCAGGAACCGGGCGTGACCACTTCAGGCCGGGGACGGGTGGAATCGTGGACGCGCCACTTCGATCCGGGATAGTACGGGGTATCGTCGTAGCCGAGGTCGTGATTCTGGGCGACGGCGGCACCGGCTGCGAGCAGGATGATGACGATCGGCCGGTGCATCGTGACCATGATCTTATCTCAATCGGGCGGCGCCTCGGGTTGTATCATGCGAAAGAATTCCATGCCCGAGCCTGTTATCAGAAGTGAACGGCTGCATCCGGAAGCGCGCGCGTTGCTGGCCATGATGGACGCCCAGGGAGCGTCTCCACTACAGGATCAGGACCCGGCCGAGGCGCGCGCCAGCCGCATGGAAGGTTTTAAGATGCTGGGCGGCGAGCCGGACGCGCTGAGCCGTGTGGAAGACTTGTCCGTTCCCGGCCCGGCGGGCGATATTCCGGTGCGCATTTACGCGGACGAACCCGGTGGGCGTCGTCCCGCCCTCATCTACTTCCACGGCGGTGGCTTCGTCTTCTGCAATCTGGATACGCACGATGCGGTGTGCCGCGCCCTGGCCAAAGAATCGGATGCAGTGGTGATCTCGGTCGATTACCGGCTTGCGCCCGAAAACAAATTTCCGGCCGGGCTCGAAGATTGCTTCGCCGCCACGACGTGGGCTACGGCAAACGCGGAGCGCCTGGGCATCGATAAGCGCCACATCTCCGTGGGTGGCGATAGCGCCGGAGGCAATTTGGCCACCGTGGTCGCCATGCGCTGCCGCGACGCGGGCGTCCCCGCTCTGAGTTCGCAATTGTTGATTTATCCGGTGACCGATCTGAGCTCTTTCGAGAATGGCTCTTATCGCGAATCGGGTGAAGGCTATTTCCTGACGCGCGCGACGATGGAATGGTTCGCCGGCCACTACCTGGCATCTTTGGACCAGAGCCTCCATCCGGAGGTTTCGCCTTTGCTTGCGCCCGACCTTGCAGGCTTGCCTCCCGCACTGGTTATCACGGCTGAATTCGATCCCCTGCGGGATGAAGGTGAAGCCTATGCGGAGCGCCTTCGGCAGGCCGGCGTGCCCGTTACGCTCACCCGCTATCCGGGCATGATCCACGGCTTCGTGTCCATGCGCGGAATGCTGGCGGGCGGACGCCAGGCCATCGGGGAAGCAGCCCGGTTCTTACAATCGCCGAGTTAGTGGATCGTCCCGGCCATGTCGTTGCCGCTCCCTCACGGTCGCGGTTCGGAAGCAGTAGGGATTACTGAGCCGCGACTGTAAAGGAGCGGTAAAAGACTACGGGTACCATTTGGCTGGAATAATCTCCGGCCGCGGCTCGCCGTTCTCCACAATCCGCGCGATTAGTTTCTCCCGCAGCCGAGTAGCGATGTCCTTCGTGTCGACGCGACCGGCCAGATTCACAATTTCATTCGGATCGTTGCGCAGATCGTACAAATGACGCTCCACGTAGCGCCGGCTCCACGGCTGTTGGGGATCCTGCGCATCGGGATCGAAGACGCAATACTTCCACTGCTCCGTACGCAGGGCGCGGCCCAGCGCCTCTTCGCGCATCTGAATATAGACTTCATTGCGCCATCCCTCCACATGGCCGCGCACCAGATCCATCAGGCTCTTGCCCTGCATGGCGGCAGCTCGCTCCAACCCCGCGGCTTCGAGCAGGGTCGGCGGCAGATCCACCGTGCTGACCAACTGGCCGACCGTCCTGCCGCCTGCAAAGCCGGGCCCGCTCATCAGCAGGGGAATGCGCGTCGAAGCGTCGTGGCAGCTTCGCTTATATTCGGCGTTGCGGGTGCGGAAATGGCAGCCGTGATCGGTCGACACCGCCACGATGGTGTTGTCGAGAAGCCCCTGTGCCTTCAACTCGTTCATCACCCGCCCGAACTGCTCGTCGATGCGCGCGATGATTCCGTAATAATCGGGCAGCTGCGATTTCCAGTCGCCGGGAAACGGCGCCAGATCGGGCGGGATATAGAAATTATTCCGGTAGCGATCCGCATATCCTTTCGGCGCGATGAACGTGTTGGTCGAATTCTGGAAGTGCGGCTCGAGGTGCGATACGAAAAGGAAGAAGGGCTTAGTCCGCGGCCGGCGCAGAAATCCGACCGTTTGATCCGTGAGCGCGTCCACCCGGTATTCGTCGGTGAATTCGACGGGCCGCCCGCTCGCATCCCACATCCTGCCCTCGTACGGAACGGACGAGCGTTCGAGCGCATTCGACGCCACCCAGAACTGATCGTAGCCGCCGCGCCGCGCCGGTGGGACCCGATTGTCGTCGCCCGACTCGCCCACGCTCAGATGCCATTTTCCGATGTATCCGGTCTCATACCCGCGCCGCGAAAACAGCATCGGCAAAGTGGTTTCGTTATCCTTCAGCACCAGGCCGTTGCGCACCACGCCGGTGGTCGAAGGATACTTCCCCGTCTGCAGGGAACTGCGCGCCGGCGCGCAAACCGGCTGCGGGGTAAAGGCGTATTCGAAACGTGTGCCTTCGGCCGCCATGCGATCGAGATTCGGCGTCAAGCCCATGGGATTGCCGTAGACGCCCAGCGTGTCCCAACGCTGCTGATCGGTCAGAAAGACCAGCACATTAGGGGGCTGGCGCGAACTTTGCGCCGTCAGGGCAGCACTGGATGAGATCGCCGCGCCGAGGAACCGCCGCCTGTTCAGACTCATGTCTCGTTCGCCACGCCTCCCAAACCCACACGGAACGGATCGTCCACTCCCAGCACCCTGCCGCGAATCACCTTATCCAGTTCGAGAAATTCCTGGATATCCGGATTGTCCGATTTATACATCTCCGCGGGCGGGCCGAAGAACGCCACCCGGCTCTTACTCAGGAAGACCACCGCATCGGCCACGCGGTGCAACAGATCCAGATCGTGCGTGACCACTACCGAAGTCAGTTTCAGCTGCTTTTTCAAGCGCAGCATCAGCACGGTCAGATGGTCGCTCATGATGGGGTCCACCATGGTGGTGGGCTCGTCGTAGAGAACGCATTGCGGTTGTGCGGCGAGCGCCCGCGCGATGGCCACGGCGCGCTTGTACCCGGTTGACAGATCGGCCGGGTACGCATCCCGGGCGTCCCAGATATCCACCATGCGGAGCAGGCCTTCCACCACATCATCCTTATTTTGCGCGTCATAGTCCTCGCGCAGATCGAGGGAAAACAGGACATTCTCCGCCACCGTCAGCGAATCGAAGAGGGCGCCCGACTGGAAAACCATAGTGACTTTGCGGCGCACGCGATTCATTTCGGCCTCATTGAAATCCGTAATATCTTCGTGCGAAACGATTATGCGGCCCTGATCGGGCTTGAGAAAACCCATAATGTGACCCAGCGTCACCGACTTGCCCACGCCGGACCGGCCGATGATCGCCACCGTTTGTCCGGCATCGACGTAAAAATTGGAATCGACTAAAACTGGTCTGTCGAACGTCTTATAAACATGCCGGAACTCGATGTAATGGGGATATTCTTCAGCCATTCGTGTACTTTCGCAGCTCTTCAGGCGTGTTCAGATTGGCGAACGGGGCGTCACTGGCCACTCGCACGTATCGTATCTCAAGGGACCGGAGGGAGTCGGTGACCTTGCGGACTCCCGCATCGAGCGCCGCCCGGATTACGGGGTGGCAGCGCTGGTGGTATAGGGCACAGAGCGGTTCCAGGCGGCCATCCGCGTATTCCGGCACCGCGCCATCAACGGCGCCGTCAACCAGACAGGCTGCGAGCAGGTCTCTGAATATGAATGGATTCAGAGCGGGCATGTCGCATGCGACGATCAGATTCCATTCGGACTCAGTAACCCGCAATGCCGCCTCGATACCCGCCAGCGGCCCCAGGCCGGGGAACTCGTCCGGTACCACAGGGAGACCCAGATGCCGGTATCTATCCGGATCGCCCACCAGCGCCACCGAGCCACACACCTTTGCCACTTCGGCGGCGACGCGCAACGCCAGTGGCTGCCCCTCGACAGCGATGAGTGCCTTATCGACGCCCATGCGGCTGCTGCGTCCGCCTGTCAGCACCCATCCCGCGATGTTTTTCGATCCGGCCGGGCAACTCAATTTATTCAGGATGTTACCATCAACGATGCCGATCTCCCTGAAATTCGGGAACAAATTAGTGCGATATTGTTCTATACTCATGTTGGTTATGTCTGCCTTCGCCGCTTCTGCCGGGCAACCTGCCGCGCCTGCGCGCGTCACCACCGTGGTGCGGGCCGACGAAAAATCGGGCCGTCTGGTCCGCGCGGTTGTGGTTGCGCCAAAACCGGCCACGCTTCCCGCGCCGGTCGATCTGGTCGCCGCAGTGGACCGGATTGCGCTCGAGCAGGGCGTGGAAGAATCGCTGGTTCATTCCGTCATCCGGGCCGAAAGCAACTACAATCCAAACGCCGTCTCCCCCAAAGGGGCGCAAGGCATCATGCAGCTGATCCCGGCCACCGCCAGACGTTTCGGCGTGACAGACACTTTCAATCCTCAGGAGAATATCCAGGGCGGCGTTAAGTATCTGAAATTTCTGCTGGATTACTACCGAGGCGACTACGCGAAAGCCATCGCGGCCTACAACGCCGGCGAAAGCGCGGTGGACAAGTACAACGGCGTGCCGCCTTACGCGGAAACCCGCAATTATGTTTCGCGGGTGGCCAGGAATCTGACGGCCGCGCGGCAGCAGCGCACCAATATGGCGCCTCGGACGCCCGCCGATTCGGGTAAAATGGCTGGAATGGGTGCGGTTACCGAAACATCAGGTCAGGCCCCCGCGTCTGTGGGATCTGACGGCAGGATTTATTACCGCACTCCCTAGGCTCTTATGTTCAGGCGATTCCAAAGCGTGGCGGCGGTATTAACCCTCCTGCCCGCGATGGCCGCCGCGAAGCCCGGCATAATTCAGGTTACAAGCGTCCGCGCCTGGTCGCATCCGGATTCGACGCGAATAATCGTCGAGACCACCGGGCCTTTCGAGTACCGCGCCGACAACGCCTCCAACCCCGAGCGCCTCTTTTTCGATGTTCTGCACGCGACGCCGTGGATCGCTCATCGCCGTTACGCCACCGAGGTCGTGAATGACGCGCTGGTGGTTCGGGTGCGGATTGCCGAAACCGCGCCAGGCACTACGCGCATCGTCTTCGATTTGACTGGCCCGGCGACGTATAAAGTCAGTCGCCTCGAAGCGCCGGATCGCATGGTGATTGAAATCCGCCCGCGCGTCCCCGCGCATAGCGGTGCGCCCGTGTTCATCGACCCGCCGGTGCCCCTGATCCGGAGCCGCGGCGTGATTCTCGCCGGGAATCCGCCACTTCTCGATCCCGCGCCGCTGCCCTCCTCGAACACTTTGGACTTTGTTCTCAAAGCAGGTTTACCGAAGCCTCCCAAGCCGGCCAGGAATTACGCCGCGAGCACGCCAGCTGCTGCCCCCGTCGTAGCCGCGCCCAGGCCGATGCCGTACGATCCGAAACTGGACGCGCCACTCGATGCGAAGCTGGATACCCGGCCCGACCCGGTTCCCGCCCTCCCGCCCGCTCGTGATGCGGCGCGCGATTTAACCCCGCATGCATCGGAGAACGGCGCGCGATCGCTCACGCGCGCTCTCGGCCTGAAAGTCAATCGCATCGTGATCGATGCAGGCCACGGCGGCCATGACGACGGCACCATCGGCCCCAACGGCGTGCTCGAAAAGGACGTGGTTCTGGATGTGGCTCTGCGCCTCGCCAAGCTGGTCCAGAGCCGCATGGGCGCCGAGGTGGTTCTGACGCGCTCGGACGACACTTTCATCCCGCTGAATGAGCGGACGGCGATCGCCAACCAGCGCAAAGCCGATCTGTTTCTCTCCATTCACGCTAACTCGTCTCCCGCGCCGTCAGTGGCGGGGACGGAGACTTTCTTTCTGAACTTCAGCAATTCTCCGGGAGCCCTTGACGTGGCGTCGCGCGAGAACGCGGGCGCGGATAAGAGCGTCGGCGAATTAATGAATCTGATCCAGACGATCACACTGAACGACAAGATCACCGAGTCCGAAACCTTCGCGCAGACTGTGCAGAGTACTCTCTTCGCGCAGGCGGCGAAATCGAACGCGTCCGCCCGCAACCGCGGCGTGAAGAAGGCGCCGTTCGTGGTGCTGATAGGTGCGCAGATGCCTTCAATACTGGCCGAGATCGGATTCCTGAGCAACGCGCGCGATGAGGCGAATCTGAATAAACCGGAGTACCGGCAGAAAATCGCCGAAGCGATTTTCAGGGGACTCTCGCAGTATTCGCAATCGTTGAGCCATTTCGAAGTCGCGCGCGACAGTGGCAAAGCGGAAAAACCCGTCGGCGTGGGTCTGAATTAAGACCGGCTTGCAGCACCCACCAGCGCCGACCGGATCGCCGCGCTTCCCATCACCATTACTGAAGCCCTGTTCGGAACAAACAACGCGGGATCGGGCTCTCCAAAAAACTCACTATGAAGCGCTTCAGCCGCCTGATTCTGCGCTTCGCCCGCCAGCACAAACGCGAATCGCGAATCTGAACACCAGGCCAGCATCGCTCCTCCCGGCGTCCTGCAGAGCCGCTGCGAAGCCCGCGCCAGGTTCGAGGGATTGCGCGATGCATTGTGCCCGATAAGGGTAATCAGCGCCCGGTTTTCTTCCACCTCGACCTCGGCCAGCTCGCGAAGGCGGCTGCGGAACTCCGAGGTCAGCGCGGCGGCATCCACCACCACGGAAATCTCTTTCCTCGACATGGCGATCAGTTCGAAGTCGATCCCCGCCGTCTGAAACGCATCCCAGATCTCGCGGCCGAAATCGGCGGTCACGGGCGTGGTGCGCGGAATCAGTTGAAGCAGCGCGGCGCCAGCCCGACAGGCGATGGACATCACCGCGCCGTCGGTGGGATTTTCGCGCACGATCCTGGTCCCGGCCGCGCCCGGATTCCGCGAGTTGCGAATAACGATGGGGATGCCCTGACGGACGGCGGGAACTACCGTCGCCGGATGGAGGACTTTGGCGCCCGACTTGGCCATCTGCTCGGCTTCCGCAAATGAGATCGAACGCAGGCAATGAGCGGTGGAGACGATGCGGGGGTCGCAGGTCAGCATCCCGTCCACATCGGTCCAGATCTGGATTTCGTCGGCGCCAATCGCGGCTCCGACGATCGCGGCCGTGTAGTCCGAACCACCGCGTCCCAGAGTGGTGGTCACGCCGTCCTCGGTGGCGCCTATGAAGCCGCCCATGACGGTCACCTGCCGTCTTGAGACCTTGCGGCGCAGCAGGGCATTGGTTTCGATGAACAGGGGCGCCGCGTGTGTATGTCGGCCATCGGTGACGATCGCCTGGCGCGCGTCGAGATGCACGGCGTCGATTCCGGCCTGGCAAAATCCGGCTGTGACAATGAGGCTCGAAAGGCGCTCGCCAAAGCTCGTGACAGCGTCGGAAAGCCGCGGCATAAGCGAACCGGCGTCTGCGACCTCCTGCAGAGTCTGATCGAGTTCGTCGAAAAGCGTCCGGATATCGCCGTCGAGCCGGTACGCCTCGGCCCCTCGCGTAAGAGACGCGGCTTCCGACAGGTGGAATTGGCGGAGCCTTGCCAACTCCCTGCCCGCGGCCCGCCGATTGCCTTCGACGGAAAGGCGGGCCATGGCCAGGAGGCTGTCGGTCGTCTTTCCCATCGCCGAGACAACCACAGCCGGGTGCTGCGCGGAGCGGTCGCGGACGATGGATGCGACACGCTGAATGGCTTTGGCGGACTCCACGGAGGAGCCGCCGAACTTCATAACGATCATGGAATGATTTCCTTTGGGGGACCGGAAGGAGAGAATGGAAGCCGGTCGGGATTGGGGTAAAACAGTGAGACTTTTACAGTCTGGGTTCATCTTTTCTGCCTGGTAGAGCAGAGGGCGCCGGGCGTGTGACGCCCTTTAACACCAGTTCCACACTACGCCCCGACCGATAAGAGATTCGTAAGGCGGGGGTAAGAATTACGTTACGTGATGCGATTCGATTTTGTGATCCGCCGGAAAGCCCAATAAGAGGCCGCTCCAAAGACCAACAGGGCGCCGATCAGAAATGGCCGTACCGGAATCCAGGGACTGTTGTAGCTGTAGCTGCCATTGGCTGGAATCGAGGCAGGCGGCGGCATCAGGAATTTGAGGACGATGCTGCCGGCAAGGAGCAAGTAGGATCGTCGCGGCCACACCGGCCAGAAGGCTCTTAAGGTAAACTGCCATCCCGCTTTCTGTTATAAACTAAAACCGATGGCGATGGAGTTCGCCGAAACCGCCCTGCGAGGGATGATGACTCCTGTTACCCCAGCGGCTGGAGCCTGTCTTGCAAACGGTACTGCTCATTTCTCTCGGCGCAATTATCGGCGCGAACCTTCGCTATTTCGTAGCTCAATACGTAGCCAGGGTCATCCCGGCGAGCTTTCCCCTCGGCACACTGATCATCAATATCTCGGCCAGTTTCATTCTTGGGTTCTTTCTCACCTGGACCGGCGAGCGTGTGCTGGCGGACCCGCGCTGGCGCTTGTTCGTCGCGGTGGGTTTCTGCGCGACGTACTCCACTTACTCCAGCTATGCCTTTGAAACCTTCGCGCTTTTTGAGAAAGGGCAATTTGGGTTGGCGGCGCTGAATATACTCGCAACGAACGTCGTTTGCTTTATCGCGGTAGTCCTTGGCGCGATGCTGGCTCGGGGTATCTGACGAAAGGTTCTGCAGGAATGAACACCGCCATCCAGGTAACGATGTACCTCAACGAATCCGACAAGTGGAATCAGATTCTGCAGATGCTGCGGCGTGAAAACGTGGCGGGGGCAAGTGCCTTCCATGCGGTTGCCGGGTTCAATGGCAGAAGCCCGGTGCATACATCGAAACTGGTGGAGGCCGGCGGCAACGTTCCGGTCGTTATTATCTTCGTGGATTTCGAGGAGCATGTAAGGCGCGTGCTCCCCAAACTGTTCGAATTAGCTCCCAACCGGCTGATTGTGCGCGAGAACGTCACCATCGAGCAAGGCACACTTTAACGGTTCGGCTATCTCAGGTCCACGTCCCAGATCTTTTCCCGGCGCGACTTACCCTGCGGGCCGTCGATCTCGAGGACGACGATAAAATCCCCGCCTTTGCTGTATTGATGGATGGGATTTTGCTCGGTCGATTCCGTGCCATCCCCGAAGGTCCATTTCCACGAAGTCGGTTTACCCGTGGATTCGTCGTTAAAAGCCACTACCCGGCGATCCATATTTACGATGGCGAACGACCAGTTGGCTTCGTACTTCTGAAACTGCGGATCGAGAGGCATCAGACGGAACGTGACCAGTTCATCCGCCTTGCCGTACATCGTGTGGTGGGGCGACAGATTCCAGAATGCGTGCGACTGGCTTTGGGCATCGTCGTAGTCGAGCACGGCCCAGGACATGCCGATCAGCTTATTCTCGCGCAGCACCGACTCGACGGCGCGCTGCGGGCCCTCGCAGCCGGCGTAATCGAAGGGCGTGATCCAGAACTCGAGAATTAATTTGCCCGATTCGCCCGGTTTGAAGCTGTAGTTATACGCGGCATTGGCGTAGGGCAGGCTCTTTACGTACGAATTGCACCCCCATGCCAGTGCCCAATCCTTGCCGAGCGGCGGCGTCATGATGTGGTAATTCTGCGCCTGCACGCCATGCATGGAAAAATGGGCGTCCCGTTCGCTCAATTCCTTATTGGTCTGGAAGCGCTCTACCAGTGGGCCGCCTGAGAGATCGCCATCCACGACAAGCTCGAAGATGTCGTTGTGCAGGCCGGGTTGCGCGAAGTCCCAGTAGTTGTCGTAAGCCTCGTAGAGAAAGTAAAGGCGATTGAGGCCCTTCACCCAGCCAACCTTTACTTTGACGTCCAGATCCTTCGGATCCGGCTTGTGGTCGGGATGCCCATCGTCCGTCAATTGGTCCATGCCGATGGCGTAATCGTCCGGGACGATGCTCCAGTCCTCCGGATTGCCGTCGATGCGCGGGATCTTGTCGGCGGGAAACTGGAAGATTTTGTAGGGGATGCCCGGCCGGTCGGCGCCGAAGAGAGGCCATGCGAGGATGGCAGCGAACAAGAGGAGGTACTTCATAAGGCGTGTCTCGATAAATCATATCGTCTCCGCCCGGTGCGATGGGGCGGGTGAATTTCAGTATTTCTTTGGCGCTGGATACGTTCGGCGTTCCCATTCGATAGCTCCACATCTATGTATTAAGTAATCCGCAGCACTTTTTGAATCTCCCGAAACATTCTTCACATTTTCTTCACTGGATTTCATCAGCGGAAAGTGCGACATTATGAAAGGGTGATCTGCGCCGGACCACCCGGACACTCCAGGCTGAGAATCAAACTCTAAGGGAGGAATTCCGAATGGCGAAAGTCTTCCTCATCGGACTTGAACAGGCAACCGCGAGCCAAATCGGTCGGGCGTTGGCTGTCGAACGGCACCAAATCGAACATAAGCCGAAGAACGTATCCGTGGGCGATCTTCTGGACGCGGACATCGTTTTTGCAGGCGGCGATGGTAAGCAGTATATGCCTCTGCTGAGAGGTCTCAGGGAAGCTCGCCCCGCGTTGCCATTCGTGGTGGTCACCAGAATTCCTGAAACGTCCGACTGGCTGGATGCGCTCGAAGCAGGCGCAACCGACTACTGTTCGGCCCCCTTTGAAGCCCGCCAGTTGAACTGGCTGATGGAATCGGCACTTCCCCGCACGAGTTCGGTCGCGGCCTGAAGCTCTCCTCTAACCTTTGGGGGCAGGCTTCTTTCCTGCCCTTCCCGCATCAAACGTCCTATAATCGCGCTAGTGACGCTTCGCGTCGCCATACGACCTTGATGAATGTTCGCAGAGTCCTGGCGCTCGCTGGCGCAGCCGTCTGGTTCAGCGCATTGCCCGCGCCGGCGGCAGTTCCCTCCCCGGAATCCTGGTTCGGTCACAAAATCGGTGCGGACCGTGAATTGCTCGATTGGGATAAAGTCGTTTCTTACTTCCAGGTGCTGGCAAAATCGAGCGACCGGATTCGCGTTGCCGAATATGGCCGTTCGGCGGAGGATCGCCCACTGATTGTCGCGACCATCGCGGCTCCCGACACACTGCGGAACCTCGAACGTTACCGGGAGATTCAGCGCCGTCTGGCCGATCCCCGTATCACCTCGCCCTCCCAGGCCGAGCCGATGTTCAGGGAAGGCAAAAACATCGTTTTACTCACCTGTTCCATCCACGCGACGGAAGTGGCGTCGACGCAAAGCGCCGTCGAGTTCGCCTACCGGTTGATCGCGGAAAACAATCCACATTTCGACGCCATTCTCCGTGACACGATTCTGTTGCTGGTCCCGTCCCTCAATCCCGATGGCGTCGATATCGTCACGCGCTGGTATCGCCGCACGCTCGGGACGAAGTGGGAAGGCACCAGTCCGCCGGAGTTGTATCAGAAATATGCCGGCCACGATAACAATCGCGATTGGTACATTTTTTCGCAACCGGAAACGCGCGCCACCATCTCGCAACTGCACAATGTCTGGCATCCGGAAATCGTCTACGACGTCCACCAACAGGGCCAGTACGCGTCGCGCATGTTCATTCCGCCGTGGCTGGATCCGATTGAGCCGAATATCGACCCCATCCTCGTGCAGGAAATGAATATGATGGGCACTTCGATGGCCTCGGACCTGACGGCGGCCGGTAAGGACGGGATCGCGATCCACGCGGCCTACGATTTCTGGACTCCCTCGCGCCATTACCAGGCGTTTCACGGAGGTTTGCGCATCCTGACCGAATCGGCAAGCGTGCGCATCGCGACTCCCGTCACCATCAGGCCCGAGCAGATCGACACCACCGCGCTCGGCTACGATCCCCGGCAGCGGAGCTGGAACTATCTGCAGCCCTGGCTGGGCGGCACGTGGCGGCTGCGCGACATCGTCGATTATCAGGAGCTGGCATTTGAATCGCTGCTTTACAACGCCGCGCTCCATCGCGAAGAGATGCTGCGGAATTTCTATAAGGTGGGCCAGCATCAGGTGGCGAGGACTTCACCCTGGGGGGCGGTGATCGGTAAGAACCAACGTGACCCGGGGGCAGCTCGGAAAATGCTCGAAACGCTGGCCGCGGGGCAGGTTGAGATCAGCCAGGCGCCCAACGGCGACTATGTGATTCCGTTCCAGCAGCCTTACTCCGGCTATGCGAAGGCCCTGCTCGAACGGCAGCAATATCCCAATGAGGCGCTCTATCCCGGAGGCCCTCCGAAACAGCCTTACGACGTGACCGCCCATACGCTGCCCCTGCTGTTCGGCGTGTACGCGAGATTCGTCGATCAGCCGGTAGACGGCTTGTCGCCGAGGAAGTCTTTCTTTCCGCCCGGCGATACATTGCTGATTCCTGCCTCCGACACCGATACCTGGAAGGAGGCCACGGAGCTTTGGCGCGCGGGAAAATCGGTTTGGCGCAATGAGGCGGGAGATTTTTCGTGGATCCCGCAGAGTGCCTCCGGCTGGCATGAGGTGAAACGTCCTCGCATCGGCCTCTATCAAAGCTGGATGGCCGACATCGACGAAGGCTGGACGCGCTGGCTGCTCGAAGAGTTCGGCTTCGCTTACACCACTCTGCATAACGCCGATGTTCAAACCGGCAACCTGCGTGCGCGCTTCGACACTATTGTTTTCGCCGACGAACAGCCCTCCGCCATCGGCAACGGCCATCCCGCGGGCTCCATGCCGCCGGAGTTCACCGGTGGGCTGGGCGAGCGTGGTGCGGAGGCGCTTCGGCAATTCGCCCGCGCCGGCGGCACGCTGATCTTTCTGAATCGCGCCTGCGGCTACGCCGTCGAGTATCTGGGTGTGAAGGCAAAGAACGTGCTTGCGGGCGTCCCCGCGCGCGATTTCTACTCCCCTGGTTCGCTGCTCAGGGCGAGGCTCGATCTGCATAACCCTCTCACGCGCGGTTTGCCCGAAGACATAACCATCTGGAACGAAGGCAGCCCGGCCTGGGAGACGGATGAAAATTCCGTGGCGAAGTATCCGGACAGGAATCTGTTGGCATCCGGCTGGCTGTTGGGCGAGAATTACATCTCAGGCCGAACGGCGTTGATCGATGCGCGGTCCGGCAACGGCCATATTGTTCTTTTCGGCATGCGGCCGCAGTATCGCGCCCAAAGTTATCTGACCTTCAAACTGTTTTTCAACGCCCTGGTCTTGAATCAATGAAGTTACTGCTGCCGGCCTTTATTCTTCTCGCGTCCGCCGCCTTCGCGCAGACCAAGCCTACTCCCGTCATATTCGACACCGACATCGGCGACGATATCGACGACGCGCTGGCTTTGGCGCTGGCCCTGCAATCGCCGGAGCTCGACGTGAAACTCGTCACCACCGTGGCGGATGACGTGGAGAGCCGAACGCGTCTGGCCTGGAAGGAACTGAGCCTGTTCGGCAGACAGGACGTGGCGCTTGCCACCGGCGCCGCGGAACCGCTGCTCGACCCGAAATATCCGGACCAGGCTGCACAATTCAAAGTCCTCACACCCGAGGATCAGCCGCCCGCTTCCGCCCGGCAACGAGCCAGCGATCGCATCATCGAGACACTGCTCGCCTCGCCCGTGAAGATGACCGTGATTCCGGTCGGCCCGCTCACCAACATCGCCCTGGCGCTCAAAGAAGAGCCCCGCATCAAAGAAAAGATCGAGAGAATCGTGCTGATGGGCGGCGCCTATTATCCGCCCCGCCGCGAATACAACATTTACCGGGATCGCATCGCCGCTCAGATTGTCTTCAGTTCCGGCGTGCCGATCACCGGTGTGGGTCTCGACGTTACCGAGAAATGCAAATTGCAGGGTGCGGATCTGGAGCGGCTGCGCAAGGCGGGCAACCCCGCGTCGCAATTCCTCTATCAATTGATCGAACTCTGGCAGAAAGGCAACCCCAATCAATTTCCCACCCTGCACGATCCACTGGCTGTCGCCACGGCGGTGCGGCCCACCCTGGTCGAGACGCAGTCGGGCTCGGTCGAGGTGGAGATCGCCAGTCCGCAACTTTTCGGCGCCACGGTCTTTACACCGGACGACAGGCGCAATGTGCGGGTGGCCAAGAACGTGAACGTGCGGGAATTTCTGGATTCGTTCGTCGAGCGTTTATCCGCGCCGCCGCGGGGTAAGTGATTTAGTGGCGCGCGTCGAATAGCAGACTCGAGCAGGTCACTCCCGATTCGGCTTTCAGTAATTCGGAAAGATCGAGCACGCGCACTTTGAAGCCGGCTCTGCGCAGTTCCTCCGCCGTCGCCGGATACGCCGAGGGCAGCAGAATCGTATCGGCGATGCGCAGCGCGTTGGCCCCCCACGGCTCATCCGGCGCCACATCAATCAAGCGGAAGCCGCTCAGTGATTCGGTATCGACCCACGCCCGGTTAATCAGAATCGAGTTGTCCCCAATACAGCAGCAGGCCGATTTCAGATGCAGGCAATCGTGGAGTTCCATGGGAACCACGCAATAGCCGAGCGGCCCGAGTTCCGCCGCCAGCTGCTCCACGCCTGCCTGGTCCGTGCGCCCGGACAGGCCGACGAAAAGATCCCGCCCGATCCGCATCACATCGCCGCCCTCCAGCTTCGCCGGCTCGCGCATGTGGATCAGGGGACGAAAGGGCGCCAGCGCTTGCGCCAGACTTTCACGCTCTCCGCGGCGGCTCTCGCAACCCATCGTCATGATGACGGCAACCTCATCCAGCACGAGTGCCGGATCTTCCACAAACACCGCGTCCGGCAGGTCGGGGAGCGCGGGCAATGAGATCACGCTGGCGCCCAACTCGGCAAGGCACTTTTCGTATGCGCGATGTTGCGCCACAGCCAGCGTGATGTCGATTTCCTGGCGCGGCAGCCATGTCAGCTCGCAGTCCGCAAGAGAGGGGCTCACTGCGCGTGTAATCGCCGTCAGCATTTGAATCAATAACGCGGAAACGGCATCTGCCGGGTGGGATCCTCGCCCGTGTTTTGCCCCGGCGCTCCCGGCTTTTTCGGCCGGTTGACCGGCGCGTAGACGAAGGTGAGCGTCACATCCACCACATGCGTGTCCGCATTGATCTGCGGCTCGGCCCGCGCATCGCCCAGATTGTCGAAGTAGCCCTCTTCTTTGACGCGCTTCACAAAATAATCCGGATAGTCCCCCGGATACGGATCGCCCGTTTTCACCGTCCACATTCCTTTGACCGCGGCCACGGCGTCGAGCCCCAGACCCTTTATCTCCAGCTTGCCGAAGGTGTATTGCGGCCCGGGATGCGGCACCAGGTAGACGTCGACTATCTTTTTCTCGTCGTTGATCTCGCGCTCGGTCGAAACTTCCACGTCGAGATAGCCTTCCTGACGCAGCGCCTGCTTCACGCGCAGATCGGCGTTGCGAAGCTCGTCGAAATTCACGATGCCCATCGAAGGCACCTTCGCCACCCGCAAAATATGCTTGCTCTGGTCCTCCATGGGCCCGCGCACGCCGACCGCGCCGAGCTTGTACTGCGGGCCCTCGGTAATGACGACGTGGACGTCCACGCCCTTCACCTGAGTGTTAGGGGTGGTGGTCAGCTTGCCGAACGCGACCCGCATGTAGCCGCTTTTTTCGTACAGCCCTTTGATCTGGTTATCGAGCAGCAACCGGAAGCTCGCTTCCGTGTAGGGCTGGCCGAAAGCCACATCCGCAATGGCGTTCTGCAGATCGGTATCGCGCACCGCCTTATTGCCTTCGAACGACACAAGGGCGACGTTGGGCAGTCCTTCGGCCGGAGTGAAACGCGCCTCGAAACGCTGCGGTGCAATCGAGACTATCTTCCCCGCCACCCGACCTGTGAGGTTTTTCGACTTCAGCAAATCTTCAATCTCGCGGGAGGTCCGGTCGAGCGCCTGCTGGGTTCCCGGAATCCTCCCGGTGAACAACGGGTCCTTCGTCTTCAGCCAGGCGTTGATCTCCACCGCCGTCACGGGCAGAGCTTCGACGGCAATCTGATACAAAGGCTGCATTTCCTGAATCTCGAAAGACACGTCGTAGCCCGAGCCTTTATCCGATGCCTTAAAGCGATACGCCACGGTTTCGAAGTAGCCGGTCCCGAGCAGCCGGTCGCGCGCGGCATCGAAGATGGCCGTATCACCGGGTTCGCCGAGCTTCAAACCGGACGCGGCGGCGATGCCGTTCGAGGTTAGAATCCTGTTGCCCTCCACGGTAATCGAATCGATGAGGAATGTGCTGACCTGAGCCGCTCCGATACCCGCGAAAAGCAACAAATAGAACAAGATGCGCCGCGCCATCATCTTCAATGATAATGGACGCGGCATGTAGAATGGAGTTACGTGACCTACGACCTGATTGTGATTGGCAGCGGCCCTGGCGGCTACTCCGCGGCGGTGCGCGCCGGCCAATACGGCCTGAAGACCGCCATCATCGAAAAAGACCCCAAGCTGGGCGGTACGTGCCTCCACGTCGGCTGCATTCCGACCAAGGCGCTGCTGCACACGGCCGAACTCTGGAGCTTCGCCAACCACTCCGCCGACGAAGGCATCACGATTGAAAAGCCGGCGCTGAATTTCCCCAAGGTGATCGACCGCAAGAACGGCATCGTGCAGAAGCACGCCAAGGGCGTCGAGTTTCTGATGAAGAAGAATAAGGTCGAGTGGATCAAGGGCTTCGGTGTAATTAAAGGCCCTGGCAAGGTGGAAGTTACCTCGGATAGCGGAGCGGTCAAGATGGATAAGGGCACGCAGACTCTCGAGACGAAGAATATCCTGATCGCCACCGGCTCGGAAGCCCGCATGCTTCCTGGCCTCACGCCGGATGCCGATTTCATCCTGACCAACATCGAAATCCTCAACCTGCTGTCGGTGCCGAAATCGCTGATGGTGATCGGCGCGGGCGCGGTGGGCGTGGAATTCGCGTCGATGTTCAAGCGCTTTGGATCGCAGGTGAGTATCTTCGAGATGCTGCCGCGCATCGTGCCGGTGGAAGACGAGGAAGTTTCGAAGGAACTGGAGCGCGTTTTCAAAAAGAGCGGCATCCGCGTCGAGACGGGCGCCAAGTGCGACAACATTCGGAAAACCGGCACCAGCGTGAAGATGACAGTGACGCTCGCGAACGGCAAGACGGAAGATGTCGAGGCCGATAAACTGCTCGTGGCCGTGGGCCGCGCGCCCAATACTTCGAAGATCGGGCTGGAGAACACCAAAGTGGTCACCGACCGCGGATTCATCAAGGTCGACCCCTGGCAGCAAACCGACGAGCCAGGCATTTATGCCATCGGCGATGTGGTGGCGGGCACTCCGCAACTGGCGCATGTCGCATCTGCGCAGGGGATGGTAGCCGTCGCGAAGATGGCGGGGAAGCCTGCGACTCCCATCAACCGCAACCGCATCCCCGGCGCGACTTACACCGAACCAGGCATCGGCAGCGTTGGCTTGACGGAGGCACAGGCCAAAGCGGCGGGGTTCAAAGTGAAGGTAGGGAAGTTTCCCTTCGTTGCCAACAGTAAGGCGACGATCCTTGGATCGCACGATGGCTTCGTCAAGGTGGTAGCCGATGAACAACACGGGGAGATTCTGGGTGTCCACATCATCGGACCGCAGGCCTTCGAACTGATTTCGGAAGCCGTAACCGCCATGGAAGCGGAGGCTACGGTCGAAACCATGATGCATACGATCCACGCGCATCCGACCCTCTACGAAGCCGTCGGCGAGGCCTTCAACAACGTCTACGGCCTGGCGATCAATGCCTGAAGTGTCCGTCCGCGCCTGTATCGTCCGCGATCTGGGCCGCATGCACTATGCCGAGGCCCTCGCCATTCAGGAGCGGATCGCGGCGGAACGCAAGCAGGGGCGTGGCGCGGATCATCTGCTCTTCGTCGAGCACCCGCATGTGGTAACGATCGGGCGCAATGGACGCGAAGAAAACCTGCTGGCGCCGGAGAGCGTGTTGCGCGAGAAAGGGATTGAGCTTCATTATTCGGATCGCGGCGGCGACGTGACCTATCACGGTCCCGGCCAGATTGTCGCGTATCCAATCATGGATCTTCGCGAATGGAAGCGCGATGTCGGCGCATATGTCCGGGCCATCGAGCAGGTTTTGATTGATACGCTGGAAGAGTTTGGAATTCGCGCCGCTCGAATCCCGAAACTCACGGGCGTGTGGACCGGTGACGGGGACGCGCAGGCGAAAATCGCGGCGATCGGGGTCCATCTGAGCCGCTGGGTTTCGACGCATGGCTGGGCTTTGAACGTGACAACGGACCTCCACTACTTTCAGTACATCGTGCCGTGCGGGCTCACGAAGCCTGTGACCTCGATGGAGCGTCTGGGGGTCGATGTGAGCGCCGAAGAAGTGAAACGCGCCCTTGCGCGGCACTTTGAACGGCTTTTTGGGTTTGATGAGAGAGCCGATTTCGATGGGAGATTTTAGATGACAGACGTCGTGATGCCCCAGATGGGCGAGAGTATCGTCGAGGGAACGCTGACCAAATGGCTGAAGAAGGCGGGCGATACCGTCGAGCGCGACGAGCCATTGTTCGAGATCTCGACCGATAAAGTGGATACCGAGATTCCCGCCCCAGCCGCCGGTGTTCTGGCGGAAGTGCTGGTGCAGGAAGGCCAGACCGTCGGTGTAAATGCCATCGTCGGCCGCATCAATGAAGGAGGTTCAGCCGCCGCTCCGGCAGCTGCGCCACCGAAAGAAGAGGCGACAGAAGCCATCCGGCACGAGGCGCAGGTGGCGAGGATGGAGGCTCCTCCGGCCGCGGCCCCCGCGGAACCGCCTCCGGCGAAAGAGCCCTCCGGTCCGCTCTCTCCGCTGGTGCGCAAAATCGCGCGCGAGAACAATATCGATCTGTCCGCGGTTACCGGTACGGGAGCGGGCGGACGCATTACGAAGGAAGACGTCGAGTCGTTCCTGAAACAAGCCCAAGCCCCGCCGGCACCCGCTCCGGTCTCCCCGGCTCCAGCGCCCAAACCGCCCTCCGCCCCGCCGCCAGTGGCCGCGCCCGTCGCGCCCATCACGCAGCCTCAGCCGACCGCCAAAACACGCGTCGAGCCCATGAGCAACATGCGGCAGAAGATTGCCGAGCACATGGTGATGAGCAAGCGCGTTTCGGCCCACGTCACCACCGTGCATCGCGTGGATATGACGCGCGTCGCGAAGATGCGCGCCAAACATAAAGAGGATTTCGCCGCCCGCTACGGGATGTCGCTCACCTTCCTGCCGTTCGTCGTGCGCGCCGCTGTCGAAGCGCTCCGAACCTATCCGATCGTCAACGCCTCGATCGACGGGACCAATATCATCTACCACAATGAAATCAATCTGGGCATCGCCGTTGCGCTCGATGGCGGCCTGATCGTCCCCGTGATCCGCAATGCCGATGAGAAGAACGTTCTGGGCTTGCAGCGCGCCATTGTGGATCTGGCTTCACGCGCCCGCGCCAGGCAGTTAAAGCCCGATGAAATTCAGGGCGGCACCTTCTCCATCACCAACTTCGGTAGCTTCGGGAGCGTGTTTGCGACGCCGATTATTAACCAGCCTCAGGTGGCGATCCTCGGCGTAGGTACCGTGGAAAAGGTGCCGGTGGTGATCGACGATGCCATCGGGATCCGCTCGCAATGCTTCCTCGCGCTGACCTTCGATCATCGCCTGATCGACGGCGCGCTGGGAGATCAATTCACCGGTAAGGTGAAGGCCGTTCTCGAAAACTGGTCGGAAGACGTACTGTAAGAGGCCGAGCCAGGTAATTACCTTCGGGGCGCGTAGCCGCCCGTCACCGTGATCGAAAAGCTGCGCCCCGGAAGCAGGTTCAGCTGATCGCCCCCATTCGGCACGTAAAGCGCCGTCGTTGTTGCCGCAGTTGCCGGAGTAATCCCGACAATGTTGTGGCTGTTCATCAGATTGTTGACGGCAAACTGGATCTTCGTGCCCCGCATGTAGGACGCGCCCTTGATCGTGTAATTGACGAACACGTTGGTCAGATCGAAAGGATTGATCGAAATGGCCTGATCGGCCGGAAAAGGAAGTTTCTGCCCGTAGATCAGGTAAGTGATCGTGCCGTTATCGTTGTACATCTTACCCACGCGCTTATTGATGATGCCGACATCCCAGCTGTCGTGTTGCCAGAACACTGCGATTCCTTCGATGTCCCGGGGCGTGTTTGCGACCCACAGGCCGCCGTTGGGAAGGTTCGGGCCCTCGGCATATTTCGCGGAGCCCTTGGATCCGTCAAGATACAGATGGAATCCATGACCCAGCACGATATTGCTCTCAAATTCGACACCCCTGGTATTTGACGGCCCGGTCGGGACAAAGACAGCTTCATTGGTAGTTGGATCGGTATACGAGTCGAAGCCGTTCTGGAAATGAACGTAGTAGGCGTCGGCGTCGAATGTCCAGCGGTTATACTTCAACACCGACCCCACCTGGTAATTCTTCGCCAATGTGGGCCTCTGCGGGACCAGGACGTTCCCGCCCGGCACATCGAATACGGCGCTCGGCGGAATCACGCTTCCCTCGGCAAACTGGGCATAGGTCGACCAGTGCGACTGCACCTGATAACGCGCCGTAAGGTTCGGCAGCCAGTTATTGTAGTCGATGCTGTGGGTTACAAAAGCCGGTCCGCCAACACAATCGGGGGCTCCGGCGAAGAGGCCGGCGGAGGCAGGGAAGGTCGTCAGCGTTCCGCCGAGACATCCCACGATCTTGCCGTTGTCCTGGTACTGATTCAGCGTCATTTGGTAGTTGGCGTCCTTGACTCCGGCGGTGATGAACAGCTTCGGCAGCGGTCTCCATTCGAATTCGGCAAACGGCTGAAAAGACTGCGTGATGAAATGCTCGTGGAAGTTAGGGAACGGCGTGTCCAGTTGAGAAAGGATATTGGATGGGTACTGATACCGGTCTGTGTAGGCCCAGTCGTACCAGGCACCGGTGCGGAAAGTACCCCACTTCAGATCCTTGCTGAGAATTGCGGTATCGCCCGCATGCCGGTAACCGTTCAGCTTGTCCACCCCGCTGGGTTTTGACGTAGTCAGGTTTACGGTCGCACCGTTCTGATAGAACTGCTTATTCCAGTAGCGCGTCGTGTATGCCTTGGTATCGAACTTCCAGCCGTCGCCCAGATCGGAGCTAAAGTCGGCGTACTCGAAATCGGTCTGCACGTGGTAGGTGTCGTAGCCGTAATAATAGGGATCCGGCAAACCGTTCGGAAGCAGCGGCGTGCCGTCCAGCAGGTAATTAACTCCGTATTCGGCAACCTGCGCGCGCGTAGGATTGGTGGTGTTCGGCGTATTATTCCAGATGTCCACCACACCGCCGTACAGACTGAGACTTGTCTTGTCGGAGAACCGATGCTGGAACTTGCCGTAACCGGCATCGCGCTGTTGTTTGTTAAAGGTCTGATATCCGTTCGATGTCATCTGGTTGATGTCGAACAGGACGGCTTCTTTCTTTCCCGGGCCAAAAAGACCGGACTCAAAGTCCAGTTGAAGCAACCGCGTATCCCACGAGCCCTGGGACAGCGTGCCGCGAATGTCGGGGTCCGCCTGTAACTCCGGCGACTTCAGGTTGATCGATCCGCCGAAATTGGTGGGGCCGAATTCCGAAACCTGACCGGGGCTGCGGTCGAAATCCACGGAGCTGATCCACTGCGAAGGAAAACTCGCCCAGGAATGGTGCGTCGGCGTGTTCGTGTCTTCGAACGGAATGCCATCGAAGGTGATCGTGTACTGGCCGTCCTGGAACCCGCGGAAGTAGGTCTTGCCCTGACCAAGGCCGATTCCATTCGGATTGAGGCTGAACGTACCGGGCGCCAGGTTCACAACCTCGGCGAAGTCGGAGACCGGGGAAATAAAGTTCTGGATGAAGACGGGGCTGATCTCCGTTCTCGCGGCAGTCGCATTTAGCGTGTTGCCGGACGGGGCCGTGTCGACTGCAAGCGATACCTGCTCATTAACAGTGACCGACTGCGAAATCGAATCGACGTTCAGCGTGATCGAAAGATCCTGGGTCGCGGGAACCTGCACGCCCAGGCGGGTATTCAGGGCAAAGCCCGGGGCGCTCGTTTCGAGCGTGTAGGTCCCGGCTGCTAAGCCGGCGATTGAAAAATGACCCTCGGCATCGGTGGTTGCGGTGCCGGCAACAGTGGCAGCATCGCTCTTAGCCTTGACCGTGGCCGCCTCCATTGTTTTACCGGCCTGATCGAGAACCGTACCGGCGATGGTCCCTGCGGCTTGCTGCGCGCTCAATGGCGTCAAGCCCGGTTGAATCAGGAACAGACACATACCCACGGCAAACAGACGCACTGCAACCTTCATGACACTTTGCATTAAGCACTCCCTTTCGATGGAGAATTTATGGTGAAGTTCAGGTTAGCTGCTCTATGTAACAGTGGCATGTCAGCAGCGTTAAACGACGGTAACTCGGAACTCTTAACCAAATCCTGATGACGCCGCCATGTGATGTCTAAAATAGAAGCCATGCCCGACGAGAAACTTCGCGCATGGTGGTCTCACAAGCAGGGTCTGGATGGCAGCCTCGCGGGGCAAAGCGCCGCCGAGGTGCTCCTTCGCGCCGGGTGGGCCCGTTCCGTGGCGGGCGCCGGACCCTATCTGACTTTTTTCTCCCGCGCCGGCTTGCGCCGCGAGCAAGTCGATGCGGCCCTGGCAAAAGTTGAGATCCACGAGTTGCCCAGTGCGCGCGGATGCACATACATCCTCCCGGCATCGGCCTATGCGCTGGGCCTCAAAGTGGGCCAATCCTTTCGCGAGGCCGAAATGAAGACCGCCCGCAAGCTCGGCGTCACTGATAAGGAAATCGATCGTCTCCGTGACGCGCTGAGCCAGGCGCTTGCGGATGGCCCGCTCGATCCCGAGGCGCTGAAAGCCGCGGTAGGCGGCGCCGCGCGCAGTCTCGGCCCCGAAGGCGTGAAGAAAGGCATCGCCACCACCATGCCTGTCGCGCTGGGGCTCATGCAGACGGCCGGCGAAATTCGGCGCATTCCCATCAACGGCCGTCTTGACCAACAGCGCTACAAGTATGCGTTGTGGAAGCCCAATCCGCTGGCGAAGTGGAGGCTCAGCCCGGTGGAATCTTATGTCGAACTGGCGAGAGAATACTTTCGCTGGATCGGCTGCGCCACTGCCGCCGAATTTCAATGGTTTTCCGGCCTGGGCGTGAGTGCCGCGCGGGCGGCGCTCGCCCCGCTGCAACTAACCTCGCTCCCCGGCGGGTTCCTGATGCCTCCCGAAGATCGCGACGCGTTCGAGAAGTTCAAAGCCCCGAAGCACCCGCGGTATGCTCTCCTCGGCAGCCTGGATGGCATCAATCAACTGCGGCGCGATTTTGCTTCGCTCCTCGCGCCCGAAGACATTGAACACGATTTTGTGCGCGGCGCGCGCGGTCGGTTATTGCAGGATCTGCCGCACCACGCCATCTTCGACCGCGGACGGCTGACCGGGCTGTGGGAATACGACACCACCACCGGCAGCATCGCATGGACCGCCTTCGTGAAGGCCGATCCGGCGCTGCGTGACGCAATCGCTAAGACGGAAGCCTTCATTCGCGAAGATCTCGGCGACGCCCGCAGCTTCAGCCTCGATAGCCCGAAGTCCCGCATACCGGCCATTGAAAAGCTGCGCAAGGCGGCCACGGCATGACCGCGTTTCTGGCCGATCCGATCGCGAAAAAGCACGACACCGGTCCCGGGCATCCCGAGCAGATCGCCCGCTGGGACGCCGCTGTGCGCGGGGTCACCGAGGGCGCCAACGGATTTGAGATTTTCGCCGCACCCGCGCGCGCCGCCACGCTCGGCGAAGTTGCGCTCTGCCACACCAGCGATTACATCCGCACCGCCCAGCGTGATGTCAGCTCGGGCCAAACCATCCTGAGCACTGGAGACACCGACATCTCGCCCCGCTCTTTCGAGGCCGCTCTGCATGCCGTGGGCACGTGCCTGAACGCGGTGGATCTCGTCGCCGGGAAAACCGCCCGCAACGCTTTCTGCATCGTGCGCCCGCCTGGCCACCACGCCCGGCCCGCCCAGGGGATGGGCTTCTGCCTCTTCAATAACATCGCCGTCGCCGCACGCTATGCGCAACGCCGCTACGGTATCGAACGCGTCGCCATTGCCGATTGGGACGTCCATCACGGCAACGGGACGCAGGATATTTTCTTCACGGATCCTTCCGTCTTCTTCTTCAGCACGCATCAGTCCCCGTGGTATCCCGGTACCGGAGATCTGGAAGAGATCGGCGCCGGACCGGGCCTCGGAACCACCCTGAACTGCCCGTTTCCCGCAGGCTCGGGACGGGAACAGATTCTGGGCGCGTTTCGCGGCAAGCTGGCGCCCCTGATGGACGGTTTCCGCCCCGACCTCGTGCTCGTGTCGGCGGGCTTCGATTCGCGCCGCGACGATCCCCTGGGCCGTTTTCGATTGACCGACGAGGACTTCAGCGAACTCACCACGGTGATGCTGGAAATCGCCGACAAACACGCCGGCGGCCGTCTGATCTCCGTCCTTGAAGGAGGCTACAACCTCGCGGGACTGACCAGCGCGGTTCGTGCCCATTCGCACACCCTCGCCGCTTCCGGCCGATGAACGTGGCCTGCCGTTTGCAACACCACACTCGCGGAGGTAATAACCGTGAACTGGGATCAAGTGGAAGGCAATTGGAAGCAGATGTCAGGTAAGGCCCGCGAGAGGTGGGGCAAGCTGACCGACAGCGACTGGCAGGTTTTGCAGGGCAGGAAAGACCGGTTGGTGGGGCGCATCCAGGAACGCTATGGGATTGCGAAGGATGAAGCCCGGCGTCAGGCTGACGAATGGGCAAAAAGTCTTGACGAAGAGGAGCAGGCTACCCGGACCGGCGGGGCTGGCCGGCTCTGAATAAAGTGATCCCTGCGACTCCGGCCGCGCCTGCCACGATGCATTGAGTCGCATTCGATTCCGTGACGCCGCCGAGAGCGATCACGGGCACCCGGGTCCTCGATGCGATTTGACGTAATGCTTCGAGGCCGAGTGGACTCCGGGCAGGCGCTTTCGATAAGGGCTGGAAAATCGGCGCGAGTACGATGTAGTTCGCGCCCCCTGCCCCTTTTACGTCCTCGTCGTTATGGCACGCCACGCTGATGACGAATCCCGCAGGGGCGATTTTACGGATTGCCGAGGGCGCGATCGAGCCCGATCGAAGGTGTACCCCGGCCGCTCCGCACGCAATCGCCACATCCGTTCGGTCGTTCACGAGGATAGCCGGACCCCACTTCATCGCCGACCGAACCAGGCGCGCCAGTTGCCGTGTGCCCACTTCGGGCTCCCGAATCTGGATAAAATCCGCATCGCCGCGCAATCGCCCGAGCCAGGCCCGTTCATCGAGCGCCGCCGAGCCGTCCGTGATCTGATACCGGATCACAGTGGCAAATAGTAACGGTCGCCCGCGCAGGCACGGCACAAGATCCGCCCGTCGCGTTCTATGAAACGCTCGAAGTTAATTCCTTCGCCGCATTCCGCGCACACCCGGCGCGCTCCTTTGTACCCCGGGAACTCCTCCGGCCCCATCTCCACCCGGACCCATTGGTAGCTGAACAGTTCTTCCGCGGGCATATCCCGGTAGGCGTGCATTTGCTGGCGATTCCTGTCTTCCATTTCGGGATACATCTCCCGCGCCCGCGCCCTGGAGGACTCAAGCGCCACCAGCCGCACCGCCTTCTCTACCTTCAGATCGCAAAACGTGGCGGCAACTTTCCCGAAATCCCTGAACTTCAGCGCGCGTTTTCCCAGGCGGCATCCCGTAACGACGGTAATCGCATCCGTCGCGCAACGATCGATTTCGACATAAGTCACCACGCGCTTCCGGTCTTTTCCCGCCGGGTCTTCGATGCCCAGCAGTTCCATTCCGCGCATCGCCATGCGCAAGCCGAGGATCTGTCCAGCACAAATGTGACCATGCGCAGCCGCTGCCAGTTCCTCGTATTCGGCAAGTGATTTCATAGCGATGGATTCGGCTCCGGGCCGTCCGGAGGCCTGGAGCCTGAACGCACTTTCAATTTTCGCGTGGAATGAGCGTGGTGTGCATGGCGGCTCAGATCGCCCAGATTGAAGCCGGCCAGGGCTATGGCGACGGCGCCGCCCACCAGCACGGGAAGTGTCAGGAATCCGAACATGATCTCCGCCAGGATCTTCGCCTCGGGCGCCTCGGTCAGCAACAGCCTCAACGCGTACACGGTGCTTGCCTGATAAGCGCCCATATTCGCCGGCGCGTTCGGAATCAATGTCCCCACCGTCTTCACGACCAGCAGGAAAGCCATATCGCTGGCGCTGAAATAAAATCCGTCGGCGCGTGCGATCGCCCAGACCGCAAACACCTGCCCCGCCCAGAACAATCCGCTGATCGCCATGGCCTGCCCGAGTTCGCGCCAATGTCCCAGACGATGGATTTCATCGAGCAAATGAATGAAGCGCGCCCCCCAGCTGGATTTACTCACGAAGTGATGCGCGTGCTGCCGGTGAAAGAGGACCCAGAGAATGACCAGCGAGATGGCCACCACCACTCCGCCGAATATCCACATGATGTCGGTCACCATAACGTGGCTGCCCACCTGAAACGTGATCAGCAGATAAAAAATCACGATCCATAAGCCGTCCATCACCCGTTCAATGAAATCCGAGGTGAGGGCGAGCGAAATCGGCACCTCGGTCTTGTAGGAGAGCAGAAAACAACGGATGATCTCTCCCGCCCGCATGGGCAGGATGTCGTTGGCGAACACACCCACGAAGACGGATTGCAGGCAGGACCCGAAAGAGGGCGCCCCCACCGGCCCCAACAGCACCATCCACCGCCATGCGTCGACGAAATACACGCCGATTTCGACGGCAATGGTCACCGTAACCCAGGTCCAATCCAGTCTCCGGAGATCGATACCGAGTTGCGCGAAGTCGAATTTCGAGAATACCCAGACCAGGGAAGCGATGGAAATCCCGTACCCGATCAATGGTACGAGCCACTTTGGAATCCTTCGGCGCCTGGGAGGCGCTGCGATCGTGTCCATGGGTTCCGAATCGGCGGTCAACCACATGATAGCGCCGATAGCCATCAAGACGGCGGCGGGACGCGACTTCACACGGATTCGCGGCATCAAACCACCTGGTAATGCCGGATGACCTTCCATCGGTAAATCCCTGGCTCATCGCCTTTTCGGTGATGTTGGCCACTTTTATGGAAGTGATCGATACTTCCATCGCCAGCGTCGCGTTACCGCACATCGCGGGCAGTCTTTCCGCCACCACGGACGAAGCGACCTGGGTGTTAACCAGCTACCTGGTCGCCAACGCCGTCGTGCTGCCGGCCAGTAGCTGGATGTCGCTCCGCTTCGGCCGCAAGCGATTCCTGCTCACTTGCATCGTGATTTTCACGGCGGCTTCGTTCATGTGCGGAGCGGCCACCAATCTGACCACCATTTTGATCGCGCGGGCCATTCAGGGGGCCGGCGGCGGCGCGCTGCAGCCGCTTGCGCAAGCCATTCTGCTCGAGAGTTTTCCGCCGGAAAAACGAGGCGCGGCCATGGCGATGTATGGGCTGGGCGTGGTGGTCGCTCCCGTCCTCGGGCCTACCCTCGGAGGCATCCTCACCGACCAGTACTCGTGGCGATGGGCTTTCTATATCAATATTCCCATCGGCGCGCTTGCCCTGTTCATGATCTCGAAATTCGTGAGCGATCCGCCGTATATTAAGAACGCCAGGCCCGGGCGCATCGACGCCATCGGCCTGGGGTTGCTCGCCCTGTGGCTGGGAGCGCTCCAGGTGATTCTCGACAAAGGCCAGGAGGACGATTGGTTCGGCGCCACGTGGATCCGCTGGGCCGCGCTCTTGCTTGTCGTTTCGTTGATCGCGTTCCTCGTCCGCGAACTGATCATACGGGCTCCGCTGGTAAATCTTCAGGTGTTTCGCGACCGGAACTTCGCTTTGGGATGTCTGCTGATCGGACTCTTCGGCGGGGTGATTTACGGGGTGGTGACGCTTTTACCGCTCTTCTATCAGACGCTGCTCGGTTATTCCGCCGCATCGGCGGGTTGGGCGGTGAGCCCGCGTGGCATCGGCGCCATTTGCATCATGCCCATTATCGGGGTTCTCACGGGACGCCTCGATAACCGCTGGTTGATTGTCGCCGGCTTCGGCGTCTTCGGCTGGACCAGTATCTGGATGGGCCGGCTGAGCCTGGATATTTCCCCGTCGACGCTGCTCTGGGCCATCATCCTCAGCGGCGCGGGCTCGGGAATGATTTTTGTGCCGCTTGCGACCATGTCCATGGGGACGCTGAAGAACGAGCAGATCGGCAACGCCACCGGCCTTTTCAATCTGATGCGCAACGTGGGCGGCGGCATCGGCATCTCCCTGGTCAATACCCTGGTAGCCCGGCACTCGCAGATTCATCGCGCGGACCTGGCGCAAAACATTTCTCAGGGCAATCCCGCATTTCAGCAGACGTTCCAGGGGTTTCAGGGAGCGATGGCGCAGCAAGCCCAGCCGAACGTAGCAGCCGCGCGCGCCTACGGGTTGATCCAGAATACCCTCGACCAGCAGTCTGCCGCGTTTTCCTACGTGGATGTATTCCGCTATATCGCGCTCGCCTGCTTCGGATGCGGCCTGATAGTCTTCTTCATGCAGCGCGTGAGGGCCAGGAAGGGTCCCGCCGCCCTGGCCCACTAAAACCCGCTACTGCCGGTCGTACACCGCCTTCATCGGTTCCTTCGCGGAAACCGGATTCCCATCGTCGGTGAGCGTCGTGCCGTCGTCGGAAAGGTTCAGGACATACACATAAAACGGCTTGCCGTTCAGCTTGGTCGTCATGCGAATCGCCGGTTTTCTCAAAGGCGATGGTCTGCTTCGAGGCCGCGTCCGCAACCATCGGAGCATAGTCCTTCCCGAAGGGCCCCGACCGAGTCTGCGAATCCTTCATGTTCACCCTCCGTGCGGATGTTGAAGCATGTTACCGCATTTCCCAGCCTGTCGGATCAGGATTGCGGTGCGGAAGGAATGAAGCTGAGAACGGCTTCCTGCTCGTCGTTGAAAGCCGGAATCAGTGTGCTGATACCCGTCATATCCAGGACCTTGCGAATCTCTGGCCTCGCGTGGACGACCTTCAGCGATCCCCGATTGCGCACCAGATGCGAATAGCAGCTCATGAGCTGCCCCAGACCGGCGCTGTCGATCCTGGTTACGCGCGAGAGGTCGATAATGACGCGGGTGTCGCTCTGTTCCAGCACTTCGCGGCGCAGATCCTCCAGTTCGTGGGCGGAATGGGTCAGTTCGGTTTTGGCACGGAAGCCGAGGACCGACACGCCCCCCGATTGCTTCCAGGACAGGTTGGAAGAACGCAGATCGGCGGTGAGCCTCTCGCTCACGCGCAATTCGTCGAAGCATTCGTCGCAGCCCAGATAATGGCCCTCGAATTCCTCGACGGCGTCGGAATCCAGCGAGCGCGAAAGATATTTCGCGATAACCTGTTCACGTTGTATGGGTTCCATGCCGCAGCTCATTCTTCTATCCACCTACTCAGTGTTATGAGGTCCCGCTTCGTTTCATTTCGGAGCCATACGCGCGCCGAAACCGTTCCTTCGCGCGAAAAAGCACCACCCGGAATTGTGCGTCGGACATCTTCCATTCCGCGCAAATCTCGTCCTTTTCCCTTCCTTCGAGGTAGAGAGCCCGCAGAATTGCCCGGTCCCGATCGGCCAGTCCCGCCAGTCCGCTGTCGATGGCATCCCGTAGTTCCAGAATGTCGGCATCGGGCCGAACGCCCGCTTCGGGCATCGGATTCTCCCGATCGATCATAGGTTCCCGCCTCATACGGCGTCGGTACTCGAGGATCACGTTCCGGCACACCCCATTGAGGAATGCGCCGAATTCCTCCATATTGCGGATCTGGTGCCGCTGTTCGGCACGGATAAAGCGGGTAAGACTCTCCTGAACCAGATCGTCCACGTCGGCGCAGTTGTGCCCGACGTGGTAAAGAACCTTATAGCGAAGCTTGAGGCGAAGGCGTTCGAGATCGGGTTCGCTGAGATCCATTTTCTGTTCGGCGGCAGTTGGTGCGGAAGTGGCAGCCTCGGCGGTAGCCCTGTCTCTGAGGCTGGCGCGCCGGACTCACAGCTTCGATGATATTCCACCAGCGCCTTCACGGGGCGAGTTAATATTATTGTGCCCAGTGGCTCGCGCGGCCCGCCCCTGGCGGCGTCCCGGCACTGGCTGTCATTATTTTTCCGGCTCATTTCCCGCGGAAGTCAGGCGGTAGCTCCGCTTGCCTTGCGGCCCTGAAAGCATTGGCGGCAGAAGACGGGACGCCCCTGGGTCGGCCTGAAGGGCACCGTCGTCTCGCGTCCACACTGGGAGCAGGTGGCCGACGTTTCCACCCGTCCACGCGCCCCGCCCCGCTCCTGCGAGCCGTTCTGGCGCTTGACCTTGCAGGCTTTGCAGCGCTTCGGCTCGTTCCTGAATTCCTTTTCGTGATAAAACTGCTGTTCTCCCGCGGTGAAAATGAAGCCGGTACCGCAGTCGACGCACTTGAGTTCCCGATCCTGAAATTCCATGGCACCATCCTGGGAATGGAAAAGGCGAAGCGGTTGCCATCCGCTTCGCCCGTTTGAGGTTATTCGATCTCCCGGCGACTCTTCTTCCGGTTTCGCTTGCGGGCAAGCGCGGCCTTAACCCGCTTCTTTTCTCCCGGCTTCAAATAGAAAGAGTGGCGCTTGACTTCTTTGATGATGTCTTCCTGCTGCACTTTCCGTTTGAAGCGGCGGAGGGCGTTTTCGAGCGTCTCTCCCTCCTGGAGCCTTACTTCAGCCAATTAAACAACACCCCCTGACCAATCATGGATTAACCCTCACCAACCACGGCGCCGCCTTGTGAGCGCTGCCGAGGGAATCGGCAAAGGTATTGATATCATATGAGCTTGATTCAGAAAGTCAAGCCCATAAAGCATTCCAGACGCCGCCGCACCCAGCGGTAACCGTACCCCAAAGCACTCGATCCGGATCACAAATGGTGAATGTTCTCGCGATATTGCTGGCTGGAGGAGCGGGTGAGCGGCTCTATCCTCTGACCCGCGATACGGCAAAACCCGGGGT
>JBEKAQ010000010.1:0-76791 GCA_050015835.1 Bryobacteraceae bacterium | reverse complement strand
AATGCCATTTACGACGGTACCGACGCTGTAATGCTGTCGGCCGAAACATCGGTGGGCAAGTATCCGGTGGCGGCCGTCGATTACATGGCGCGCATCGCCGCCGAAACGGAACGCGGGCTGCGGCAGTCCCCCCACAGCGAATTACCGCAGGCGGGATCCACCGATTCGGAAATTGTGGCGGAAGCGGCCTTCCTCGCGGCGCGCGCCGCCGGAGCCCAGGCCATTGTGGTCTTCACCGAAGGCGGTTACAGCGCGCGTCTGATTTCGCGCTACCGTCCCCCGGTCAGGATCATCGCGATGACCAATTCCGTGGACGTGGTGCGCCGCCTGCTGGTGAATTATGCGGTCACGCCGGTGGTCGCTCCCGAAGTGAAGACCACCGACCAGATGCTGGGACAGATGGACACGCTGCTGGTGGAGCGTGGGCTGCTTTGTAAGGGCGACAAAGTAATTTTCGTGGCGGGAACGCCGGTGGGCAGCGCGGGCTCGACCAACCTGATGAAGCTGCATCGGGTGTCGTAACCTGGCCGCACTCCGCGCGATACAATGCCGTCTGCATGAATAACACGACTCTCAAAGGCCGCAACGCGCTCGTCACGGGCGCCAGTAAAGGCCTCGGCCGTGCCATGGCCATCGCGCTCGCGAACAACGGGGCGCACCTGATCCTGGTCGCGCGCGATCGCGAGAAACTGGAAGGCGTCGCGAAGGAGATCGTCGATACGGGCGGCCAGGCCGACGTCTTCCCTGCCGATATCACGAAAGAAGATCAGGTTCTACAGCTCGAAGCCGACGTCCGGTCCAAAATAGGCCCGGTGCAGATCCTCATTAATAATGCGGGCACCAATCTGCGCCGGGACATAAGCGATTTCACGCTCGCGGAATGGCGCGGTGTGCAGGACACGAACGTCACCAGCGCCTTCCTGATGTGCCGCGCCTTCGTACCGCACATGAAGGGCGCCGGCTATGGCCGTATCATCAACATGACTTCGATCATGGCGCATGTTTCCATCCCGCAGCGATCTCTTTATTCGTCCACCAAAGCGGCGCTGCTGGGCATCACGAAGGCACTCGCGCTCGAACTGGCCACCGAGGGGATCACCGTAAACGGCATCAGTCCTGGCCCCATTGCCACGGAAATGAACGCGCCCATTCTGCAAAATCCCGAGTTGAATGCGCAGTTTATCTCGAAGATCCCGGTGGGCCGGTGGGGCAAAGTGGAAGAAGTGGGCGCCCTCGCGGCGTTCCTGTGCGGCGACGATGCGGGCTTCATCACCGGGACGGACATCCTGATTGACGGAGGCTGGTGTGCAGCGTAAAGCTGCGATTCTGTTTGCGCTTTCGTTGCTCAGCCTTTCCTGCAATCGACAGAAACAGCGGCGCATCGCCGTGATCCCGAAAGGCACCTCGCACGTCTTCTGGCAGTCCGTCCATGCGGGCGCGGCCGCCGCGGGCCGGGATTTTCACGAAGAAATTTTATGGGATGGCCCGCCCAACGAAACCGACTACAGCCGGCAGCTCGAGATCTTCGATTCGATGCTCAACCGGCATGTGGATGGCGTCGTAGTGGCGGCGGCCGACCGGACTACCCTGAACGCATCGCTCGATCGTGCGGCGCGCGAGAACATCCCCGTAGTGGTCTTCGATTCCGGCGTCGACTCTTCGAACTATGTGAGCTTCGTCGCCACCAACAACTACGCCGCGGGCCAGATGGCGGCGCGCAAACTGGCGCAGTTACTCAACGGGAAGGGCACGGTCGGGATCATCGGGAATGCCCCCGGCAGCGCATCGACCATCGATCGTGAAAGCGGTTTCAAGGATGCGATGGCGAAGGAGTTCCCCGGCGTGCGGATTGCCGCGGAACAGTATGGCATGTCGGACGCCGCCAAAGGGCTGGCAGTGACGGAGAATATTCTGACCGCGCACCCCGAGGTCAGTGGGCTGTTCGCTTCGGCCGAGCCGAGTTCGGTGGGCGCCGCGCAAGCCCTGAAATCGCGCGGTCTGGCCGGGAAGGTCAAGCTTGTGGCATTCGATTCGAGCGAGGGATTGATTGCGGATTTGAGTGCGGGCGTCATCGATGCGCTGGTAGCCCAGGACCCGTTCAAAATCGGCTATGAGGGAGTAAAAGCAGTAACCGAGAAGCTCGACGGGAAGTCCCCCGAGAAGAAGATCGATCTCAGTGCCACGGTAATAACCAAGTCGGATCTCGATAAACCGGAGATCAAGAAGTTACTCCATCCGGACATGTAATTCGTGGGCGATCTAATTTTCCGCTTGACCAGCGCGTCCATTAATATCACAATGCGATAGTAATCATGTTGCGCGAGTTCGAATATCTGTTGCTCACCGCGTCCGCGCGGTTGGGAGAAGATGCGTACGGCGTCGCCATCCGCCGGGAGATTGAAGCCGCAACTAAACGCCGGTGCTCGATCGGAGCGCTGTATACGACGTTGGACCGGCTGGAGGCCAAGGGCTTTGTAACTACCTGGATGGGGGATGCTACACCACAACGAGGCGGTCGACCCAAACGATTGGTCCGCGTTACTACGAAAGGTATTGAAGCGGCGACCGCCTTTTATGACGCTGTGACAAGAGTAAGTCGTGGTGTTCTATGGGAGGCGGCCGGGTCATGACCCCAATCTCGTGGTGGCTGGTAGGCAGCCTGTCCCGCGCGCTGGAACCTGACGAACGAAACGCGGTGCTCGGGGATTTTGCGGAGTCGGGCCGGACTGGCGGCGCGGCGTTGCGCGATCTCTCCGGCCTGATCCTCAGGCGTCAGGCGGCTTTATGGAAAGGCTGGCGGCCGTGGCTCACGTTGATTGGATTGGTGGGACCAACCGGTCTGCTTCTGAGCGTGTATTCGCATTCGCTTATTGGAAGTTATGATCTGCGTCTCTGGGTTATGCGGAACTACAGTGATATGGATCCGGCGGTACTCACGCAACTGGGGCTAACGCTGCAACGTGACATCGCACTTCTGTTGTCTCGGTCGCTTCTGCTTGTTTTGTGGGCCTGGTGTAATGGCTTTATACTCGCGTATCTCGCACGCCGCACTGTCGGGATCGATGGCGCTGTGTTCTGTTTCGTGTTGTTGTATCTTGGCAGGCCGCCGGTGAGCCGCCACTATAACTATGACGTCAACGGCGGATTCTTTTCGCTCGCCTTCTACTCGGCCGCGCTGCCGCTGATTTTTCTGTTAGCCCTGGTCATTCTGCCTTCTGTCTGGGGAATGTACCTGGGAACGCGCCAGGACGCGGGCCGAGTCGTCCGTGGGAGTTTATGGGCCGCGGCGATTGTTGCGGCGATTGCCCCGCGAATTTGGTTTGTGTGGCCAAATCGGGCCAGTTGGCAAATGCAACTCTTGTCGCTCGCAGTCTGTTGGCCGATCGGTTACTTGCTCGCGGCCGGCCTGGTACGCCGAACTCATCGGAAAGGAGCAAACAATCCATGAAAGCTGCTTTGCTGTTTTTCGCGCTGGTCAGTTTGGTGGCCGCCGCCGATCAAACGACACTCCGATCGGTACTGTTGTCGCCGGCAGAGCGGAAGCCCGCTCCCGGTTTCGCCCTGAAAGATGCGTCCGGCAGGATAGTGAAGCTCGCGAACTACCGAGGCAAGGTCGTTCTGCTTGATTTCTGGGCCACGTGGTGCGGGGGTTGCAAGCAGGAACTGCCCCTGTTCTCGGAATTTCAAAGAACATATGGCGCGAAGGGCCTGGCCGTCGTGGGAGTCTCACTGGACGATGACGGGTGGAAGGTTGTTAAACCGTTTCTCGATTCAAACCAGGTTCCGTACCGAATGGTCCTCGGGAACAGCTCGACAGCGAAGCGATACGGAATCGGAAATATGCCCGACACCTTCATAATCGACCAGCAAGGACGTCTGGCAGCGGCGTATCGAGGGGGATTAGTAGACCGGGACGACGTCGACGCTAATCTGCGGGCACTTCTGTCTACGCATTGATCAGATCCTGCAAAGCGTCCATCGCTGCGGCGCATCCATCCCGCGTGACGTCATAGTGAGTTACAGCGCGCATCAGCTTATCGGTAAACCCGTTCACCAGAGCTCCCCGAGCCTTCAAAGCCGAACCGATATCGCGGGGAGATCGTCCCGTTCCACTAACATCGAAAATCACAATGTTAGTTTCCACGGGGAACACACTAATCCTCTATCTCCCGCAATCTATCGGCAATGTACCGGGCATTAGCATGATCTATCGTCAAGCGGCGTGGACTTTCTTCCAGCGCGATCAGCCCCGCGGCGGCCAGAACGCCCACCTGCCGCATGCCGCCGCCCAGACGCTTTCGCAACAACCGCCCTTATCGATCAACTCACGCGGTCCCGCCAGCATCGATCCAACCGGCGCGCCCAATGCCTTCGACAGACAAAACATCACGGTATCGACCCCGGCGACAATCTCACACACCGGACGCCCCACCGCCGCCGCCGCGTTAAATACTCGGGCGCCATCCATATGCACCGGAATGCCTCGCTCATGCGCGCGATCGCTTATCTCATCGATCACCGATTGCGGACAAACCCGCCCGCCAGCCATGTTATGCGTATTCTCGATGGCAATCGCACCGGTAGGGGCCGAGTGCGGACCCACCGGCTTGATTGGTGGCTACACCCACCTCGAAGATCTCCACGAACGGTAACACCGCCAAGTCGTTTCCGATAATAACGTATATGTTATCATCACATCGTGCTCGACGTTCAGGAATACATCGACGCCGCGGGCCGGAGTCCTTTTACCAGGTGGCTGCGTCGACTCAACGTTCAAGCCGCGGCGAAAGTCGCGACGGCGCTGGAGCCAATGGCGGATGGCAGCCTGTCCAAACGTCAAATCGGTCGGTAACGGCATTCTCGAATACAGGGGTTAATTTTGGCCCCGGCTACCGCATTTATTTTGGCCGGGACGGCGAGCGGCTGGCTGTCCTGCTCGCCGGCGGTACGAAGAAGCGCCGGCTGGAAGACATCCGCCAGTCAAAAGCCAATTGGCAAGACTACCGGAACAGGAAGACGCAGGAAAAAACACCATGGCGCTGACCAAAGATTTTCGCGAAACGATCCGCGAACGCGCCCGGCAGGAACCGAAATTCCGTCAGGCGTTGCTTCGTGAAGCAATCGAACTCATGATCTCGGGAGACGAGAAGACGGGCCGCGCTATTCTGCGCAACTATATCAACGCTACGGTCGGCTTTCGGCAACTGGAAGAGGCGACATCCATCCCGGCCAACAGCCTGATGAGGATGTTTGGGCCTAAAGGCAACCCTTCGGCCAGAAATCTGTTTGGCGTCCTCGCTCGTCTTCAGGCGCAGGAAGGCGTGAACTTTGAGATCCGTCCCCGCCGCAGTTGAGATTCGCTCGCCACGAAGAATTCTTATCAGAGCGTAGACTGGCAAGTCTTGTTCGTGACAAAGCATGGAGCAGGTGGTGCTACGAACGGCGTCGACGACTTCCTTGAGGGCCGGTGGGCCCGCGGTTGGGCGGCCTGACGTTCCGCTGCCGTGGCCCCGCCTACGGGAATAGTCGCCTCGATGGTGTCGGAATCCGGTCCCACGATTTCGAAGGGAAGGTCGCCCGGGCTGACGGTCGTCGGAATCGTGATGTTGACCTGGTACAAGCCCGTCAGATAGGGCGCAAGAATACCCTCGCCGTTGTAGACCGTCGCCGCGGTGCCGTCGATGTAGCCCGCGATCGTGTTGGTCGTGAAGCTGAGCGGGCTGGCCGGAGCGATTGTGCCCGCCGTCACCGGCGGAAACACGGCTCCCAGACCCGACATGTACGCTGCCACCGTTTCACCAAGCTGGGCGGGATCAGACTCCGTTACCAAGGATCCGTCCGCATGTTCGATGGCTCCGTCGCCCAGCCCATTGGCGGAGAAAGTGAAAACGCCGGGCGTGGTCAGGTTCACGTTCTCAATCACGCTGTTCGACGTACTGCCGTTGTTCACGACCTGGAATCGCGCCAGCGTAAACGTGTTGGCGCTATAGGGCACGATCATCGCGATTTGCGTGGGACTCACGTAATACAGGGGCGCCGGAATTCCGTCCACCAGCACCTGCACGCCGTTCAGCGTGGTGGGAAATGAGGTATTGACCTGCAAGCTCGGGGCAAGGTTCGTCCCGTAAAGCGTGACGAACTCACCCGGAGAAACGCCGGCGGTGAACGGCGCTTCGTTGGCGGCGTCGACTACGCCTTGCGGATTGAGAAACACGCCGGAGCCTGACAGTACGGGCGCAGTCAGGGCCACGCTGATTCCCAGCGTGGGGCTCAGACCGTAACCAATGCGAACAGCTCCGTCGGGGCTGAATGTGTATTGGGCGGTCCCCGCCGGATCGGTATAAGACCCGTTTGTACCGGCCGGGTAGGTGTCGGCCGAAGTGTAGCTGTAGGTCCCGTACAACCCGTCGAAAAAGCGCTGATGACTGATGATGTTGCCGCCTGGTGCGGCATTCAGCGCGCCCCAGTAGCCGTCGAGCTCGCCGCCGTCATCGTCGATACCGGCCTGATAATAAAGGCCGCCGAAATTCTGCGTTGCGGCGGGCGAGGATTTGACTCCCACAAAAAAATCGTAGCCGTCCGGATCTCCCCCGAATACAAAGTTGCCGTCCGCCGAGATATACAAATATTCGTTCTCGAAATAAAAGTAGGCGCTCGAGGAAGTGGTGCTGGGGAACTCGAGGTTGGCGCCGCCGTTGCTGAATGCGTATTTGATGTTGGTCAGATTCTGGGTGTAGGTGGACCCGCCCACGGTGTAGCCTGTGACGCTGAAAGATCCGAGGCTGCCGGCGCCGTTCGGATTCAACGTGAAGGAAGCGTCCGCTATCTGCGATGCCGTCCCGGCCGGATAGAAGCCGGCCATCGAATACGTTCCCTGGAACGACGAGTTCGTGGCCAGCGGCGAAGCAACCTGGGCGGCTACGAAAAAGTTGATGTATTGAGTGTTTTCGGTGATACTGCCGACAAAGATGCCGTTGACCACCGTGCCGTAGACCTTGAACGAACTTCCTATAAGCGGGTCGGTCATGTAACCATAACCGCTGGCTCCGATCGCATAGGTTCCCGATCCCGTAAAGGCCCCGGGCTTAGTGGCACCGCTTTCGGTGTCCAGCTCCATCGCGCTCGAAATGGTCCAGGTGCCGCTTCCGCTGAACGTGATATTGCCATAGGCGACTCCCGCTACAGCCAGATCGCCGCTGCTGTCGGATAGCCCGTAAACCACATCCCGGAAATAATAAGTTCCGCTTAACATCCCGTTGCCGCTGCTGTCCGCCACGGGCGTCTGCGCCACCGCCGGCAAAGCCGCTGCTACGGAAAATATTAAGATTGCCGTTGCCAATCGCATAAGTTTCACTATTCTGACGTACGGCCCCGTTCCGTATTGCGTTTCCACGCTCCAAAGTTCCTCTCTGAGAGTAACCTGCCCGAATGATAAAATCGGTTTCCCCTTATATGAACAATCCCATGGCTCGTCCCCTCGCCGAAGTCGATCCCGCCATCCATCGGTTGATCCTCAAGGAGGCGGAGCGGCAGAATGGCCAGCTCGAACTGATCGCCAGCGAGAATTTTACATCCGAGGCGGTTCTCGAAGCCACCGGCAGCGTTTTCACCAACAAATATGCGGAAGGCTATCCCGGCCGGCGCTATTACGGCGGCTGCGAAATTACCGATGAGGTAGAGAACCTGGCCCGCGAGCGCGCGAAGAAACTCTTTGGCGCCGAGTACGTCAACGTACAGCCGCACTCCGGTTCGCAGGCCAATCAGGCCGCCTATTCCGCCGTAATTCAGCCGGGCGATACCATCATGGGGCTCGATCTCGCCCATGGTGGGCACCTGACGCACGGGCACAAGCTGAATTTCTCCGGCAAGACTTATCACGTGGTCGGCTACCAGGTTGGCCGCGAGACCGAAACCGTCGACTTCGATAACGTAGCCCGCTTGGCCGACGAACATAAGCCGAAGATGATTATTGCGGGCGGCAGCGCCTATCCCTGCACCTGGGATTTCAAGAAGTTCCGCGAAATCGCCGATTCCGTGGGCGCGATTTTCCTCGTCGACATGGCCCACTTTTCGGGACTGGTCGCCGCGGGCCTGCATCCCAATCCCTGCGAATACGCCGACATCGTCACTTCGACCACACACAAGACCCTGCGCGGACCGCGCGCCGGCATCATCCTCGCGCGCGAGAAGTACGGGCCGGCCATCGATAAGAGCCTGTTTCCCGGCATCCAGGGGGGCCCGCTCGTGCACGTGATCGCCGCCAAAGCCGTTTGCTTCCTCGAAGCTCTGCAGCCGGAGTTTGTCACGTACCAGAGGCAAGTCATCGCGAACGCGCAGGCGCTCGCCGCGGGCATGATTGGCGAAGGCTTCCACGTCGTCTCCGGCGGCACCGATACGCATCTGCTGCTGGTCGACGTCTTCTCGAAGGGCGTGCGCGGCAAGGAGGCCGAAGCCGCTCTCGACCGGGCGCGCATCACGGTCAACAAGAATGCCATTCCATTCGACGTGAATCCTCCGCTCAATCCAAGCGGCATCCGCCTGGGCAGCCCCGCCGTGACCACGCGCGGCTTCGGCGTCGAGGAGATGGGCGAGGTCGCAGCATGCATTGCGGCAGTTCTCAACGGCGTCGGGGATGGCGCCTCCGAGACGGCCATCGCCGGCGTACGCAATCGCGTAGAAGCTCTCACCTCGCGCTTTCCGCTTTACGAATGGAAGCGCTGACCCCGTGAAGATCGCGGTTGACGTTCGGCGCATACGCGACTTCGGGGTCGGCACCTACATCCGCAATCTGCTTCATGCCCTGTCCCTGATCGGCGGCGAGCACCGCTACCACCTCATTTGCTGCCACGAAGACCAGCCTCAGTTCTCCGCGCTGCCGAAAAACTTCAGCACCGTGATCTACAACCGGCGCGACTCTTCGAGGCTCGATCACGTGGATCTTCCGCGGCTGCTGCGTAAGATTCGTCCCGACATCACGCACATCCCGTTTCACCGCGTGCCTCTGCTGATGCCGAAGCCGTATCTGGTCACCATCCACGATCTCAGCAGCATGTTCTTCGACGAGGCCTCGGGAATGCTGCATGCGGCCCGGGTCTTCCGGCTGCGGCGCGGCCTCGAGCGGGCGGATCGGATCATCGCCGTCTCCGGAGCGACCCAGCGCGATGTGACCAATCTGGTGCCGTCCGCAGCGCAGCGCATCCGCCTCATTTACAACGCCCCCGATCCTCAGTTCATGGAACACCGTCTGCCTTCCGACGCTCGCGCGGCCGGACCCGACGCCAGTGCCCGTGAGCGACATCGCATTCTCGAGCGCTATCAGATCCGCTACCCATTTCTGCTCTACGCCGGCTCGATTCGCCCGCAAAAGAATCTCCCGAGGCTGATCGAAGCGTTCGCCGTGGCGCGCGCCTCGCTCGAATCTCACCACAACTACAAGGATCTGCGGCTGATCATCATCGGGGACGAGATCTCGCGCCACCCCGATGTCCGGCGCGCGGTGATCCACAGCCGCGTGGAGCACTGCGTCCGCTTCCTCGGCTTCATCCCGTTCGATACACTGCGCATTTTCCATGAACTGGCGACCGCCTTCGTATTTCCGTCGCTCTACGAAGGCTTTGGATTACCGCCCCTCGAAGCGATGGCCTCGGGCACGCCGGTGATCGCCTCGGCGGTCAGTTCGCTGCCGGAAGTGGTGGGCGGCGCGGCCATGCTGGTCAATCCGGAGAACGTTTTCGATATCGCGCGCGGAATTACCGAGGTCCTGCTGAACGATGAACTGCGCGCAGACCTGATCGTAAAAGGCCGCAAGCAGGCCGCCAGCTTCAGCTGGGCCAGGACGGCGCGTGAGGTCCTTGATTTGTACGAAGAGTCGAAGTCGCCCGGCTGAGACACCCTTTAAGCGGCGGCGTCGGCGCTGTGCTCGTTGTGGTGGAACTTTACCGAAACCAGTTTCGAGACGCCCGCTTCCTGCATCGTTACGCCGTACATCGCCTGGGCGGATTCCATGGTCTTTTTCGAGTGCGTGATCACGATGAACTGCGTGTCCACCGACATCTCCGCCAGCAGGCGCATCAGACGCCCGATGTTGGCTTCGTCGAGCGGCGCATCCACCTCGTCGAGCACGCAGAACGGGCTCGGCTGATACTTGAAGATCGCCATCAGCAGACTGAGGGCGGTCAGCGCCTTCTCGCCACCCGAAAGCAGCAGCACGTTCTGCAGCTTCTTGCCCGGTGGCGACGCGATGATGTCGATCCCGCTCTCGTTGACGTTGGATTCATCGGTGAGGCGCATCTCGCCCGTGCCTCCGCCGAACAGCGTCTGGAAGCACTGTTTGAAATTCTCGTTGACCGCCTTGAAGGCTTCGGAAAAACGGTTCTTCGAGAACTCGTCGATTTCGTGAATGGCCTTCTCAGTGTCGCGGATCGAATCGAGCAGATCCTGGCGCTGGGCGCTCAAAAAGTCCATGCGCAGTTGCGCTTCCCGATGCTCTTCGTAAGCCGTAGGATTAACGGCCCCCAGGTTTTCGATCTTCGTCCTGGTTTCCTGGTAAGCCTGCTCGGCGGCCTGCAACACCTCGAACGAAGTGTCGGCCGGAGTCTCCAGTTCGGCTACCGCGACGTTGAGTTCCTTGCGGCTGGTTTCGTCGAGGAATTGCAACTCGGACTGGCGGCGCGTCAGATCCACTTCAATCCCGGAGCGGCGCGCGTGACCGTCTTCGATGCGCGTGCGCAGGTCGCGCAGAACCTCGTCGATTTCCGCCAGTGCGGCGCGCTCGAGAGCTTCCTGCTCGGCCATTTCGAGCACGCTTCGCTCGGCTTCGGCGATCTGCTCGGTGAGGCTGGTCAACTTCCGATCGAGACCGATATTCTCGTTGAGAATGTGCGCCCGGTTCTCCCCCCAGCGCTGCACTTCGGAAGTGATCTCCTGGCGCCGGTTCGACATCTCGCGGAACTGATTCTCGAGCCGTGCAAGAACGGCCCGTTCCCCGCGATGGCGCTCTTCGAGGGCGGCCAGTCTGGCGCGCAGCACGGCATGCTCTTCGCCGATCCGCTGCGCGTCGGATTGAGCCGCATCAAGCTGTTCGCGCATGGCTTCGAGCGCCTGCTCGCGATCGCTGCGTTCGGTATCCTTCCGCTCCACGGCCAGCTGATTCTGCGCGCGCTTCTCATGCGCCCGCTCTTCTTCGCGCTTCAAACGCTCCAGTTCCAGGCGCGCCACCGAGATGCGGGAATTGGCGCGATGGATCTCTTCGGTGGCACGGCGCAGATCGTGATCGAGAGAGACCGCGTCTTTCTCGCGCGCCTGCTGCAATTGCCGAAGCCGTTCGAGTTCCGCTTCGAGAGTGGAAGTCTCGCGCTGCAAGCCCTCGAGTTCCGTCGTCTTTTCGTCGAGCAGGCGCTCCTGCTCCTGCAATTGTGCCGCATACTCGCGCAACTCACGCTTCAGAACAAGCGGACCGCTCGACTTCTTACGGCCTCCGGTGAGCATGCGCCCGTGATAGCACTGGCCGTCCGCAAGGAGGAAAAAGCGGTCGGGATGCGCATCCGCCATGGCGCGCGCCTCGTCGCGATCGTTCGCCAGATAGCATCCGGCCAGTCGTGGCAATAGATTGCGCGTCTGGCCCGAGAGGCCATTGGTGAAGTTTACGAACTCGGTAAGACGCCGCAGCCCGATTGGATCTTCGCTGCCCTCGGCTTGAACAGGCGGCAGCGCCTGTTCCACAAGAAACGTGGCGCGGCCTTCCAGTTCACTTCGAAGCAGATTCATGCTGCGCTCGGCCTGCGACCAATCCTCGACCACCACGTATTCCAGTTCATCGTGCAGGAACTCTTCCGCCGCGCGCTCCCATGCCGGGTCGACTTCCACAAAATCCGCCAGCACGCCTTCGGGGCGAAACTCGCCGGCGCGGCCGTTTTCGATGGCCGCCAGGAGTTTCTTGGTCGACTCCGTGGTGTAAGTGTGGTGCGAAAGAATGTTCTCGATCGATTCCCGTTTGGCGCGCAGGCGGGAACACTCGGCGCGCAACTGATCCATCTGCTGGCGCAGTTCGGCCGACTCCTGCCGCTTGCCGGCGAGGCTTTCTTCAGTCTGGCGGCGATCGCCGGCCACGGTGCGGATCTCGAGTTGGCGCTGCACCGAGCTTTCGGAAAGTTGTTGCTTCAGAGCAGCGAGCCGCGCAATCTCGGCCGCTGCGCTCTCGTCTTCCTTCTGCACGCGGCTGCGCTCGCGTTCGATCCCCGCCAGATACGTATCGGCCTGCGCCAGCTGATTCCTGATGGCAGACGCTTCGCCCAGCAGCCGAAGAATCAGCGCGCGGGACGACTCGATAACGCGCTCGGCCTCGCGGACACGCCCCTGGATCTCGTCGCGCACGCGGTTCTTTTCCATCAACCCGGAACGCACCTCCTGCATTTCGGTCTCGAGCCCGGTGACGGACTGAACCAGCGCCGCGCGCTCGGTATCGTTGTGGGCGAGCCGGCCTCCCAGTTCGCCGGTTTCCTGCTCGGCGCGCGCCATGCGCTGCTCGATTGAGGCGGTTTCCCGTACCTGCGATTCGAGCCGGCCTTTTGCGCGCTCGGCCTCGACGTTCATTTCGGCAAGCTGGCGGCGCGCTTCGGTCAGTTGCGCTTCAAGGCCGTAGAAAACCTCCTGCGCTTTCTGACGCGCGGAATCCCGATCGGCCGCCTGCACCGTGGCGTCCCTAAGTTCCGCAGATGCCGCTTCCAGTGCCGCCGCCGTCCGCTCCGCCTCCGCATTCAAAGTGACGAAGCGGCCTGCCAGCACCGTCCGCAGCTGCCCTTCCAACTCGCCCTTCAGCTCCTGGTAACGCTTGGCTTTGGAAGCTTGGCGCTTCAGCGAATTAACCTGACGCGTAACTTCCTCCAGAATGTCGAAAACGCGCGAGAGATTCTGCCGGGAGCTCTCGAGCTTGGCTTCCGCGAGACGCCGGCGGCTCTTGTATTTGGTGATTCCCGCGGCTTCCTCGATGACGGCGCGCCGGTCCTGCGGCTTCGAGGAAAGGATCTGCCCGATGCGCCCCTGCTCGATGATGGCGTAGCTCTCGGGGCCCAGACCGCTGCCCATGAAGATATCCTGAATGTCGCGCAGGCGCGCCTGGCGGCCGTCGATCAGATATTCGCTCTCGCCGGAGCGAAAAAGCCGCCGCGTGATGGTAATTTCACCAGGTTTCGAACCGGGGTGATGGATGATGGAATGGCCGCTGGCAGAGTGGATTTCATGAACTTTGGCCGCCTCGGGCGCGTCTTCGGGCGCGGCAGTCGCGAGCAAAGGCGCATGCTGCGCCAGGGGGTCCACCAGCACCATCGTGACCGAGGCCATCCCCAGCGCCTTGCGGGATTTGGTGCCGGCGAAAATCACGTCTTCCATGCGGGCGCCCCGGAGGCTGCGGGCGGATTGCTCGCCCAGCACCCAGCTGATGGCGTCGCTCAGATTCGACTTGCCGCACCCGTTGGGCCCGACGACCGCCGCAATCCCACCCCCGTTAAACCGGAGCTCTGTCCGATCGCAGAACGACTTGAAACCCTGTAGTTCAACTTTCCTCAGCTTCAGCACTGCGTTACCTCATACCTTCTGACGCTCGGGGGAGAGCAGACCCATACTACCGTCGATTCGGGCAAAAGTAAAGTAGCAATAGTACTCTATAATGTAGGTCGGTTCGATTGACCACAATATATAGGGTTCGTGTAGGGGCGAGTTTGCTTCGTTGCCCAATTTTCGCCAGTTTTTTCGGAGATGAGGCTGGCCAGGGCGAATCCTGACGTCGGCTTGGGCGGCAGCTTTCGGAAGTTCGAAGTCATGGTTCAAGCCCATCTTCTTCCAGTGCCGAGCCCGGATGGGAGCGGTTAGTAGGCCCAGCGCCAGAGGCTGGCTCCAACCGTATAACCCGCTCCGACGGCGGCGTAGAGGACCAGATCGCCTTTCTTCAGCCTGCGCTGCAGGAGGGCATCGCGGGTTGCGAGCGGGATGGTGCCGGCGGTAGTGTTGCCGTATTTATTAATGTTGGTCATCACTTTTTCCGGAGGCAGGCCCAGTTTCTCGGCGGTCGCAGTGATGATGCGCTTGTTGGCCTGGTGAGGGATGAGAATGTCGAGGTCGGCGGGCGTCAGGCCGTTGCGCGCCAGCAGCGCCGTCGACACTTCATGCATTTTCGTCACCGCGTATTTGAAAACCTGCTGGCCCTCCTGATGGACGTAGTGCATCTTGTTCTCGACCGTTTCGGCGCTTGCGGGATGACGGCTTCCGCCCGCCGGCATGCTGAGATAGGGGGCTCCAGTACCGTCCACCTCGCCGTAGAAATCGATAAATCCGAGATCGCCCTCACCCTCCGCGACAGGCTCCACGAGCATGGCTCCCGCGCCGTCGCCAAAGAGGACGCAGGTGGTGCGGTCTTCGTAGTTGAGAATGCGGCTCATGGTGTCGGCGCCGATCACCAGCACCTTCTTATACATGCCCGCGCCGATAAAGCTGGTGGCGGTGTTGAGCCCATAGACGAAGCCGCTGCAGGCGGCGATGAGATCGAACCCCCAGGCTTTGGACGCCCCCAGATTCTTCTGCACCAGGCATACGGTGGAAGGGAACAGCATGTCGGGCGTCACCGTGCAGACGATAATAAGATCAATCTCGGAGGCTTCGATGCCGCGCTGCCGGAGCGCGATTTTGGCGGCGCAGGTGGCCAGATCCGAAGTGGCAATTTCGGGATCCGCGATATGGCGTTCGGAAATACCGGTGCGGGTGAGTATCCACTCGTCGTTGGTCTCGACGAGGCGTTCGAGATCGGCATTGGTAAGGACGCGGGGCGGAACGTAACACCCGAGCGCAGTGATTTTAGCTCTGGTAGAGGCCATCGTTTTTTTGTTAGGACGGGTTTATCGGCGGAGCCGAATCGGTAATCTTATCTTATGGTAGACGGAGGCAATGCGCCGGAGAGTTTTCTCGCGCCGGTGAATGTGGCGAGCGCCCTCTTTTTCGAGACGCCGGAGGATATTTTCGTGCGCGTTCATCGCGAGCTGCGGCCGCGCGCTCCGGTTCCGCCGATCCGGGTGGAGTATAAACAATTCGCCAATGCGGACAGCCATGTGCGGCTGGAGAACGGCGCCATAACGGTTCGGATCACGGATCTGCTGGAGGGCGCGCCGGCGCCGGTAACCGAAGCTCTGGCGCATATCCTGCTGGGGAAACTTTACCGGAAACCCGTGGCCCGGCAGTACGGCCATCGGTACCGGTTGTATCTGAATCGCCGGGATATGCGGCGGCGCATCAGCCTGGTGCGGCAGGCACGGGGACGCAAGGTTCATCTGGGTTCCCAGGGCACGGTGCATAACCTGGAGGAAATCTTTGAAGACCTCAACGGGAAGCACTTCGGCGGCATGATGGCCCGGCCGGGCCTGGGCTGGAGCCACGTTCGTTCGCGGACGCGCCTGGGGCACTTCGATCCGTCGCACAACGTGATCATGATCAGCCGGATCTTCGACGATCCACGGGCGCCCCGGCTGGCGCTCGAGTACGTAATGTTCCATGAGATGCTGCACCTGCACTATCCGGTGGACCACACCGGCGCGCGCCGGTGCGTGCACACGCCGGAGTTCAAGGCGCATGAGAAGCAGTTTCCGCAGTTCAAGGAAGCTAAGGCTCTTCTGAAGAAGATATGGTGAGGCGCTACCAGACGATCTGGTTGAGCAAGGCGGCCAGCCGATAGCCGGCTTTATCCAGCTGCCCGTCAATCACGGGGATGGTTTGTTCGAAGTAAGGCTGGCCGACTGTGATGTGAAGGGCCTCGACCTTGTCCGTCTCCACTGGGCAGTCGGCGTGCGAATCGCGAATTTCGAAGGGAATCGGGGGCCTGAGATCGCCGTAGGCGATGCTGACAGCCAATTGGTGACCCTCCCAGGCCCAGTCGACGGGGTTGAGTGTACGGGAGGTGAAGTCCCTGTCGAGCGACTGTGCGTACCGGTCCTCGGTGACGTGCCGAATCGCGATGTCGTGTTGAATGAGCCTGTAATCCCAGATGGCGTGTAATTTGACGGGAGCCGCTTCGGCGAAGAAATGCAGGGCCGTGCAATTCCCGCCATCGTCGTTGTTATTCGAATCGTGGAGCGGCTGGTGAATGTCGCCGACCAGATGGATGACGTAGCGTAACGCTTTGGCGCGCTCGGCATCGGAACGGCTCTTGTCGCGCAGGATCGAAAGCTCGTATTCGAGAGCGTTGGTGATGCAGCCGGGACGGTCTTTACCGTCCACAGAGGGGCCGATGGGGGGACACCAGGGCGCGAGGCTGGTGCCGGAGTTATTGGTCGGGGGAACGGTCAGCGGGATGTCGATGTAATGCCAGGCGGCGGTCTTTTCTTCCGTGTACTTCACGTCGTCGGCCCAGGTGGAGGCATCGGCCATGAGATTGGCGGAGCGATCCCGGCAGAAGCGCTTGAGCGCGGGATCGATGGGATTGCGGGTCAACAGAAGGTCGACCGCGGCGGCGACCGCCGGGGTGAGGTGGGCGTGCGCGATGAGGGCGAGGATCTGGTGGCCTTCGCAACCCCACGCGAAGAGCGGGGCGGCGGAGAAAAGGAATGAAAACAGGACCACGAGCCGGGCACGCATCTAAAGCAATTGTAGCGAGGCTCACTTCAGATGACGGCGCAGCGTATAGGCGTCGGGACGCCCGTTTTCGTGCTCGAGTTTCTTCCAGTCGTCCTGCACGTGAATCAGCTTGCCGGTGACGTGGTTAGAACGTTCCGAGGCCAGGAACAGGGCGAGTTGAATCTGTTTATCGGCCGAAGTGCCGCCGGTGAGCCGCACATGTTCGGCAACCTCAATTTCGTGGGCGCCGGCGCGCGCTCCCGCTTCGAGGATCTCGTCCGTCATGCTGGTGTACACTTCGCCCGGCGAAATAGAGTTGATCTGAACGTTGTGATCCCGCACCTCTTCGGCCAGACTTTCGACGAAGCGCGCGACGGCGGCTTTGCCGGCGGCAAAAGCGGCGAAGTTGGGACGGGGATTGGTCGCGCCCGCGCCGGAGACCACGAGGATCTTGCCGTGCCGCCGCTGAATCATCTGAGGGAGAACGGCGCGGCAGGAATTCAAAACGCCGAGCACGTTGGTACCAAGGACCTCATGCCAGTCGCGTGGGCGCTGTTCGACGAAAGGACCGACCGGACCCTGCACGGCGGCATTGGCTATCAGCGTATGGACTCCACCCCAGGCCGCGGTCATGCGATCGACAGCGGCGGACAGTTCGTCAAAATTGCAGACATCGGCGCGAAAGCGAAGCGCCGTTCCACCGGCGTGTTCGATTTCCAGTTTGGTGACGTCGAGTTCGCCCTGGGATCGGCCGAGCAGACCAACACGGGCACCAGCGTGAGCGAAACCTATAGCCAGGCGCTTGCCGATTCCGCGCCCGGCGCCGGTGATCAGGACAGTTGCATTCTGCGGGGAACGCAAAAGGGTATTTTACACCGTAAACGGCATCGCGGCGGAGGTGACGCCGTTTGCGGCCCTGCTACCGATCCGAAGCAGGTCGTCCGGATTGGACGTGCTGCCACGGAGGTAGTCCTCCAGCTCGGCAGCGGGCCGCGGGCGGGAGAACAGGAAGCCCTGCATCATGGGACATCCGGCGGCGATGAGCGCCGCGCGCTGCGCTTCCGTTTCGACCCCTTCGGCGATCACGTTTAACCCCAAACTCTCGGCAACGCCGATCATCGCCTGCACAAGACGCCGGGCTGCCGGGTCGGTATCAATCGACTGCACAAACGACCGGTCGAGCTTGATGGCGTCCACCTGGAGCCGGTGGAGGTAGCTCAGCGAAGAGTATCCGGTTCCGAAGTCGTCGATCGAAAAGCGGATCCCCAACGCACGGAGCTGCCGCATCTGGCGCTGCGGCTCTTCGGCGCCGCTGATGAGCAGGCTCTCCGTCAGTTCCAGCTCGATGCTCCACGGGGAAATACCGTGGCGGACGAGACAATCCTGTACGATTCGGGCGAAGTCCGGGCGGCAAATCTGCACGGAGGAAACATTTACGGCAACGGAGATCTGGCCCATGCCGCAGGCCCGCCAATCCGCCATCTGCCGGCAAACTTCATCGAGTATCCACGCGCCGAGCGGGACGATCAGTCCCGACTCCTCGGCAACCGGAATAAATTGCGCGGGACCTATTGGCCCATACTGTGGGTGGTCGAGACGAAGAAGAGCTTCGAGGCCGCCAAAATGTCCGTCCGCGGCTACTTTGGGCTGATAATGAACGGCAAATGTCCGGTCGCTTAGAGCGACGCGCAATTCCCTGTCCATGCGGACGCGGTCGAGCGTCTGATTCCGCGCACCGAACGATTGCACGCGGTTTCCCCCAAGGCCCTTGGCGCAGTACATTGCCGCATCCGCCTCCCGCCGCAGATCCTCAGCCTCGATACCGTCTTCGGGAAACATGGCAACGCCTATGCTGGCGGAGCCTGCCACGCTGTGGCCATCGACGATCATCGGCTGGCCCATGGCGTCGAGGACACGACCGGCAATCTCTTCCGCGTCCGACTGACTGCCGATATTGGTAATCAGAATATTGAATTCGTCGCCGCCAATGCGCGCCACTGTGTCGCCAGGCCGCACCGCCCTCCTGAGCCGTCCGGCAATTTCGGTTAGAAATATATCCCCGGCGCGATGACTGATGGTGTCGTTGATCTGCTTGAAGCGATCCAGATCGACGAACAGGAGGGCAAGCGTCTGACTGAGTTCCCTCGCCTCGCTCAGCGCAGCGGTCAATCGATCTTCAAAGAGGGCCCGATTGGCCAGCCCTGTCAGGGCGTCGTGGTGGGCTTGAAACTGCAAGTCGTCGTAAAAATGGCTGTGCTCGATGGCAACCCGGGCCAGACGGGCTGCCGACTCGAGGATTCCTGCGATGTCGCCACTGGTCTTGTCCGGCCCTGCCTTGCCCGGACCCGATGCGTCGGCACTTCGCCAGTGAGTTCGGGGCGTTGGTGTTGGCGGCTTGTCAAAGAGCAGAATGGCGCCGAGCGGCAAATCCGGGCTTCCGATCGGGTGCGTGCGGATGGCGGCAGGCGGACATACCGTAAGGCAGTTCGTGAAGATTCCCCAGGCGGGATCGAGCTCCGGCGCGAGGAATTCACACGGCTGTTTCCAGACCTCAAAGGGCACGGAATGGGGCGAGGCAAGAGCGGCCCTCCAATCCCTGGGAAAACCTGCCGCCGCGGCGCTTCCGGGGGTCGTGCCGAGATGCCATCCATCGGACTTCCTAAGCAGGATGAGGCAATACGATCCCCCGACCTCATTTTCAAGGAGCTGAACCACTTTATCCAGGACCTTCTCCAGATACTCATTGGACACAAGAAGCTCGAGAATGCGATTGCGCTCCTTTTCCCGGATGCGCTCGATTTCCAGTTCCTCCGTGCGCTGTCGAACGGCGTTTTTCAACCCCTGCTCCCGGCACATATGACGGCGGTCGCGGGCGCGGGCGCAGGCGAAGAAGATGGCGGCCAGACCGATCCCGGCCAGTGCCAGCAAGCGGGTCAGGGAGTATCCTGTGTCCGTCAATATGCGCGCACCTGCCGTCATGAGGTTGAATCTGCGCCTTGAATGCGAGCCCTTACGAAAGGTATATCGGCCCGATTCTCCCAAAGCTTTAGCCTTCGAGCGCCAACGGCGACACTCAGCTAAAATAAAAGTACTCCCCCGCCGTATCGTCACATGGCAGACACCCCATTCGTTCACCTCCACAACCACACGGATTATTCGCTGCTCGATGGCGCCTGCGAAATCGATCAGCTCATGAAACTTTGCGCGGAACAGAAGATGCCGGCGGTCGGGATGACTGATCATGGCAACCTTTTCGGCGCGGTGCAGTTCTACAATGCGGCCAAGGCCAACGGGATCCACCCGGTGCTCGGGTGCGAAGTTTACGTATCGGGGCAGGGGCATAAGACGCGCTCCGATACCGACCGCTATAACCATCTGGTGCTGCTGTGCGAGAACCAGGAAGGCTACCGGAATCTGATCGATCTGGTGTCGACAGCTTATCTCGAAGGCTTTTACTATAAGCCTCGCATCGATAAAGAGCTGCTGGCCTCGCATTCGAAGGGCCTGATCTGCCTCTCGGCGTGCCTGCGCGGCGATCTCAACGAAACCATCCTCGCGGACCGATACGAAGATGCGCGGCGGCTGGCATACAGCTATCGCGAGATGTTCGGCAAGGATAATTTCTTTCTTGAAATTCAGGATCACGGACTCGAGCAGGACAAGCGGCTCACTCCACAGGTGAATCGGCTATCAATGGATACCGGCATCCCGCTGGTGGTGACGAACGATTCGCATTACCTCCATAAAGAGGACGCGCGCGCGCACGAGATCCTGATGTGCATTTCGACCGGGAAGACGATCAACGATCCCCATCGCATGCACTGGGACCATCCGGATTTCTATCTGAAAATGCGCGACGAGATGATGGCGCTGTTCGGCGAACTGGAAGATGCGGTGAATCGGCCGTGGGAGATCGCGCAGCGCTGCGAGGTGAAGCTCGAGAAGGTTAAAGATCCGTTCCCGCGTTTCGATATTCCGGAGAGCTACACGGCGGATTCCTATTTCGCATATGTGGCTCGTCAGGGATTCGAACGGCGGCGGCCGCGGCTCGAAGCTTTGCGCGCGTCGGGCTGGCTGAAGCATGATCTGGCGGAATACGTCGAGCGCCTGGAATTCGAGATCTCGATGATCCAGAAGATGAAGTTCTCGGGCTATTTCCTGATTGTCTGGGACTTCATCCGGTACGCCAAATCGAAGAGCATTCCGGTGGGCCCGGGGCGCGGCTCGGCGGCGGGAAGTCTGGTGGGCTACTCGATGTCGATCACCGATATCGATCCGCTGCAGTATGGGCTGCTGTTCGAGCGCTTCCTGAATCCGGAGCGCATCAGCATGCCCGATATCGATATCGATTTCTGCATGAACCGGCGCGGCGAAGTGATCCAGTACGTAACCGAGAAGTACGGGCGCGAGCAGGTGGCGCAGATCATCACCTTTAATACGCTGGGCGCGCGGGCGGCGATCAAGGACGTAGGGCGCGTGCTGGAGCTGAGTTTCGGGGACGTGGACAAGATCACGAAGCTGGTTCCGAACGTTCTCAATATCAAACTGAAGGACGCGATTGCACAGGAGCCGGGGTTCGACGAACTGGCCGCCAGGGACCCGCGGGTTAAGGAGGTTCTTGACGTCGCGCAGCGTCTGGAGGGCTTTGCGCGCAATTCTTCGGTGCATGCGGCGGGGGTGGTGATCTCGCCGGTGCCGCTGAAAACTCTGGTGCCTTTGAGCCGGACCAACCGGGACGAAATTGTCACGCAGTACGACATGAACGGGCTCGATAAGCTGCAGCTCCTGAAGATGGATTTTCTGGGACTGACGACGCTGACGCTGATCGAGGATGCGCTGCGCATGATCGAGAAGCGGCATGGCGTGCAATTGGTGGTGGAGGATCTGCCTGTCGAGGATCCGGCGGCCTATGAGATCTTTTGCAAGGGCTTTACCAGCGGCGTGTTTCAGTTCGAATCGCCCGGCATGCGCGATATTCTGCGGCGCTACCAGCCCAGCCGGATTGAAGATCTGACGGCGCTGAACGCACTGTATCGCCCGGGCCCGATTCAGGGCGGGATGCTCGACGACTTTATCGAGCGCAAGCATGGGCGCAGATCAGTCGTCTACGACGTGCCGGAGCTGAAGGAGATTCTGGGCGAAACGTACGGCATCATTCTTTACCAGGAACAGGTGATGCAGATTTCGAGCCGGCTGGCGGGGTACTCGCTGGGCGATGCAGATATTCTGCGGCGGGCGATGGGCAAGAAGAAGCTCGAAGAGATGACGATGCAGCGCGAGCGCTTCATCTCGGGCGCGGTTGCACTCGGATTCCCGCAGAAGAAAATCGAAAAGATCTTCGAGCTGATGGTGCAGTTCGCGGGCTACGGATTCAACAAATCGCACTCGGCGGCATATGCATTTCTGGCCTTTGTTACGGCTTATCTGAAGGCGCATTATCCGGTGGACTTCATGGCCGCGCTGCTGACGTCGGAAACAGGCAATGTGGCGAAGATTGTGAAGTACATCAACGAGTGCCGCGAAATGAATATTCGCGTACTGCCGCCGGACGTGAACGCGAGCGAGTGGACCTTTACTCCGGTGCGGGACGAGCAGGGCGATGCGATTCGTTTCGGCCTCGGCGCGGTGAAGAACGTCGGCCAGGGCGCGGTGGAAGCCATCATCAGGGCGCGGCAAGAGGTGGGCAAGTTCCAGTCGCTGCACCGTTTCTGCGAGGACGCCGACATGAGCGCCATCAACCGGCGCGTGATGGAGAGCCTGGTGCGCGCGGGCGCCATGGACGGGCTGCAGGGGACGCGGGCGCAGTTGCTGCTGGCTCTCGACGGCGCGATCGAAGCCGGTAACCGGGCGTCGAAGGATCGCGCGAGCGGCCAGGAAGGCTTGTTTGGCATGTTGATCGCGGAGGATCATCCCGAGCCCGCACTACCCAAGGCTAACGACTGGACGATGCGCGAGAAGCTCCAGGGCGAGAAAGAGATGCTCGGATTTTACGTCACCGGGCATCCGCTCGATAGCTATGAGGAGAAGATCTGCGAACTGGCTACGCACGATTCGACGAAGCTCGAGGGCCTCGAGAAGGGCGCCGAGGTGGCGTTGTGCGGTATCCTCACGGGGATTCAGCGGCGGCGTAATCGCGATGGGAAGCCGTGGGCGTCGATGGTGATTGAGGACCGCATGGGCACCATCGATGCGATGGTCTTCACGACTTCTTATGAGGGGCTCAGTGCGTCGCTGGTGGAGGATCAGGCGGTGCTGATTCGGGGGTCGGCTTTGCCGGAGGAAGGCAATCCGACGAAGGTTTCGATTAAGGAAATCGTACCGCTGGATGTGGCGCGCGTGGCGTTGCCGACACTGATCGGTATTAAGGTGTTCGTGGGCAGGAACGGCATCGACCGGGCGGCGGAGTTGCAGAACTTGTTTAGCCGCAAGCCGGGTGACACTCAGGTTCGATTGCGGCTGGAAGCGGCGCGGGATTTCTCGGTGGTTCTGGATGTGCCCGCGAAGGTTCGCCCCGATAAAGAATTCAAGGCCGAGGTGGTGCGCATCTGCGGCCCCGACATGATGGAAGTGTTGGGGAATTAGTTCGGCAGACTCAAGTCGCGCCGCTCCGCTTTGCGGACAGAAGGGTCACCCGAAGAACACCCGGAGCAATAGTGGAGATTTCTCCAAGGTGGGCGATGGCCGCTGCCGCGCCCGGCGACAGGGCCAGTTCCAGCCTGGGAACGGGGATGGATGGTCTGTCCCGTGTCTCGTCCAGTGGGGCTGCACCCGCCTCCAGAGTGAGCGCCGCCAGCAGGTGGTCAATGCCGACTTCAGACGCTCCCGAGCTGTGAGTAGTAATAGTGCCCTGACGAAGATGAGCATTGCCGCGTCCGGGCCGACTTACGAAGCGTTAGCGCCCAGGGACGCCCATCATGTTGCGCGTCCAGAGATCGGTCATCGTCATGAAGAGCAGGATGAGGAGCCAGAACAAACCGGCTCCGACGGTCATCTTGGTGAGCCGCGAACTGTACTTCACGTGCATGAAGAACAGGATGACTAAAGAGGCCTTGACAACGGCGATGGCCAGAGCCACGAAAATGTTCCAGCGGCCGAGGTCGACGGTCGAAACATAGGCGGTAACCCAGGTCAATACGATCAGCGCGGCGAAGACCGCGAAGTATACCCGCTTGGGAACAATATGGTGTTCGGCGTGAGAATCCATCAGGATAACCCCCTCCCGGAGCGATCGATCAGGTAGAGCAAGGGGAAAAGAAAGATCCATACGATGTCGACGAAGTGCCAGTAGAGCCCGAACATTTCGATGGGCGTGTACCATTCGGCGGTGAACCTCCCTTTGTAAGCTTGCCAGATCAGTACGAGCAAAATACCCGCGCCGACTACCATGTGGGTGGCGTGCAGGCCGGTCATCCCGAAGTACAGAGAGAAGAACAGGGACGCATGGCCGGCATCCTTGCAGCCTTCGCACTCGAAGTGCTCGCCGGGAATTTCGTGGTGAACCCACTTATCGTGATACTCGTAAGCTTTGACGCCGAGAAACGCGCCGCCTAACAGCAGAGTAAGAACCAGGAAGAGGATCAACAGCTTGCGCTTACCGAGCGAGGCAGCGTGTACTCCCAGAGCCATGGTGAGACTGCTGCAGATCAGAACCGTAGTGTTGAAGGCGCCGATCAGGAGATTGGTTTTGTTACTGGCGGAGGCGAAGGCGATGGGATACTTCTGCCGGTAGGCGAAATAGGCCAGAAACAGGCCGCCGAAGAACATGATTTCGGTGACCAGGAAGACCCACATGCCGACCGTCGCAGCGTCCTTCTGCTGCTCGGCATTTTCGAAATGGTGCTTGAGCGTGGTGTGCTCGACGATTTCATCGGGGGAAACCGCAACGTGACTATCCAACGTGCACTCCCTCCTTGTTCAGAGCCGAATAATCGTACGCTTCAGTGGTTACCACAGGCGTAATCTCGAAGTTATGTTTGGGCGGCGGCGACGAAGTCTGCCACTCGAGTCCGGTCGCGCCCCACGGATTGGGAGGAGCGTCCGGCCCGTACTTAAGCGACCACAGCAGGTAAGTGAGCGGGATCAGGAATCCCAGCCCGACGAGCGATGCGCCGGCCGACGACAGGACATTCAACACCTGGAACTCGGGCGGATACACATGATAGCGGCGCGGCATCCCCATATAACCCAGCAGGAACTGCGGGAAGAAGGTCAGATTGAATCCGACAAAAATGATCACAGCCGACAGGCGCGACCAGTTCTCGTCGTACATCTTGCCGAACATCTTGGGCCACCAGAAATGGATCCCCGCCAGATAGCCGAGAATCGCTCCGCCGACCATCACATAGTGGAAGTGCGCAATCACAAAGTAAGTGTCGGTCAGGTGAACGTCCATACCCATGGAAGCGAGGAAGAGGCCGGTCAAGCCACCGATGGTGAAAAGTCCCATGAATCCGATGGCGTACAGCATGGGGGTGGTCAGGCGGACCGAACCTTTGTACATGGTCGAAGTCCAGTTGAAGACCTTGATCGCCGAAGGGATGGCTACGATCATGCTCAGGACCGAAAAGACCATGCCGGCATAGGCCGATTGGCTGCTGACAAAGAGGTGATGGCCCCAGACGAGAAAGCCGAACACGGCGATGGCGATACTGGAGAACGCGATGAAGGTATATCCGAACGGCTTCTTGGAACTGAACGTCGAAATCACTTCGGAGATCACTCCCATCGAGGGGAGAATCATGATGTAGACGGCCGGGTGCGAGTAGAACCAGAACATGTGCTGGAACAAGATCGGATCTCCGCCGTAGGCAGGATCGAAGAAGCCGATGTGCAGGCCGCGCTCGAGCACCAGAAGGAACAGGGTAACCGCGATCACGGGAGTGCCCAGAATCATAATGGCGCCGGTGGCGTAGTGCGCCCAGACAAAGAGCGGTAACCGGAACCACGTCATGCCCGGGGCGCGCATGCGGTGAACCGTGACTACGAAGTTAAGACCCGTGAGGATGGAAGAGAAGCCGTTGACGAAAATGGCCAGGCCCGCGGCTATGACATACCCATTTGAGTACGAAGTGCTGAAGGGCGTGTAGAAGGTCCAGCCGGTATCCACACCACCCGAGAAGAGCACATAGAGAATCATGACGCCGCCGAGCATGTAGACATACCAGCTAAGCAGGTTGATTCTGGGGAATGCCAGATCCTTGGCGCCGATCATGAGGGGCAGAAGGAAATTACCGAGGATCGCCGGAATGGACGGGATCAGGAAGAAAAACACCATGATGACCCCGTGCATGGTGAATACCTTGTTATAAGTATTCGAATCGAAGAGATCGCCCTGCGGAGTAGCGAGCTCGATCCTGATAAGGGCCGCGAACAGGCCACCTATGGCAAAGAACCCCGTCACCGTGATCAGGTAGAGGAGCGCGATGCGCTTATGATCCTCGGTGAGGAGCCAGCTCATCAACCCGTCTTCCGCGTTGATGTAATTCTTTTCTTTTACTGCGGTCTGAGTCGCCGTTATCATTCTTGTGTCCCCAGCAACTTATTGATTCCCCTGTTGCGCCGGCGCCGGCCTTGGTGCAGTTTTAGGCTGCGGCGCCATCTTGCCCTGCGGCAGCATATGCGTACTCGGATTCGGTGAACCGCTGGTTTCGACAGGCAGCGGAGTGGCGCGATCCACAACTCCGTTTTTCGGCCCCAGCGATTTCACATATTCGATCAGTTTCAGCATCCCGTCCTCCGTGATCAGGCCCTTGAAGGTAGGCATAATGTCATCGTACCCGGCCACTATCTTCGCCTGCGGGTAGAGGATCGATTCGCGGATGTAGGATTCGTCGGCGCGTACTCTCGAACCATCCTTCAGATCCACTTGCGAGCCGAAGAGGTTGTTGAGATTCGGACAGCGGCCGTTATTATCGTTGACAAGGCTCGGATGGCAGTTGCCGCATCCCAACTGGTTGAACAGCGATTGCCCCTGTTCGGCCATGGAACCTTCGCCGCCGCCGGCACCCAGCCACTTATCGAAGTCGGTCTGACTCATCACATAGACGGTACCGATCATGCCCGAGTGCTTGGTGCCGCAGTACTCTGCGCAGAAAATGTGGTAAGCGCCGATCTTAGTGGGCTTGAACCACTCGGTCACGTATTTTCCAGGCACGACATCCGCCTTGGTGCGGAACGCCGGAACGTAGAAATCGTGAATCACGTCCTCCGACGTCATGGTGAGCTTGATATCGCGGTCGATGGGGATATGGAGCTCGTTGATTTCCCGCGCGCCTTCCATGTGCTGAATCTTCCACATCCACTGTTTGCCTGTGACGTAGATCTCCATCGAATCGGCGGGCGGGCGTGATTCGGTGAAGAAAATCGCGGCGCCCCAGCCGAACATGACCAACGAGAGGAGGAGCGGAATTACCGACCAGACGATCTCGAGGATCATGCCGCCGATACCGTGTTCTTCCTCCGCATGGGCGACGGGCGGTCCGCTTTCCGGACGATGGCGATACTTGATGGCAAAAAAGACCACAACAAACGCAATGAGCAGCGAGAAGAAAGCGCTGACCAGCACCAGGAACGCATAGAGGGCATCCACCTGGCCCGCGATGCTCGACGCCGCCTCGGGAAAAAGCTGAAAACTCTTCGCTTCCATCATAGTGGTTTAGGCGGCCCGACTCCCTTTCTCCCGGCGCTCCCGCCGCAGCGATATGAACACAAATCCTCCCAGCATCAGAACCGTCGCCGCGCCGGCCAGCCGCAACAGACCCATAGCGTAGGGCGTGTACTTGGCCGAGTGCGGATCGAAGTGGTAGCAGAAGAGCAGAATCTGATCGACCGGATTGCCGATTTTATTCTGCGAGGCTTCCACCAATCCCAGTCTCATGTCCTTCGGCGAATAGTCGATGCCATAAAAATATTTGGAAAGCTTACCTTCGGGCGTCAGGATGTAGATGGCGCTGGCGTGCGCAAACTGCGCCGTATGAACGTCCCACTTGTAGCGAAATCCCACCGCGTCGGTCACGCGTTTGATGGAGTTAATGTCGCCGGTGAGAAAGTGCCATGCGCCTTCTTTACCTGGCATCCGGAGGTCTTTCATTTCGACGGCTTTCTTTGCGGCGGCCTCTTTGGGGCCTTCGCGCGCATCGAAGCTGATAGCTACCACATCGTAATCTTTACCGGCATCGAGCGTTAGTACTTTGGCCGCGCGCACCATTCCGTTGAGGATTTGGGTGCAGAGCATGGGGCAATCGTAGTAGACGAGGGCGAGGATTATGGGGCGTTTTCCGAAGTATGCGCCCAATGGAAGAGTTTTTCCGTTTTCGTCCCGGAAGGGCTCGTCTAACGGGAGTTGGGAGTTCAGCCTCTGCTCGATGGTTACTCCGGCTAACGGCGTAGGCCGGTCTACTCCTTTCATGTTGAGGAGGTCTGGGACGGGCTGAGGGGCGGGCCCACGAAGTGCGGGACCGTCGTCGGCCAGCGCGCTCGCGGCTAGCAGCATTAGTGCCAATGGGAAGAGGCCGATTACCAATCGGCCGGACCCAGAGGGTACCCCTGACAACCTGCCCCACGTGATGTGTTTCCCGGTTCTCATTGAGAAATTTTCTCTAACGTTCTTCCGCCACTTGAGTCGGCCGGGATCGTCCGGTAGCCATCGTTTTCGCTGCCCGCGGGACTCGGCTTCGAGGGCAACCCTTTCTTCGCCACCATGTCGATCGCCTGGTCTATGGGGATGCGCACGGTGCCCTTATTGGGATCGATCCAGCCGTAGTTATTCAGAATTGCGTCTTCATCGTCTTTCAACTGCTGCAGTTCGATTCGCGGAGGCTCGGGCTTCTCGATGCCCTGGAGCCTTGGTTCCGGCGGCAGCGTCGGACGTTGATTCATCATGGCCGGCGGATTGGACGGGTTCTTGTCGCTCTCTACCTTATAGAGATAGTCGAACATGGCCCACATGGCGAAAATGACGATGATGCAGCCGAGCAGCAACCCGATGCCGAAGGCCGTAATACGGAAGACGTTAACGTCCCGCCGCTCGAAGGAAACCTCCGGGTTCCCCTCGTGATCCGGCTTGTGCGGTTTATTAGTGATCTCTGCCATGATTCAAACCTTTTATAAGATCCGGAGCGCCCAGCGGCAGCAGCGGCCGTTCGGTGAGAAAACGAAAGAACATTGCCAGCCACAATCCGCCGAACCCGATGGGCGCCGTGATGTCCATCAGGGAGATATGGAAGTGCGGGTCGCTGGTCTTCTCGAAGTTGGGTTCAACCAACGAAAACACATCCACCGCATGCACCAGGATCAGGTAGACGGCGATGGCGAAAATGGTGCGCGGGTTTTTCTTCAGATCCTGCGAGAGTAACAGCAAGAAGGGCAGCACGAAGTGGCCGAATAACAGAATCAATGAGACCCAGCCCCAGCCGCCGTTCCAGCGCTTGATGTACCACATGATTTCGGTAGGCAGGTTGCCGGACCACGTGATCAGCAACTGGGCGAAGTTGAGGTAGGCCCAGAGCATGACCAACGCCAGCATTAATTTGCCGAGATCGTGCAGATGCTTTTGGGTGACGGCATGATCCATGGGGGCGTACTTCGAGAGAAAGACCAGGGTAGCCACCATGAGCGACATGGCCGTCAGGCACCAGCCGATCACGATCATGAAGCCGTATACCGTGGAAAACCAATAGGGCTCGAGCGTCATCAGGTAATCGACGGCGCAGAAGGTCATGAAAATGAAGAACAGCGGCACGCCGGGTGCGCTCAACGACTCCAGTTTTTTCGAGTAATCGGTGGATTTAGTTTCGTCTTCGAGAAGCGACCATTTTCTCAACAGCGTGGTTAACCCGCAGAGAAAGACCGTGTAGACGACCCACCGGGTCCAGAGAAAGGGCACATTCAGGTAGAGGCGCTTGGCGTGGATGACTTTATCCGCCAGACCCTCGGGAGTGGTCCACCAATAGATTTTCTCGTGAAAAATCAGCAGTGGCAAAAACAACAGGCACATCACGTAGAGCGTTTTTGCGCCCGCTTCGAGGGGCCGGCGGATGACCAAACCCCACGCGCCGCCGGTCAGGAACTGCGTCATCAGAATCAGCAGGCAAGCCGCGCCCGCGCCGAACCAGAGCCAGAAACCGACCAGGTACCCCCGCAGGAACGGCTGCATCCCGCCGCCCGGCATAAAAATACCGGCCACGGTCGCAAGAAGGCCGACCAGCGCGATGAAGGTCGCGATAACCGAATACCGCTTGAGGGTGTCGCTCAGCAGCGGGGCGGTGGCGTAACTCTGTTCCGTCGTCGTCATTTTCTCTCTGGCTGATTGGAAGGCTCTTTAGCACCGGCCCCCAAGGCGCCGGGAACGCCGGCCGGAGTGGCGGGCACGGCCGGGAAATTATAAAAATCGCTGTCGGCAGGCACCAGCGGCTCCGACTTCTGCGCGGCCTGCTGCTCGGGAGTGGGAATGGTTCCGGCCCCCGGAACCCGCGCCCGGGCTTCGGCCGGCAGATCGTTGACATCAGCGTTTTCGCTGTACTGCAATGCGCGGATATAGGCGACGATGGCCCAGCGGTCGCGCACCTGTACCTGCTGCGCATAGTTCAACATGGCGCCGTAGCCGTTGGTCATGACATCAAAAAAGTGGCCCACGGGAGCATTGCGCAGACGGTCGATGTGATACGAGGGGGGCTGCTTGAATCCACGGCGCACGATCATTCCCAGGCCGTTGCCGATACGCCCATGGCAGGGTGCGCAATAGATATCGAAGCGCTGCCGGCCGCGTTCGATCAAAGGCTTGTCGACCGCCAGCGGGAATACGTCGATGTCATTTCCGGCCGCATCCTTGCCGGTGTAATAAGCCGTGTCTTCGTCGAGCGATCCGCGCGCGATGGTGCCTTCGAGTTCCGGCCGCCCGTCGCGGCCGTCGGCGAAGAAATCGCTGGCGGCCTGGAACTTGTACCTCGGTTGGTCCTGCATGTCGAGGCGCGAACACCCGGTGGTCCCGAGTAAAACCAACGCTGCTATCGCCGCGTGTCCCCTGCTGCGGTTCATTCTCATCGGGGCACTTCCGCTATCTCTTCGGGTCCCAGACTCTCGAGAAACCCGGCCGTCGCGGCCAAGTCGAATTTCGGATCGTCGGACTCGATACAAAGGAAGAATTTACTGCGCGACGCGTTGGCGAATCGCTCCACGTTGAAAACCGGATGATAAGGCGCCGGAAGCCCGTTCATAACGATCATGCTGATGGCAGCGGTGAGCCCGCCGATCAGAATAGTGCACTCGAAGGTAATCGGAATCCACATGGGGACGCTGATCAGCGGACGTCCGCCGATATTCAGCGGCAGGGCGACCGCTGCTACCCAGGTCATCAGGCCGAACCCGCCCGAGCCGCCCAGGATGCCGCCGATCAGAGTGCACAACGAGACGCGATTGTCGTGCAAATCCATGGCGGCGTCCATTTCATGAATCGGCATGGGAGAGTAGGCGTCGTATTTCTTGTAGCCCGCCTCGCGCGTGCGGCGCGCCGCATGCACGAGTTCTCCAGGAGTCTCGAACTCGGCGATCAGGCCGTATAAAGGATGTTGTTCGACTGCGTGGGCGCTCATTGCGCAACCGGCTCCTTCACGCGCGCCCCGGGCAGAAGCATGCGCAATTCAAAGATCGTGATCATGGGCAGAACACGGATAAAGAGGAAGATCATGGTCATGAAGAACCCGAGCGTCCCAGTGTAGACGGCCCAATCCCAGATGGTGGGCCAGTACATGCTCCAACTGGAGGGCAGGAAATCGCGGTGCAGGCTGGTCACGACGATGACGAAGCGCTCCAGCCACATACCGATGTTGACGATGATGGAGATGCACCACAATATGCCGGGGCTCGTGCGGATTTTCTTCGACCACAGGAACTGCGGCGTGATGATGTTACAGAGGATCAGGCACCAGTAGAAAGGCGCGTAGGGCCCGGTCATGCGATTCCAGATCATGAAGCGCTCGTAGGTATCGGCGCTGAAGTAACCGAAGAAAGCTTCGAAGGTATATCCGTAAGCGACCACCATGCCCGTCGCCAGCGTCACCTTCGCCATGTTATTGAGGTGGCGCAGAGTAATGATGTCGTCGAGGCCGTAGAACTTGCGGACGGGAATCATCAGGGTCAGCACCATGGCGAACCCGGAGTAGATGGCGCCCGCGACAAAGTAAGGCGGGAAAATGGTGGTGTGCCAGCCGGGAATGATGCCCACGGCGAAGTCGAAGCTGACCACCGTGTGTACTGAAACCACCAGCGGCGTGGCCATGCCGGCCAACAGGAGAGACGCCTTTTCATAACGCTGCCAGTGGCGGGCCGAACCGCGCCAGCCCATGGAGAGTGCGCCGTAAATCACCTTTTGCCAGCGGGGCTTGGCGGAATCGCGCAGGGTTGCAAGATCGGGCAGCAGGCCCACGAACCAGAATACGGCGGATATAGTTAAGTAAGTCGAGACCGCGAACACGTCCCAGACGAGCGGGCTGCGGAACTGCGGCCAGAGGTCCATCGTGTTGGGGTAGGGCATCAACCAGTAAGCCAGCCAGGGACGGCCGGTATGCAGCACCGGGAACATGCCCGCGCACATGACGGCGAAGAGCGTCATAGCCTCGGCAAAGCGGTTGATGGCGTTGCGCCAGGATTGATTCAGGAGCAGCAGGATGGCGGAAATCAGCGTACCGGCGTGGCCGATACCGATCCACCAGACGAAGTTAATGATGGCGAAGCCCCAGCCGACCGGGATGTTGATACCCCACACGCCGACGCCTTTAATGAACAGCCAGGTGGCGCCGATCATCAGGTTCTGCATCACGGCGAAGGCGATCAGTAAGCCGAAGACCCAGCCCAGCGTGATCTTGCGTTTGATAACAATGCCGCCGACTTTATCCGAAACCGACGCAAGGCTATGGCCCTCGTCGATCACGGGACCGACGTGAATCTTACTCGGAAGCTCGACCGGTTGCGCCATATCTCCTAAGCCTCCCCACCCGAGAGTTCCGGATTCGGGTTGCGGATCTCGGCCAGATGAGTAGTACGCGGGCGCGTATTCAGTTCACCCAGCAACGAATAATTGGTTTGTTCGCGTTTCCATTGCGACACTTTGCTCTGCGGATCGTTGAGATCGCCGAACACGATCGCCTGCGACGGGCAGGTTCCCGCACAGGCCGGCACAATCTCGCCATCCCGTACCCTGCGCTCCTGTTTTTCCGCCGTGATCTTCGCGTAATTGATGCGCTGCACACAGAACGAGCACTTCTCCATGACGCCGCGGCTGCGCACGGTAACGTCGGGGTTCTTCTGCATCTTGACGCTTTCGGTTTCCCAGTCGCTGAAGAGCAGGAAGTTGAAGCGGCGCACCTTATACGGACAATTGTTCGAGCAGTAGCGGGTGCCGACGCAACGGTTGTAAACCATGTTGTTCAGGCCTTCCGCGTCGTGCTCGGTGGCGGCGACGGGGCAGACCAGCTCGCAGGGCGCGTTCTCGCACTGCACGCACGCGACCGGCTGGAAGTAAGCCTGGGGATTGGCCGTATCGCCGCTGTAATAACGATCGATGCGGATCCAGTGCATCTCGCGCGTGTTGAGCACCTGCTCTTTACCGACTACCGCGATGTTGTTTTCCGCCTGGCAGGCGACTACGCAGGCGTTGCAGCCATTACATGCGGTAAGGTCGATGGCCATGCCCCATGCGTAGCCCTTGTATTCCCATACCTGCGGGAAGATGGTGAGGCCTTTCGGCGCCGTTTCGCTTTCCTTCTGCGCGAAGAACGGATCCTTCTTATATTCCTCGAGCGAGGCGGTCTTTACCGGTTCGCGGCCTTCCATCAGGAAGTGATGCTGTACGGCGGCGAGGCGGAACTTTTCGCCCAGCTTCTTTACCTTCGCGCCCGTCGCGCGATAAGGGTTGGCCACCGTCCGCAGCAGGTAGGCATCGAAGCCGGCTCCGTTCCCTGCCCTGCCCGAGCGTCTGCGGCCATAGCCGAGGCTGAGAGCGATGGAACCATCCGGCTGCCCGGGGACGCGCCATACGGAGCCCCATACGGTTCCGCCATTGACGGCGATTTCCACCCGGTCTTCATCGGCAACGCCCAGTTCCTTCGCAGTTTTCTCGCTGAGGATTACCGCGTTGTCCCAGGTGAGGCGGGTTACGGGACGCGGCAACTCCTGCAGCCACGCGTTGTTGGCAAAGCGCCCGTCGAGGACATAAGGATCGACGTGGAAGGAAACTTCATAGCCCTCACCGGCCGCCGCGCTCGCCCCGGCCGCAACCAGCTTCGCCGTCGCACTCACCGGAGGCAACGCCGAATCTTTCACAAAACCGTCGTGAACCGAATGCTTCCACCAGGTGTCGAAATCGCCGCCCTTGTGGACGCCGTTCCAGTAGTCGCGCAGCGTTTCGTAGTTCGATTTCTCGGGCGTCTCAGTGAACGCGTTCAGCAGATCGTGCGCCGATTTCCCGCCATACAGCGGAGCGATCAGAGGCTGCATGATGGTCACGGCGCCATCGTAGGCGGGCGCATCGCTCCAATGTTCGAAGGTATGGGCTTCGGGGATCAGCCACTGGCAGACTTCGGAAGTTTCGTCGTCGTACAGGCCCAGACGCACGCGAAGTTTTGCCATCTGGATTACGCCGCGCAGGTTTAATTCCGGCGGCGCACTGTAGATCGGATTGCCGCCCAGAATCAGCAGCAGATCCACCCGATTCGAATTCAGGTCCTGCACGAGCGCCTGCAGATCGGCCCATTGATCCACCGGCTTCTGCTCGATCGGGGCGGTGAATACGACGGTTTTTCCGTTGTTCTCGAGGACCTGGTTGATGTAATGAACCACCGCGTGGACTTCGGGCGATTGATCTTCGCCGGCGATGACGATGGATTTTCCTTTGGCGGCCTGCAGGTCTTTGAGCAGCGCCTGCATGAATTTCGAACTGGGCGCCGTGCCGCCGGTCAAACCCGCCGCGAGCGAGCGAACGAACGGCGCCACCTCCGACGGTTTCAGGGGCAACCTGTGATCGGACTTCGACCCGGTGGAAGTGGGCGTCGATTCCACGGCGTAGAAACGGCTCTGGGTGGTCACGCCGCCGCGCACGATGCGCTTCGAGGTAAAGTCGCGCGCGTAGCGTACGCCGCCCGGCCCGTTGGCGAGGAAATTGGCATCGATCGAGAGCACCACATCGGCCTGATCGAATTTATAGACGGGATTCAGGAACTGGCCGAACGCCATCTGGGTGCCCATGCGCCGGCCGTGTCCGGTGGGCTCCCATTGATACCACTTCGCGCCCGGATACATCTTCAGGACCTCCTGAAGCTGGGCATACAGGGTGGGTGAAGTGACGGTTTCGGTCAGTATCCGCAGGCCAGCGCCGTTCTTCGCTTTCTGCTTCTCCAGCGCACCGAGGAAATTCGAGAGAAAAGAAGTGTACGAGCGGATTTCGCCGATGTAGTTGACGGTCTGCATGCGGTCCGGATCGTATAAACCCAGCACCGAAGCCTGTGTCGGCACGTCGGCCGCGCCCATGCTGGCGGGATGTTCCGGATTGCCTTCCACCTTGGTGGGGCGGAATTCGTGAGTCTCGACAAGAATGGGGTTGGCGACGCCGCTGACGGGAAAAGCAGTCGCGTAGAAGAGCGGCTTGCCGGGGGAAAGCTGCTCGGGCGCTTCCACGTACGGCATCATGTATTCGGTGGGCTGCTTGACACAGGCCGAAAGGCCCGCCAGCGCCAGCGAGGCGCCCATGATCTTCAGGAATTGCCGCCGGCCCTCGTCGTCGATCCATTCGCCGGCCTGCCGCGGAAATTCACGATGCAGGTAATCCCTGAAGCCGTCGGTCGAGAGCAACTCGTCGAGACTCCGCCAGTAGCCAGCGCCCTTCGCCCGCTCCAGACGTTTCTGAATGGACTCCAAACTCAAAGATTGTTTTTGTTCACTCATCGCGCTATCTGTGGCAAGTCCAACAGGTCTCCAGCTTTTGAATCTCGTATTCCTTCACCAATTTCGGTCCCAGTTCTTCCTGCGACATTTTGGCGTCGACCTCGGGCTCGTAGCCCATTTTGGTGATGAACTGGCGCGGGCGAACGTATTTCTCGGGGTTGCGGTGGCAATCGAGGCACCAGCGCATCTGCAGGTTCGACTCAGCGTACATCAGGGGCATTTTATCCACGCGGCCGTGGCAGGTCTCGCAGCCCACGCCCTTCCTGATGTGAATGCTGTGGTTGAAATAAACGAAATCGGGAAGATCCGTCACCTTGGTCCAGCGGATCGATTCGTTGGTGCGGTAGCTCTCGCGAACGGGTTCGAGAGTGGGGCTGTCGATCCAGATCTGCGAGTGGCAGTTCATGCAGGTCTTGGTGGGCGGGACCATGGCATGCGGGGAATTGTCGACGCCGGTGTGACAGTACCGGCAATCGATCCCCATGGATGCCACGTGGTGCGCGTGGCTGAACGGAATCGGCTGTTCGCGCGCTTCGCCCTGACGGGTCGCATACTCGGAATCCGCGATCAGTTCGAAAAGCGCGCCGCCCAAGCAGCCGATGGTTAGAACGGCGAGGATGATGGTGGTGCGGGCTAACGCATTGGCGCCGGGTTTGAAGATCTGTGGCATTGAATTCGGCTGTCAAAAAGCTTCAGGCTGCATTGGGGGCAAAACGGTCAAACGAATATTATGTCCTATCGCATCCGTTTTCCCAAGCCCGTCATGTGTAGTTCTTTTTCCTGGACGAAAAAAAGTTTTTATGAGCCCGGTGGGCCCTGCAACGGACCGGCAAACACGAAGACGAGATGACATCGGACTAACCACTTTACAATGGAGCTTCATGCAAAAAATTATCCGCCCCGCGGGCAGCCTGTCCGGCGTGGTTCTGCTGCCCGGAGACAAATCCATTTCCCATCGTTACGCGATGATCGCATCGCTCGCGGAAGGGATTTCGAAGATCCGTAATTATTCGACCGGCGCCGATTGCCATTCAACGCTGGGATGCGTGCAGGCGCTCGGCATTCAGATCGAGGAAGAGGGCACGCTGGTGACGATTCATGGGCGCGGCCTCGATGGATGGACACGACCTGTGGCTGATCTGGATGCGGGGAATTCAGGCTCAACCATACGAATGATGTCGGGACTGTTGGCCGCCCAGCCGTTCACCAGCCGCATCTTCGGCGACGAATCGCTCTCGCGACGACCTATGGATCGGGTGATGAAGCCGCTGGCGCAGATGGGAGCGCATATCGAGGCGCGCGAGAATCGTTTTCCTCCGCTGACGATTCGGGGTGGCCCGCTGCATCCGATCGATTACACGCTGCCGGTGGCCAGTGCCCAGGTGAAAACGTGCGTTTTGTTCGGTGGGTTGTTTGCGGAGGGCCAGACCATCGTGCGGGAGCCGATCCGGTCGCGCGACCATACGGAAATCGCCCTGCGCGAATTCGGCGCGGATCTTAAGGTCGCCCAGCGCGTGATTACGCTCGAAGGACGGCCGACGCTCACGGGACGCGAATTGACCGTGCCCAGCGATCTTTCCTCCGCCGCATTTTTCCTGGTGGCGGGATTGTTGGTTCCGGGGTCGAACATGGTGATTCAGGGCGTGGGACTCAATCCGACGCGCTCTTCACTGCTCGATTTCCTGCTCTCGATCGGCGCCCCTGTTAAGGTGATGAAGATCGAATCGGTGAATGGGGAGTTGATCGGCGATATTCGTGTGCAGCACGCGCCGGTGCGCGGCGGCTTGATTGAAGGCGATCTGGCGGCGGGATTGATCGACGAGATTCCCGTGCTGGCGGTGCTGGGCGCGGCTTCGGAGGAGGGGCTGGTGGTGCGCGACGCTCAGGAACTGCGTATTAAGGAGACGGACCGCATCGCTACAGTCGCGGAGAACTTTAAGCGCATGGGGATTGCGGTGGAGGTGACGCCGGATGGGATGCGCGTGCCGGGTAAGCAGAAGTTCCGCGCGGCGGGGTTCGATTCGTTCGGGGATCATCGCATTGCCATGGCGTTTGCCGTGGCGGCGCTGCGGGGGGACGGGGAATCGACGATTGATAACGCCGAGGCGGCTTCGGTCTCGTTTCCGGAGTTCTGGAATATCCTCGACCAGGCAGCGCAGTCGGGGAAATAAGCGGTGCGTTTCGCGTACTCTCAAGAGAGGACAGCCTCGATGACCACCGAACCCACAACGCCGTCAGAGTTTCTGAGCCTCTATCGACGAGCCTTTCTGGAATACGGAACGCACGCGCTTTGGAACAAGCACCTTCTGGATGCGCCCACGAAGGAGGACGCTTTGGTTGTGGCGCGCGCTCTGCGAATCGAGGGCAACCGCGAGGCCCGGCGTCTGGCGGAAGAGATCGAGCGGGCGTGCCGTGCCGCTCTCTAAGATTCAGGGCGAGGTGTTGAGACTGCTGGCCTCGCACCGCGATCCCGAGAGCTACGTCGCGGGAGCGACGCCTCTGAATCGCAACGCGGCGCGTTACTCCGGCGATATAGATGTGTTTCACGACCGCGAAGAACGCGTTTCAACGGCGGCTTTTGCGGACGCGAAGACACTTGAGGCGGCGGGGTACAGTGTCCGGTGGTTGCGGCAGGAGCCCGCGATCCACGCTGCCGAAATCAGCCGCGAGGGGGCTGGCACGCGCCTCGAGTGGGTTGCAGACAGCGATTTTCGATTCTTCCCAACCGTCCCGGACGACACGTTTGGCTATATGCTGCATCCCGTCGATCTCGCCATGAACAAGGCGATGGCCGCCGCGGGCCGGCGCGAGGTGCGCGACATTGTCGACGTGGTAACGATCCACGAAACGATCCTGCCGCTGGGCGCTGTGATCTGGGCGGCGGTCGAAAAAGCCCCTGGCTTCACGCCGGAGGGATTGATTGCCCAGATTCGCCGAAACTCGAATTACCCGCTCGCGGAATGGCGGGAGCTTAAGACTACGGAACCGCTCGATCCTCAAATCGTCACCGGACAATTGCACGCTGCGCTCGATGACGCGGAAGCCTTTGTGACGCGAATGCCTACGGACAAGATGGGCTTGCTGTTTCTGAAAGACGGCCGGGTTGTGCAACCGGATCCCGAGCGCCTCGAAGTCTACGAGGCCCACGCCGGACAACGTCGCGGCCAATGGCCCAGCAGCGGCGAAATTTCCGCGGCGATGCTGGATCGCTATAGCTCCCGTTAACTTCTTCCTGAAGGGAAGTTAATGTGAACATTTTTCCATCCGGCACAACTCCGCTATCCCGAATCGGTTAGACCGTGTGTAGTTCGAAGTCATAAACGATAAGGAGAAAACGCCATGAAAAGAATGATGATCGCTATGATGCTGATGGGTGGTTTGCTCGCGGTGACGATGCCTGCCCAGCAAGGTAAGATCGCCGAGCGCAAGGAAAATCAACAGAAACGCATCGCCAACGGAGTCAAGTCCGGCCAGTTGACGGCGGGCGAGACCGCTCACCTCGAAACCAGGGAAGCGAAGCTGAATAAGGAAGTGCGCACCGACCGCAAAGACAACGGCGGCAATCTGACAAACAACGAAAAGAAGCAGATCAACCAACAGCAGAACACGCTCAGCAAAGACATCTATAGAGACAAGCACAACAGCGCCGTTCAGTAGGCGCCGGCTTGTGCAATGCGACGGAGGCGCCGTGTCGAATTGGCCCGCGGCACGGCGCTATTCCCGGGCATGCGTTTTGCGGTAAAAGTCCCACAGGGAACGGAAGGTACGGGACGAAAGCATCAACGAAATTATTCCCCATACCCGAATGTGCCACGGAACGTGGTGGATGCCGATGCCGAATAATTCGCCCACCCCCGCCACCAGCCAGAAGCAGGCGCAGAACACGCTTAACGGGATTCGCAACTTCGGCTCTTGACTCAGCGTCCAGACGCGCCCGCTCCGCATGGAAAGCCCCAGGTAAAGCGCGACGCTTGTGGGAATCGCGACAATCGCAAGAGCGGTCAGCCAGTCTGGCATTCCACAATTATAGACGTGTTTGACCAGATGCTCAGAACCGTGCGCCATATCCCGAAAGGCAAGGTGGCCACCTATGGCGATGTCGCGGCGGCGAGCGGCTATCCCGGTGCGGCCCGCCAGGTGGTGTGGGCGCTGCGCACCGGCAAGGGCGTTCCCTGGCACCGCGTCCTCGGCGCGAAGGGCGTGATCCGTCTCACCGGTGAAGCGGGCTTCGAGCAGCGCCTGCGCCTGCGCACCGAAGGCGTCGTCGTCACTGGAGACCGCGTCGACCTGAAGCGTTTTGGCCACGTGTTCAGGCGGGTAAACTGAAGGCTTGGAAAATCGCGACTTCGCACGTATCCTGTACGAGACCGGCGACCTGATGGAGATCGCCGGCGAAGACGGCTTTCGCATCCGCGGCTATCGCAACGGCGCGTCGGCGATCGAAGGCTATCCCGAACGCATCTCGGATATTCTCGCCAACCCCGATCGCAAGGTCACCGACATCCCTGGTATCGGCAAAGGGCTCGCCGCCGTGCTGACGGAGATCGAAGCCCGCGGAAGCTGCGACAAACGCGATGAGCTGTTGCTGAAGTTCCCTCCCGCCGCGCTCGATTTCCTGAAGATCCAGGGGCTCGGGCCAAAGAGCATCGCGCTGATCTTCGAACACTTCGGAATCCGGACGATGGACGAGCTCGAGCAGTTGTGCCGCGACCGGAAGCTGCGCACGCTGCCGCGCATGGGCGCAAAGCTCGAAGAGAAAGTGCTGCGCAGCATCATGCAGTATAAGGAGCGGAGCGGCCGTTTTCTGCTGAGCTTCGCCGACAACACGGCGCAGGAGCTGACAGCCTGGCTCTCCTCCGTGGAAGGGATCGAGGCGATTACGCCCGCCGGAAGCCTGCGGCGCGGCAAAGAGACGATCGGCGATCTGGATCTTCTGGTCACGGGACCCAACGCAGCGGCGGCGCTCGAGCGCGTGGCGGCGCATCCGAAGGTGCAGGAAGTGCTGGGGCGTGGCGCCAACAAGACCAGCGTGAAGTTCGGGCGCGAAGGCTTGCAGGTGGACGTGCGCGCGCTCGAACACACAAGCTTCGGCGCGGCCATGCAGTATTTCACCGGCAGCAAGGAACACAACGTCGCCCTGCGGCAGCGGGCCATCCGCATGGGCTTCAAGCTCAGCGAGTACGGACTGTTCCGCGCGGATAACGAAGAGCGCGTGGCGGGCGAGACGGAAGAGGGCATCTACCAGGCGCTGGGGCTCGACTGGATTCCTCCCGAGCTGCGCGAGAACCAGGGCGAGATCGAACTGGCCGAGGCGCATGCGCTGCCCAGGCTGATTGAGCAGGGCGATATTCGCGGCGATCTCCACATGCATACGACGGCGACGGACGGCCGCGCCACGCTCGAAGAGATGGCCATGGCGGCGCGCGAGCTCGGGTACGAATACATCGCGATCACCGACCATTCGAAAGCGATCGCCATGGCGTTCGGCCTCGATGAGAAGCGCGTGGTCGAGTTCGCGCAGACGGTGCGGAAGATCAACGAAACGGGCGGCCTCGGGATCCGCATCTTATCTGGGCTCGAGTGCGACATCATGAAAGACGGGGCGATGGATATCGCGTGGGACGCGCTGGCGGAACTCGATATCGTCATCGGCAGCGTCCATAACCACATGAATCAGGAACCGGAGGAGATGACCGACCGGCTGCTGCATGCGCTCGAATGTCCGCATCTGAAGGCGCTGGGACATCCGACCGGGCGCTTGCTGCTGCATCGCGAGCCGTTCGCGTTCGATTTCGATCGGGTCATTGGCGAGGCCGTGCGGCGCGGCGTCCGGCTCGAAGTGAATGCGAGTCCGGAGCGTCTGGATCTGAGCGCGAATCACATCCGCGCGGCTAAGGCGAAAGGCGCGCGCTTCATAATTTCGACGGACGCGCACCATCCGAAACATCTGCTCAACATGCGTTATGGAATCGCCACGGCGCGGCGGGGTGGGCTCACCGCGGAAGATGTCGTCAACACCCAGGAGGTATTTGCCCTATGAAAATCGTCTCGTCAAAAGAAGTGTATAGGTGCAGGTTGTTCCGGGTCACCGAAGATGAAGCCACCGACCGCACGGGTTGGAAGATAAACCGCAGCGTGGTGCGGCACGCCGGATCTGCCGTGATGCTGGCGGTGGACGATAAGGACCGCATTCTGCTGGTGCGCCAGTATCGTTTGCCCGCCGATCGGTACATGTGGGAACTGCCCGCCGGCAAGGCCGATGAAGGCGAAACGGTAGCGCAGGCGGCGAAGCGCGAATTGATCGAAGAGACCGGCTTGCGCGCAAAAAAGTGGAAGAAGCTGACGACGTTCTATCCCAGCCCCGGCTTCGTCGAAGAGAAGATGACCATCTTCCTCGCGACCGGACTCACGCAGGGCGAAGCGCAACCCATGGAAGATGAACGCATCGAGACGCGCTGGTTCACGAAGAAGGAACTGAAGGAGTGGATTCGGAAGAACAAGATCATCGATGGAAAGACGATGATCGGATACCTGCGCTGGGCCAGAATGTAACCGCTACCGCAAAAAAAAAGGGCAGGCCCGACCCGATAGCGGATCGAGCCTGCCCGGACAACTACGCCTTCTTTGCCGCCTTCTTTACCGCTTTCTTCGCGGGGGCGGCCTTTTTCGGCGCAGCCTTCTTTGGGGCCGCCTTTTTCGGTGCGGCTTTCTTTACTGCCTTTTTTGTTGCCATCGATTGTGATTCTCCCTGTCCCTCATTATGAAACGAAATCGTAAAAAGATAAACCAAAAAAGTTGAAAAATGTTTCGGAGTGTGTTTCAGGGGGTTGGAGAGAAGACCGCCTCCCTGACCACATGCAGGGACGACCAGACGACCTTATCCTGGATAAGACTGTTCTGTGCGTCGTTGCACCGGGTCAATCGCGGCTCGGTAGGACGCGAGGTGGTACAAGAGGAATCTGGTGAAGCAAAAGGAATCCTGGTGAAGAAGGTTCAGTTGATCACGGACGGCGCGTGCCTCGGTAATCCGGGGCCTGGAGGATGGGCCGCGATACTGCGCTATGGGCCCCACAAGAAAGAAATCTTCGGCTGCGAAGCGCATACGACGAACAATCGCATGGAGCTTCAGGCCGCTATTCAAGGGCTTCGCATGCTGAAAGAGAATTGCGAAGTGGAGGTGGTGACGGACTCCGAATACGTCAAGAACGGCATTACGTCGTGGGTTGCAAACTGGAAGAAGCGCAATTGGACGACTGCGCAGAAGAAGCCCGTAGTTAACCGCGATCTCTGGGAAGAACTCGATCGCGAAGTGGCGCGCCATCACACGCAATGGTCGTGGACGAAGGGCCATGCGTCGCATGAAGATAACAATCGCGCCGATGAACTGGCGTCGCTGGCGGCACGCGAACAACGCTCGCAAATGTAAAGCCCAACGATCGCAGATGTGAAGCCGCTGGAATCAGACCCGCTAGAATCAGACCATGGCTAACGAAACATACGCGTTGTTCGATACGAGCGAGGGAAGCTTCAAAGTGAAGCTGTTCGCGGAACAGGCGCCGAAGACGGTACAGAACTTCACGGACCTCGCGGAGGGCAAAAAAACAGGTAAGCCGTTCTACGACGGCCTCATCTTTCATCGCGTGATTCCGAACTTCATGATTCAGGGCGGATGCCCGCAGGGTACGGGACGCGGCGGCCCCGGCTACAACTTCGCGGATGAGTTTCATCCTTCGCTGAAGCATTCGAAGCCGGGCCTGCTCTCGATGGCGAACGCGGGGCCGAACACCAACGGCAGCCAGTTCTTCGTCACCGTCGCGGCAACTCCGTGGCTCGATAACAAGCACAGCATCTTCGGCGAAGTGGTGGAAGGCTACGGCGTGGTGGAGAAGATTTCGAAGGTGGCACGTAATTCCCAGGACAAGCCGAACAAAGACGTCAAAGTCAACTCGGTGAAAATCGAGCGGAGCTGAATGGCGGCGGCGCGCGCGGCTGCGGGAATCGGCGGCCCCGCTCTATGGATATGATCGCGCGAAACGTACTGTTCGGCGGTACGTTCGATCCCGTTCACAATGCGCATATCGAGATCGCGTGCGCCGCGGCCGAGCGGTTCCGGCTGGAGAAAGTGCTCTTTGTTCCCGCCGCCAATCCTCCTCACAAAAGCCGCGGTGCGCACGCGTCGTACGAAGATCGCATACGCATGTGCGAACTGGCCTGCGCGAGTGAGCCACGCTTCGAGGTTTCGAGAATCGAGCAGGATTCGAGGCGAAGCTATTCCATCCTGACCATTGAGAAACTACTCGCCGCCGGGATGGGACCGCTGGGATTTCTGATCGGCGCCGATGCGTTTTCCGAAATTCAGACGTGGCATCGCTGGCGTGAGGTGGTGCGCGTGGTGGAGTTCATTGTCGTGACGCGGCCGGGCGCGACCTATGTAAGTCCGGAGGGCGCGCGTATTCACGAACTCGGGGGCCTGTATCTGCCGGTTTCTTCCTCGGACATCCGCCTCCGCCTGGCACGTGGCGACGAGCACATTCCCGTCCCCGATGCGGTGCTCGCTTATATCAGGGAACACCACCTTTATCAGGACCCCGAAACCCAGTCACAAGTGTTGTAAATATTGCCAACTCCCTTGTGGCGTAAGGCTTAGCGGGAATTTTCAATTTCGCGATGCACGTTTTTTGGCCGCCTCAGTGGTACTCATGTGGCCAGAGAGAAGTATGCGATACCTTACAAAAAAACTGACGCCGCCAGCCGGCACATTAATGGCAGCCGCCGCGCTATGCGGACTGGCTTTCGCCCAAACCGGGCTCACAACAATTCAGGACACTCTGTTCAAAGCCGATGGCACACGCTTTAACGGCACCCTGACAATTCAGTGGAGTACATTCGATGCAACCGACATCGGAACCATCGTGCAACAAAGCAAGACCGTGCCCGTCGTGAACGGCAACCTCCTGGTGCAACTGGCGCCGAACGCCGGGGTCGCGGCGCCGGCAAATGTTTACACGGTTCATTATCAAAGCGACGGAAGCCAGCAGTTCACCGAAACCTGGACCGTTCCCGTCAGCACAGTGGCATTGACCGTGGCGGAAGTTCGCACCGGCATGCTCATCGCGGGTGGAGGTGGAGGCGCAGGCAACTCCACATCGATTCCGGAATCGGCGGTCATTGGATTGGTGGCGGACCTCGGGCAGCGCCCTACCGAAGGACCCGGCTTTGGCGTGGGCGCGGTGGCGGACATCAATCAGAATGGCCAGATCGAAACGGTGGTGGGCGATGTTGGCGATTGCGTCTATGTCGACGGAACAGCGGGACCGTGCGGTAGCCAGGCGTCGCAGTTCTTTGACGGCGAGATACCCGGTGGCATTGTGGATGGCACCAATACCACTTTCACCCTGGCGAACCCGCCCAGCGGTTCGAGTTTGTCGCTGTACCGCAATGGCCTGTATATGCTGGCCGGGCAGGATTACACACTCACCGGACAGGCCGTGCAGTTCATGGTGGCCTATGCTCCGCCGCAGCCCGGCGACACGCTGGTTGCGTCCTATCGGATCGATCCTTCGACCAGCAATGTCACCGGAGTCGTGGGGGCGGTTCAGGGCGGAACCACCGGCGGACACAGCGTGGTGATGGCCCAGGTGTTGTGCAGTGGGAATGGGCGCAGTACGTCCGCCGCCCTGTGGACCAGTCTGGGAACCTGCGACATTCCCTCGGCGCAGTTGAATCCCGGCGACCGTATCGAGGTGCGATTCAACTACGCGCACAGCGGCTCCGCTTCGGGATTCAATATCCAGGTCAACTGGGGGAGCACCACCATCGTGGCGCGCCAGGGCGGTATGCAGGACGCGGCAGTGGCTGGCGGAGCCGAAGCGGCCCTCAGCGCGACGGGTGCGCAGGTGACGGTGGAGAGCTGGGGCACGGTGTTGAGTTTTCTTCCGGGGATCATCGCGTCGCCCGTGCAGAGCGGCGTTCAGGTCAACATGCTCGGCGAGGTTTCCAATACCGGAAGCGACAGCCTCAGCCTCACCAGTTATACGGTTCTGCGCTATCCCGAACATTGACGCCACTGAAGTGCGGCGGACCTGGTTGTGCTCAATTTGCGACGGCGCAACCAGGTCCACCGCCCACACATGCGTCAAACAAGGTATGCTGTCCCCATGACACCCGAACAAGCCAGATTCCTGCTTGACTTCACGCTTCCGACACTGAAACAGGAGACCGCGACCACCGCAAAAGTTATCGCCGCCGCTCCGAACGCCAATCTCGACTACCGCCCGTCCGAACGCTGCATGCCGGCGAGTGAACTGCTTTGGCACATTGCCTCGGCGGATGTAATGTTCCTCGAAGGAATCGTGAGCGGCGGATTCGGCCAAAGCCCCGCCCAGCCGGAAGACATCAAAACGCCTGAACAGATCTCCCGATGGTATACGCAGAGAATGTCGGCCGCAATCGAAAAACTGTCGGCGTATACTCCTGAAGAAGCCGCCAGAATCCTCGATTTCTATGGGTTTGTCCAGTTGCCCGCGGCAGGCATCGTCACCTTCGCCCTCGGTCACAGCATTCACCATCGCGGGCAGTTGTCGTCTTACCTACGTCCCATGGGAGGCAAGATACCGTCCATCTATGGGCCGAGCGCCGACGAGAATCCTTTTGCTAAATCCGAAGCTCAGAGCGCTTAAGCTGCCGGCTACGGCGTAGTGCGAAACAGCTCCGGCATGAATTCCGCAAGCAGGTGCCGCCAGGCCCGCCATTCGTGTTCGCCGGGAGTGCCGTGAAATTCGTGGTGTATCCCGGCTTTGGTCAGGGTATCGTTCATCTGCGTATGCGCCGGGTACCGCGTGTCTTCGGTGCCGCACCCGAGGAAAAGGAGCTTCAGCTGCCGGTTCACGGCGGCGGGATCTTTGAGCAATCCCGGCACTTGTTTTTCGAGGTCGAACCCTTTCATGCCGAAGGCGCCGGCGCTGAACTCTCCCACCCAGGCGAACTTGTCCCGATTCCGCAACCCCAGCGTGAACGACTGGCCGCCGCCCATGGAGAATCCCACGATGGCCCGGCTGTCGCGATTGGCGACGACCCTGTAGTTCTTCTCAACGAGCGGAAACACATCGCCGAATAATTCCCTGCCGAACGCCTCGATGGATTCGAAGGTGGTAGCGTCGCCAGGGGTGTCCCCGTAAGGCATGACGATCAGCATCGGCACAGTCTTATGCTGGGCGAGCAGATTCTCTTCGATCTCGGGAGCCTTGCCGAGACGCACCCATCCTTCCTCGGAGTCGCCGCCGCCGTGCAGTAAATAAAGAACCGGGAGCCTGCGGTTCGGATACCGGTCGTAATCGGGGGGAACGTAGATCGCCACATTGCGGATGATTTTGGACTCCTTAGCCCGGTAGGTCCGGAATTGGACGGAGCCGTGAGGAACGTCCTGCACCTCGTCGAAGCGCGGTGGGTGGCCGGGGACGTCGAAATAGCTCCAGAGGATGGTTCCGCCGGGCCGCACGTTGGGGTTCGCCTGGTCAATGGCGCGAACTCCGTCCACGAAGAACGCATACCGGTAAGCATCCGGTTCGAGCGGACCGATGGTGACGGTCCAAAGCCCCTTCGCGTCCTTCTGCATCGGCATGTTCCACATGCCGGGTTGATCCTTGACCGCGCCCGCGGGCTTGGGGTCCAGCGTCCCAATGCTGGCCGAAACCAATACCTCGGATGCCTTCGCCGCTCTGATGCGGAAGGTGACCCGATTATCGGGGCCGATCTCCGGGGAAACCAATGGCTCTGGCCGCAACCCGCCCGTGGTTTGGGAAAGCGCCGTTTGGGCAAGCGCCACGGCCACCAGCGTGGTCAATAGAAAGGTGGAACGCCGAACAGGGATCTGCCGCATGTCGAGATAGTATCAACCCGTGCCAGCGAATACCATGGAAGCGGGAGGACCCAATGGATAAAGGACATCATCCAAAAGTCGTCCGGACATGGACCGTCGAACGCATCAAGGCGCTGCCTGGTCCGGCGGATAGACACAAACCGCCGTCGAAGCGGCGACCTGCAACCGGAGTTCGTTCGCCACGCGGAGGGCAAGAGTAGCCTGTTTCAACTGCATGTTTCGACCCCACTTTGAGCGGGTCTGCCGGTGGCGGCCAAAACGTGCCGCATGAGTTTCCGGCCGCTGTGAAGGAAACGGCGAGCAACACGATGGAAGCAGGAGGACCCAACGGATAAGGACCTCTTCCAAAAGTCGTTCGGACGTGGACCTGGAACTGGACCTCAATCCGCCGCGTAGAGGGCAAGCACGGATTAAACCCGCCGGATTTGTCCCCGAGGTAAATTCCCGACTGCGGGCGGCGGGAGCATTTTGCGGCCTCACCAGCCCGTTTCGTTACTTCACGCGCGAGATCGCGATCCCGTCGATCTTATTCTTGAACATCGGCAAGGCAATCGATTCGAGCCGCGGATGTGAGGCAACCGCGGCGTTGTACGCCTGGGCTCCGCGTGCGTTGGGGTTTTCGGGGCTGTCCTCCATGACCTCGCCGTTGCGGATTATGTTGTCCGCCACGATTACTGTTCCGGGCCGCGATAGTTGTAAGGCCAGATCGAGATACTTCACGTAGCCGGTCTTGTCGGCATCAACGAAGACAAAGTCGAATGGCGGTTCGCCGGCGGCAATCATCGCGCTCAAGGAAGCTGCGGCGTCGCCCACCCTGACTTCCACAATTCCGTCGAGCCCGGCCGCAGCGAGGTTCCGCCTGGCGGTTTCGGCGTGCACCTGGCGGTATTCGAGCGTGATCAGCCGCCCATCGGCGGGAAGCGCGCGACCGAGCCAGGTCGTGCTATACCCACCGAGCGTGCCGATCTCAAGCACCCGTCTGGCCCCGGCGATGCGGGCCAGCAGATAAAGGAACTTGCCCTGATTGGGAGTCACGTTAATGGGAGGGAGCCCGGCGGCATTCGCGTTTGCGATGTTGGCCGCGAGAATGGGATCGCCAGGCACGAAAAGGGACTCGATAAACATATCGATCCGCCGCACGAGTGCTTCGTCGAAGGAAATCATTGTCAAGCCTGCAGCCGGATCGCGCGTGCGTGTTCCTCCGCTCGGCTATTTGGATTGGACCCGACTAGCCCTGCCACCAGCCCATTCCGTCGTCTAAAGCCATCCGTTTTGACCCCGAGGTGGATCAGGGAACGGATTGCACGTGCTTCCGACGGATTTTGCAAGCCCCGAAAGCGAACAGAATTCCGAGCATCCCGAAGGTAGAAGGCTCCGGCGCGGCCAAGGCAGTCATGCCGGTGCCGGTTGAATACACAGTGAGGCTAACGGGATCGGTAATCTCAAATGTTTGGGCGCCGGGCGAACCCGGGCCAAGCCAGGTGAAATCAACGCCAAAACCGGTAAGGCTGCCTAAAGCGGCAATTCCTCCGCCACTGGTCGGGCACCCCCCGGTCGAAAAAGAACAAGCATCGAAATCCGCAGGGACCCCAGAACCCACAGACATAAGAATCTGGTCGGACCACGCGGACGGGTAAGGCACGACAGCCACAAGGTTCGCGTAAAAAGCTGTTGGGAACTCGATGTCGAAGAGCTGTACGGGAGCACCTCCCTCCAGATAGTTCGCATCGGTCAGGGATCCATCGTTGAAGATCGAGTAGATGTATTCGTAGTTTGGGTCTCCGCCGGTTTGGGTTCCGAGGTTGATCAGTTGGTAGTCGATCACCGGGTCGGCGACGGCCTGCAACGTGAACAGAAACATGGGCGCCAGTAGAGCAAACACTCTGTAGATCATGAGAGCCTCCGAAATTCCGCCATTTTTACTTCCTGCGCAACGGATACGCCGTATTGTCAATCAATACTGTAGTCCCAAGTATACCCCAGTCCGTACGTTTGCGCACTCGGTTTCTGAACGTAACTGACGCCTCCATCCCGTCCCGCCGTTACCTGACATCATTCGGACACCGTCGCCGGGACGACGGTAGCGTTCTGGGGAGTCGCGAAACCGGGCGGCTGGTTAATTGTAATGACGGTCTTACCCTTGCTGACCGGGGCGAACGTGGTCTTGATCTTAGCGACGCCGGAGGGGAACTTCAGCGGCGACGGCTCCACTGTCCCGACGGCCGGGTTGCTGCTCTCCAGTTTCACCATCGTGGTTACGCCGGCGCGCAGCGGTTGGACCGTAATGTCCGCCGCTCGCCCCGTCTCCGGATCCAGGCGAACCGACCAAATAGCGAGACCTACCGCTTGCTGCGTTTTATCGGCAAGAGACACATAGAATTCACGTGTAGCGGGCGATCCGCCTTTATCGCGCACATTGGCTTCGGGTGGGGGGCCGTAGGCCTCATAGCCGACAATGAATCCGGACGGTGCGAGCCCGATTCTGGCCGTGCTGCTCCGGTATCCGGGGGCCTCCGCCGTGTAGGTCGTTATGCCCGTGCCGCCGAGTGCCTGAATATAATATGGCGCCGAGGACTGACCAGCCGGTATCGCTATCGTAATGGAGCCGGACCCCACCTCGTCTTCCTTGTTCGACAGCAGCAGTTTTGAGGCATCGGCGCAGGTCAGGGTTACTTTCAGACCGCCTTCAGGCGCCGGTTCACCCAAAACGAGCGCGGCCGAGGTCTGGAGGTCCTTGCCGACGTAGATCTCGCCGACAGCGGACAAACCCGGCCTGGCGACTGCCACTGTAAAGCTGGCGTATTGCGCCGGAACGGTGAAGCCGGCCGGCTGGACCGGCGCGAGGGACGTGTCGCCTTCGGCGGCGGGCGTGAACGACGTTACCGCGGAGCCGCTCATGCCTCCTCCCAACGTCAGCTTTGAAGATGCCAGCTTGCCGGCGGCGGGGTTGGAACTGGCGACTGTTACCTCCAATTGCCGCCCTCCCGCTACCGGCTGCTCTCCCACCACCTTCAGCGACGCATCGAGCGCCGCGGAGACGATAGTAACCCTCACGTCGCGGCCTCGCGGCGTGGTTCGATATCTGGACGATTTGGCCGGACCCAGAATCAGGATCGCCGATGGCGCCAGCGTCACCGTGCCCTTCGCCGTGCCGATACTGCCCGCGGATACTGTATAGGTGACGGTACCGCTATCCGCCAATCCCTGCAGGTAAAAATCGGCACTCTGCTTGTGGTGAGCCGGGACCGCAATAGAGATTACCGGCGAACCGGCTTTATCCGGCGCGGTGGATAATAACAAACGACTCGGATCGTCGCTGGTCAGTGTCAGTTGCACGCCGGCGTCCGATACTTCAGGCAGTCTGACAAATCCAAACGTCTGGAGGTTCCGGCCCACCGTGCCGTTAGGGACCGTGATCCCCTGCGCGCCGTTCAGCACGCAGGGGGCACACCCCAGACTGATCCCTATGGTTATAAAGGCGATGATTCGCATCATGGTCTGTTTCCCCAATTCGCAATCTCCAGGCATCACGGCACCACGGGCAGCGTGATCGACGTGAGATTAAGGGTGCCGTTAAACGGGCCTGCCGTCGTCCACCCTGTTGGCGTCGTCACGCCGACCGTCGTTGACATTCCGGAAGTTACAGGCGTGAACAGGAAGCTGGTGCTCGGCGTCCCCGGAGCCACCGTGACCGAGGCCGCGCTGCCCATTTCGCCAGGCAGCGTCCCGGCAGTGGGGTTGCTGTTGGTCAGGAGAACAGTCAGCGGCACATTACCTGCATTGCCTGCGAGTTGCTCGAAGTCGCCGTCCGCAGCCACTGTGCCGTCCTGATTAAGGTAGTAGGTACTCACCGTCAGGGACCCCAACGCGGGGTTCTGAGCGGCTCCCGTTATGCTGATGTTGCCACAGTAGGTAGAGACGCATCCGCTCGGTCCCTGGATGATAACGCCTGAGGGGGCCAGCGAAACGGAGCCATGCGCGGTTCCGTGAACCGGCGATGTAGCCGTGTACGTCGCCGTGCCGGACGTCGCCTGCGCATAAACGTAGTACATAATGTCAAGTACCGGGCACGGCGAGCCCGAGCCGCACAGAGTAACCGTTATAGTGGTCTGCCCCGGATCGGTCGGGTTGGCTGCCAGCAGCAGATTCGATCCCTGATCGACGCTTATGGTCACTGTCTCCTGGCTCGTGATTGCAGGCACAAAGTGCAGTGTGTTGGTGTCTTCGAGGAAATGTCCAACTGGCCGACTTGGGGGGTCGATGTACATGGAACTGGCCGTGACAGTAGCCGTCGCCGAGCCTGAAGTATATCCCGTCTGGCTGGCTGTGATGGTGGACATTCCTGGGTTGGCGGGAACGAAGTTAGTCGTCGCGGAGGAAGCACCGCCGGCGATCACAATTGGCGACGTGGAGATGCTACCGACGCTCGGCGTGCCGCTCGTCACGTTGGCGCTCGTCACGTTGACGCTGATGGACTGGCTGGCCGCCACCGGCTCGAGAGTGGGAACGCCGTTCACAAAAGCCGCCGTACTGACGGTGATTGTCGCGGCGCCAGTCAAAGGCAAGCTGAAGCTCGACGTGCCGCCGCCTCCCGTGACTACGAAGCCGGATGGGGCCATGGGCATCGACAGGTTCAATGTGGTGTAGCCTCCTGGCGCCGATACCGTGTACGGGACTGTACCCGAGCCGACAAAACCCTCCGCATAGAATTGCACGGACTGCTGCGAGTTCTGCTCGATCTCGACGGTTATGGTGCCACCCCCACCGCTGCAAGCATTCGAGGTATTGGGCTGGCACGCAAACGCGAGTTTGGTGGAGTCGCTGCTCGTCAACGTAACCTCGAGATTCGACGGCGCGTTTCCGCTGAGCGAGACGGATGTGAGCACCTCCAGGTTTTGGCCGATCACATTCACGTTCGGCCCAATCAGATTGCTCGTCTGCACGTACACATTGAGCGATCCGCCGATCGTCGGACCGACGAAATTGCTCGGTTGCGTAAGGGACACCGTGCCGCTACCGCTGAACGTGCTGCCAGCCTGGAACGTCGTCGTCAGCTCGTCTGTTGCGCCGGTGAATTGCAGAGAAGCTGGTGACAGAGTGCCGAGAACCGCCGGCGTCGACGGCGAGACGGTTATGGGGACCGTGACAGTAGTCCCTGTGATGACCGGCTGGGGCGCAACGTACATCCCGTTTGCATCGAGCAGCGCCGAGTAAACGTTCAGGGTGGTGGAAGATCCCTGATACGTGCTTATGCTCCCGCCGATGTTTGTCTCGCCGACGGTTGTCCCGGGGACCCCGCCCGGCGGGGTGAAGATCACGAATCCGGAATTGCCAATCGTCGCGGTTAAGGTATTGGTCGCATAGCCCGGAGCGGACCACGTAATCGTCGCGGTGGAGCCAACCGGCCCGACGGCCTCGAGAAGGGCCTGCACGCTCGTCGTTTCGGACTCAATCGGGAGGATAAGCTGCGTGACGCCGCCAGCCTGCGACCCGATCAGCACACTACCACTGTTCGTCGAGATCGTGAGACAACCTGGGGTCGACGAGTTTACGCATCCCTGGGAACTGCTGACGCCGAACGTTGGAAACGGGCTGAACCCAATTACAAAAGACGTCTCCAGGCCTTGCCCCACGGTGACGTTCTGAACGGCGGGGAGCGTGCCCACGCTGCCCCCCTGCGTAACGGTAACCATGAAGGCCATAGTCAGCATCGCGCTGGTGCTGTCCATGACGGTAACGTTGAAACTGTAGGTTCCGATATTCATGGCGCTCGGAGTGCCGCACAGGTTATATCCGGGGCAGGTGTTGCCGGTGGGGTCGAAAGTGAGCCAGCTCGCCAACGACGGCACTTGCGAGATATTTGACGACAATTGTAAGGGCGCCACCCCGCCAGAGGCGGTAATCAGAACGGTGTATAACGTGCCGATAGTGGCGTTGGTCAGGGGTGAGGTGGTCGTGAACGCGAGCGGGGCGGCGGTAATCGTGAACGGGAGCGTCACCGGCCCCGCGGTTTGAGGAGTCGGCATGGTCGAGTCGCTCACCGTCAGGGTCACCGATAAGTTGCCGGGGTATTTTGGAATGCCCGTGATCGTCCCGGTCGTCGAGCTGTACGCGAGCCCGTTGTTAATTCCCGTGTACGTATAAGTGTACGGCGGCACGCCACCCGATACTGACGGCGTGAAGGTATAGTACGTGCCCGCCATTGCCGGCGGGAGAGAGGTCGTGAGGATGGTCACGTTCGGCGATATAACGGTGAAGGAGCAGCTTGGAGACGACACCACTCCTTTGCCATCCGTCACCACGACCGTGAAGACGCCGCCGGCCATGGGCGTACCATTAAGGGCGCCGGTAGAAGTGTTGAGCGTAAGACCGGTGGGCAGGGTCCCGCTGCCGATTGAGAAGACGAACGGCGAAGTACCGCCGGTGACGGTGATGCTTGGGCTGTTCACTGCCGAGCCGGCAGTGAACGAACTGATCCCCGGGCACGTGAGCGTAGGCCCGGCGGCGACCGCGAAGGCACAACTGGGCGTCGCCGTAACTCCTTTGGAGTCCGTTGCCTGGATGGTGAAAGAGCCGCTGGCCGTGGGCGTGCCTGTAATGGCGCCGGTCGAGGCGTTGAGCGTCAGGCCCGCGGGCAGAGTCGATCCGCTGGCAACTGTGAAGGTGAAAGGCCCAACGCCGCCGGCGGGTACTATCGCCGAACTGTTAAAGGCTGCGCCAACCTCGCCACTGACGGCCGGGCAAGGGACCGTGGGTGCTGCCGCGATGGTGAAGGCACAACTGGGTAACGACGTGATTGAGTTGGAGTCCGTCACCTTGAGGGTGAAAGTACCCGTGCCCTGGGGCGTGCCGGTAATGGCGCCGGTCGAGGTGTTAAGCGTCAAGCCGAAGGGCAGCGATCCGCTGGCCACCGAGAAGGTGTAAGTCCCGACGCCGCCGGTGACGGTCAAGGCGGGGCTGTTAAAGGGCACGTTGATCTCGCCCGTGGTTGCGGCTGGGCAGGTAATCGCTGGCCCGGCCGAGATAGTGATAGAGCAGGTTGTAGTCGCCGTAACCTGGTTGGCGTCCTTCACCTGGACGGTGAACGCGCCGGTCGCCGTGGGCGTACCGGTAATGGCGCCGGTCGAGGCGTTGAGCGACAGGCCTGCGGGAAGCGCGCCGGTGGCCACCGAGAAGGTGTAAGTCCCGGGTCCGGTTCCCCCTGAGGCGCTCACGGAGCTGCTAAAGGCAAAGCCAACCTCGCCCGTGCTGACGGCTGGGCAGCTGATCGATGGCCCGCCCGCGATGGTAATGGAGCAACTGGTGGCCGCGGTGACCCCGATGGCGTCTTTCGCCTGGATAATGAAGGTGCCGCTCGTAGTGGGCGTGCCGGTAATGGCGCCCGTAGAAGCGGTGAGCGTCAGCCCGGTCGGAAGCGTGCCGGGCGCGACCGAGAAGGTCAAAGGCGCGACCCCGCCGCTGGTCGTTGGGGCTGGACTGTTAAAGGCTACATTAACCTCGCCCGTAGTGACGGCCGAGCAAGTGATCATGAGCCCGGCGACGATGCTGAAAGAGCCGGATGTCGCCGTAGCCAGGTTGGCGTCCTTCACCTGGACGGTGAAACCGCCCGGGGCCCCGGGCGTGCCGGTGACGGCTCCGGTCGAGGTGTTGAGCGACACGCCGCTGGGAAGCGCGCCGCTCGCGACCGAGAAGGTGAAGGGCCCGACGCCGCCAATGACCGTGGGTGGGCTGTTCAAAGCTGCGCCAACCTCGCCTTGGCTCGCCGGGTAAGAGAGCGTCGGTGCTGCCACGATGGTGAAGAAGCAGGTTGTAGTCGCGACGGCCCCCTTGGAGTCGGTCACCTCCACCGTGAAATTGCCCGGGGCCGTAGGCGTACCGGTAATGGCGCCCGTAGAAGCGTTGAGCGACAGGCCAGCGGGCAGCGATCCGTTGGCCAGCGAGAAGGTCAAGGGTGCGACCCCGCCGCTGGCGGTCACGGCAGTGTTAAAGGCTACGTTAATCTCGCCCGTAGTGGCGGCCGGGCAGGCGAGTGAGAGCGTGGCCGCGACGGTAAAGGGACAACTGGGCCCCGACGTAACTCCGTTGGCGTCCGTCACCTTGAGGGTAAACGTGCCGCTGCTGGTGGGCGTGCCGGTAATAGCGCCGGTCGAGGCGTTAAGCGTCAGGCCGGCCGGAAAAGTGCCGGTGGCCACCGAGAAGGTGAAAGAAGGCCCGACACCGCCGTTCACAGTGAGGGCGGGGCTGGTGAAAGCCTGGCCAACCTCGCCCGCACCGGCGTTCGGGCAGGCGATCGAAGGTCCACTCGCGATAGTGATGGAACATGTGCTGCCCCCCACAACTCCATTCGCGTCCGTCACTCCAATGGCGAAAGTGCCGCTGCCGGTGGGCGTGCCGGTAATGGCGCCGCTGGAAGCGGTGAGCGTCAGGCCGGCCGGAAGCGTACCGGTGGCTACCGAGAACGTATAAGGCGCGGTTCCGCCGTTGGCCGTCAGGGCCGGGCTGCTGAAAGGCACGCCGACCTCGCCCGAAGTGACAGCCGAGCAACTCAGCGTAAGCGTTGCCACCTGCACAACTTTGGTGCCGGTAATGTAGTTGGTTGCCGTCGCGTTGATGGTCGTCGAGCCCAGAGATGCGCCCGTAAGACTGAATGTGCCGGTTGAGTTTCCCGGCAGAATTGTAACACTGGGCGGATTGAAAGTGACCTGCCCCGGGCCCTGGAAAACGGAAAGTGCGACGATCGTGCCGGTCGAAGGAGACGGCGGAGCCGGTGCGCTGAGCGTGATCGTCCCTCCGACGGTTTGCGACAGCCCCACGGCCGTTGCGTTATTATTCAACGCAATGGAGACGGACGGAGACTCCACCGTTACGGCGGTGCTTCCCTGCTGGTAACCGGTGGCATTGGCGTTCACCTCGACGGTGCCCGGCATCACAGGCGTAATGGTGAAGTTCTGGCTGCTTGAATTCGCCGCAACCGTGACGGTGGACGGAACAGAAAGGATCGTGGGGTCAAACCCGCTCAGGTTGACGGTGATGGGGCTGGCGCCCGCCCCGGGACTCAGCGTGACCGTCAGAGTTGCCGGCGAATTGTAGATGGTGTCGGGATTGGGCGACAATGTAATTGTCAATGAGCCGGCCGTGATCGTGACCGTAGCGGGGACACTGCTCGCGAAGAAGTCCGAGACAATCAGTTGCGCGACATATATGCCGGTCACATCCGCCGTGAAAGTCGGACTTGCCGTGTTCGCTCCCGAGAGCGATGCATTGCTGCCCGCGGGAATGCTTAGAAAACTCCAGGCATATATAAGCGGCATGCCCTCCGGATCGTACGATTGAGCGCCGTCCAGCGTCACCTGGGCTCCGACGGATACGCCCCGATTGATACCGGGGTGAGCTACGGGCGCAATTTCCGTGGTCGAGATGGTGACCGTCATGGGGCTGCTCGACAGATATCCGTTGTTGACAATCAACTGCACCACATAAGTTCCGGGTACATCGCTGACGAACGTGGGATTAATGATATTGGCCGCCGATAAAGTGGCGCCGCTGGTCGCCGGGCGCATCAGGATCGACCATGAGTACGTGAGGGGAAGTCCCTGGGGGTCGCTTGAGCCCGATCCATTGAGCGTCACCGTAACGCCGGGAATTGTGCCCTGGGCAGTTCCGGGATTGGCCGTCGGCGCCAGCACCAGAATGGTGCTTATGGTTACCGTAGCCGGTTGGCTCGGGGTGGTGCCGTCATAGACGATCAATTGCGCCACATACGTGCCCGTTACATCCGCGGTAAAGGTCGGCTTCACGGCGCTTGTGCTGCTCAGCGTTGCCATGCTTCCGGACGGCGTATTCAGGCTCCAGCTGTACGTGAGCATGTCGCCGTTCGCCTGGGTTGACCCCGAGCCATCCAGTTGCACCATCGAGCCCTCGACGACAGTCTGATTCATGCCGGCGTTGGCCACCGGCGGAACTTTCGTCGTGGTAACCGTGACGGTGGACGCCGTGCTGGATAAGGTTCCGTCGTTGACAATCAGCTCAATAATATACGTCCCGGCAACACCAGCCAAAAATGTGGGGTTCACGGACGTCGGATTATTCAGGGTTGGCATGGTGCCGGGGTAGCTGACAAAGGACCATGCATAGGTCAGCGAATGGCCGTTGACGTCCGAAGAGCCGCTGCCATTCAACATCACCGTCGTTCCCGCGACGACCGTTTGAGCCTGGCCGGCCATCGCGGTGGGGGCAGAATCCGACGTTGTGATAGTTACAGTGGCGCTGTTACTTACAACGCCATTGCTCACTGTCAGCTGGGCAGTGTACGTTCCGTACACGTCCGCCGTGAAAGTCGCTGTCGCCATGTTGGCGTTCGACAGGGTCGACAGGGCCGCCGACCCGTTAGGCACGCTCAGCAAAGTCCAGGCGTACGTCAGGGAGCCGATTCCGCCGGGATTGGTCGACCCGGTCCCGTTCAGCGTAACGGTGCTGCCCACGCTCACGGTTTGATTCACTCCGGGGTTCGCCACCGGGGCATCGAACGTCCACTGGAGATCGGTCCAGGCGAACGCTGCCGATCGGTCTACCGTGATCGTAAACGTGTTGGTGCTGGTGGCGTTGCCGTTCGCCGGCACGGAAGCGAACTGCAGCGTGCCCTGGCCCGCGACTACGGTTACACTCGACGCCAGACTGGTTAATGTGGCCGTCAGGTTCGAAACCGCCGGGCCCGCATTTACCAGAGTCGCCTGATAGGTGTAGCTGAACTTTGTCAGCGAATTACGCGTTTGGCCCACCAAAGTGTAACTCGAGTCCACTGGCGGTATGGAGAACGGTGGCTCTTCCCCAAAGACCGAACAAGGAACCAGTGCCGACAGGGCAAGGCCGATCACCGCAGTGTACACGTATCTCATAACAACTCTCCCCGATTCAATAAAAGCTCTGGAAATCAGCTGCTCGGTCTGTTTATTTTTAATCGTGCCGCCAACAGCGCGGATAGACCCGAGCTTCAATCGTGTTGCCGGTTTTGTGCCGCAAGTCCCGTATTCATCTCCTGCGCACTCAACTCTTCGGTGATGATGCTGCGGAGTCTTTCATAATTAGCCGTGCCGCTGACATACCGGCCATTGACGTAAAATGTGGGCGTGCCCTGCACCCCAAGCTCGGCGGCCTCGGAGGCCGAGTCCTTTACGACGCCAGCCATCTGTCCGCCATCAAGGCATGCTCCGAACGCCGCCGTGTCGAGCTTCAACTCGGCTGCGTCGTTCTTCAGATCGGGAACACCGAGCTGCTTCCGGGCAAAGAGCATGTCATGGAACTCCCAATACTTCCCCTGCGCGGCGGCGCAGCGTGTAGCCTCGGCGGCCTTTTGGGCGTCGGGATGCATGGGCAGCGGAAAATCCTTGTAAGCGAACGCGACTTTCCCCTTAAACTCCGCCTCGATCTTATCGAGGACAGGCTGAATCTGCTGGCAATAAGGGCACTCGAAATCGGCGTACTCCAGCAGCGTCACCTGGGCATTGGCAGCTCCGCGGACGGAAACGTCTTTCATGGAAATCGGCGCGCGAGGCGGCGCCAGCCGTATGACGATGGAACTCTGACTGCGCAGAGAGGCCATGTAAGCGGCCTTCGCTTTTGCCGTTCGCCGCTGCCGAAGGGCATCCAGTATTTTGGCGCGTACCGCCTCGTAGGGCTCGGCGGTGTCGATGCCCTCGTAGTAAACATGCAACGCTTCCTCCGAAGGATCTTTTGCAATGGTGGAATTTACATGCCGTTCGAGCAACTCCGCAACGGTCAGCCCCTCTTTCTTTGCCTGTTGATCGAGTAAGGCCTGGTCCGCCATTTCTTCGATCGCCTTGCGTTCCGTCTCGTAATAATTGGTCCGCGCCTGAAAAATCACCGCGGGATGTTTCTGTTCCAGATCGGCGAGCGTTATTTTGACGCCATTAACTTCCACCAGAACGACGGCTGTGCTCCCCGCGGGTGCGTCGGCGCCCAGCGCGACTCCGGACGAGCAAACGATCGCGCCCAGCATCGCCAGCGCGGGAACAACTCCGATTCTTGTCATGATTCCTCCTGATTGCATGATTGCCTATTGTCTGATTTTGTCTGATTTGTCTATTGCACGTTACTCAAAAAAAACCGGGTAACCGGAAAAAACCGGTTACCCGGAACGGACCAGGTTTTAGTTATTAAGGGTGCTGGATCCCAGTGCACCAATGCGGCAGGAAGCGCAGATGCCGGTGCCGCTGAGGTTGCCGAGGAAGCTGGCGCAGCGGCCGACGATGCTGTTCTGCTCAGCCGTGCTCAGAGTGGCAGGCGTGAAAGCTGTCTCCGTGGTCGCATAAGTGCCAGGCGCCGCTGAGATCGCATGGAGGGTCGTGCCCCAGGCGGCCATGCCGCTAACGGGGGTGCCGACGGTCGCCGCGCTGTTGGTGCAGCTGGTTCCCGAACCACCGGTACCCGCGAGGGTAGCCAGCAGCTTGATCGTCACCGAAGTCGGCGTTACACCGTTTGCGGGATTTAGGGTCAGATCAGTGTGGACTTCCAGGGACTGAGTCTGGTCGGGTGTGATCAGGCAGGAGCAGCATTCAACCAACTCCTCATGTGGGTCGAACGCATACACGTTGACGCAGATGTTGCCGGACGGAGTGACGAAGCCATTGCTTCCGCCGGATCCATTGACGCCGGGGCCTAACAACGGAGCGCCATTGGCGCCGGTATTGGTGATATCGATGTATGATTCACCGATGAGCAGGTTTGCCGCGTACCGCACCTGAAAGGGTGCGTCCGCAGTGATTGTTTGAGCTTGCATGATGGCGGCCATCGAAAGGGCGAGAGCCGCTAAGGAAACGTTTCGTAGGTACATAAGTGGGTTTATCCTCCCTGGAGAAACTTATCACTAGTTATCCACCATAGCAATTGTCTAAACGGCATAGCCCAAAGGCGTAACCGATCCGCAGTCAATCCGTCAAGTAATTGATTTTATTAGTCTTACCTTGGACTGCCTTTCACGAAAATAGCCTGTCTCGAAGCCCGTTTTCTTTTCCCGGTGACAGTACTGGTACTTTTTTGACATTGATTTGAAATCGGAGCGGTTGCTCAGCGCTGTTGCCGACGTAGGGAGAGTGCCGGAAGGAGAGTGCCGGAAAGGGCAGGCGGGGGAGCACAATTGCAATAACATTGTACGTGATCGCACAGAATAGACTACCGGCTTCGAAGAAGGGCTATACCGGGTTGGTCCGGCTGTCGAGATTGGCCGATGAACTCGCGCCTGGGCCGCCCAGAGCCAGAATTATGGCCGCCATCACCGCAAATTGTACGTGTTCGCGGGCTGACGCCCATTCAGCTATGAGTTCTCTCTGGCTCCGAAACCTCGGATTCTTCACCTATGACGAATTGATACAACTGGGCGACCGCTCCGCTGAAACGGTCGTATGCTTTCTTTCGGTTGGCGGCGTCCTGCGTGTTGCTGAAAGCCATGTGGGCAATCACAACGTTCAGGAGCAGATCCGATTCCCATCGGTCACGGTCGCGTGTCTGCCTTGGCAAGAGCTGCGGTCTTCCTTTCGGGCAAGTTGGTTCCTGAGTCACAATAAGCCGCCGCAAGATGTCGCGCAAGTCCCTGGAGCGCGTAGTCGAATGGGGTAGCCTAAAGGGCTCGCCAAATCCATCCCAGCCACACTGTCCCGGCTTTGCTCGGTTTTGCGGCCCACGAAGTCGGTGGGAGGACCCCCAGATGTACCTGCATCCGGAGAGTCACAAGACCTGCGGGGCCGCTCTCCAAGTATAGCGCGATAAATACCGCCGGGACTCGCCGTCCCGCACTGGCATGCCGCCAGTGCTCCGGTAACACCAGGAGGCCTCGTCCGAATCGGACCAGGCAGGACCGGCATCCGCGCGGCGTTTGGCCTCCGGCACGAATTTCCGGCGCGCGGCAGGATTGCAGCCGCATTGGTTTAGTTGTGCTCACTGGCCGCTCTGTCCCGCTGCCTTCCGGAGCCATCCGCGAGTAAGTGGCTATTGTGATCGATCAGCTTGCCGACGATACCCGCACGGGTTGTCGCGCCCATCTTAATCATGATTAGACGCATGAATACTTTGACCGTGTTGGGGCTGATCTGCATTCGCTCGGCGAGTTGTTTACTGCTGAGCCCCATCACCACGCCCGTCAATGCCTGCTGTTCCCGGTCGGTCAGGCGATATTCCGCGCCGACCTGGAGTACGGTATCGGCCATTGACATCTCTTGCCTGAGATAAAGGGCGAACACCGGTTGGGTAATATCGTCGCTGCGGGGTTTCAGCAGAAAGCTGCGGCAGCTATATTCGCGGCCGCTGGCGTTTACGAACAGCTGAGCTCCATCCAGATCGTTCTGAGCCTTCAGCAGGTCGAGGAGGCCTGGTGAAAGCCTGGCGGGCCCACCGATCGGGTCAGACCCCTCGTCCATGTAGCGAAGAATCGATTCCGCTCCCGTGTTGAGTGCGGCTATTTCAAAAGCTCCATTGACCAGAACGATACCTTCGCCGGCATGGGCCGGGAATTTGGCGTCTTTTTTCGCGGCCGATTGTTGCGTCGTGTTTCGCCTCCTCGTGTCAGCCATTCCCCCTCCCTTGACGAGCCAGCCAATACCGGATCCGATGGGCCAGTTCCGCGGCCTGAGCGTTACTGGTAACGAAACACATAGGTATTCCAGTTGGCGTATTCAGTTCTCGGATAACTTCCGATATATTCAACCACCATCCATATCGAGCCGTCGCTGGCGGCTACCGCCGTGTTGTAATCGCCCCAGCGGGCAGGGGGGCCGTCAGGAGGCCCAAAATAGGCGTAGCCGCTGAACCCATCCTCCGGGGCTGTGCCGGCGGCCGCGATCTGGATTGTCGAAGGCGCTGTAGACGAGGTGAAGGGGATCATGGCCGCGCTGGGATAATAAGTGGGCCCCACCAGGGTAACGGCGATGGCGCCAACGCCCTGGGCGTTTACCGCCAACGACGGCCGCAACAGATGACTTCCGTTGACGAGAAAATTTCCCTGGTTCAGAACCTTCGCCGCGAGCGCGTTGCCGCGATAGGTGGGCGAAAGGACTATGTAAGCGCCCCCGACGTATTGTTCGTTACCCGCACCGGTGACACCCGTCTGAAGCGTAAGCAAAAGTTGACCGGCGGCGTAAGTAAGGGATTGAACCCGGGTGTCTCCACCATCCAGGACTTCGAGCGGGTCGCCCACCATGGTCCCTAATGGCGTCGGACCGGACTCTTGTTGCGCGACGCCTGGCGGCTGGTAACCCAGGGTTGGGACGGCGATTTGGGTTAGAGCAACGGAGGGTGGGCTGGTACTGGACATGGTCGCGAGCGAGCTGGTTTCAGACATGGCCCACACCGCAATCTCGTCCGTGTCTTCCGGGCTGCCATACGCGGACGATTGCGAACTGACGAAGTATTCGAGGCCTTCGTTTCCCAGGAAGTCGCTTGCTCCCGGCGGCGTGGTTGCAGGTTGAATTGCGAAGGCGAACGAGCTGTTCGACGGGAAGAACTGGACGGCATTCGGTGCGCGGGCGCCCGAAGCCAGGGACGCTTTCGAAAGTGCGAGGATCGACGCGTCAACGGGATCCTGCGTAGCCGTGTTGTACTCGTCCCAGGCAATGTAAAATCCATATTGATCCGACCCGATCTGCGGATAATCTGCGAAGCAGGGACACCCGGCGTGGCCGGGCCAATTGGTCGTATTCATCGCGTAGATGTTGTAGTTCTGCGTGGGATCGGCGGTCTGGCTGACGGCCATATAGAGGTGAGAGGAGTTGAGGGCGTCGCCGTAGGAGTCCTCGTCCTGCGCGCGTTGCACCACGATCCAGCAGTTGATGCCCGGGTCGAAGAACACCCGCATGTCCGTGAGCTTAACCCCATACACGTCGTTTGGCGACTCGTGAATGAGTGCGGGGCCCAGACCGAACAACTGGTTCGACGACAAAACGATCGGAAGAACCGGCGACCCCGAGACGTTGTAGACCTGCACGGCGTCGTTGACGCCCACCAGCACGAAGCCATTTCCGACGGCAATGCCTGGATTGGGTGGCTCCTCGCTGAACTGGTTGCCGCTATCGGCGTTTCTCTGGTCCAGCTGCGAGAGAGAATTGAATCCTACGGAAATTCCGGAAGGCTGCACAATCGACAAACTATTCGTAGTCGGATTCGGCTGCCCCTCCGCTTTTCTCCGCACGATTTGCGCGCCAGACGCAACCCCTGAGAACCCGGCCGGTGAAAAGGGAGACCGCAGGGAGTTGGTGGTCGCCAGCACTTCTGGTCCCGCCGGCACTTCTTGTCCCGTCAGTTGTTGTGCGCTCACCGTTTGCGAGGTCGCTTGCGCGGATAGATTGACCACGCCCATCAGCGCCATTTGTCCGGTGACATTCGTACCCGTGTAGTAAATCTGCTGGGCGGACGCCGTCCCCGTCAAACAGATCGCAGCTGCAACTGCGATCCCAACCCCAACCGATGCTCCCCGGACACGGATTGGGCATCGCAGGCGCCGCCGGTTTCGAGCCACCACCGCGACAACTGCCGCGACCATCAGAAACTGTATGCTGCCTGGTTCGGGAACCACCGTAGCCGGCGCATTGAAACCCGTTATTGTAAGGACGGCTGGGCCGCCCGTATTATCGACGCTCGCCGCGTAAAATCCGATCGTCTCCCCGGAAACCACCGGGACTGAAACAAACCCGCCGGGAGACCCACCGTCACTGGGGTCCGTATTAGACAGGAGAGTGAGGGTATTGCCTACTACGTAACCCGCGGATTCGTATCCGGGTTCGTCGGTCGTCGCAAAGGTCCAATCGAACTGAAACATGCCGCTGCCGGCTGCGCCGATGGTAAGTTCGGTCGTTGCGCCCAGCATACCGTTTCCATCGTTAGGACCGGTAAGGATCAGCGTAGTGGAATTCGGGGACGATAAGGTGCCGTCGTCAATGGGGTCGACACCTCCGGTACAGGCCGCTTGCCAGTTAGTGCCTTCCGGCGCGCCTGGACACGGATTTGCCGTGAGATTGCTGAGATTGTAATACCCAATGAAATCCGCTTTCGCCTCCTGCGCACCGCCAGTGAGCAGAAACGCGGAACCGAAGAAGGTAATCAGACAAGCAGGGCCAGACAGTCCTCCGACCAGCCTTGAGAAGAGCGATCTCACCTTATTCCTCCAGTAAATCCCAGTTGCATCCGATCCCGAAAGACCTAAGAACCAACCATACGTTTTTCAAAGCCTCCACGTACAGCCGGAAGGTACTGGGCCGCTCCTGCGGTTGGGACTCCCGGCCCCCCCAGTCCTATTAGTACTGCCATCCGGTGATGAACACTAACCCTTTTGTCACGGCTCAGTTACCTAAAATAAGCCGTCAGGGATTAAGCCGATTCGTGATTAGTCTAGGGCTCGTAGCTACTCCTTGTCAAGTATTTCGAGCTGCAGGCTCCGAACTGCTCTTTTGAATTAGCCTTTTCGCATTAGCTTTCGGCCAGCCTCCCTGCAGTTACCCGGCGTGTACAGGAAGCCGATCTGACCTCGACAGCGGTCTCCGCGAAGCGCTGTTCCTCCCTGATCGGTTGCGATAAGAGGCCCTTCAAACACAGCATACATGGCTTCTCCCAACCCTCGCCGGATGGCCGCTCAATGCACCTGTATCCAACCTCTCGATGACCGCAAACGCGACTTGGAACATCCTGAATCAGACCAAAATCAGACCAATCTGGGCAGTGTTTTACCGGCTGGTGGCCAAGCCATCCGGCCGGTAAAACGGAGTCGTGATTTCCGATCACCTCCACCGCGCGCCGGGCTCGATTCGAGACGAGACGGGAACACCGAGCGAAATGTGGCCGCCGCTGCCTCGCCCGGTGCATTCTCGCAGTGGACGGGACTCTTGCCGAATTCGATTTCACCCTGACGAGTTGCGTCCGGACATGGCGGAACCGTTTGTCCCCAAAGCCGCCGAGATCGATCGGGACAAGGATCACCCTTTTCGGGGCTCATGAAGACGCTCCGTGAATGCGTCTGCGTGCATTCGGCGGCGGCGTGGCTTCTGGACAACCAGCCGTGGGATTTTTCCAGAGTTTACTTTGACGCCATCGACGATTTCTGCCACGATTCATGCGTTGTCGTACGCCCCGGCGGGACTGGATCGGCCCGCGCGATTTCGAACTTTGTCCGACAGGGCTTTCATCCGGACCATTTACGGCTCCGCCGGATACCCGACATTCCCGCGGGCCCGGCCATCGAGCACTCCGATTTTCGGCATTCCCCGCGCCGGCATCCGTCGCCATAGCCCCTGGGCAGAACCGACTACTGTCGTACACAGAAGCCAGTTCCGGAGTGCAAGCTCAAGCGCCAGATTGGATCTACTTTTTATTAGCCGCCAACAGTTCTGGTAACAGTACTTCTTTTGGGGAAATCCACCGCGGTTTCAGTAGCGGTGCCGGACCTGCGGGAAGGCCAGACACCATTGGGCAGCGACTCTTCTGTGGTTTGTGAACCCGCTACGCTGTAACAAGGTTCCCTCAGCCCTCGTTGCTATCCCGCTGAATAGTACTGCCGCCGGTACTCGCATCCTATCGTTTCCATCACAACGACGGGGATCATGGAATGCAGCACCATGGAATCCTGCAAATTAACCAACAATAACGGCGGCGAGTGGCGATACGGGCCCGAAGATCAGATGCTTCCCGTGGTCCTGCCATTGGAATATCGCATCTACGGTGTCGATCGCGTCTATCGGAGGGGATCGGGGCGAACTCTGAAATTGTCCACTGACAAAGTGCTGTTTGAATCGGATCTGACGCTGGGCGTCGGGCTCGAAGTTGACCTTTCGATCGCGTGGCCGGCATTATCGAGCGAGTCCGCCGCTCTTACGCTGCGGCTGAAGGGTCGCATCGGGCGTGCCAATCGGAACCTCGCCGAGTTGACTACCGAACATTATGAGTTTCGCATCTCAGAGCTGAGCGCTCTTACTGGTCAGCGATGACTGGAAAGTCGTCAATGGGTACGCGATCGGGAATGACGATGAGCGCACCAGTCCTCTGACGCGACAGGAGAAAAGCGGCGGACGCCATCGCCCTATTTCCATCGTCCATTCGAACCGGGAAGCTTCCGCCAAACAGGGAGAAGGCGTCGGCTTTCAGCAAAGCGCGGCGGATCTCAGGCGGAAACACGACCACGATTATTCCCATGAGGGCGATAACGCGGTCCTCAAGATCGCGGGCCGTAACGGCAATATTCAGATGCCAGGCGACTACGGCGCTCCGTATCCAGGATTGTAAAAGTCGATGGATTGATAGCCGGATACGGGCGAATACTACTGGAACGATAATGACGGCAAGATGCCTTTCCCCTGACAACTTTCGTCGGTTTAGACGGGCATCCTGCGCTTCGTGAATTCGCGTCCGACGATAGCGGCAGGCTCCGGCGCTTCATGCACCATCGCACCCTGCTGGATCATCGCGACGATGTTGGTCGCGTTTGAGCCCTGCAGGAATTTGACGTTATGCTTCTTGCACGAGTCGATGACAGCCTGCCGCGCCTTCGCCAATTCCGGGCGGGGCTCTGCCACGTCGGGGGAAGACGGCATTGGACGGGCTCCAGGCTGCATGCCCGCCAGGCCATAAAGCCAGTAGGAGTGATCGCCCGGGCCGTATTCGGCGAAGGCCACGCCCGGCACACTTATCGTGGCGTCACAGTTGGCATCGGCAAAAGTGTCCTCGATCTTGACGCCGAAGACCAGCTCGCCGTTTGGATTCAGCGGCCAGAGATCGGCCTTGGCGCAGTATTCGGCCGCGCCCATCCCCCCGATCTGCGCGACGAACCCGGCGCTGGAGACAGGGGCAGGAGCGCCGCGGCCACACCGCCGACCATACCGGCGCCAGCCATCAGGAAATCCCGTTTTCTCATGTCCATGCGTAGTCTCCCGCTCCTCGTTTTTTGGGCCTTTCGCCGCGGTGGGGTCAAGCCCCGCGAGATAATCTATCACCTTATTAGTGTCGACAGATATGCCCAATGTCGACCTGGGGTTTCTGATTTGTCGCGGTCATTTTGGAGCGGCGACGCGACCGGTTGGCAGTCAGGCGGATCTTGGTTCGTCGGTCGAATCCTCTTCGGACCAGCTTTCGACGACATCCATCGCAAACATCGCGGCTAACTCTCCGCCCGCCTTCAGCATGACCAAATAATCGTCTACCACTTCAGCAGCCGCTGCGATAACGGGTTGCGTGCTTTTCTCGGGAGGCTTGAACCGCACTCTGTACACTTTCTCCGTCACAGTCTCCGTCACAGTAGCCCCCGAATTGTATCCGGTTTCGTAAACTGTGCGCCAACAGGAGCTAACTCGTCCTGGGCTGAATCACGCCACTTCGAGTGGCCGGTTGCGGATGCGTCTTGCTACCATGCGGGCATGAAGCGGCAGGTGAAGTCGCAGGACACGCTGTCCCGCCCGCCAGCCTCAAAATCCTGCCATGATGGAACCAACCCCGTGCGTGCCGGATTGATCGTCGCCACTCTGCTGCTGATCGCGGCCGCCGCTCTGGCGCAGAGATTCGGCGGAGGAGGCGGCATCCGTTTTGAAGGTCACGACGAAGGCCCCGCGCCCACGTTTCCAGCCTCCGGCGAGTTTCATTTCATTCGCGTCGAATACAACGATCTGCCCCAATACCACCGCGGCTGGGGCTTCGGCTCGCGCAACGGCGAGGGCAGTGGCTGGTGGCTGGTCGATTGGCCCGATGCCGACGACCACTTCTCGCAAGGTGTCGAGCGTCTCACCCGCGTTGCTACCGGAGCGCCCCTCCACATGCGCCTCACCGACAACCATCTCTTCGATAATCCCTGGATCTACGCCACCCAGACCGGATGGTGGGGCCTCACCGACGCCGAGACCGCGCGGCTGCGCGAATACCTGCTGCGCGGCGGCTTTCTCGTCGTCGACGATATGTGGGGCCCCGGCAACGAACAGTGGGAAGTATTCACCGAGACCATGAATCGCGTCTTTCCCAACCGGCCCGTTATCGATGTCTCCGGCCGCGACCCGGTCATGCACGTCCTCTACGACATTGAGGAGAAAGACAGGTCCTTCATCCCCGGCACGCGCCATCTGCGCCGCGGCCCCGGCGGCACGGTGGTGGTTCAGCAGCCCTTCGGCACCACCCCGGCCTGGCGTGGCATTTATGACGACAACAACCGCATGGTGGTCGCGGTCAACTTCAATACCGATATCGGCGACGCCTGGGAATACGCCGATGCGCCTCAGTACCCCGAACACATGACCGCACTCGCCTATCGCTACGGGGTCAACTATCTCGTCTATGCCATGACGCATTAATGTGGGACGGGCGTTTCCGCCTGTCCAATCTGCGATATCTTAAGCGCATGCTGAATCGCAGGCATCTCCTCCTCGCGTCGCTCGCCGTCCCCCCCGCCTTGAGCCTGCGCGCGGCCCCCGCCACCATGCAGCTCTGCATGCACCAGACCACCTCCGCGGCGGCCGGCTACCGTAAGTCGCTCGAAGGCTACGCCCGCGCCGGCATCCGCAACGTCGAGGTGACTTATCCTCTGCTCGAGCCGTTTGTGAAATCCGACGGCATGCCCGCCGCCAAGCGACTGCTCTCCGATCTCGGACTCACCGTGGCATCGAGCGGCGGCCAGCGCGGGCTCTGGGAGCCGGGCCCCAATCGCGCCCGATCCATTGAAGACATGAAGCGCTTTGGCGCCATGGCCGCCGAACTCGGCGCCGATCGTATGGTCTGCCCCAGCGCAGCCACGGGCAAATTCATCGAGGACGATTACAAGCGCGGCGTCGATAACATGCGCGAAGCGGGCGAAATCGCCAAACAGATTCCCATCCTCCTGATGCCGGAGTTCTCTCGCGCCTCTACCTTCATGAGCACGCTGCCCACTGCGCTGCGCCTGACTCGCGAAGCTGCCCACCCCAACGTGAGGCCCATGTTCGATTGCTATCACTTCTGGGCCGGCCTGAGCAAATTCGAAGATCTCGAACTCATTCGCAACGGCGAAATCGTGCACGTCCATTTTCAGGATGTGCCGGATATGCCCCGCGAGTCGCTCGACAACACCACGCGCGAAGTGCCCGGAGAAGGTGTCGCTCCGCTACCCCGCATCCTGCGTGCGCTCGCTTCGAATGGATATGCGGGCCCGCTTTCGGTCGAGCTCTTTTATCCCCGCTTTCAAAACGCCGATCCGTACGAAATGGCTCGCCACATCCGCGAAAAAGCGGAAGGGGTGATGCGCATCGCGGGAGTGGCTTAGGTCAGTTTCCCGAAAGGGGAATTTCGAAATAGTAGAGCTCTTTCCCCGTCACCGCATTCTCGAGGCCCGAGATATAAACCGATGCCGCGGCGCTGTTCTCGGGCGTCTGGAAATATACGAAACCGCTCGCCGATTGCCCCGGCGGAATCATCTTCGCGGCAAACGCCCGCCCCTCCACTTCCCATTCCGCCAGCGGATTTTTCGAGCTCCCGAGGTGCACTCCCATCGGTCCCGGAATCCCCTTCGGCTGCCTCGCGCCGTTGATGTATTTCACGTCGCTGGCCGGCGTCGCGTCAACCCGCGTACGGTCCGGCAACACGTACACGAAGCGGATGTGCTCCACGCGCAGCGCGTTCGGGCTGTCGTTCTGAATCACCACCAGCACCGGCAGAATGCCGTAGCGCCACGGATTCACTTTCCCGAATGCCGCCTTCGTCTGCTCGTCGGTCACCAACTGGTCGGCCGCGATAGTGACTTTCTCACTGGTCTGGCGATGCGGGTAGTCGCCCGCCGGCCTGGCCTGGAAAGTCTCGGCAGCCCCCAGTACCGCCGCTATACTCACAGAAAGGAGCAGCGGCCATTTCCAACCATTGAAACGCAAAGCGATTTTCCTCCTCTACCGCGTTCTGCAGGCCCTCGCTTCACCCGCGATTCTCTTCTATCTTATGGCACGGGGAATTCGCGACCGCCATTATTTCCCGACCCTCCCCCAACGGTTCGGAGAACTTCCCGCATTATGGCAAAAGACCGCTCCCGGCGCGATCTGGTTGCATGCCGTTTCGGTCGGCGAAGTTCTGGGCGCAATTCCGCTTATCGAAGAATTCCGTAAGCGCTCGCCCGCCAGCCCCATCTATCTCAGCACCACCACGCTGGCCGGCAGAAGCATTGCGGAGCAGCGTCTGCAAGGGGGTGCGTGTGGCGTCGATGGCGTGTTCTACGCCCCGCTCGATCTCGTCTGGGCCGTCCGGCGCGTGTTGCGCCACTTGCGCCCGTCCCTGGTCGTGGTGGTCGAAACGGAGATCTGGCCCAACCTCTTTCGCGAAGTGAATCGGCTCGGCTGCGGACTTGCCCTCGTCAACGGACGCATCTCCGACCGCGCTCTGCCGCGCTATCGCTTTTTCGCTCCCTTGTTTTCCTCGGTTCTGTCCCTGTGCGACCGCATCGTGGTTCAGTCGGACCTGATGCGCGAGCGCTATCTGGCCGCGGGCGCCCCTCCAGGCATCGTCGAGGTGGGGGGCAATCTCAAGTACGACTTCACGCCCCCCACGCTGAGCGCCGATTCGCCGGTGCTGGATTTTGTCAGAGCGGGCCGGGGAAAGCTCTGGATCGCCGCCAGCACCTCCGCCGACGGCGTCATCGAAGAGGAAGACGCGGTCCTCATCGCGCACTGGCAACTGAAGGGCTGGCGTCTGATTATCGCGCCCCGCAAGCCCGAGCGCTTCGACGCCGTGGCGCGCAAGCTCGAAGCCTCCGGCCTGAACTACACCCGCCGCTCCCATCTGGATAATCCCGCCGCCGACGTTCTGCTGCTCGATTCCATCGGCGAACTGAGCGGCCTTTTCGCGCACGCCGACGTGGTCTTCATGGGGGGAACGCTCGCCCACAAAGGCGGCCACAACATTCTCGAACCCGCGCTCTTCGGCAAGCCGGTCATCGCCGGACCGCACCTCGAAAACTTCCGCGATATCGAAGCCCACTTCGAACGGCGCCAGGCGATCTTGCGCATCGCGTCGGGAGTGGATCTGGCGCCCGCGGTGCTGCGCGCGGCGAGCGATTCGGAGCTCGGCAAGCGCGCCCTCGCGGCTGCCGAAATCCAGCGCGGAACCGCCGCTCGCATCGCCGATGCGCTGATGGAATTGTATGACTCGCGTTATCCCAGCGACCGGCCCGCGCAGCCTGCATACATGTTTCTCTGGTACCTCTCCGAAATCTGGCGCGCCGCCAGTGCGCTCGATCGCCGCCGCAAGCGCGCGCATCGCCGCCGGCTCCCTGGAGTACCGGTGGTCAGCGTAGGGAACATCACCGCGGGGGGCACTGGGAAAACGCCGGTGACGATCGAGCTTCTGCGCGATTTTCAAGCTTTCAGGCCGGGTCTTCTCACACGCGGCCACGGCCGCCATACCAGCGCCATTGTGGTGCTTCCCCAGGGCGATGAGCGCCTTCCCGTTGCGCTCACCGGCGATGAAGCCCAAATCTACACTCGCAGCGCTCACGTCCCCATCGGCATCGGCGGCGCGCGCTTTGATGCGGGCACCCGATTGCTCGAAGTTGCCCCCGTTCAACTGATGTTTCTCGACGATGGCTTCCAGCACCTGCAGATCCATCGCGATTTCGACCTGGTGCTGATCGATTCTCTGCACCCGTTCGGCGGCGGCCATTTGCTCCCGCTGGGACGACTGCGCGAGCCGCTCGAAGGCCTTGCGCGCGCCGACGCTTTCCTCATCACGCGCGAAAACGAAGCCGTAAACCTCCCAGCCATTGAATCCGTGCTGCGCCGCTATAATCCCGCCGCTCCCATCTTCCGCGCACGCACCGTTCCGCGCCATTGGGTGGATGAGCGCGGTGACACGATGGAGATCGCGAGTATGGCGGGGCGGCCCGCGGTGGCTTTTTGCGGTCTCGGAAATCCCCACGCCTTCTGGCGTACGCTCGAGCCGCTGGGCGTTAAATCGATCTCGCAACACCACTATGGCGACCACCACCGCTACAGTCCCACCGAGGTCCGCCGTCTGGTGCGTTACGCGAAATCCGTAGGCGCCGACATCCTGCTCACCACCGCGAAGGACGCCGTAAACCTGTGCCCCGAGTTCCACGCTATCATCGACCCGCTGCGGCTGTATTGGCTGGAAATCGGAGTCGAAATCGACCACCGCGACGAGCTGATCGATCTGATCGCCTCCCGGGTCTCGCACAAATAAATCGGTCTCGCACACATAAATCTGAACGCCGGGGCGTCCCACGCAGTCTTAGCTGTTGAACGTGCCGACCGACACCCTGCCCGAAACCGCCGAGCAAATCGGCGCGGCGCGCTTCACGGATTTGGTGGAAAGGCAGTCGCGTTTTGTTTTTAAAGTGGCGTGGGCCATAGTGCGCAACGCCGAGGACGCGGAGGACATCGTGCAGGAGACGTTCCTGAGGCTGTATCGAAACAACGCGTGGGAACGCATGGAGGACGAGCGCGCCTTCCTCGCCCGCACGGCTTGGCGTCTGGCGGTGGATCGAGTGCGCAAGCGGCGGCGCGCGCCCGCGGAAATCACCCCGCCCATTTCATCCGCCTCGCCGGAGCAAGCGGTCATCCAGACCGACTGGACCGCCGCCGTGCATCGCCTCGTGGATGCACTGCCCGAAGAGCTGCGCCAGCCGCTCGCGCTGTCAGGTATAGACGAAATGACTTCCCCGGAAATCGCCGCCGTGATGGGGATTCCCGAAGGTACCGTACGCACGCGCATCCAGCGGGCGCGAAAGATTTTGAAGGATAAGTTGGCCACCTATGATCGACCATGATCTTGACGCCGCTCTGAGGGAATATTCGAATCGTGAACCGCGTCCCGCAATCGAACAGCGCGTACTATCCCGCGTTCAGGCCCTGCCCGCGCGGCGATCCTGGTGGTGGGCTGGCTGGGTGCTCGCCGCCGCGGCGTTGCTGGTCGTGATGGCGCTGCGCCACGACCAACCGAAGGTTCAGACGCCTCCTCGAATCAGCCGCGTCGCGCCGTCCGCCGCGGCACCGCCGATTCCCGCGCATTCCAGGGCGCGACGGAGGCTGCCGAGAGGGAATAAATACTCCGCTCCCGAGCCTCTGTCGCCGGAGGAGCGTGCGCTGCTGCGCTTTGTGCAGATCCAGCCGGAACAGGCCCGCGAGGTTCTTTCGCAGACGGCGCAAATCGAAGAACTCGCTATAGAACCACTCAAGATCCAGGAATTGCAATAAAGGAGCATCCCATGACAAAAACGACCAGACTCGCCCTGCTCGCCGCCCTCCTCGCGGCCCCCAGCTTTTCTCAAACTGCGGAGAGAAAACCGGAAGAGCAGACGAAATACTTCCGACTGGATTTCACGGTGAAAGAATTAGAGGGCGGAAAGGTCGTCAACGCCCGCAACTATTCGGCCAGCCTGTCCAATCAAAAGGGCGATACCGGCTCGGTCCGCACGGGTGACAAAGTTCCCGTACAAGGCGGCGATAGAGGGCAGTTCACTTATATCGATGTAGGTGTCAACATCGATTGCAATTCTTTGAGCGAAGTCGGCGGCCATCTGGCAATACACGTGATCGCCGACGTTTCGAGCATCGCAACCGAAGCACCGGGCAACGGCTTAGGACCGCTGATCCGCCAGAGCCGGTGGAGCTCGACCGTGCTGGTGCCGCTCAGAAAGCCGACCACCATCTTCTCCTCCGACGGAGCCTCTACCAAAAGGCAGACGCAACTCGAATTGACAGCCACGCCGATTCCATAAACCCGCCGCGGCGTGGGTCGTCTGCCAAAATGTTAGTCGTCTCATGTCCAAACACGAATTTCAAACCGAGGTCGATCAGCTCCTCCATCTGATCGTTCACTCGCTTTATTCTCATCCTGAAATTTTCCTGCGGGAACTGGTTTCGAACGCTTCCGATGCGCTCGACAAGCTCAAGTACCTGACGCTGACCGAGGACGGTTACAAGTCCCTCGCGTTCGATCCGCGCATCGATCTGGAACTGGACGAGATACAAAACACGCTCACCGTGGCCGATACCGGCATCGGCATGAACGACGAGGAACTGGCGTCCCATCTGGGCACCATCGCGCGCTCCGGCACGAAGACCTTTCTCTCCAGTCTCTCCGGAGACGCCAAGCGCGATTCCAATCTGATCGGCCAGTTCGGCGTCGGCTTCTACAGCGTGTTTATGGTTGCCGACCGCGTGCAGGTTATTTCCCGCAGAGCCGGCGAGGAGCGGGCCTGGCGGTGGACCAGCGACGGCAAAACCGGCTTCGAGATCGAGCCCGCCGAGCGTCCGTCGCAGGGCACCACGGTCACACTTTATTTCAGCGAGGCCGGTAAAGAATATTCGAACAGCTGGAAATTACGAGAAATTATCAGAAAATATTCCAACCATATCGCTTTTCCCATCTATCTCACGGCGGATAAGAGCGAGTGGGACGAGGCCGCGAAAAGATCCATCAGTAAGCGCACCACCGAGCAGATCAATTCCGCCAGCGCCATGTGGAAGCGCCCCAAGAGCGAACTCAAGGACGAGGATTACAAAGAACTCTATAAGACCATCTCCGGCGACTGGGAAGATCCTCTTTTCTGGTTCCATACCAACGCGGAAGGAACCATGGAATACACCACGCTGTTCTATGTGCCGTCGAAGGCGCCCGCGACGCTGTATCAGGCGGATTACAAGCCCGGCGTCAAACTCTATGTCAAGCGCGTCTTCATTACCGACGATGCGAAGGAACTGCTTCCCTCTTATCTGCGCTTCCTGCGCGGCATTATTGACAGCGAAGATCTGCCCCTCAACGTCAGCCGCGAAATCCTGCAGCAGAACAAGATCCTCGGCAACATCCGCACCGCCAGCGTGAAGAAGGTCTTATCGGAGCTGAGGGCTGTCGCAACGGACAAGCCTGACGAGTATGTGAAGTTCATCGACGAGTACAACCGGCCGCTCAAGGAAGGTCTCTACAGCGACTTTGCCAACCGTGAAACGCTGCTCGAACTCGTGCGCGTGAAATCAACGAGGGTTGAAGGCTGGACCAGCCTCGCCGATGTGAAAGCGCGCATGAAGGAAGGCCAGAAGGGCATCTATTTCATAACCGGCGGCCCGGCGGAGACGCTGCGGACTTCGCCGCTTCTCGAAATTTACCGCAAGAAAGACATTGAGGTGCTGATTCTCGACGACGAAATCGACGAGATCGTATTCGGGGCGGTGGATAAATATCGGGACATAGAGCTGAAGGCGGTTAATAAGAGCGCGGCGGGCGAAGACCTGAAAGACGAGGCCGTCGAGGACAAGACCGAGGATCTGAAGCCGCTGCTGGAGAAAATCAAGAACGTGCTGGGAGCGAGCGTGAAGGACGTGCGTGCGTCTATACGTTTGGCCGATAGCCCGTCCTGCATCGTGACCGACGAAGATGAGCCGTCCATGAAGATGCAGCAAATGCTGCGCGCCATGGGCCAGACTCAGATATCCCGACCATGAAATTGTCAAAAAACTTCTTGGCTCCGGCAACGACGCCCTGATCGATGACGCCGCCTGGCTGCTGCTCGAACAGGCGCTGCTGCTCGAAGGCCTTCCGGTCGAGAATCCCGGCGCCTTTGTACAGAGACTAAACCGGGTTTTAAGCCGCGCGGTTTAGCGGTGGCGGCAAAGCAGCGCGCCCCAGTGGAAGCCCGCGCCGAAAGCCGCCATGCAGACCAGATCGCCGTCCGACAGCTCGGTGTTCTCATGCCATTCGGAGGCCGCGATCAGCATGGAAGCCGATGAAGTATTTCCATACCTCTTGATGTTGGTGTAGAAACGCTCGGACGGAACCCCCATCGCCCGCGCCACCCGATCGATCAGGTTCTGATTCGCCTGATGCATCACGAACGCGCGAATGGAATCGGCAGGGACATCGTTCTGCGCCAGCAGTTCCCCAATCGCGCCCGGAAGTTTTCCAGTCGCCTGGCGGATCACGCTGGGCCCGTTCATATGGATCGGACCCGCCCACGGCAGCGCCAGATCGGCCGACCAGGTGCCGTCGGAGTGAAGCACGGAATCCACAATTTCGAGTCCAGGGCCTGACGCGGATACAAGACAAGCGCCCGCGCCATCGCCGAAGAGAATCGCGGTGTTTTTGTCGTTGCTGAACGATGCCATTTTTTCCGACGCGATCGCCAGAATGTCGCCATAAGCGGGCGTGAGGCGCGCAGCCAGGGCAATGGCAAATAACGATCCGGCGCTGGCGATCGGCAAATCGATGGCGGGAATGCCCCCAAGTCCAAGCCGTCGCGCAACTTCCGCGGCAGGTCCGGGAAAGCGCATTTCGGCGGATCCCGATGACACTATCACCATGCCGATTTTTCCGCTGACGCAGGAACGCCCTGCGGCCACGGCCATATCCAGGACGGTCTCGCCGGACGCGGCCACACGCCGCTCTTC
>JBEKAQ010000009.1:0-76706 GCA_050015835.1 Bryobacteraceae bacterium | reverse complement strand
CTTCTCCATTTTGTATCCGCGCCCGGTCAGCTTGTTGAGGGCCGCGGCGATGGAGATCATCAGGGAAGACGATCCCGAAATACCCGCGCCCGCCGGAGCCTCCGACGCGCATTCGAGGGTTATGCCCTGCCCAGGTGCGAAAAATCGCACAAGCAGCGCAGGAATGGGCAGCCGGTATTTTCTGGCATCGTGGAGATGGGGCAGCGATTCGAAGGCTTCCTCGATGGCAAGATCGCGCGAGCGCAGTACGATGCGGCCGTCGTCGCGGGTGGCCACATCGCACGACGTATACAAATTAACCGCGAAATTGATAGTTACCGCGTTCTCATGGAACAGGTAGAGCGGCCAGATGTCGAGCGTTGCGCCCGCCAGATCCACGCGGCAGGGTGCTTTTGAGGTGACGCGCATTTGCGGGCGAATACCGAACATAACATGAATCGGGAACTGCCCGGCTGCGAGAATGAGTCAGGTGCAGATGTCGAAATCCACCCGCTGCTACGTCGAAATTTCCCGTTCTCAGATTGCCGCCAACTACCGTGCGGTCAGGGATGCGGTGGGGCCCGGGGGGCAGGTGATCGGGGTGGTGAAAGCCGATGCCTATGGTCATGGGGCGGTGGAAGTTTCCCGTGTTCTTTGCCGCGAGGGCGCCGAATGGCTGGCGGTGAGTTCCGTCGAAGAGGGCATTACGCTGCGGCGCGCGGAGATCCCCTGCCGCATTCTGGTTATGGCGGGCGTGATGGCGTGGGAGCGCGAGGCGGTGCGCGAGTTTAAACTCACGCCGGTGGTGCATTCGCTGGACGAACTGGCTTTGCTTGAAGAAGGCGGCGCTCCCGGAAGTGCCTCCCCGATTGATATCCATCTGAAGATCGATACCGGGATGGACCGGCTGGGCACGCGCGCTACGGCTTCGCAGATCGCCGCGGCGCTGGCGGCGGCCCCGAGAGTGCGCGTGGAGGGGCTGATGTCGCACCTGGCTTCGCCTACCGATTTCACGTCGCTGCAGACGGACGAGCAGATTCGAGTGTTTCGCGAAATGGCGGCGGCGCTGGCGGAACTTGGCATCCGCCCGCCCGCGATGCATCTGGCGAGCACCAACGCGATCGCGTATCCGCGGCGGGATGGGATGTTGCCGCTGGTTCGGCCCGGCCATGCAATCTACGGTTACGTATCGCCGGCGCGCGGACCGGCGCCCCATCCGCTGTTTGCGGTCAAGCCGGCGTTGAGCTGGAAAACCCGGATCGTGACCGTCAAGGATGTGCCGGCCGGCGCGCGGATCGGCTATGGCGGCTCCTATCACGCCATGTCTCCTATGCGGATCGCGGTGCTCGCGGCGGGCTATGCGGATGGAGTGCCGCACCGGCTCTCGAACAAAGGGAAAGTGATCGCGGGGGGCCGTTTTGCTCCCATTGTGGGCACGGTTTCGATGGATCTTACGACCATCGACATCACCCCGTCTCCACAGTTGAAGGCTGGCGACGAAGTTACGCTGTTGGGCCGGGAGGGCGAGTTGTCGCTCGATGCGCAACAGATTGCACGCACCGCGGGGACCATTTCTTACAGCGTGCTGTGCGGCATCAGCGCTCGCGTGAAGCGCTTCTACACGGACTGATCCGTCTCTGGAAGCGCATAATATAAAAGAGGCGGTTATGAGCATCGAAGAAGCGATCCTCGAAAAAGTGCGGGCCTTGCCGCCGGCTAAGAAAAAGGAAGTGCTGCAGTATGTCTCCGGCCTTGACGCAGTAGAGCGCGCACCATTTCAGAGCCCCAAAGGGATTCTGGCCGATCTCAACTTCAAAATCACTGAAGAGGATCTCGCCGAAGCGCGGCGGGAGATGTGGGGCACCTTTCCCCGCGACGACGTTGCATGAGCCCCACCGGGCGTGGTCCGCTGGTTGTCGACACTCATAGCGCGATTTGGCACCTGCAACAGGACGGGCGCTTGTCGCGACGAGCGGAAGCGGACATAGACGACGCTCTGGCGGCCGGGTATCCGATCCACGTGTCCTCGATCTCCCTGGTGGAATTGGTCTACCTGGTCGACAAGGGAAGAGTCCCCGCGGCGGTAGCTGAGCGCGTCAACCGGGTCTTGCGCGATCCGGCTTCGGGTTTTCGGCTCGCCCCGCTCGACCTGCGCGTAGCGGAAGCCACGGGGCAGATTCCGCGGAACGAGGTACCCAACCTGCCGGATCGGGTGATTGCGGCCACGGCGCTGACCCTGAAGCTTCCTCTGGTCACACGCGACAGCAAGATCCGCAGCGCCAACATTCTCACGATCTGGTAAGACTTCGACGAAGAGAGGCCCGAAGGCGACGCTCATCGTACGAGGCAACCCAGCAGGTTGTCAGGTTTCGGACTCGGTAGCGTGTCTATTCCAGGACGCTGATCACGCGTTCTTGGTGTAGGCCTTGACCTTGACCTTTTTCCCGCTCTGCGTCGTCCTTGTATAACCCGAAACCGCAGCCTTCTTCTTGGGTTTGGGGGCCGAGGCTCTGCCGATGGCGGCAGCAGCAGCGAGAAGGAATGGAATTGGCATACAGGTACATTAAAGCATCGCGATGTGCCAAATCAACATCATTTCCTGAGAAAATCCCGGGTTTTTGTGTCTTTCAATCACCCGCAGGTTGCGGGGCGAGTTGTCCCCGCCCCGCGAAAAGGGCACCATGTGGTCAATGTGGTACTTTGCGGGGTCCCACTTCAGCCCTTTACTCGTCAGGTCTCTCGCGATGACCTCCCGGCGAACAGCTGCGGGGATTCGCCGGTCGCTTCGTGGCGGATTTATGAGCAGCCATGCACACCCCAGGCCCGCGAGAAGGCCCACAACGACAGCCTCCAACGGGGGGAGCCCCTGGCGGTTTAGCACAAGCGCGGCAACGAGGTAGACAGCGAGCGCGACGACAATTCGCTTGATCTTGTAGCGTACGCGCTCCTTTTTGCGTGAGCCGATTTGATATAGGTACCACGCGATGATAGCGATGCCGACGATAACAGCTATGTTGCGGCCGCTGGCTGGCGCCTGAGGTGACATGGGTGAGATCGGCGAAATGTCCAGTATTACATCTTTACATCTCAGCGGCGAAAATTGTTCCAGCGCGCCTGTATCTCACCCATGATCGGTTCACAAATCTATGGCTGGCTCTTCAAGCTCAGCCCACGTCTTCACGACAAGGCAATTTTTCCCGTCAGCGCCCAGAGGCTCAACCTTCCTACCCCGCCTGTTAGTGATGAAACTTCGGCATCCGATCGGATTAGAGTTAGCCAGGACCCAATATGAACCGGGCGGGAACAGTGGACTTACTGTATCGTGCTGAAAGTAATCGTTGTTCATCCATGCCGGCACGCACAGAACCGTGGTACCGCCATGTTCTTTGAGGCGTGTTTGCATGGCTATTGATTGCTGGATATCGCGGCAAATCAAGGCCCCGACGTAAACGCTCTGACAGTGCGAGGGGTTGCGGCAGTTTGTTGTCTCGTCAGGGCAAGGCTCATATCTTTTGCTGCGATCATCCTCCCTTTTGTGGCACAGCAAACGCCAGGGAGCGACCGTGCCAAGGTCGTGATCGACAAGGTATGCAGAATTCAGGTACTTAGAAGGGATTCGGTCGTCAATTGCTTCGAGCACGCTCGTAACGAACACGACTCCATAGTCGCGAGAAAAGCCGGCGAGCTGGGCAAGAGCTTCCTTCGCTGGAATTCTGGGCGGCGATGGAGACTTGCCGTTGTAATCCGCCCCGAGGTTAAAGGCTTCCGGCAGCACGATCAGAAAATCGCGGCCCGGTAATGAGTTTCTTAACTCTTCCTCAAGCGACCCGATTGGGTCTCCCCACTGGTTCTCAACAAATTGGAAGAATCCGATCCCTCTGATCACTTGCGGTAACGCCGCCTCTCATTGGCGCAACGGAAGCGCACGCCAAACACCCGCCGCCCCCGCGCCCCATTCTAAACCTAGGCCGAGAAAACGCCAATGTCCCTGCACAAAGTACTGAAATGCAACAACGCGCCTCGGAAAAGATCGCGTCAATCTCGATAGGGTCAAAAACCTCCTCTCCAGAGGCGAACTGCTCGCCAACGGCACCAATGGTGGGATAGGCGCTTTCGCCTGTCCGTTCGGCCCTGCGGCACGAGACCCGAGTGTGCCCGCCTATAATTAGTCTATCCACACCCCAAAAGGACCCCTGTGACCGGTAACGACATCCGTCAGCGCTTCCTCGACTTCTTCCATGCCCGCGGCCATCGCATCGTGCGCAGCAACTCGCTGGTGCCCGCGAACGATCCCACGCTGCTCTTCACCAACGCGGGGATGAACCAGTTCAAGGAGGTTTTTCTCGGCCTTGAAAAACGCGATTACACACGCGCCACCTCGTCTCAGAAATGCGTCCGGGCAGGCGGTAAGCATAACGATCTCGAAAACGTCGGCTACACCCGTCGCCACCACACGTTCTTCGAGATGCTGGGCAATTTCTCGTTCGGCGATTACTTCAAGGCTGAGGCCATTGAATTCGCGTGGGACCTGATCACTAAAGACTACGGCCTTCCGAAAGACAAGCTTTACATCACCGTTTTTCGCGAGGACGACGAAGCCGAGCGCCTCTGGCAGCAGGTGGCGGGCGTCTCCAAAGACCGCATCTTCCGCCTTGATGAGAAAGATAATTTCTGGCAGATGGGCGACACCGGACCCTGCGGTCCGTGCTCCGAAATTCACTACGATCTGGGTCCCGAAGCCGCCGAGCCGGGCCGCGAACACGAACAATTTCCCAGCGACGCAGGCGGACGCTTCGTCGAAATCTGGAACCTGGTTTTCATGCAGTTCAATAAGGATTCTTCGGGCCTGATGACGCCGCTGCCGCGTCCCTCGATCGATACCGGTATGGGCCTGGAGCGAGTGGCGGCTGTTCTACAGGGTAAGATTTCGAACTACGATACCGATTTGATCCGGCCCATCATCGATCGCGCCGGCGAACTCTTCGGCACGGCCTACGGGTCTAATGACAAAACCGACACCGCGCTGCGCATCAATGCGGACCACGCCCGCGCCACGGCGTTTCTGATTCACGACGGCGTGATGCCCTCCAACGACGGACGCGGCTACGTGCTCCGCAAGATCATGCGCCGGGCCATGCGCCACGCGCGCCTCGGCGGCAAGCAGGAGCCCTACCTCTATGAGCTGACGGGATTCGTTGCGGAGCTGATGCGCCCCGCTTATCCGGAGCTGATGGAGTCCGTGCAGCGCGTCGCCCGCATCGTGAAAGACGAGGAGCATCGCTACGCCACCACCTTCCTCGTCGCCGAGAAGGTCTTCAGCGACGAACTGGCCAGCCTCACCACAAAGGCGGTTCCCGGTGCGATTTCGTTCAAGCTTTACGACACCTTCGGCCTCGCGCTCGACGAGCAGGAAGAGATGGCTCGCGAACGCGGTTTTGAGATCGACCGCGACGCCTTCGAAAACGAGATGCGGCATCAGCGCGAGCGTGCACGGCTGAGCTGGAAGGGTGGGGACAAGGCTGCCATCGCGCCCGTTTACCGTCAGTTGCTGGAGCAGGGGCGCACCCGGTTCCTCGGCTACGACCAGCTCGATGCGGTTTCAAAGGTCACCGCGGTTCTGGCAGATCAGCAGCTGATGGACGATATCGGCCCCGGAACCGAAGCTGAAGTGGTGCTCGATCAGACGCCTTTTTACGCTGAAACCGGCGGCCAGGTGGGCGACCGCGGTGTGCTCTACGATGCCCATACGGGCGAAACCGTCGCGACCGTGCTCGACACGTATCCTGCCGTCCCGGGGCTCACGGTTCACAAGATCCGCACCCAGAGATCATTGAGTCCCGGCGACGAACTGCGCGCCCAGGTGGCCGCGCCGGAACGGCTCTCCACGCAGCGCAATCACACCGCCACGCATCTGCTGCAGGCCGCGCTCCGCCAGGTCCTCGGGCCGCACGTCAAGCAGGCGGGCAGCGTGGTGGAACCGCCGCGCCTGCGCTTCGACTTCACCCATTACGCGGGGCTCGATCCGGCCGAGATCGCGGAGATCGAACGCCTGGTCAACCATCAGATCCTGCGCAACACCCAGGTCACGACCAACGTGATGGCCATCGACGAGGCTATTGCCACCGGCGCCATGGCGCTGTTCGGCGAGAAGTACGGGGATCAGGTTCGCGTGGTCTCGATTCCCGATTTCAGCAAGGAACTCTGCGGCGGCACACACGTGGCGCGGACCGGCGATATCGGTGTCTTCAAAATCATTTCCGAGAGCAGCATTTCGGCTGGCGTGCGACGGATTGAAGCCATCACCGGCGAGCCCGCCGTGCAGCAATTCCAGCAATCGACCGAGGCACTGCACCGCATGTCCGGCATGCTTCGCGTTTCCGAGCCCGAGCTCGTCGAGCAAGTGGAGCGGCTGCTGGCCGAGAAGCGCGCGAGCGAACGCCAGATCGATCATCTGAAAACCAAAATCGCCCAATCCGCCGCGCACGATCTGGAATCGAAGGCCAGAGAGAAGAACGGCGCGAGATTCATCGCCGCGCAGGTTGACGGGCTGGATCGCCAGCAGATGCGGGCACTTGCCGACGCGCTGCGCAATAAATGGAGGTCGGGCGTAATCGTGCTCGGCTCGGCGGAAGATGGCGCGGTTTCGATTGTCGCTGCCGTCACTAAAGATCTCACCGGGCGCCTTCAGGCGGGCAAACTGATAAGCGCCCTGGCATTGGCTGTGGGAGGCAAAGGCGGAGGCCGTCCCGACATGGCTGAAGGCGGCGGCAAGGATCCTTCCGCTCTGCCCCAGGCGCTGGCCAATATCTTCGTCGAAATAGAAAGCAAGCTGTGAGCGTTATCGTAATCGGCGCCGGACCCACGGGTTTGGCGTGCGGAATCGAGCTGAAGCGGCGCGGGATCGAGGTCATGATCGTCGATAAAGGCTGCCTTACCAATTCCCTTTATAATTACCCGACACACATGACGTTTTTCACCACTCCCGAACTTCTGGAGATCGGTGACATTCCCATGACCAGCCTCAACGACAAGCCCACCCGGACCGAGGCTCTTAAATACTATCGCCGCGTCGCCGAACACTACCAGCTCAACATTCATCAGTACGAACGGGTCGAGTCGATTGCCGGCGCCGATGGGGCTTTCTCCGTACTTACCAGTAAGTCGACTTACAATGCGAAGAAGCTGGTCATAGCCAGTGGCTACTATGATGTGCCGAATCTTCTTGGAGTACCAGGGGAAGATCTTCCGAAGGTGATTCACTATTACAAGGAAGCTCACCCTTACTTCAATCACGACGTATTAGTGGTGGGCGGAAAGAACTCGGCCGCCATCATCGCGCTCGAACTCTATCGCACCGGCGCCCGCGTGACTCTGGTGCACAGGGGGCCGGAGATGCACCGCCACGTTAAGTACTGGATCAAACCCGACATCGAAAACCGTATCAAATTCAACGAAGTGAAAGCGTACTTCAATTCTGAAGTAACGTTAATCGAACCGGACTTTGTTACTCTCGCAACTCCAGGCGGCATCGTAAAAGTTCCCAACGATTTCGTCTTCGCGATGACGGGATATCGACCCGATCTGACTTTTCTGAATGCCGCGGGCATCACCCTCGAGCCCGAAACGCGCAAACCAAAAACCGACCCGGTCACGCTCGAAAGCGAAAGAAAGGGCGTCTTTTTAGCCGGGGTGATCGTGGCCGGCATGCACACCAACGAAATTTTCATTGAAAACGGCCGCTTCCACGGACGCCAGATCGCCGAAGCGATCGCTTCCCAACTCCGTACTTAATCGCACGGCTCCTGTACTGGCCCTGCAGTTGCTCTACTTGAATCCGCGGCTTGCCGCACGGAATCTACTGAAACGGGGACGATATGATTACGTCGCTATTGAATGCCATGTTCGGGTGCTCTCATAGAAGAACCACCTTCCCGATTACCCGACGCCAAAGAGGCACTTACGTAGTATGCCTCGAATGCGGCCGGGAGTTCGCTTACAACTGGAAAGAGATGCGTGCGAGCATTACTTAAGCACCAGGTTAATTAACTTATCCGGAACGGCGATCACTTTTACGATCGTTCTTCCCTCAATCAGTAATCGCACTTTGTCATCGTCAATGGCCGCGGCCTCGAGTTGGACCTTATCGAGTCCCGGCGCCACGCCGATTCTGGTGCGCAACTTGCCATTGATCTGCACGGGAATTTCAATCCGCGTTTCACGCGCCAGATCGGGATCGTAGTCGGGCCACTCCTGTTTGAACACCGGCCCCGATTTCCCCTGCTCTTCCCACAGCTCCTGCGCGAGGTAGGGGGCGAACGGCGCGAGCAGAAACGTCAGGATCTCGAGCGCCTGGCTCATCGCGGCCGCGGAGATGCGCGACTCTTCGGCATACAGATGGTTGACCAGTTCCATCATCGCCGCGATGGAGGTGTTGAAGTGCCAGCGGGTATCGAAATCGTCGGTGATCCGGCGCAGGGTCTGGTGGACGTGGCGCAGGATTGAGGAATCGGCCGCTCCGTCGCCATCTGAATCGATGTTCCTCGTCACGAAACGATAGACGCGCCCCAGGAAGCGATAAACGCCCTCGACGCCCGCGTCGATCCAGTCGACGTCGCGCTCCGGTGGCGCGGCGAATAACGCGAACAGGCGGGCGGTATCGGCGCCGTACTTGTTGGCCACGTCGTCAGCCGGGACCACGTTGCCGACGGATTTCGACATCTTCGCTCCATTGCGAATCACCATGCCCTGCGTGAACAGCTTGCGCACGGGCTCGTCGTAGCGGGTGAGGCCGATGTCGCGCATCATCTTAGTCCAGAAGCGCGAGTAGATCAGGTGCAGAATGGCGTGCTCCACGCCGCCGATGTACTGATCTATGGGAAACCAGTAGTCGATCTTCTTCGAATCGTAAGGCGCGGTGGAATTCTTAGCGTCGCAATAGCGATAGAAGTACCAGCTCGAATCGACGAACGTGTCCATGGTGTCGGTCTCGCGGCGCGCGGCAGCCCCGCACTTAGGGCAGGTGACGTTAACGAATTCGGGAACTTCATCGAGCGGTGAGCGGCCTTTGCCCGTGATGGCGATCTGTTGCGGCAAGAGCACCGGCAGCTGATCGTCGGGAACCGGAACCACGCCGTCGATGGGGCAGTGGATCACGGGAATCGGCGTGCCCCAATAGCGCTGGCGGGATACGCCCCAATCCTTGATACGGAACGTGACCGCGGCTTTGCCGAAACCTTCGCGCTCCGCCTCGAGCGCCATTGCACGGCGCGCGTCTTCGCTCGGCAGCCCGTTGTAGGGCCCCGAGTTCTCCACGATCCCGTAATCGCCCGACGCTTCCCGCATCGTCGCCACATCGGGGAGTGGGCCGTCGACGGGACGAATCACGGGCCGGATATTAATGCCATATTTCTTACAAAATTCGAAATCGCGCTGGTCGTGCGCGGGCACGGCCATAATCGCGCCCGTCCCATAACCCATCAGGACGAAGTTGCCCACCCACACCGGCACGCGCTCGCCGCTGAAGGGATTGACGGCCGCAAGGCCGGTGTCGAAGCCTTCCTTCTCGACGTCGCCAGGACCCTGCTGCGCGCGTGCGTCGACCATCTGCTTCGCCTTCGCCTGCAATTCGGGCGCAACCCGCGCGGCGACGACGGGATGCTCGGGCGCGAGGATCATGCACGTCGCGCCGTAGATGGTATCGATGCGGGTGGTGAAAACGCGCACCGGCCCGTAACCTTCGATCTCGAAATCCACTTCCGCGCCTTCGCTGCGGCCGATCCAGTTGCGCTGCATGGTGAGAACGCGCTCGGGCCAGCCGCCTTCGAGCTGGGCGATGTCTTTGAGCAACTCATCGGCGTAGGCGGTGGTGCGCAGGAACCATTGCTCGAGTGCGCGCTGTTCCACAGGCGTCGATTCGTGGCGCCAGCAGCAGCCGTTGACCACTTGCTCATTGGCCAGCACGGTGGCGCAATTCGGGCACCAGTTGACCAACGCCTGTTTACGATACGCCAGACCTTTTTCGAGCATGCGCAGGAAAAACCATTGGTTCCAGCGGTAATATTCGGGCTCGCAGGTGGTCACTTCGCGATCCCAGTCGTAAGAGAACGCGAAGCGGCGGTGGGTGCGCTTCATCTTCTCGATGTTGGCGAGGGTCCATTCGCGCGGCGGGCGTTTGTTGGCGATGGCGGCATTTTCGGCGGGAAGCCCGAAGGCATCCCAGCCCATGGGGTGCAGCACGTTATAACCGCGCATCCACATGTAGCGGGCCAGCGCGTCGCCGATCGAATAATTGCGGATATGCCCGATGTGGAGCGCGCCGCTCGGGTAGGGCAGCATCTCCAGCACGTAGTACTTGGGCTTCGACGAATTCTCTTCAGCCTGGTAAAGCGCAGGTTCGGCGCTCCAGCGGTCGTGCCATTTCAATTCGATCTGGTTGTGGTCGTATGTCTTTTCGGGCATCGATAGTGTTGCGCGCAAGAACGCGCGTGTTACCAGTTTTGCAGAGTGGTGCGGCTTCTGCTATCTTTCGTGAACTTGCGGCACCCCGCCGGATCATCCACACTGGCGGTCAGTGAGGACCGTTGCGGCATGCGCGGTGGGCATAACGCTGATGGCGTCAGCGCTGTGGCAGCGTCCCGACGCCGCGGACGATTTTCGCCTATTCTATCGAGCGGCCAGCCTGGCTGCCGCCCACCAGAGCGTCTTCTCCCATCCCTCGCTCGCGCCGGATAAAAATGCCGACGGAGAATTTCTCCCCTTCGCCCGCATCCCTTCTTACGCCGAGGCCTTGCGGCCCATCGTCTTACTGCCCTACGCGGTGGCACGGCGGACGTGGATCGGCGTGTCCATCCTCGCGTTGGCCGCCTGCGTCTGGCTCTCTCCCGGAAGAAGGGGCCTGGCGATTGCCCTGGCTTTTTCATTCCCCGTCGCGTTTGCGCTCGTGCTGGGGCAGGACATCGCGTTTGTCCTGCTGATCGCCCTGGCAGCCGCCCGCGTCTACCGGAGCGAACGCGAGTTCGCCGCCGGCCTGGTGGCCTCTCTGCTGGCGATCAAATTCACCTACCTGCCCGCCGTGGGTTTGGTTTTTCTGGCAAAATCGCGCCGCGGAACCTGGGGGCTGTTAGCTGGCACCGCCCTGCAGTTCGTCCTCTCGTTCGCGTGGGAGGGCAGGGAATGGCCATTCCGATATCTTGCGCTGCTGCGCCATCCATTGAACGATCCCGAACCGCGCCGCATGCTCAGTGTCCGCGCAGTGGCGGCCGGGCTTTCCCTGCCCGCCGGGGCCTTTATAATCGCTTCCATCGCGCTTTATCTGGGTTTCTGGTTCGTCTGTAAACGGCTGAACGTCGCGGACGCCCTGACGCTGGCTCTGCCGGTGGCTCTGATCGCCTCGCCTCACTGTTATATCTACGATGCGGTTGTGCTCGTGCCGCTGCTCGTCAGGACTGCTTCAATGGACTCCTGGAAGGGAAGGCTGGCGTTGATCGGGCTCACGCCTCTGCCTTATCTGCTGGTGCTGGCGGCGGCTCCCCCACTGGTGCTGGCGGGCAGCGTTACCATCGTGGTCTCGACGCTCGCGGCCGCGCTGCGGCTTTATCGATTGCACGAAGCGCCGGTAATGGCGTGGTCGCCCGCACTGGCCTGATCCGCGCCGCATAAAGCGTGTTGAATCCGGCCCTGAAGAGGTGCTGCAGGCCTGGCTGATCGCGGCCAATGTTCTTTTGGGCCTCTTACTTTTCGCATTGAAGACATGCCTCAAGAAGCAATGCATCCCCGAGACGGCCGATGAACTGGAAGGTCGCGCGATCGGGCCCCAGCCGCCCCATCAGCCAATCAAATTCATTCGACGAGCTGTAGACGAGGAACCGCCGGTGTGTGGCCGTGAAAACCGAATACGGTATCACGTGACCGGGCAAGTTAAGCCGCAACATAAGCGGGAGCGCAATCTGGTAGGGATCCGTATGCGTGAACTTCAGCGCGGCATCGGTGTCGGTCAGATAGTAGGTCCGCGCCGCCAGCGCCGGCGGGGCATAGTGGGCGACCTGTGGAAACCAAAAGGGGTTCGACACGACCAGAGGCAGGTCCCCCGTTACCATCGACAGCAGGGGATTCCCCGCGACCTGGATCGCCGATTTTTCCGTATCAGCCATCAATTTTACCTGGGGCTGGAAGTCCGGAACGCCGAAAGCGTCGGAGACAAACCTCTCGACAAAGACGCCGGCAAACAGGAGAAAGACCACCACCCCGAGCCGCGAATCGCCGCCGGCCAGGTGCTCGAAGGCCTGACTAATGAGAACGGCCATTCCGATAACTGCGGCCAGAGCATACCTGTAGAAAATGGGTGAATGGAGCCGGGCGACCAGGATCATCAGGAATATTGGCATTGCCGTCAGCAGGACCACGACAACGGTCTCGTGAAGAGGCACCGCATTTCGAGCAACCGGAGGCCGTAGGCGGGCGTCGTCGTGGGTCCTGTGGCCGCGCCTGAGCAACGCGATCGACACCATAACAGCGGCGACTACGCGCCCGGCCCCGCCAACCATATGGCTCGGCACGATCCAAAGCGAACGGAGGTTCGGCGCAAACATCGGGAACTGATCCGCAAATCCCCGATTCATAGACCGGAAGAGCGGCGGATAGAACATGAGAGCCGACGCGCTCAAGCCGAACGCGACCCAGACCGGCCAGTCGATTCTCTTTCGCCTGACAGAACGGGCGATTTCGCCGGCGCCAAACGGAATCGCCAGCAGCACCGAATAACACTGACTCGCCAGCGCGATCCACAACCCGGCCGCAATGCCCGCAAGCGAAACCCAGCTACGCCCTGGTCTGTCGGCGCTCTGCCAGGAGACCAGTGCGATGGCGGCTCCCGCCAGCACCAGACCGTAGGGGCGAGCTTCCATGGCGTAGTGGTAGGCACTGGTCAACAGGATCAGCACAGCGCCGCAAATCGCGAAGACCGCACCACTTCGCCGCCGAATGAATGCGAAGGTGCATCCGCATGCGACCATGACACCCAGGATGGCGGGCAAGCGGGTGGCAATTTCATTCGGACCCAGCAGCCGCTGACTGAAGTGGGCAAGAACGACCATCAGCGGTGGTTGCAGGTCGCCGCCGTTACGAATGGCGCGCCAGGCGATCGAAACGCTGTCCATGCGCGCAAGGTAATAAGTGGTAATCTCGTCGAACCAGAACGGCTTAATGCAGCGGGCGAGCGTCGTTGTCAGATATATAAAAGCGAGGCCCGCAAGCCAGGCGCTCGATTTCGTCTCGATACTGCGCGCGAGAGCGGCCAGCCGGGCGAGGAAGAAAGGTTGGGGCGCGGGTCTTCCGGCATGCGCGCTATCGAATTCGAGATCGGCTGTCTCCGTGTCGATTTGGGGCCGTTCCGTCACCATATTGTGCCAGTTTGTAACTTTTTCCGTAACTTTCGGCCATCCCGATCAAAACCAAGTATAGGTTCGTGGCGGACGACCGGGCAAGGTAGACAAAAGTTAGTATCGTGTGATTACTTTTGGCCTTAACCAGGGCCGGCTTGCGCGTCGCTTCAGGTATCCAGCCCGCTCAGGGTCGGAGAATTACTTCATAGATACTCGAATCCTTATACTGGGTCTTCACTGTTTGCAGCAACGTAACCGTGGCGCCCTCCTGAATCAGTTTGCGAAGCAGCCAGTCCTCGGGGTAGTCGATTTCACCAAAGACCAAAAAGTGCCGATGGCGGGATGCAAACTCCGTCCAGGTGGAGACATGCGACCGAATCGGGAAGTAGCGAGGGAGGGTCAACATCCCCTCCATCAAAGTGGCATGCGCATATTTGATTGCCGACGGCCGGTCGACCAGATAATACACTCGAGACAGAAAGCCGGCCTTTTCATAGTGATCCAATTCAAGGAAGGTGAGTCCGCTGGCCGCAACGAACGGGAGCTCGGGCCGGATTTGTTCAAGCCTGGCGACAGGGATTTCATTTTTCGATACGGCGCGCTCACTGGTCAGAATGGAGGCGAACAGGACGCATGCAGCGACCAGCGCGGCTCCCCGGCTGAAGTGCGCCAGAACCGCGAGTGCGACCACTTCAAGGGCGCAAATCGCCAGGGCCGAGGTCAAACAATAGCGCTCCCAGAATGCACTGTGGGTCCGCATAAACGCCAGATTAACCAGAACCGGACCGATCGCTAAAGCCGCGGCCATCGCAAGGTCGGGATAGCTTCCCGTGTAGCGCGATCTAACAGCGCGGCTCGATGCCTGGCCGGCCTTATTTATAAAGTGTGAGGCCAGCATGGCCAGCGCGGCCGCAATCGGCAAACCAGGAAACACATACAGAAGGCCTGCATCCCGATAGAACAACAGCATTTTGCCGAGGGACGCCTGAAACGCGGGCGGATAATAGATCCGCTGGACTTGCAGGATGAGCGGCAGGCAGGCGGGCGCAGCGAGCAGGGGAAGCAGCAGACATCCCCAGACGGCCCAATCCAACCGGCGGGTAGTGACGGAGCGGAACAGCTCGGCCAGGCAAAAAGGCAGGATCGATACGGGCGCCAGCACATGGCTCAGCATCATGCCGCCGATTCCCACGGCAATACCCGCTACAGCGACACGCGGCCGCCCGGGATCCGCCAGGATCGCAGCGTCATAGGCTACCAGAGCCAGGGCAAAGAACCCCAGCAGCAACCCATAAGGGCGCGCCTCCGTGGCATAACGGAAAAAAGGCGTATACCAGAACAGCAGGACCGCAGCAGAGCTCCAAAGCGCTCCGATCCTGCTTTTCAAGTAGTAAAACAGCCCCAGGCTTCCGAAGAAAAAACTCAGCGCCGACGGCAACCGCGTCGCGAACTCAGTGGCGCCAAAGGCGTTCTGGCTCAACCGGGCAAGTGCGTAAATCATTGGCGGGTTGAGGTCTACGTGACGCACTGCGTCGAAAAACTGCGAGAAGCCGGGAGATTGAGCGATGTAGTATGTGAACAACTCGTCGAACCAGAAGACTTTTTGGATCGGCTTCCCGATGCGGTACACATAGAGCGCGGACAGAATCGCAACGATGAATAACGGATATCGCTCGATATAAGCCGCTGCAGCCTCCAGGCGAATCCAGGGCGTTACCGGCATACCGGCCGCCGCTCCGGAATAAGACGCGACCTGGGCCGGCCCCGCTTGCGACGGGTCGTCCAAAAGCAACGTGGCTGTCGCTTTTGATTCGCCGATCGCGTTCTTAAGCTTTGCGCTCATAAGGCTTGGGTCTGAGGCGTTCCGTTCCGACTCCCAGTCACGACGAATGGCCGGGGTTGACCATTCAGGCACCAAATCGTGCGCGTTACCGGACGGGACTAACGCGTCTGAAGTACCGCATGGGCCTCATTTTCCGCAGGTAATGCCGCCCCGAATTCAAAGTTAATACGCTCCTTCTCGAACACCAGCGGCCGTTTCTGAACGAAGGTATGGATCGCGCCAATGTACTCGCCGATGATGCCCAGGAAGATCATCTGGAGGGATAAGAAGAAGAACAATCCGATGATCAGCGGAGCGAGCCCGACGGCGAAGTTATTCCAGAACAGCAGTTTGTAAACGCCGTAAGCGAACGAAACCATGATGCACAGAACCGCACTTACAAATCCGGAAAAAGTTACCAGCCGCAGCGGTACTTTCGAGAGGTTGGTGATACCCAGCATGGCCAGATCGTAAAGGGTATAGGCGTTGTTCTTGGTGATGCCCCTTTTACGGCGTGGCTGGCGGTAAGGGATCTCAGCGTGCGGCAAACCGATCTCCGCGATCATGCCGCGGAAGTACGGATAGGGATCCTTGAATTCCCGCACCAGATCCATTACCTTCCGGTCATAGAGACCGAAGCCGGTGAAGTGCTGATAGGTCTCGATGTTGGAGACCCGGTTCACGAGGCGATAGTATTTCGTCCGGAGCCGGAACATCAGGCCGCTTTCTTCACTCTCGTTCTTGACGGCGATGACCACCGGCATGCCGTTTTCCCAGCAGCGCACCATTTCTTCGATCAACTCGGGAGGGTCCTGCAGATCCGAAGAAAGAGAGACGACGGCATCGCCGTGCGCCTGCAGCATGGCATGGAAGGGAGACCGGATGTGGCCGAAGTTGCGCGTGTTGACGATGACCTTGACATTACGGTCGGCCGCCGCGAGTTCCTTCAGAACACCGGCGGTTCCGTCTGCCGAGGAATTGTCGATAAAAATGTGCTCGTAACGGTAGCGGCCCAGACGCGTCATGACGGCGCGTACTCTTTCATAGAGCTCGCGGACGTTACCCTCTTCGTTGAAGCAGGGATTCACGATACTGAGCGTCTTCATGGCGGGTTCCTCCCTGGGCGCAAAGCTTGTCAGTTAACGGCGGGCACCGCGGGTCCGGGTACGGCCGGCTTTTCGGCCACACTCTGGCTCAGGCTCAAAATGTCGTTCGGAACTCCTTCAAGGCCGCGGCCGTAAAGCGTTTCCCGCAAAGAAGGAATGCTGGAGTACGGAGTATCGATCTTGTCGATCATGACCGGCTGATGCTGGCGGATGGGGCGCAGCAGAACTTCTCCGCGCATCAGTTCCCGGCATGAAATCTGGCCCTTTTGGAGGGGAATCGCCAGATAAACGTCTTCGTCCGAGAGGATGTGGCCTTCGGGAAGATCGCGTTTGGCATAGACGCCGCGAACCAGGGAGTCCAGATAGGCGATCTCCTTGGGCGGCGGCAAACGTTTGTGCGTGCCGGGCGCGCCGCACATTTCGCGGGCTTTTTGCCAGGCTTTGAACCAGGCATCGATCTGGTCGGGCCGGGAGCAATAGGGGCTGACGGTCTTCCCATCGCCTTCGATGTCGATATGGCGCTCGAACGTGCGTGCGCCTTTGGCATAGGAGATGAGCATCGACGTGCTCCAGTCATGATACTCGTGGGTGGAGAAACCGATGGTGTTGGCGGGATACCGGTTGCGCAGAAAGTCAATCTGGTTGAGTTCCAGCTCACCATCCTCGGCGGGGTAGATCGAGACGCAATGATTGATTGCCAGAGGAATATGGCGATTGCGGAAGAACATAACCAGATCGTCCAGATCCTTCAGGGAAGATCCGCCGGTGGAGACGATCACCGGTTTCTTAGTGGCGGCGATTTTCTCGATGAGGACCCAGTCGTTGAGGTCGGAACTCGCCAGCTTAACGATCTGGATGCCCAGTTCGCAGCAGAGGTCGACGGATTTCTCGTCGAACGGCGTCGCCATGGGGACGCAGGAGGCCTGCCGTGTGGCGCGCACCAATTCGGCCAGTCCGTCGGCGGACATCTTCGTATCGAGCGTCTTGCCGATATAGCGGATGTCCCTGCGATGGCGGAAGTCCTGGTGGATGAACGAGTCGACGTCGCGAAACTGCAGCTTGATGGCGGCTCTGACGTTGTTGAAGCGGACCACCTGGGCGAACGACGAAACGATGCGCAAGCCCCGCTCCACGCTGCCCCAGTGGTTGTTCGCCATCTCCAGGACGAAAAGGTCTTCGAAGATATCGCGGTCAATCATAAAGGTCCTCCGTTTTCACACAAGCCCCGGTTATCAGTCACCCCGTCCCGCCAGTGCCGGCTCTTCTTCGAACAGAAGATTACCGGCCAACTCATCCCGGTCGAGGAATGGATACATGTCCTCGAGGGCGGGCGAAACCATGGTGCCGTCCGCCAATTGCCTCGACTTCAGGCGCGGCTCAAACTCCTGCGCGGGATCGATCATCACCTCGCAGAGCATGGGGCCGGGCGCATCGAGTAAGCCCTGAATGCTTCCCAGATCTCCGGCCGTCTCAATCCTGCAGGAGGGGATGCCGTACGCGGCGGCGACGCGCACGAAGTCGGGAAACGAAACGCCGCTTTCCGGGCTCTCCCCAATCATTTTTTTGAAGAAAGTCGATTGCGTGGTGCGGATCGAAAGGTAGCCGTTATTATTCAGGACGAAGATCTTGACCGGCAGCTGGTGATGCTTTATGGTCTGCAATTCCTGAATGTTGAACTGCATGCTGCCGTCGCCGGCCAGACAAACTACACGCTTTCCTTCGCGCGCCACGGCGGCTCCGATGGCGGCGGGCAAGTCGTGTCCCATGGACGCCGATCCGGAGTTCGAAAACAGCCGCTGCCCCTGGCGAATCCGAGCCGTCTGGAAGGTAACGATGCAGGCGGTGGCGTCGCCGCAAACCACCACATCGTCGGAGTCCAGCGCGGCGGACAAATGTTCCGCAAAATGATAGGGATTGACGCGCGGGCCGGGCCGGCGGTGTTTGAGCAGCACCACCGGGTACTTCCCCTGCAGCGCTTTCGACCATTTCAGCCACTCGGAGTGCGCGGGCGTATACCCGCATTCCCTCAGTTGCCGGGCCAGCTCCGTGAGAAATACTTTCAGATCGCAGTGCACGGGAAGCTCGGCGCGGACGGTAGGCTTGGCCAGTTCGGCAGCGTCGATATCCACCTGAATCCTGAAAGCGTGGCGCGCGAACGCCTTCCAGTTGTAACTGACCTGGCGAATATTGAGCCGCGAACCGAGCACCAGCAAAGTGTCCGAGTTCTGCACGGTAAAGTTCCCCGCGCGGTCCCCGATGGTGCCGGGCCGGCCGCAGAATAATTCGTCCGCGGTGGGAATCAGATCGTGCGTCCAGGCGGTGGTCACGGGAATCCTCAAGAGGTTGGCGACGCGCTCGAATTCTTTGAGCGCTCCCGCCGCGCGGACGCCGGTACCGGCCAGAATCACGGGTCGCTCGGAGCGGCGGATGCGCTGGACGATCTGAGTGCACTGGGACGCGATCCGATCCTTGTTCCAGAGCACGTCGTCCTGCGCGGGATCGTAGGCTTCGAGCGTGCTTTCGTCGATCATGGAAGCCTGCACGTCGATGGGGATATCGAGCCAGCAGGGCCCGGGCCGACCCGATGCGGCAAGATGCCAGGCCCGTTCCAGGTGATAGCGAATCGTGCGCGGGTCGTTGATCAGGACGGCGTATTTAGTGATGCCCTGCACCATACCGACGATATCGGCTTCCTGATCGCCGAGCTGGCGCAAACCGTCGATCTTCAGCGAGCTTCGGCAAGTCTCGCGCTTGACCTGTCCCGAAATCACCAGCATCGGAACGGAGTCCGTCCATGCGCCGAAAACTCCATTGAGCGCGTTGATGCCGCCGGGACCCGTGGTGACGTTGACCACGCCGGGCGTCCCGGCGATCCGCGCGTACCCTTCCGCCGCCATCGCCGCCGCCTGTTCGTGGTGATGGCAGATGTAACCGATGCGTTGCTCGCGGGCGATGGCGTCGTTCAGGTGCATGGCGCCGCCGCCGGTAACGAGAAAAATCCGGCGCACTCCCCAGTCGGCGAGGCTGCGCACCACGTAATCGGCCAGCCGGATCATAAGCGCGCCTGCGCGGCGAATGCATGCCTGAGAGAGATGATTCGGTTGGTCAACCCCAGCGCCTGCATATCGCGCCGGATGGCGGTTTCGTGCAAGGTAGACGTGATGACGATGGGGCACTCCCCGTCCTTCAGTTCGGCCGGCGAAAGGATGGGTATGCCACGGAGTTGCTTCCCCCGATTCAGAGGATTTCCGTCGACGCACGCGCGGATGTGCGCTTTGCGAAGGGGTTCTTCGTTCAGCAGCTTCATCGCCAATTGACCCGTACCCCACAAGACCACTTCGCCGCACGTTTCGAGTTCGCTCGAGAGATGCCGGTTGATCGACTGCATCAATGCCGACGAGGCCGCGCAATACTCGCGAATTCGCTCCTTCAGAAAATCGTCTTTCGTGAGTGTGCCGGTGGCCGCATCGGTGACCTGGTAAATTCCGAATACCGCCGGATATAGTGTGTCGGCCGAGGATTTTACGACTTTTGCAGTAGTCGGGACGATGGGAGTAAATCCAAATCGCCGCGCGAGGTTAACCAGACAAGTCCCGGAGAAATGATTGATGTGTTCGGTATTGAAATCCTGGAATGGCGCATTCAGAAAGTCGCCGTAGCGGGTGGCATCCGGGACTTCGAAATAGACGATCGAGTTTTCGTGGAGGATCCCGTTCAACCCGGTGAGCGCGCCGCCCAGATCCCTCACATGCTCCAGAACGTGGCTCAGAATCACGACATCGAAGGGCCCGAGGTTTTCGGGAATACGGGACAGCGAACCGGTCCAGGCGTCAAAACCGCGGCGCCGGGTATTGGCTACGCAGGCAGGGGACGGGTCGAGACCCTCCAGGCTGGAATGTCCCAGCGCGCGCAAAGCCTCGAGCAAGCCTCCATTGGCGCAGCCCACATCGAGGATACGCCCATTCTTATTGGGAAGAACGGTGGAGACGGTTTGCGCGGTCTGAGCGAGCCGATCGGCATCCCAGACCGATTCGCCTCCTCCGGTCGACGTCCTGGCGTCCTGATACTTCGACGCATCGTGGTAGAGAGCGTCATAGGCGGACTGAGGCGACTCCGTGTCGGCATAAACGAATCCGCATGCGTCACAGGCTACGACATCATAGCCCCCGGCGAGAGGATGGCTGTCACTGAGAGCGAACTGTTGGGAATGGAGGAGCTCAACCGATTGGTTCGCGCAAATCGGGCAACCGCGGACGGAGATTTTCGTCATACCAGAACCCTTTCCGCGGCCCATTCGGCAGTGCGCCGAACCGCGTCGGTGAGAGAAGTCAGCGGCCTCAGATTCAATTCCGTGCGTGCCCGCGCGATGTCGGGCACATAGCGGTCCGGCAACGCGCCGGGGCGGGGTTTCGATGCGATCCGCACCGCCACGGGGGATTCCAGGCCGGAGATCATCGAGGCTAGCTCGGAGATCGCGACCGCCTGATCCGAACCCACGTTGTACGGCCGGCACGACCGACCCTTAAGGAGAATGGTCCAGAGCCAGATTGCCAGATCCGCCGCGTAGAGATAAGAGCGCACGGTCGTTCCGTCGCCCTGAACCTCGATCGGGCCGCCACGCAGCCGGTCGCGGATAAAATTCCCCGCCGCGAAGTGTCTGTCAAGCGGCAGCCAGGGGCCGATAAAAGCAAACCCACGCGCGATTTTGGTTTCCATGCCGTGCTTCCCCGCATAGATGGCACAGAGGAGTTCCGACAGCCGCTTGCCTTCGGCGTAGGCCGACTGCGGATCCATCGTGTCCGGCACGCCGGCGTATGTTTCCGGAGTATGAGAAAGACTAACCGGCTGTTTCCCGTAAACCGCGCCCGAACTGGTTAAGAGAAACTTCCGTGCGCCGTGGAGTACCGAAAAGTCAAGCACCCGCCGGGTGCCATCCACGATGGTGTCGAGCATCGTAAGCGGATCGTCCCCGTTCAATGCCGCACTGGCCGCGGTCGCGGCGTGAATCACATGGGTGAAGGCACCGGCAGGGTAGTCGAAGGAGCGCACGTCGCCGGGATGAAGAGTGAGGGCGGAGTCGAGCGCCAGGTGAGGGACGCGCGCACGGAAGGTGGCGGCATCGCGCGTCAGCACCGTTACCGACGCGCCGAGGCCGAGCTCGCGATTCGCCCAGAGGAAGGATTCGAGCAGCCAGCAACCGAAGAAGCCGGTTCCGCCCGTGATGAACACACGCCGGCCCCTCAGTTCATCCCACAGACCGCGGGTATTTTCGAGAATGTACTCAAGGTCGGGCTGAAGTGAATTGGTCGACTTCATGCAGCCGCCAGTCCCGCGGGCTCGAGCACGGGAAAAGGAACCGATCGCCGCGACACGGCTCCGTGCAACTGATCGAGCATGTACTCGAGCGCGAGGGGAGTCAAACCCGGGTAGACGCCGATCCAGAAGACGTTCTTCATCACGTAGTCGGCGTTCGCCAGGTCGCCAATGCGGCGGTGCACGGTGTCGCGATACGCCGGCTGTCGAAGCAGGTTGCCGCCGAACAAAAGCCTGGTGCCGATTTTCGCCCCCTCGAGATGTTTCACCACCTGGTCTCTGGTGAGGCCGGACTCGGGACGGACGGCGATCGGAAAACCAAACCAGCTGGGATCGGAACCCTGCGTCGCTTCGGGGAGAATCAGGATGTCCCGCAGGTCTTTGAGCCCGTCATACAGGAGTCTGAAATTCGCCTTACGAGCTTCGATGAACCCAGGTAACTTACTGAGTTGAGCGACTCCGATGGCCGCTTGCATGTCGGTAACCTTAAGGTTGTAGCCGATATGCGAGTAGGTGTATTTGTGATCGTAGCCGCAGGGCAGCGAACCTTGCTGCCAGCCGAAGCGCTTACCGCAGGTGTTGTCTTTTCCCGGATCGCACCAGCAATCCCGCCCCCAGTCGCGGAACGATTCGGCCAGAGTCTTCAGCAGCGGAGTATTAGTAAGTACCGCGCCGCCCTCGCCCATGGTCATGTGATGGGCCGGATAGAAGCTGGTGGTTGCCAGGTCGCCGAAGGTCCCGGCGAGTTGGCCCTCATAAGTGGAGCCCACCGCATCGCAGCAATCCTCCACCAGCCAGAGACTATGCTTTTCCGCGAACGCCTTTACGGCCCTCAGGTTAAAGGGATTTCCCAGCGTATGCGCCACCATGATGGCGCGGGTGCGTGGCGAGAGCGCCGCTTCCAGCTGGCCGGCGCAGATGTTGTAGGTCGGGATATCTACGTCGAGGAAAACGGGAATCAATCCGTTCTGAATAATCGGATTAATGGTGGTGGGGAATCCCGTGGCCGCCGTGATCACTTCATCGCCGGGCTGGAGACGCCGGTCGCCCAGCCTGGGCGAGGTGAGGCAGGAGAGTGCCACCAGGTTAGCCGATGAACCGGAATTGACCAGTAACGACCCACGCAGTCCGAAGAAGCGCGCGAACTCGCGTTCGAACTGCGCCGCATAGCGTCCGGAAGTCAGCCAGAACTCAAGCGACGAATCGACAAGATTCACCAGTTCTTCGGCATCGAAGACGCGGCCGGCATATTGCACCGGGCTTACGCCGGGAATAAACTCTTTGGCGCCAAACGCCTGTGCGTGATACTCCCGTACTAACGAAAGAATCCGGTTGTGCAGTTCCGGGGCTGACATAGAAATTTTAAGCGGCCAGCGCGCCTTTCTCATTCACCGCGAAGTATTGCCGGTACCAGGCGAGCGTCGACTGAAGCGCGTCGTCGATACCGCATTGCGGAGACCAGCCCAGCATCAGCCGCGCCTTTTCCGCGCTCAAATACTGATGCATGATTTCATTCTTCGCCACCGCCTGAATGTCGGGTTCGAGGGAACACCTGGCGATTCTCAGAATGCGTCCCACCAGTTCCGCAACGGTAAGCCTGACTTCATTCGAAAAATTAAAGGCTTCTCCGATCACCTCCGGATTGGAAGACATCTTTTCCGCCAGATGCATATAGGCGGCCGCGCCGTCTTCCACATAGAAGTAGTCGCGCAGGCACTGTCCATTGGATCGAATGACCGGGCGCTCTCCGCGAATAATGGAACGTATGGTTCCGGGAACGATGCGGCTCCAGTTCAGGTCGCCGCCGCCATAGAAGTTTCCGCAGCGCGTGATCGAGACCGGGAGGTTGTAAGTGTGGGCATAGGCCGCAGAGATGAGATCGGCGCAGCTTTTACTTACATCGTAGGGATGTTTCCCCCGCAGGGAAGTCGTCTCATCGTACGGCAGCACCGCCTGGTCGCCGTATGCTTTATCGGATGAAGCGACAACGATCTGTTCGGTGGCGGGGCTTCGCCGGCAGGCTTCGAGCAGCGACCAGGTACCACCGATATTCGTCTCGAAAGTCGACACCGGGTTACGGTTGGCCACGCCGACAATGGTCTGCGCCGCCAGATGAAACACGGTCCTGATCTCGTATTCGCCAAGACATCGTTCGACCAGCGCCTGATCGCGCACATCGCCGCGCACTACCTTGACACAATCGAGTTGACCGCTCGAGACGAGTTCGGATTGGGGGACCCAGTCGCGAACCAGGCAGATAACTTCCGCATGAACCTTCGTTAACCGCTTTACCAGCCACGAGCCGACCAGGCCTGTGGCCCCGGTAACAAGCACTGGGCGATCCCGCCAGAATTCGGGTTTCACGCTGCCGCCGCCTCCCGTTCATGGCTCCAGATTTTCCAGGGCGCCCGACCGCTGTCCCAAAGGTCGTTCAGAACCTTATACTCGCGGTACGTATCCATCGCAAAGAAGAAGCCGTCGTGGCGGTAACCCATGAGCTGGCCTTCTCTGGCAAGCCTTTCCATCGGTTCGCGTTCGAGAAAGCAGTCTTCGCCGCCCAGATAGTCGAATATCCGGCGATTGAAGACCATGAATCCGGCGTTGGCGCTGCCGTCGATCTGCGGCTTTTCGACGAAACTCTTGATCCGTCCATCCTGCGCCAGATCGAGAATGCCGTAACGAGAATAAGGTCTTACGGTAGTCATGGTGGCGAGTTTGCCGTGCGATTTGTGGAAGGCGAGCAGATCCGCGATGTTCACATCCGAAACGCCGTCGCCATAAGTAACGCAGAAAGTATCGCCTTTGATAAATCGCGCTACTCTCCGGATGCGTCCTCCGGTCATCGTATCGAGACCCGTGTCGGCCAGAGTAACCTGAAAATCCTGCTCTTCATGCTCGCCATGAAAGTCCATGCGGCTGCGCGAGCCCAGGTGAATTGTGAAGTCGTTATTCATAGCTTCATAATTCAGGAAGTAATCCTTGATCATGTTGCCCTTATAGCCGAGACAAAGTACGAAGTCGCTCAGGCCATAGTGGGCGTAAGTTTTCATGATGTGCCAGAGAATCGGTCTGCCGCCGATCTCGACAAGAGGCTTAGGACGGAATTCGGTTTCTTCGCGCAGGCGCGTCCCCTGGCCGCCGCACAAGATGACGACTTTCATAAGTCCTCCAGCAAAAGCTACCGACAGGGCAAGCGTAACATCGAAGGCGCATAGCCCGAAATATGTCTTTGGATAACGTTCGCGGGGCGGCAATCCTGCGTTCGCCGAAGGTAGTATGGGATGGTTAACCTAAGTAAGTGGAAGCGCGCAGTGTCGTCTATTACCGGAACCTGAGTGAAACCACTCGCAGCAGCCGGTAGTCGGCCGTCAGACCGGGTATGGCGACCGGCTCCAGAATGCCGCCGCGCTCGAGCGCTTCCACCCCGCGATGATATGCCGGCGACTCCGCGAAGTCCCGATCGGGCGTCAGCGCCACCCAGGCCACACCATTGCCCGCGATCGCCGCAAAAAGTTCATCCGGTGTCACGGCCGTTTCGGGGTGTCCATAATACAGTTTATAGCCATCCGGAGAGAACCCGCGAATCGTCTTGCGGCCGGTATTGAGATAAAACATCGGATCGAGATTGACCATGACGATGGCGTCCCGCGGAGTGCCCGCCCGGATGTACGCGAACAGCTTACCGAGTTGGTCCCAATCGCCTGGCTGCACATTTGCCGAGGGGAATTGTCCGTAGCGCAGCGTAGCCAGGACGCGGCTGAAATCGGTCCGGAAGGTCAACGCCACGAGAATCAGAACGCAGGCCGCCAGCGCTTCCTGAATTCTCACGTGCTGGTAAACGCGCCAGAGCATCCAGAGAACCAGCGGAAATATGGGCGCCACGAAACGCTGCGGCGGCCCGGCCCAGCAAAGCAGCATCAGGCAATAGAGCGCGACGAAGAGGTCGGGCATCAGTTGACGCCGTTTAATCAGGGCCCAGACGATGAGTGCCAGAGTCGCGATCACCGCGTACATGCTGCCAATCCCCGTAAGGAGGGTGAATGGACTGGCCAGCAGCATCAGGATATTGGCGCCCAGCACCTGTAGCTTCTCATTGGCGGGCAGGTGGGTGAGGATGCTGGAGGTGGCGTAACTGGCGCCGCTGTAATAGGGATGGTTAGTGGCATGCGCGAGCGACCATCCGAGCCAGGGAGCCACCAGCAGCATGGCGGCGGCCGTGAAGAGCAGCGCGCTGCGAAAACGGCGGCGCACAGTCAGAGTCAGGACGCAGGCCGCAATCAGCGGCAGACCGGCGCTGCGGGTCAGGGTCGCGAGGCCGGCGAAGGCCCCGGCTGCCAGTGCCCGATCGTCCAGCAGCGCCAGCAGCGCCGCCGTCAGCAGCAGAGCGAATAATGGCTCGGTAAGGAGGTTGGCGTTCAGGAAGACGACGGTGGGAGAGGCCGCGGTCAGGACTACCAGCAGGAATGCGCCATCCCGCGCCGCGCCGAGTTTCAGCAGCAGCTTGTAAGTAAGGGCCAGCCACGCGAAGGCGCATCCAAGCGGGAGCAGCTTGAGCCACCAGGCCTGGCCCGATACCAGCGTGAAGAGCGCCAGCAGGGCGGGAAACAGCGGCGGATACTTAGTCTGCGCAATCGGGTCCGGCAGACTTTCGATGGTGTATCCATGGCCCGCGGCGAGCGACTTCGCCGTCACCAGATAGACTCCGTCGTCATGAAAGAGACCGACGCTCGGCGCCCGCCAGGCCACCGCGTAGACGATCGCCAGAACGGTAAAGGACAGAGCGACGAATGCCCGTTGCGCGCCGCGGGTGATCTTCATGAGAAAGGAAGTTCCTTTGTAACATAGAGTCTGGCAGATGAAGCGGGTGGAGCTTGCTTGACTCGCGGCCCGCTTCGTCAGAAACTAAGGCACGATGGCCGTACCGATATTCCCCTACAAAAACAGGCGAGGAATTCCAGCCGCCCTGGCGGTTTTGCTGGTGCTGCCGGGCGCCGTGATGGCGGCCGAGAACAAGGCCCCCGCCGATCGAAGCCTTGCGGGAGGCAACTACAACATCCCCCTGTGGGAACCCGGCAAGGTTCCGTTGGCGAAGGGCGACGGTCCCCTCGACAATCCGTTCCTGACCGTCTTCCTGCCCCCGGAAGGAAAGCGCAACGGCGCGTCCGTGGTAATCGCTCCCGGCGGCGGGAACATCATGATGATGTACGGCGCCGAGGGCATGGACATCGCCGAGCGCTATAACGATTGGGGTGTCGTGGCATTCGTGCTGACCTACCGGCTTCAGCCCTATCGCGAAGATGCGCGCATCCTTGATGGCAAGCGAGCCATCCAGTTGGTGCGTTCGCGCGCCGCGGAATTCAAGCTGGACGTGAACAAAGTGGGCTATATCGGCTTTTCCGCCGGTTCGAACATGGGACGCTCGGTGGTAGATGCTTCTGGCCCCGGCGATCCCAATGCCGCCGATCCCATCGACCGGCAGAGTTCGCGGCCCGACTATCTGGCTCTGGTGTATGGCCCCGGGCGGGCAACGCCGGGAGAAAATCTGAAGAACTTCCCGCCCACCTTCCTGATGTGCGCCGCGGGTGACACGGGCAATGCCATCGGGACAGCCCAGGCGTTCGCGGACCTGACGCGCGCCGGAGCCGTGGCCGAGATCCACGTCTACCAGAAAGGCCATCACGGATTCGGCGACGGTTATGCCAGTGGAACATTCAACGACTGGATGCCGAGGCTCGAGCACTTCCTGAAGCAGGGCGGCTTTCTGCCCGGAGGTAAAGAATAAGTGCGTCGTTTCGGATTGACGGGCGCGGCGTTAGCGCTCTTATTGCTGTTCCTCGTCCCGCGTGTCAGGCCCGCAGCTACGGCGGGCAGCGCCGCGCAGACCGTGAACGACGGCCATGGCGATTACGTATTCGTGCCCGCCGGCGCCTTTAAAATGGGCGATAACTTTGGCGACGGGCTGCCGCGCGAGCGCCCGGTCCACACCGTGGAGCTTGATGCCTTTTATATCGGGAAGTATGAAATTTCGAACGGCGAGTGGAGGAAATTCCGCGACGATCCGGGTTACGACGACGTGAAATTCTGGCCCGGCGGCAGGGTGGTTCCGAAGGATCAGGATTCCTACTGGAGAGACGCCAACAATCACGGCGGAGGGACACCCGGCAACGACGATTACCCCCTGATCGGCGTGAACTGGGATTCCGCCACCGCCTACTGCAACTGGCTGAGCGCCAAAACAGGCAAGAAGTACCGGCTGCCGACGGAGGCGGAATGGGAAAAAGCCGCGCGCGGGACCGACCAGCGCAAATATCCCTGGGGAAATGAGATCGACCCTTCGTACGCCAACTACGTGGGCTCTCAAAAGTTCGACACCGCGATGAAACCGGGCACCTTCGATGGCGCGAAACACGGCGATTTGCAGACACATAACGGCGCGTCTCCATACGGCGCCTATGACATGGCAGGCAACGTGATGGAATGGTGCTCGGACTGGTACAGCCGCGATTATTATTCGGTGTCGCCTCGCAGGAATCCGAAAGGCCCTGCCACCGGCGCTTACAGAGTGTTGCGCGGCGGCTCGTTTTATCTGGAGGCTTTGGATATGCGTACCTACGCCCGCTCGGCTGCGTGGCCTTCGTTTTTGGGGCATCGTATGGTTGGTTTCCGCCCGGTCCGCGAACCTTAGGTTATGGCTTTGATTACTCAACAGGAAGAAACAATCCACCGCAGGCTGGATGCGCTGCAGATCGAATTGCCCTCCTGGGCTTTCGCCAATACCGGCACGCGGTTCGGGAAGTTTATCGACCCCTCGGCTGCCACTACCATCGAAGAAAAGCTGGCGGACGCGGCTCAGGTGAATCGATTTACCGGCTGTTGCCCCTCGGTTGCCGTTCACGTTCTTTGGGATTTCCCGGAAGGGCTGAAGAGCGCCGGGCCGGCATCGCGGCTGGCGCGCGATCTGGGCGTTCGCATCGGTTCGGTGAGCCCCAACGTTTTTCAGGATCAGGAATATAAGTATGGCGCGCTGGCGAATCCCGACGCGGCGATCCGCCGGAAGGCCCTCGATCACATCGTCGATTCCATCGAAATCGCCAAGGCCACCGGCAGCCGCGACGTGACTCCCTGGTTTACCGACGGTTCCAACTACCCTGGGACGGCGAACATGCGGCAGCATAAGCGCTGGTTCGAAGAAGGGCTTTGCCATGCGCACAGTCAGCTCGGTCCCGGCCAGCGCATGCTCATCGAATACAAGCCGTTCGAGCCGACTTTTTACCACACCGACATCGCCGATTGGGGCATGGCGCTGCGTCTGGCTAAAGCGGCGGGGGACCAGGCACTCGTATTGGTGGATACCGGGCATCATTATCAGACGCAGAATATCGAACAGATTGTGGCGTGGCTGCTCGACGACGGAATGCTCGGGGGATTCCATCTCAACGACCGCCGATTTGCCGACGACGACCTCACGCTCGGCTCCATCGATCCTTACCAGGTGTTCCGCATCTTCCATGAAATCTGCTTTTTCGAATGGGAAACCGGACGCAGGGCCGACATCGCCTACATGGTCGACCAAAGCCACAATCTGAAGCCCAAGGCCGAGGAGATGATCCAGACCATCATGACCGCGCAGGAGCTGTTTGCGAAAGCGGCTCTGGTGGATCATGAAACTCTGGTGAAGCATCAGGCGAACTGCAGCCTGATCGATGCCGAGGAGTGCCTGAAATCCGCCTTCCAGACCGACGTTCGACCGGTGATCGCGGAATGGCGGCGCGCGCGGGGGCTGGCGGCCCATCCACTGAGTGCCTTCCGGGAAAGCGGGTATACCCATCGCGTCATCGCGGAGCGCGCGGGCCGCACGCAGGCTGTCGCGTCCTATGCTTGAGCGCGTGTGCTTTCTGCTGAAGGTGAAGAAGGATCGCCTCGAAGAATACAAGCGCCGGCATGAGTCCGTGTGGGTGGAAATGCGGCAGGCGCTTTCCGAAACCGGGTGGCGCAACTACTCGTTATTCCTGAGCGACGACGGGCTGCTGGTGGGATATCTGGAAACGCCCGATTTTTCGCAGGCGCTGAAGCAGATGGCGGCGCGGGAGGTGAATGCCCGCTGGCAGGCATCCATGGCGCCTTTCTTCGAGGAATTGTATGGCCGGCGGCCGGACGAAGGGATGATGCGCCTCGAGGAAATCTTTCACCTGGAGTAGCGGTCTACCAGAAATCGGCGGCGACTACATTGGGCGAGCCAACGCTGGCCTTGATGACGTCGGCCGAAAGTACGATCGCCAGGTTCTTGCGCTCCCAGGACCCTGGCGCATATGCTTCCAGCTTTTCCAGCTGCGCCGGGTTGGTGAGGAACTCGCCCGCCGCGAGCGTGCCATAGGCGGTGAGCCCGCTGGCCATCACCGCCACCTGGCCGGCTTTCGGATTCAGCACGCGCACGACCAAGGCATAGTCCCTGGTGGCGCTTAGGTAGGGAGTGGATGTGTCGATCGACCAGTCGCGCCGCGAAGGATTCTTCTTGTCTCTTATGACCATCGTGTGCGGCGCTGTTCCGTGTTCGATACTAAAGCGAACCTGGCTGACGAGGCTGTTGGCCCAATCGTTGCTCCTGCGGCCAATCAGAACGGCCGGGCCATTCTGCAGGTCGGCGAACGTCACGGCGGAATGAGGAACGATGCGGAATCGCCGCCCCTTTCCCTGCAGCAACCCCGTTACTTTCGCGAGTGTGAGCGCGTCGTCCAGAAACACCTTCTGGCTCTCCAGAGAGTGGAAATCCCGGAGCGTCATAGCCCGGCCGGTGTCCGTCTCGGGCGTTTGCGGCACTCCCGCCTGAGCGGACCCATGGGGCTGATCCCAATTTCCGATGCAGAGCAGGATCGGGTTCTGCGACGAGAGAACTGGCCGCCAAAACCTGTCTAGAGTGCTTCCCGAACGTTGCGAGATCCGGATGCCGACTCCAAGCGTTCCCAGGAGGACCGCCGCCAGCGCGGAGACGGCCAAAGCGATGATAAGAATGGGACGAACGCGTCTCGCCAGCGCTGGTGGCGACTCGATTCTGCCGGAAGCGGAGGCATCCCCTGGCTCCGGAACCAGCTCCGCGGCGGGCAGCTGAAATCGCGCCGTATAGCTGCCGGAAGGCACATCAATGCGGATTTGTGCGGCGTGTCCGGGCTCCATATAGTACTGCGCGAGGCGTTTCCGGACCTCGCCCGCCGTGCTGCGAACTACATGGTCGGCCGTGGTGTCGTAGTCCGGTGCGCGCCCGAATACTTCGATGCCGATGGTTCGTTCTTTGAGATGGCCGGCTTCCGCGTCGTTGAGAGCACGGCGCACCAGGTACGTCAGGAGATCCGAACATCTCTTGCTGTTTCTGAAAGCCGGACTGGCGAGGACCCGATCAAGTTGTTTATCGATCCCTCTGGCGTCTGCATCCGTTGCCATCATCAAGGCTTCGCCATTCCGAAGTCCAACTGCAGGTTCTGAATTTTCGCGAAGTGGCATTATTTGTTGTCCCCTCATTTTAGAACTTGTTTTTGGGAGTATATCAGGGTGAAAGGTTGAGAGCTATCCCTGATCGCATTCCTTATTAAGTACTTACAATTCTGCGAGTTGCCGGTATTTACGCTATCCGTTTCAGCCAGGTAACGTCCGGGACCGTCCCGTACCGAGCGTCGCGGACCATCCGGGGCTTGTTTGCCTGGCGGAAGTCCTATAGCATGCGCTCTGGTTCAGCAGTTTTAAGAGGGGTCGAAGCGAAGTTTTTTATTCTTTCCATGAGGGGGAAGCAGATGACGAGAGGTTCAAGCCTGGCGGCAATGGCAATACTGACGGTTGTGGCGCTGGGATTCACGCCAGCCGCTTACGGGCAGGCGACAGCCACTATCGTGGGCAGCATAAAAGACGCGCAGGGCGGGGCGGTTCCGAACGCTACCGTGACCCTTACCAGCGAGACGCGCGGCACCACGTTCCCGGGGACATCTACGTCCTCGGGGGATTTTATCTTCCCGAACATCCCCGGCGATACCTACACCGTCAGTGTGACTTTGAGCGGCTTCAAGAAAGTGGAGCGCACGGGCATTGAGGCGGTCCCCGGCAGCCGCGTGGCCGTTCCCGCCATCACCCTCGAAGTGGGAGCCGTCAGCGAGACCGTGGAGGTGTCGGCCGAGGCGCCGCTCGTGCAGACGGCGACGGGTGAGCGCTCCTCCGTCGTGGAACAGGTAGCCATTCAGAACGTTCCGGTGGCGAACACGTTCTTCGCCCAGATGGTCGCGCTGACTCCGGGCGTGGATTCGACGAGTTCCGGCACCCCGACACGCTCCGACAGCTACGGCAACGTAGTGGCCCGGACCAACTACATGCTGGACGGCGTGACGTCCGTCAACACCGGCGGCAACCAGCCCGGTATCACCCTGAATATGGATTCGATCGCCGAAGTCAAAGTGCTCACCAACTCCTATCAGGCCGAGTACGGCCGTTCGAGCGGCCTGCAGGTGATCGGCATCACCAAGAGCGGGACGGATCAGTTTCACGGATCGATCTACGATATGGACCAGCATTCCGGCTGGAATGCCAACAGCTGGGCCAACGACTCGAATGGCATTCACAAAGCATACTCGCTCACGAGGTTCTGGGGCGGCACGCTCGGCGGACCCGTCGGCAAGCCCGGCAAGCAGCACAAGCTGTTCTGGTTTGTTTCCGAGCAGGTGCAGCCTTCCGCGAAAGGCGGCGCCATCAACTATTTCCGCGTGCCGACGGCGCTCGAAAGGCAGGGTAACTTCTCGCAGACCACCGACAACAACGGCAACCTGTTCAACACCATCACCGACACGTCGTCGGGCCTGCCCTGCAATTCCACCAGCGCGGGTGGCTGTTTCAACGCCGGAGGCGTGCTGGGCGTCATTCCTCAGTCCCGCCTGAATCCGGTCGGGCTGGCCATCCTCAACCAGTACCCCATGCCCAACACTAACGGCCTGAACTACAATCTGTATACGATCCAGCCCAGGTACACGGTTACGGGTTACCAGAGTGTGATGCGCGGCGACTGGAATGCATCGCAGAAACTGCGCATCAGCGGGAAGTATGCCGGACAGAATGACAGCAGGGAGTTTTCATACGGATCGATTCCGGGTTTTAACGATACAGTCACCCAATTTCCGGCGCTCATCGTGCCATCGATGACGGTCGTCTACGTATTCAGTCCGACCTTGATCTTCGAGGGCACGGTCGGATACACCCGGGGTAACCAGTTGGGCGCCGAATCGATCGACCCCGCCGCCAACCGCTGCCTTAGCCCGACTTCCGCCCTCTGCGACTTTCCCTTCCTGTTCCCGAATTCCCAGAAGGTACCCCCGGGTTCTTACCAGGCAAAGGTGTTGGCCGGCGAGAATGCCCCCTATTACCAGAACGGCTATACGCTGCTGCAACCGGACTACTCGTGGGGCAGCCGTATCTCCGGCCCTCCGCCGAACAATCCCTACCCGGGGTTTGTCAACTGGCAGTACACCGTCGACACGAACCTCGGTCTGACCAAGATCTGGGGCAAGCATACAATCAAGGGTGGCTTCTCCTCCCAGGACAACCTGAAGGTTCAGAACGTCGGCACGGTGGATTCCGGGGTGATACAGATCGAGGGCGCTCTCAACTTCGGCCAGAACAGCAACAACCCGCTCGACACCGGCTTCGGCTACTCCAACGCCGCACTCGGTGTTTTCCAGTCCTACGCGCAGCAGCAAGGTCTGATCGAGGGCCGTTACGTTTACCACAACAACGACTTCTACCTTCAGGACAATTGGAAGGTTACCAAGAAGCTGACGCTCGACATGGGGATGAGGTTCGTCCATAACGGACCGCAGTACGACTCGCGAGAGCAGATATCGAACTTCTTTCCGAACCTCTGGCAGGCGAGCCAGGCGCCGCAGTTGTTCCTGCCGGGCTGCGCGGTCTCCGGCCAGAGCCCGTGCTCGAGCGCGAATCGCGTCGCCATTAACCCCGTGACGGGAGCCTCGCTGGGAGTGGGATCGTCGTCGATTATCGGCGACATCGTTCCCAACTCCGGCAATATTCTGAACGGCGTCGTTTCGGCGGGTAAGGGCATAAAAAAGACTAACTACTCGGAGCCTTACCTGGTGTTAGGCCCGCGCTTCGGCGGCGCGTACGCCCTTACGGATAAGATTGTGCTTCGCGGCGCCATCGGTCTGTTCTACGACCGTCCGCAGGGCGACGCCATCTACGGCCAGAGCGGCAATCCGCCGACCGGTCTGGCTGCGACGGTTTTCAACTCTACGCTGTCGGCTGTCGCGGCCGGTACTGCGTCCGCCTACCAAGCCCCGCCGCAACTCAACGTCTACAACTACAATGCGAATATTCCCGCTTCGTTTCAATTCAACTTCGGAGGGCAAATTGTGGTGCCGTGGTCGGGCCTTGTGGACGTCTCGTATGTGCAGTCCGATAACTACAACACAATCGCATGGGGCGGTATCGGAGTCCCCAGCGGTTTCAACCCTCTGGACCTGAACGGTCCGGACCTCGGAACGGCCTATCTTCCGCAGTATCAGGATCCGACGCTGGGAACCAGTACCATTCCCGGCGCGACGGCGCTCACCACCAATCTGCTGCGCCCCTATCGCGGCCTCGGCGCCATCTACGACGGATGGCCCAGGTACAACGATCTGTACTCGGCGATTCAGGCCTCGTACAAGAAGCAATACCGCAACGGTTTCTCGGGCGGCTTCAACTATACGCTGGGCTTGAGAAACACCGGCGATATGCTCCAGCAGCCCATTTTGCAGCACAGCTCGACCGGTGCGGTCTCGTTCAGCCCCGTCTACGCCCAGAACGCCAGCGTGATCAACAACGTGGGCTTCCGGCGCAACACGCTCAAGGGCTTTGCGGTGTGGGAGATTCCCAAGGTGAACAATCTTCCGAAGGCCGGCGCATACGCCGTCAACGGATGGCAGCTTTCGGTGGTCTATACCGGCGGGACCGGCGCGCCTTACGACGTGACGTACGCCTATGCGTCGAACGGCTCAAACGTCAACCTGACAGGTTCGCCCCAGTACGCGGCGCGCATCAAAGTCGGGCCCGGCGCCGGGTCGGGTTGCGGCAGCAGCCAATACGCGCAGATCAACGCCAACGCGTTCAGCGGACCGACTTACAACAGTACCGGGAACGAGTCGGGCTCCAGCCTGTTCAATTACTGCTTCAACAACACAACCGACCTCGCCATCCAGCGGAGCTTCGGGGTGTTCGGCGAAAAGCGGCGGATCAGCTTCCGGCTGGACGCATTCAATGTGTTCAATACCGTGATATTCAACGCGGTGAACAACACCGTGCAACTCGCCAGCCCGGCCGCTGCGTCGACGGCCACGAACAATCAGTTCCTCTCGACCGGCGCCCTGAACACGGCGCGTATCACAGCCCAGAACGCCGGATTCGGCGCGGCAACGGGCGCGCTGCCCATGCGAACGCTGCAGGCTCAGATCCGATTCACGTTCTGAGCCTCGAGGGGGAACATGCGGCGATAGCCGCGTATGTACGGGCGCGAACCAACGCGGCTATCGCCGCATGTCACCTCTTTTACGAAACGCGTTTGGCGATCAGTTCACCGTCGCCGAAATCGCCGACCGTAACGGCGAACTTCAGGTCGTCGCCTACGATCTTGCCCTTATAGACCACCTTAAACTGGCCGCCGCCAGCCAGCACGATGAACGAAATATCGTCGCCTTTAACCGTTCCCTCGGTGATCTGTTCTTCCCCGTACATGTTGGCGACAGTGCCGGTGAGCTTCTCTCCATCCAGCTTGAGAACGAAGCTGGTTTCGAGAGTATTGCCGTCGGCCATCTTCAGGTCGCCCTTCCAGTTCCCGCTGAGATCGGCAGCCACTGCGCTCACGGCCACGGCCAGAAACAGAATCGTCTTCCAGAACATAGTGGAGCGATTATATGCTACTTTGTTTCGAGGGTCACGCCCGTGGGACTGGTGCGGGCCGGGGAGCCCAGTTGCAGCTGAATCTGATGGCTGCCGGGATTGAGCTGGGGCACCGTAAAGTTAACCTGCAGGACGCCGTTCACCAGACCCGGCGCCCCACCGAAGTAGAGAGTGCTCACCGGGTTGCCGTCGATGAGCAGGACGGCCGGCAGGTCGGCTACCACCGGAACCGCGCTGCCGACAATCTCTCCATCGGGCAGCGAGGTGGAGGAGGTGGGAGCTCCGTAGCCTTCCGCATAGAGAATCAGGACGTCCCCTTGATGCGCCGGATTCGACGCGCTGATCACATCGGAGGCGTAGCCGGGATATCGTTCGATCACGGCGTCGCCCGCCCCCGACCCATTCAGAGTGAAGATGGCGGGATTGGCGGGCTTAACCTGAAATGCCTCGAGGTTCGATGCCGTTCCGTTATAGGTCACCGTGATATCCACCGTCGGCAGGCCCGCAATCTCGTAGGGCACCACCACGTTGATCTGGCCGGAGGAGGTGAAGAAGATGGGCGCGGGTTTGCTGTCGAAGGTCACTGTCGTCCCCGCCAGGGAAGTCGGCAGCGCGCCATTGGCGATGGTGGCAACCACTGGGTCGGTCGGGCCCATCTGGCTGCCGAAAATGGCCAGCAATTCGCCGGGAGAAACGCCATTGGCGCTGGTAGCCGCGTAACTCGCGGCGCTCAGAATGCTCGCCGGCGTAATGGTGGGAACGGGGATGATGTAATTCACCAGCACAAAATTGCCGCTCGCGCCCGTGGTCGGGAGGTTGGTGAAAGGGAAATTGGCCCAGGCGGCAACGAAGGAGCTGTAATCGCTGACCGTCAAGTCCTGAATATAGTTCAGCTCCGTGATCCCCGCCGCGTTGGTCGACCCGAATACGGTGAACAACTGGCTGTCCAGCTGGGATGCATTATTCACGAGATTGAAGAACCAGACGCTGGTGGCGCTATTGGGGTCGGCCACGCCGCTCGAGTTTTCGCTCAGCGCCATGGCGATGGTTCCCTGCACGTTACAGCCCGCCGACGATGTCGAGCAGGGGTTCATATTGAATTCGTTCGAGATGGTCGCCCCTTGCGTAATTGCCGTGGGATTGGCCTGCAGCAGCGGCTCTCCACCGGGGTCCGTGTAGTCCCCGCCCTGTTCGACAAACATCGGGACGGAGCGGTCGATGATCGCGTAGGTGTAAGCGCCCGAATTCACATAGCTCAGGAAGTTGGCCACCGTCATGGGCGCGACGTCCGGTCTGAGGACGACGTCGATATTCTGCGGCGACGGCCCCACATTCATATGGAACCGCCAGGTCGGGTTGACGGCCTGGCCGTAGAGCGCGGCGGAGCATCCACACGCGAGAAGAAGGGGCCGGAGAGTATTCTTGTTCAGCACAGGAGATTGTATCGTACGGAGACGGGGCGCGCCCGAACTGAGTTACAATCGTCGGACCGCTTAGATTTCGCACCAGGGCAGATAGGCCGCGCCATAAAGCCCCGCCTCGTTGCCGAGCTGCGCCCGCTCCACACGCGTCTCCGTGGTGCGGAACGTAAACGATCTCCGGCGCGTTTCCGCGATCATCGGCGGGGCAAAAAGATCCCATCCCGCAATGACGCCGCCGGCGATCAGATAGAGCGGGAAATTGAACGCATTGACGAGCATCGCCAGCACGATACCGATCGATTCGCCCATCGAGACGAAGATCATCTTAGCCTTCTCGTTACCTGCCATGGCCATGTCGTAGACATCTTTCGCCGTCAGATTATTTCCCAATCCCAGCAGCCGGGCCATGGCAATGATGGCCGTCGCCGATCCGTGCTTCTCCACGCAGCCGCGGTTACCGCATCCACACGGATTGCCATAAGGCACGGCTGTAATATGGCCCAATTCTCCGGCCATGCCATTGAATCCACGCAGCACCCTGCCGTTCGAAATGATGCCGCCGCCGATCCCCGTCCCAAGCGTCAGCATGATGAGGTCGTTCACCTCGCGCCCCGCCCCGATCCATTTTTCTCCCAGCGCCGCGGCGTTGGCGTCGTTCTCCAGTATGACCGTGGTTTCGAGGCGGCGCCCGATCTCATCGCGAATGGGGAAATTTTCGAGAGATGCGAGATTGTTGGAATTCTTGATCACGCCCTCCTGCAGGGAGATGAATCCAGGAACGCCGATCCCGATACCCGCAAGGTTTTCCCTGCCAAACTTCGAGCGCAGGAGGCCGATCGCTTCCACCATGTCGTGGACAATCGCTTCCCTGCCCTCTGAATATTGCGTCCTGCCCGACGTTTTGTCGAGCATCTTTCCCGTGCGGTCCACTGCCGCGGCGCGGAGGTTGGTGCCCCCCAAATCGAGTCCAATGCTGTATTCGGCCATAATGACGCGAATCATACCATTGGTACCTATAGCAGTGGTGTATCCGTTGCATCGGAAGTTTTGTTACAGATCGCCGCGCGGGCGTGCTATACACGGAACAGGTGGTATTCGACTTGCGTCAAACCTGATGGGCAGGAGTTTACGTAATGGAGCGACATTACATCGCAGTCCCCGGCGCCGGCACTCACGAACTTCCTCCGCTGCTGGTGCGCACGATCCCGGAGGAAGCGAGCCGCGAGGAACTGGTGGAGCGCGCCACGCAGATCGTGGAGACGGAAGACATGGTGGAAGGCTTCGAATCGGAGATCATGGTCCAGCGTAAGCTCGATCTGGCGATTCACCTGACCGACCAGTACCTGGGACTCCTCTGCCACTGGGCCTGGGGCGATTCGGTGATTGAATGGATCCGGCAGTGCGAAATCACCTTCGAATCGACCGGCGCGCTGCGCCATTTGCTGAGCCCCGACGTCTGGCCCCATGCCGCGCGCAGCAGCTTTGTGGATCTCCTGCTCGATAAGCGCGTGCCCACGCGCGGGGTCGCGCTCGACCGGGCGGTGGGCATGCGGCTGACATTCCGGCAGCCACCCCCCATAGACTGCTGCTCGAATCAGTTCCTGTTCTTCCTCAATGGCAGGCTGGCGGGCACGGCGTATGAGACATGGGCGCAAATGTCGCCCGATTCATCCGCGCATCTGCCGCCCGACCGGTTCCATTTCGAAGTGCATAATCTCGATCGGAATTAGTACTTTTCAGTACGTTCGCCGAACCGACTCCCTTGAATCCGCCATAAGCAAGGAATAAAGTTCTGACCATGAAACAAGTGTTCTTTTGCGTGCTGATATGCGGTTGCGCGTCTTTGCCGGCAAACGCCTCCGCGCATCCCGATTTCACGGGAAACTGGCAATTCGACACCGCCAAAAGCGAGGTCCATACCAAGGCGCCGCCCAGCTCCTGGGATATCCGGCAAACCGACGACTCCATTTCCATCAGCGAACAACTGCAGGGGAAGACCGAATCCATGACGTGCGAGATCAGCCCGAGGGCATGCAAGACGAAGGTGGACGGCAAGTCGGCCGAAGTCAGCTTCTACTTCAACGGCGACATGCTGGTGGAGACGGATCTGCTCGGCCGCGGCAAAGATCGTGTGGTGAAGAAGCGCCTGAAACTGGCCGCGGACGGCAAGACCCTGGAGATCGAAGTAATGCACATTTCTCCGGTCGCTCCCGCCGAGAAATGGGTATTTGAAAAACGCTGAACTTCAGACGCGGAGTTCGTAGCCCAGTTCGTTGAGTCCCTGGATAATACGGTTACGGATTTCGGCAATTTCGGCGGAGGAGAGGGTGCGGTCCGGCGCACCCACCACCACGCGAAACGACACGCTCTTCTTTCCTTCGGGGAGCCGTTCGCCCTGGTATTCGCGGACGTATTCGACGGCCTCTGCGAGTTCGCCCGCTAAACGGCGGATTTCGAGTTCCAGTGTTCCCGCCAGTTCCCGCGCCCTGGCGATAATCGAGAGATCGAAGGCGCTGGTGGGAAAGCGGCGGACCGGCGCGTATCGGGCGGCGGCTGGCGTTAGTTCCTGAAGCAGGATCAGATCGATATCCAGAACGGCGGCCCGCCCCGCTTCGATCAGGTTGGGATGCAGTTCGCTGAGGCGGCCGATGGCGCGTCCGTTCCACCAGATTTCAGCGCAGCGCGCCGGGTGCTCCCAGAGATGCGGCTGCGCCGGGAGAACATGCAGACCGGGCGCGAGGCACTCGGCAGCTCGTTTCAGTTCGAGAAGGTCTGGCCACTCCCTCACGGTCGCGGTTCGGTCTGAGAGCGCGGCCATCAGATGCGGACGTTCTTCCGGTTTGGAATCCCCGCTCTTGTGAATCTCATGCCCGATTTCGAACAGCCGGAACCGATCGAAGTGTTTGGCGTTCGCGACGATGTTGCGGTGGATCCCGGGAAGGAGCGAAGTGCGCAGCAATTCCTGGCCGGCGGCGATGGGATTGAGAACGCGCACATGATCTTCGATGGCGAATCCAAAGCGGCGGGCGTCGTCCTCGCTGATGAACGAGTAGTTCGAAACTTCCGTATAGCCCTGGGCCGCGATGGTGCGCCGCACATTGCGGAGAAACTCACGCTCGGGCGGATCGTAAGAGGGGGCGCAGGGCACCAGCGGAGCGGTGGGGGTGATGGAATCGTAGCCGATCATGCGGCCGACTTCTTCCACGAGATCTTCCGGCACCGCGATGTCTTTGGTGGCTCGCCACGAGGGGATGGTGACAGAGAACGTCTTCGCGTTCACTTCACTGACGCGGAATTCAAGGCTTTCTAGAATGCGGCGGACTTCGCCGGCATTGAGGACGCGGCCCAGCTTGCGCGCCAGCCAGCCGAGGTCGAGCGGCACGGGCCGCGGCGTATGCAGTTCGGCGTGCTGGTCTGCCAACCCGCCCACCAGCCGGATGCCAGGCGAAATCAGCGGCAGCAATTCGAGGGCTCGGGCCAGAGCGCGGGCCGTATTATGGGGGTCCTGCGCTTTTTCGAACCGGATGGACGCATCCGTACGCAGTTTCAGTGCCGCTGAGGTCTTGCGAACGCTTGACGCCTGGAAGTTGGCGCTTTCGAGCACGATCGAGGTGGTCGCATTGGAAATAGCGGTGTCGCGCCCACCGATTACGCCCGCCAGTCCAATCGATCCAGCGGCATCGGCAATCACCAGATTCGACGGATTCAGCTCGTACTCTTCACCGTTGAGCGCGGGCAAGCGCTCGCCGGCATGGGCCGAGCGCACAAAGATGGTATCGCCGGTGAGCTTCGCGCGATCGTAAGCGTGCGTCGGCTGGGCGAGTTCTGCCATCAGGAAGTTCGTCAGGTCGACGATGTTGTTAATCGGATTGAGACCCACGGCCGTCAGCCGCGCCTGCAGCCACAGTGGCGACGGCTGCACGGTGACGTTCTCGAAAACCAGGGCCGAAAAGCGCGGACAAAGCGCGAAATCCTCGATCTCGACCAGCACCGGACCACCGGGCTCAGGAAGCAGATCGGCACGGACCGGATCGCGCAAGGTCTTGCCTGTGATCGCCGCAACCTCGCGCGCCATCCCGTAATGACCCCAGAGATCCGGGCGGTGCGTGATGCTCTTGTTATCGATCTCGATGACGCTGTCCGGCGGCGGGAGTTCGACCGGCTCGCTGAGTTCGATAATCCCGGCATGATCGCGATTGATTTCGAGTTCCGCCGCGCTGGCCAGCATGCCCTGACTGAGCACGCCCCCGATGGTCTTACTGGCCAGAGGAACGTAGACAGTTGTGATGCCGGGACGGCAATTGGGAGCGCCGCAGACCACGGTTTTGCCATTTACGAACGCCTTGACGTTCTTCGAGCCTTCAATCGGTTCCACTGCGTCGACGCGGACGGCAATCGCGCCCGCCCGCAATGCGCCCACGGTTTCGATGCCTTCGCATTCCGCCGTCTTCATGGTGATGAGCCGTTCCAGCGCCTGCGCGGGAACGGCCAGATCTTCGACGAATTCTTTAATCCAGCTATAAGAGAATTTCATCGCCGCTCAGAATTGCCTCAGGAAACGCAGATCGCCGCTCTGCAGCCAGCGTATGTCGTCGATGGCGTAGCGCATCATTACCAAGCGCGTCAGTCCCAGGCCGAACGCGAAGCCGTTCCATTCAGCCGGATCGATGCCGCTCATGCGCAGCACGTGCGGATTCACCAGGCCGCAGGGCAGCAGTTCCACCCAGCCGCTCTGTTTGCACACGGGGCAACCGGCGCCGCCGCAGATCAGGCAGCGAATATCCAGTTCGAATCCAGGCTCGACGAACGGAAAGAAACCAGGCCGCAAGCGCACGGTCACTTCGCGTTTGAAGATAGCCGTCAACAGCGTCTTCATGAAGTAGATCAGGTGCGCCACGGAAACGTCGCGATCGATCATCATGCCTTCAAGCTGGTAAAAAGTGTGCTCGTGCGATGCATCGACCGATTCGTTACGGAAAACCCGGCCAGGAGCGATCATACGCAGCGGCGGCCCCAGCTTTTCCATTCCGCGCACCTGCACGGGCGACGTGTGAGTGCGCAGAAGCCAGCCCCCGTCGAGCCAGAACGTATCCTGCATGTCGCGCGCCGGATGGTCCGGCGGAATGTTGAGCGCGTCGAAGTTGTGGTATTCGGTTTCGACTTCGGGCCCGTCGAGAACGCTGAAGCCGAGCGAGCGGAACAGGTCTTCGATTTCCCACTGGATCTGCGTGACAGGGTGCAGCGAGCCGGGCAGGACGCCGGGAGCGGGTACCGTGAGATCCACCCATTCGGCATCGAGCCGTTTCGCCAGCGCGGCATTTACGAAGGTGTTCTTAAGACGTTCGTACGCACCTTCGAGAGTCTGCTTCGCGGCGTTGACGAACTTCCCTCGCTCCGCTCGTTCCTCGGGCGTGAGCTTGCCCATGTCCTTGCTGAGCTGCGCGAGAACGCCCTTGCGCCCGAGCACTTCGACGCGTACCGATTCCAGTTCCTCGGCGGTCGTGGACGCGTCGATGCGCGCCAGCGCGCTGTCTATCAGGGCACTCTCGACGTGAAGCTGCATTGGCTACGCTGCGGGCAGAAAAACTTTGGTCTCGCCGCCCAGTTCCCAGCCGAGATGGCTGATGTAAAAGAGCAGCAGAGATGCGGGGTACTCGGTTTTGAAGCGATCGAAGGCACGCGTCTGCCAGCCTTCGGTCAGATGAGGTTTGGCGTCGATATCCTTCTCGAAGAACCCTTCCTGATTGGGTATGCCGAGAAAGTTCAGTACGCTGATAATCATGTCCATGTGAGCGATCAGAATGGCCTGCGAAAGGTCGGTGGCAAACTCTTCATCGTGCGCGTTCAGGCGCTCCCAAAACCGCGGCGTCGCTCTACGCAGATTCTCGGTATTGACCTTGGCCAGATGCGTCCGCGTTTTAAAACGGTCGTAGAGCTGAAAAGTTCTCAATTTGCCGATGGAGATGCCGCGCACGAGTTGCCGCAGGTGCTCTTCGCCCAGCTGCAGGAACACGTCGGAAAGCTGCATAAGAGGCCAGCGTAACACAGTGCGCTACAATAGCCCGTTTGGGCGAAAATAAGGCGAACTCCGGTTCTTAATGAGCAATATCGTTATCTTAGGCGCGCAGTGGGGCGATGAAGGAAAGGGCAAGCTGGTCGATCTACTGGCCGACCGCTTCGATATCATCATCCGCTACCAGGGCGGCCACAACGCGGGCCACACCATCCTCATCGGCGACCGGAAATTCATTCTCCGGCTGGTGCCGAGCGGCATTCTCCACCCCGGCAAAACCGCGGTGATGGGCAACGGCCTGGTGATCGATCCTTTGGCGCTCGACGAAGAAGTGGGGCAGTTGAAAGACGCCGGAATCGACGTACCGAATCAGCTGCGCATCAGCAATCGTGCGCAGGTAGTTCTGCCGACGCACCGGCTGGTGGAAAAAATTACCGAGGCCAATCCTTCGAAGACTCCGATCGGCACCACGCTGCGCGGCATGGGCCCCTGCTATGAGGACAAGGCCGGGCGCAGAGGAATGCGCATCGCCGATTTGCTGGATCGGGACTACTTCCCGGGCGCGGCGCGCATGCAGATGGAGGATCATCGGACGCGTGCCCGTGCCTTCGGCATTGAAGATGGAATCGATTTCGACGAAGCGATCGATAAGTACCGCGATGCCGCGGAACGGATTCGTCCGCTGGTTTGCGATACCGCGCGGCTACTCGGCGATGCGATGAACGACGGCAGGAATCTGCTGTTTGAAGGCGCACAGGGAACCATGCTCGATCTGGATCACGGCACGTATCCGTTCGTAACCTCTTCGAGCGCCTGCGCGGGCGGGGCGTGTACCGGGACTGGCGTGCCTCCCACCAGAATCGATGTGGTGATCGGGATTTCGAAGGCCTACATCACGCGGGTGGGCGGCGGTCCCTTCCCGACGGAAGCGCTGGGGACCGAGGGCGATCAGATCCGTAACCGCGGCCGGGAGTTCGGCTCGGTGACCGGACGCCCACGCCGCTGCGGGTGGTTCGATGCTCCTCTGCTGCGTTACTCGGCGATGCTCAACGGCTTCGAAACCATGGTGGCGACCAAGCTCGACGTGCTCGACGAACTGGACCGGATTCCGGTTTGCGTGGGCTACAAGATCGACGGCGTGACGGTAAAGGATATGCCCGCCACGGTTCGCGAGCTTGCCAAAGCGGAGCCTGTCTACGAGGTGCTTCCCGGATGGAAAACCCGCACCGAGGGGATTTCCGAATGGCGGGACCTTCCGCCCGCCGCGCAGGAATATATCATGTTTCTCGAGGACCAGACCGGAGTGGAAGTGGGCTGCATTTCGACGGGACCCGAACGGAACCAGACAGTTCGGCGCTCCCATACCCGTTTTGCCGAAGCCACAGCCTGACGGCCGATTATGAGCCCCATTACGCTTCCCGTGAGAGAATAGGCATTAGCCTAACTCCCGGAAGAATAGCTGGTGTTGCAAATCTCAGAGCGCTGGTCTCCTAAGTTACTTCTGAGCCTGCGCGATTATTCGTTCCGGAAATTCACCCACGATCTGATTGCCGGCATTACGGTCGGTGTGGTGGCGCTGCCTCTGGCCATGGCTTTCGGCATTGCGTCGGGCGTTACACCGCAGGCTGGGCTCTACACCGCTGTCGTGGCCGGCTTCCTGATTTCGGCGCTGGGCGGCTCGCGCGTCCAGATCGGCGGACCGACCGGCGCTTTCGTAGTCATTGTCGCGGGCATTATTGCGAAGTTCGGTCTCGGCGGGCTCGCTCTGGTTACGATGATGGCCGGCGCGATCCTGGTTGTCATGGGCGCGACCGGCCTCGGTTCGGCGGTGCGGTTCATTCCCCGCCCCGTGACCATCGGCTTCACCAACGGCATCGCTCTGTTGATCGCGTCCACGCAGATCAAGGACTTCCTCGGCCTGACCACGCCCGCCGTCCCGAGCGAATTCCTGCCGCGCATGCGATTGCTGATCGAACACCTGGCCAGCGCCAACTGGGCGGCTATCGCGATCGGCGGAGCTTCCCTCGCGACCATCCTCGCGATGCCGCGGTTTACCAAACGGATACCCGGGTCGATCGTGGCGCTGGTAATGGCAACGCTGACGGTTGCGCTTCTGCATCTTCCGATCGAGACGATCGGTACCCGCTTCGGGGGCATTCCACGCGGGTTTCCCGCCTTCGCTCTGCCGCCGATGCGATTTGCGCACATTATTCCCTTGCTGCCCTCGGCCCTGACCGTCGCATTGCTGGCGTCCATCGAAAGCCTGCTCTCGGCGGTGGTTGCCGACGGAATGTCGGGCGATCACCATAACTCCAACGTGGAACTGATCGCGCAGGGAATCGCGAATTTTGTTTCGCCGCTTTTCGGAGGCATCCCGGCCACTGGGGCGATCGCACGGACGGCCACCAACATCCGCTCGGGCGCGCAGAGTCCCGTCGCCGGCATCATCCACGCCGTCACGCTGCTGGTAATTCTTCTGGTCGCGGCGCCGGTGGCCGGTTATATCCCACTGACGACGCTGGCGGCCGTGCTGTTCGTAGTGGCGTACAACATGGGCGAGTGGCGTGAAATCGGCATCATTCTCCGCCTGGCGAAGACCGATATCGCAGTCTGGGCGGCCACCTTCGCGTTAACCGTGCTGGCCGATCTCACGGTTGCGGTGGAAGTAGGAATGTCGCTCGCGGCGCTTCTCTATATCTATCGGATCGCCGAAACCACCAGCGTGGCTCCGGTGACCGACGATTACATTCGGGATGGTAAAGCCCACGTTCTGCAGGATAAATTCGTGCCGCCTTACGTGACCATCCTGCGTATTCACGGGCCGTTCCTGTTCGGCACCACCGAGAAACTGATTGAGGTGACGCGCGATCTGAACGCCTTCCCCCCGGTGGTGATTCTGCGGCTGCGCAACATGAACGCGCTGGACGCCACGGGTCTCCACGCACTCGCGGTGCTGGCTAAACGGCTGCGCGATTCCGGCCGGACGCTGCTGCTGTGCGGCGCGCGCGACCAGCCGGCGCGGCTTCTCGCCCAGTCGGATTTGACGGACCAGATCGGCCGGGAAAATATCCTGCCCAACGTGGATGAGGCGCTGGACCGCGCCAACAAGGTTTATATCGATTTCGGCGGCGTAGGGGCGGAGTTCGCGCGCGACATGGGAAAGGTTACAGTACAGTAAGAGGCCTGGGGCGCAGGGATTGACCCGGGCCGACGGGTCGATTACAGTCAGGTCGTAGGCAGTTTTCGAGGTGTTCTATGCAGTTTCTCGCTGAATCGATGCGATCGCGGACAGGGCTGTTGGTAACGCCGGGCCGCGGCGAGCCGTCCAATGGCCCGATGGCACCACGTCTCGCCTTGTCGCTGGTCTTCCTGATGGCGCTTGCCGATCTTCCCTGCGCCGCCCAGTTCGGCTCGCCCTACCCCGGCGGGGGCGGCGGAATCGGCTTTCCTGGTGGCGGAATCGGTTTTCCCGGCGGCGGCATGGGCTCTCCGTATCCCGGCGGCGGCAGGAACAGGAACGGCCAGAATAACCAGATCTCCGATACGTTGACGGGAAAACTACAGCGCATTTCCACTTCGCAGCTGGTTCTTAATGCGGACGACGGCACGCAGATCAACGTTTTCGTCGATCGCGGCACCAGATATTTCACCCCGTCGGGCGCGAACGCCAAATTCGGGGATTTCGATACCGGCGATCTGGTGTCGATCGACGCGTCGCGCGACAACCAGAACAACTATCACGCCGTGAGGATGACGCTGCAGCAGAAGGGATCGAGCGGCAACCAGACATCCGGATCCCAATCCGATTCATCGAACGATCCCGACCGCCCGGTATTGAAGCGGAATTCGGATTCGTCGTCCTCAAGTTCGTCTTCTTCGATCTCGGACAACGATCCCGATCGGCCGCGCCTGACCAGGAATAACGGGAGCAGCGGCGATTCCGCTTCGAACGCCGCGCCGAAACCGGTTCCGCCGGATTCCGACGATCCCGGCCCGCCCGCGCTGAAGCGCAACGCGCCGGCGCGCGTCGACACCACGCCGCCCGCGGGCTCCGAAACGCAGACCGAAGCAACCCTGCGGCCCAGCATCAAAGCCGAGGATATGAACGGCGTAACGCGCGCGCCCGCTCCACCCGTAGTCGGGCCGGCCGAGACTGCTTCCGGAGATCGCCAGATCTCCTCCCGCGAAGCGATGCCCACGGGACGGCCGGGCGGCGACCCGATTATCGAGGGCGCTCGTGAGGCCGCCTATCAGTTCACCGAAAGTTTGCCCAACTACATCGTCAAGCAGTACACCACTCGTTATCAAACCGATGTGGCGCACGGGAACCGGACGTCCTGGCAGGCCCTGGACATCGTAACGGCCGATGTGGTCTGCGAGAACGGCAAGGAATCCTACAAGAACATTCTCATCAACGGCAAGCCGACGCATGAGGACGTGGAGAAGACCGGTTCCTGGTCTTCCGGCGAATTTGCCACGGTCCTGCAGGCCATTCTGGCGCCGGGGACGGATGCGGACTTTCACGGCAAGCGTTCGACTACTATCGTGAATCGCCCCGCCTTCCGCTATGACTACTCGGTCGAGAAGCAGAATTCCCAATGGCACGTGTATTTCTCGAATTCGGAATCCTATATCCCGGGTTATACCGGCTCCATCTGGATCGATAAGGAAAACTTCCGCGTGCTGCGCATCGAGATGTCGGCCAAAGATATCCCGCGGTCGTTCCCGCTCGATACGGTGGAATCGGCCGTAGACTACGACTACGTGACCATCTCCGATCAGAGGTACCTGCTGCCTTCGCATTCCGAGGCGCTGAGTTGCGTCCGCGGCACCGGCGAATGTTCGCGCAACGTGATCGAATTCCGCAACTATAAGAAGTTCGGCGCCGATACCAGTATCACTTTCGAGCAATAGGTGTTTGCGAAAACCTCCGTGGATCTTGGCAAGCCGCTTTACGAGCGCGCGCGTGCGGCTGCGGCGAAGGCCGGCTATAGTTCGCTCGAAGAATTCGTGAAACACGCGGTGGAGAAGGAACTGGCCCGGGTGGAAGAAGCGGAAGCGAAGGAGGCGGTGACGCAACAACTCAAAGGGCTGGGTTATCTCGAGTGATATCTCGAGTGACCGCGTTCGTGGAGCTTGCGCTGGTCGGCGCAATCTACGGGCTCGCCGCCACGCTCGCGTTTCGCCGCTTTACCGACGCGGCGCTCCTGCGCCGGACCATCAATCGCATCCTCGCGCACGCGCTGGAATTTCGGCTATTCCTCGACGAGCCGCGAATTGTCCTGCGCGCGCAGCGCGAACTGCTCGCGGAAAATGTTCGATTGCTGCGTCAGGTCGCGTTTCCCTGCGTGATTCTGGCGATCCCGTTTGCCCTCTTCTACGGGCCCATGGACCGCCACTTCGGTCACGGGCCATTGCGGATCGGCGAAGCCACTGTGGTGACCGCGCCCATAGCATCCGGCCTGACAGAACTGAAGACGCCGCCCGGCGTGGTGGCGGAAACCTCCGGGGTCCGCGTGCTGAGAACCGGCGAGATCAGCTGGCGCGTACGCCCGGTCTCCACCACTTCCGGCGGATTCCCAAAAGGCGTTGAAGTACGCTATCCGGGCGCCAACATCCTGGGTCTGCCGTGGGTGGTATGGTTTCTCGTTATCTCTACGCTCACGGCTTTCCCGCGGGTCTGGCAGGATTATTTACCTTTTCCCCGCGCCGCCGCCGCCGGTTGCTGCTATTTTTGAATTACCTTCCGCTTTCGGCATCTAAACCAATGCGGCCTTTCGTCTCGGAACTCGGCGAACTGCAGAACAAGCTCCTCGAAATGGGCGGGCTGGTGGAGACTTCCATCCACAACAGCATTCGCTCGCTCGTGGAACGCGACGATACGCTGAGCCGCGGTATCTGGAAGGCCGAGGAACGCATTAACGACCTCGACATCGAGATCGACGAGATGGCGACCCGGCTCCTCGCGCTGCATCAGCCGGTGGCGCGCGATCTGCGCTTCCTTACCGCCGCGATCAAAATCAACAGCGATCTGGAACGGATGGGAGACCTGGCGATCAATTTAGCGCAGCGCTCCCTTTCCCTGCTGAGCCGGCCTCAGTTTAAGGAGCTGGTGGATATTTCGCAGATGTCGAGGACCGTCGAGTCGATGGTCCGAAAGAGTCTGGATGCCTTTGTGCAGCGCGATGAGGCGCTGGCGAGGATTGTCCTGCTGACCGACGACGAAGTCGACGATTTCAAGAATTCCGTGTATCGCGATCTGCTGGACCTGGTGGAGCAGGGCTTTGCACCCGCCGCGCCCGCGTTCGATCTGATCTTTATTGCGCATAATCTGGAGCGGGTCGCCGATCATGCGACGAACATCGCCGAGGACGTGCTCTTCCTGGTCAAAGGCGTCGACGTCCGGCACCACCATCTGGACCATGCCTGAGATGCACCAATGATGCACCAATTGGGTGCACCGTCGTAACATTTTCTTCACAATCTATTCATCCAGTTGGTAGATATGTTCCCTAAAGTTAAGAATCGCGCCGGTCGATTGCCCGGATCGGTGCGTTTTCGCGCCCGGATCGCGAACCGTGTTCCACCCCCGGTTTTTCAGGGAAATTTCATGAGGGAGAATTGAATGAAATTCAGTAAAACGTTCAGGCGTCAAGCGCGCGTCCTGCTGGCCGCAGTAGTTGCGGGAGCCAGTCTTCTCAGCGCCGCGGAGGATGTAGCCACTTCGGCGGCGTCTCCGGCCTCCACTACTACAAGCACTGCTGGAACCCAATCGTCGAATGAAGAAATCGCTCAGTTGCGCGCTCTTCTCGCAGCTCAGCAGAAACAGTTGGAAACCTTGCAGCACGCGGTCGAGCAGCAGCAAAAACTGCTGGAGAAGACGGCGGATTCGACCAACGCGCTGCAGACGCTTCGTCCCAATCTAGGCAGTGTCGCCAGCATCTCTCCGGTCCTGCCCATCCCGGCGGCCGCCATGCCGGCCATTCCGGCTTATCCTGCGCCGCAGGCGGCTCCAGCCGCGGCCAGCAAGAACCCCTGCGAGGCTCCGCCCGACGCCAATCAGGTTCCGCCGTACCTGCGGATCGGCAACGTCTGCGCGATTCCGATCGGCTTCATGGACCTGACACCGTTCTGGCGCGATAAGAACGCGGCATCCAGCATGGGTTCCAACTTCGGCAGCGTTCCCTACAACAACGCGGTCAACGGCAACATCTCGGAATTCCATTTCAGCGAGCAGAACTCGCGGCTCGGTCTCCGGGTAGATGGCGACTGGAAAGGCGCCCACTTCATCGGATATAACGAATTCGACTTCAACGGAACCAGCGGATCCAGTTCGCTCGCGGTTTCCAATGGAGCCATTGTTCCGCGCCTTCGCCTGTTCTGGGTGGATGTGAGCAAGGACAAATGGGAGTTCCTCGGCGGGCAGAGCTGGAGCATGATGACGCCGAACCGGAAGGGCATATCGGCCTTACCCGGCGATCTGTTCTATTCGCAGGTCATAGACATCAATTACGTGGCGGGCCTGACCTGGACGCGCCAGCCTGGCATGCGCGTTCTCTATCACCCCAACAACAAGGTAACTTTCGGCTTTTCGGCGGAGCAGGCCGATCAGTACATGGGCGGTTCGGCGGGTGGAAGCTCCATTACCCTGCCTGCCGCTTATCTGGCTCTGGGGGGTACGCAGCTCGACGCCGGTCTGAACCTCGGCGGGTGCAGCAACAATACGGCGGCTACCGCCACGGCGGTCAGCTATTCGTGCACCGGGCAAGGTTATCTGGGCCAGCCGACTGTAGCGCCGGATTTGATCGCCAAGATCGCTTTCGATCCCACGTCGCGCGTGCACCTTGAAGTTACCGGCATCGAGAGCACCTTTAAGGTTACAAACCTTACCGCGCCGCTTACTATGAAGCATTCGGCCACGGGCGGCGGCGTCGAGCTCAACGCCAATCTGGAAGTGGTCAAGAATCTCCATCTGATCACCAACAACTTCTGGAGCGATGGCGACGGCCGCTACATCTTCGGCCAGGCCCCTGATCTGATTGTCCGCAGCGACGAGAGCCTCAGTCTGCTCCATTCCGGCAGCACGCTGGACGGTCTCGAAGCGACGATCAAGAATAGCCTGTTCTACGCCTATTACGGCGGGATTTATATCGGCCGCGACGTCGCGTACGATGCCAACGGGACTTCGCTGATCGGTTATGGCTACCACGGTTCGTCCAACAGCCAGAACCGATCCATTAACGAAATCACGTTCGGATTAAACCAAACTGTCTGGCGGAACCCACGCTATGGCGCCATTAACCTGATGGGCCAGTACGAGTATCTGATGCGCGATCCGTGGTACGTTGCCGCGGGTTCGCCTAAGGCCACGCACGACAACACGCTGTTCTTCGACGTTCGGTACACACTTCCCGGCTCTATGCCGAACTTCTAAACAGTTCGTAACTCAATTGAAACAAAGGGGTGGCACACTTAAAGTGTCCACCCCTTTCTTAACTAAGGAAAGAGGAGAAGGCGAATGAAGACAATTCTTGCTTTGGGTGTGGCCGCTCTGGCCGGCATATGGGCCGTCCCGGCATCCGCCCAGTCCATCAACGCGGCGGGAGCGACGTTCCCGGCGCCCATTTATCAGAAGTGGTTCAGCGAGTACCAAGCCGCACATTCCGCCGTTAAGATCAATTACCAACCTATCGGCTCGGGTGGCGGCATCAAGAATCTCCAGGACGGAACCGTCGATTTCGGCGCGTCGGACATGCCGATGACGGACGAACAGCTTGCCGCCTGTAAAATTAAGCCGCTGCATTTCCCGACGGTGCTGGGCGCGGTCGTGATCACCTACAACATTCCCGGCGTGACCGGAGCTCTGAAGCTCACTCCCGAAGTGGTTGCGGGTATCTTCCTCGGCGAGATCAAAACGTGGGGCGATGCCAAGATCAAGGCCGCGAATCCAGGCGTGAATCTTCCCGACAAACCCATCGTGGTGGTGCATCGCTCCGATGCCAGCGGCACATCCTTCGTGTTTACCAACTATCTTTCGAAAGTGAGCCCCACGTGGAAATCCAAGGTGGGCGAGAACACTTCGGTCAGCTGGCCCACGGGTCTCGGTCAGAAGGGTAACGACGGCGTGGCCGGAATGGTAAAGCAGGCGCCGAATTCCGTCGGCTACGTTGAATTAATCTACGCCGCCCAGAATAAAATGACGTTCGCCGACCTGAAGAACGCCGCGGGCAAGTTTGTGACCGCGAGCTTCGACAGCGTAACCGCCGCCGCCGCATCCATGAAGGATATGCCGGCCGATTTCCGGGTATCGATCACCAACGCGCCGGGCGCCGCCTCCTATCCGATTTCGACGTTCACCTGGCTCCTGATCCCCAGCCAGATTCCGGACGCCGCGAAAAGGACTGCCATCACCGGCTTCCTGAAGTGGATGATAGCCGACGGACAGAAGGAAGCGCAGCCATTAGATTACGCGCCCCTGCCGAAGTCGGTAGTCGATAAAGAAGCCAAACAGATCGCGCTGATTAAGTAAAACTACATGGCCACTCACGCCGCCGTAGCGCGGCCCACGAAATCCGTCTCCGGACGCCGGCTCGGCGGCGATGAGTTGGCTTGGGCTGTTACCTTTTTGTTCGCGCTGTCGATCCTGGTTGTCACCATCATGCTGGTGTACCAGCTCTGGATCCACAGCTCACCCGCCAAGGAAAAATTTGGTTTCGGATTCCTCACCTCCAGTCTGTGGAATCCGGTTACAGATGAGTTCGGCGCCGCTCCCTTCATCTACGGCACCGTCCTGACGTCGTTTCTCGCACTGTTGATCTCGGTGCCGCTTGGGGTGGGCGCGGCTATTTACCTTTCCGAACTGGCACTCCCGAAACTTTCTCTGGCCCTCACATTTCTGGTTGAATTGCTGGCGGCGGTTCCGAGCGTCATCTTCGGTCTCCTCGCTCTCTTTACGCTGGTACCGTTAATGCGGGACTACGTGGAGCCCGCCTTGCAAACCGTATTCGGATCTACTCCTCTCTTCAGCGGCCCGGTCTTCGGCTTCAGCTATCTGACGGCCGGCATCATCCTCGCCATCATGACGTTCCCGTTCATCATTTCAGTCTCGCGAGAGGCATTGATGGCGGTGCCGCGCGAGCAGCGGGAAGCGGCTCTGGCGCTGGGCGCAACCAAATGGGAATCCACCTGGCAGATTGTGGTGCCGTTTGCGCGCCTTGGCATCGTGGGCTCGATCTTTCTGGGACTGGCCCGCGCGCTCGGAGAAACCATGGCGGTTACCATGGTGATAGGGAACGACCCGGCGATTCATGCTTCGCTTCTCGCGCCGGGCTACACCATCGCGGCGGTGATCGCCAATCAGTTTGCCGAGGCATCGGGTAAGACCTATCCGTCCGCGCTGGTGGAAATGGGGCTGGTCCTGTTTGCTCTTACCATGCTGATCAATGGAGTCGCACAGCTTCTGATTATCCTCACCACCAGCAAGGGCTCCGCCAAGAGCTGACACTATGACTTCCCGTAATAAGCGCCGCAACGCGGTCAATAACGTGATGCTGACCTCGACTGGAGTCTGCGCGTTCATTACCGTGTCTACGTTGTTTCTGATTCTGGCGTATCTTGTTTACAATGGCGGCAAATCGGTCAATCTCGATTTCTTTACCAAACTTCCCCTGGCGCCGGGGCAGGAGGGCGGCGGCATGGCCAATGCCATCGTCGGCAGCGCCGAAATAGTTTTGCTTGCGTCGGCGATCGGAATACCCATCGGTTTCTTTGCCGGTATCTACCTGGCTGAGTTCGGCGGCAAGACGTTCGCATTCCTCATCAGGTACACGGCCGATCTGCTGAACGGCGTTCCCTCCATTGTGATCGGCATCTTCGCGTGGACCGTGATCGTGGTTCCCATGCATCACTTCTCGGCCCTCGCCGGCGGATTTGCGCTGAGCCTGATGCTGATACCGATCTCGGCGCGCAGTACCGAACAGTTTCTCCTCGAAGTTCCGCGTACCATGCGCGAAGGTGCGCTCGCGCTCGGAGCCAGTAAGTGGCGAACCATCGCCAGTGTGATTGTCCCGGCGGCCCGCAAGGGCATCATGACCGGCATGATTCTGGGCGTCGCGCGTGTCTCCGGCGAGACTGCGCCGTTGTTGTTCACGAGTCTGGGCAATCAGTTCTGGAGTGCGGGCTTATCTCAGCCCACCGCGGCCCTGCCCGTTATGATCTATACCTACGCGACCTCCGCTTATGATGACTTTCACCGCCAGGCATGGGCCGCCGGACTGGTCCTGCTGGCCCTCGTACTGATCGCCAATATTGCAGCTCGCATGATTATTTCCCGGGGAGTTTCTCTCCCGAAGTGAAGTAAGGAAGAACCGAATGAGCAGCTCAGTCTCCAAAACATCTGTCGATGCGAAAACCCTCGATTCCAGGACCATGATTCCGACAACGACCGACGCAACCGTCAAGCCGCAGACCACGACGCCCAAAATGCGCGCTGCGAACATCAATTTTTTCTACGGGTCATATAAGGCATTGCATGACGTTTCGCTCGACTTCGCGGCCAACCGGGTCACGGCGCTGATCGGACCGTCGGGATGCGGCAAATCCACGTTCCTGCGCAACCTGAACCGCATCAACGAAACACTGCGCGACACCCGGATCGAGGGCGAGATCACGCTGGACGGCGAGAATATTCTCAATAAAGACGTGACGGAGATTCGCCGGCGCGTCGGCATGGTGTTCCAGCGCCCCAATCCATTCCCGAAGTCTATCTTCGACAACATCGTCTATGGCCCAAAGATCAACGGCATGCTGCGCCGCGGCAACGCGATGGAGATTGTGGAGAAGAGCCTGCGCCGCGCCGCGCTTTGGGACGAAGCCAAGGACAAGCTTCAGGAGTCGGCCTACGCGCTCTCGGGCGGACAGCAGCAGCGGCTGTGTATCGCGCGCGCGCTGGCTGTCGACCCCGAGGTTCTGTTGCTCGACGAGCCGTGTTCGGCGCTGGACCCGATCGCGACCGCCAAGATTGAAGACCTTCTGGTCGGCCTCAAGGAACACTGCACCATCGTGATCGTCACGCATAACATGCAGCAGGCGGCCCGCGTAGCCGATACCACCGGCTTCTTCCTGCTCGGAAAACTCATCGAACACGATAAGACGGACATAATTTTCAAGAACCCGGCCAAGAGGGAAACGGAAGATTACATCACGGGCCGGTTCGGCTAGGAACGGCCGGGAATACTTAATGAGACCATTCGAACAAGACATTAATGCGCTCAACGATGCGCTGCAGGAGATGGGTGCGCTCGTCGCCCAGAACGTCCATCGCAGCGTGTTATCGCTGATGGAGAAGAACGAAGATTACGCTCATCAGGTGTTGCGCGACGAAGCCCGTATCGATCAGCTCGAGATTCAGATCGACGAAATGGCCACCAGCATCATCGCCCGGGAGCAGCCGGTCGCGAGCGACATGCGGTTTGTGGTGGTGGCCATCAAGATTAATACGGACCTGGAGCGCATGGGCGATCTGGCGGTGAGCATCGTGGAACGCTCGCTGGCCTCGCTGCGCCAGCCCGGGCTCCAGATCGAAGTCAACTTCAGCGAGATGGCGAATCTGGTGGAGTCGATGGTGCTTACGGGTCTGGACGCCTTCGTCAAGCGCGATGCGGTTCTTGCCCGAGGCATCCTGAGCTCCGACGATGGGATCGACAAACTGCGCAACCACATCAATTGCCAGATGATCGAACTGATGAAGAAGGATCCCGCGACGGTGGAGCGCGCGCTCGATAACATTCTGATCGCGCGCCGGCTGGAACGCATCGCCGATCACGCCACCAACGTCGCCGAAGACGTCATCTTCATGGTCAAGGGCATCGACGTGCGCCATCGCGACCCCGCGCAACTGGCCCTGGCTTCGCAGCTCTGATCCGCCTCCCCTAATCCGCCTCGGACGCCCGGTGAGAGATGAACCACGCCTGGCTGTCCATGGTTCCCGCACGCGGCGATTCATAAGTGCCATCCGGCTTGCCGAAGCGCACTTTGCGGTTGTCCGCGAGATACTTTTCGAGCACCACGTCGCGCAGGTAGCGCACGATCTTCTGGTTCACCACCGGAAATAACAACTCCACCCGCCGGTCCAGATTGCGCGGCATCAGGTCGGCGCTGCCAGCGTACATTTCATCGCTGCCGCCGTTGCCGAAATAATAGACGCGGCTGTGTTCGAGGAAGCGTCCCACAATGCTGCGCACCGTGATGTTGTCACTCACGCCGGGAATTCCGGGGCGCAGACAACAGAGCCCGCGCACGATGAGATCCACGCGGACGCCCGACCGCGAAGCTTCATAGAGGAGACGAATCATCTCTTTGTCTTCGAGCGCGTTCATTTTGAAGATCAGCCGGCCGCGCTCGCCCAGCGCAATCTCGCGCCCTATCAGCTCCGCCATACGCTTGCGCATGGTAACGGGCGCAATCAGCAGCCGGCGAAAATCCGATTTGTGCGAGTAACCGGTCAGATAGTTAAAAAGGTCGGTAGCGTCGGCGCCGATCTCCGCGTCCGAGGTGAACAGGCTGAAATCGGTGTAAAGGCGCGCGGTGGTGGGGTTGTAGTTCCCGGTGCCCAGATGCACGTAGCGCCGGATATGGTCATGTTCGCGCCGGACGATTAACGCGATCTTGCAATGCACCTTCAGGCCGAGCAGCCCATACACCACGTGGACTCCCTCGCGTTCCAGCGCCCGCGCCCACTCGATGTTGCTCTCTTCGTCGAAGCGCGCCTTCAATTCCAGCAGCACCGCGACCTGCTTGCCGTTTTCGATCGCCTCCAGCAGCGCTTTCACGATGGGAGAATTCCGCCCCACGCGATAGAGCGTCATCTTGATGGCCAGAACTTCCGGATCGTGCGCCGCTTTTCTCAGCAGATCCACAATCGGCAGGAAGGACTGAAACGGATGATGCAGCAGATGATCTTCGCGGCGGATCACAGTGAATATGTCTTCGTCGGCATGATTGGAGAACTCGGGCGGGGTCCATGGTTCGAAGGGCTCGTCCTTCAATTCGCACCGGTCGAGCGACGGAAGCTGGCGCAGCCTCGTCAGATCGAGCGGCCCATCGACGCGGAACACATCCACCGGATTCACTTCCAGATTCTCGATCAGGATCCCCAGAATGTCGTCGGAAATGCCCACATCGGTCTGCAGCCGGACCGGTTTGCGGAAGCGCCGTCTCCACACCGCTTCTTCCACGGTCTCGAGCAGATCGTCGCTTTCGATCTCCTTGATGGCCACTTCGGCATCGCGCGTCACATGGAACGGATGCGACTCCACGATCTTCAATCCCGGAAACAGCGCTCCGAGATTGGCGGCAATCACCTGTTCGATCCACACGAACTTTTGCGGCTGCGGAGCCTTTCGGCGGGCGGGGCCCTGCGGAACCACCACCAATTGAGGCAACTGCTGCGGCACCTTCAAGCGCGCGAAATGCTGGCGCCCGTCGGTGTCGCGCAGGACGATGGCCAGATTCAGGCTCAGGTTGGAAATATGCGGAAACGGGCGGCCGGTATCGAAAGCCAGCGGCGTGAGCACCGGGAAAATGGTCGCGATGTAATAGTGATCGACCGCCGCCCGTTCGCGATGATCGAGATCGGAGTAATCGACGATCTCGATCCCCTGCCGCGTCAGCCCCGGCAGCAACTGTTTCTGAAAGCAATCGTAGATCGCCTGCATGATTTCGTCGAGCCGGTCGCGCACGGCCGTGAGCTGCTGCGCCACCGTCTTGCCGTCAATGCTCAGATCCTTATTGCCCGCGTTCAGCTTTTGCTTGAGCGCAGCCACGCGGACCATGAAAAACTCGTCCAGATTCGACGACACGATGGAGAGAAACTTGACCCGCTCGAGCAGCTTGTTGCGCGAATCGCACGCCTCTTCGAGAACGCGTTTCTGGAACTCGAGCAGACTGAGCTCGCGATTCATGTAGAGGGACGGGTCGTCGAGAGAAACCGCGGGTGCCACGGGCGCCGCGGCCGTTTCAACCGCAGCCCCGTTTCCGGCGACGGCCGCCAGCGCAACTTCGGCAGGCACTTGTTCCTCGACCCTGTCCTCTTTGGGCACCACATTGGGCACCACTTCGAGGTTGGCAACGGTCCGGTGACCGGCTCGCTTGCGAGCCACTTTAGCCTTTTCCACGTTGACCTTCATGCAGCCAAAGAATCCGGGCCCGGCGGGAATGAGAGGGTAAACGTCGATCCCCTCCCCAACCGGCTCTCGACTCTAATGGTACCTTCCATCCTCTCGACTACGTGGCGAACGATGGAAAGCCCCAGCCCGGTGCCGCCGACTTCCCTGGAACGAGCCTTATCCACCCGGTAGAAACGCTCGAAAATGCGCGGCACGTCGTCGGAAGGAATGCCTCGTCCGGTATCCGACACCGAGATGTAGACGTGCCCGTCCGGCGCGACCCCGGCTTCGATGCGGGCTTCTCCGCCGGTCTTGTTGAACTTAACCGCATTGTCGAGCAGGTTCACCAGCGCCTGCTCGAGGCGCAATGCGTGGCCGGTGATGATGGCGTCGCGCACCGGGCCGCGCACCAGATTCACTCCCCGAACGCGCGCCTCCGCTTCGACGGTCAGCATGGCCGTGTTCACCGCTTCTTCCACGGAGATCGGGCCGGCTTCCACATCGCGGCGTCCCGACTCCAGATCGGAGAGCGTGAGCAGATCCGAAGCGATATTGTTCAGCCGGATGGCATGCGCCTGGATGATCTCGACAAAGCGCCGATTATTTTCCGTATCCGAGAGGGCGCCAGCCAGCAGCGTTTCGGCGTATCCTCGAATGGCGGTCAGCGGCGTGCGCATCTCATGGGAAACATTGGCCACGAAGTCACGCCGAATACGCTCCAGACGTTCGAGGCCGGTGATGTCGTGCAGGATGACCAGCGCGCCCCGGTGCGGCGGAACGGCAAGCGGCGACGCATAGGCCTCAAATACGGAGGAATCTTCGCCGGTGAACTGTAGTTTCGAGCTTTCCGGCTCACCCGACGCCAGAACGCCCGAGATCAGGGCGAGAAACTTCGGGTCGCGCACCAGCCCCACCAGCGGAGTGTTTTCTTCCACCGGCGTCTTCAGCCCCAATGCGTGGGCCAGCGACTGGTTGCAGAACATGATGCGCATCTGGTGGTCCACCGCCAGAACCCCTTCCGCCATGCTCTTCAGGATGGCGTCGCGGCGATTCGATTCAAGGCTCAGACGCTCCACCAGTTCGCGAATGCGCGACGCCATGCGCCGGAACGATTGATTCAGAACCGCCGTCTCCTCGCCTTCATCGGGCAGGGGCGCGTCCGCCGTGTTCGAATCGAGCACGTGTTCGGTGAAAACCCTGAGGCGCTGCACGCGCCAGGAGAGCGACCGGGAGAAGATCCACGTCATCACGATGGCCCCGGCGAAACACAGCAGCAGCTCGATGATCGTACGATGCAGGCGGTTGTCGCCGCTCGAGAAATCAACCAGGAACACGATGCCCGCGATCAGCGCGAAGCAACTCCCGAGAAGCCTGAAGCGGATCGAAGTCAGCACGGGTAGCCTTAGCGATTCAGTTTACAACCCCAATATGACGTTTCCGTCAATAAAGCGTCGTTGCTCGCGCGGGGACGGCTGGAGGACAATTTAAACGAGTGTGACCGTCGTCGAATGCGTGCCGAATTTTTCCGAAGGGCGCGACCCCGTTATCGTCGCCGCGATCGGACGAGGCGTCCCGTGTCTGCTCGATACGACATCCGATCCCGACCACAATCGCTCCGTCCTGACCTTCGCGGGCGCGCCGCGCGAAGTGGCCGACGCCGCGCTGGCGGCAGTGCGCGTGGCGGTGGAAAAAATCGACATCAGGCGTCACGCGGGCGTTCATCCCCGGCTGGGCGCGGCGGATGTCGTACCTTTCATACCCGTGCGGGAAATTGGTCTGGCGCAGTGTGCCGATCTGGCGCGGGACACGGGTGCGCGCATCTGGGAGCAACTACGCGTGCCGGTCTATCTGTATGAGGCGGCCGCCGAACGTCCCGCATGCCGCCGTCTCGAGAACGTGCGGCGCCTGGCGCCAGCAGGATTGCCGCCCGATATCGGGGAAGGCCGCCATGCCACGGCGGGCGCGTGCGTGGTGGGCGCGAGGAAGTTCCTCGTGGCGTGGAATATCAATCTTCGGACCACCGATGTGGCGGCGGCCCGGACGATCGCCCGCGAGATACGCGAATCGAACGGCGGACTCCCCGCGGTGAAGGCTATGGGGTTCCCGCTTGAGGCGCGCGGGCAGGTTCAGGTCTCTATCAATCTGGTGGATTTCGAGGTCACCCCGCTGTATGTGGTTTTCGAGGCGGTTGCGGAGCGCTGTCTGGGACGCGGCATCGAAGTGGCGGGCAGCGAACTGATCGGCATGATCCCGGCGGCCGCGATTAAGGCGTCCGAGGGCCACAATCTGAGGTGGGAAAATCTCCGGCCCGAGCTGATACTCGAAAATCGCCTGCCGGCCCTGCAGACGAAAGGCGTCGCGCTCCCGGCGACGCCTTCATCCGCCTAAGTTCAACTCACGACGAGCCTACCGGCGTTCGTCCTTGCGCTCTTCGGCCTTCGGAGCGGGCTTGGCCGCGGGCCGTTGGTATTCGTGCAGGTCATGCCGTTCCACGTAGTGGCCGGAGGGAGCGGGTGCGGGCCGGCCAGCCACTGCAGGGGGCCGCACGAATGCCTGCCGTGTGGCCCACGTGCGAACGAAGGGCCGGTTGGCTACCATGATCGTGTGCGTGCGCCACGCGAGCGATACGCCTCCCCATCCAAAGGGCGCGAAGACTCCGATGGCGATGCGCGGACCGAACGTGATGGCTCCGCCGATGAAGAATCCCGGGCGCGGCGGGGCGAACACGACATAGGGATTGTAATAGGGCACGAACACGACACCCGGATAGACGGGCACGATTTCAATGGCGCCCGGAGCCGGCGCCACGCGGATTTCCTGGTTAGAGCGCAGGTATCCGTACCGCAAAGCGATGGCGCGCTGGCGCTGAATGGCGTCCATTACGCCGCCCCGATCCGCCAGTACGGCGCTGCCGAGTTGCTGCGTCCAGTTCATGTCTCCGGCCATCATGTCGAGTGCCGAGGGGAAGGGAAGCAGGGCGAGCACACTCGGGTCCCACGGCAGTCGATCGTCCTGGATGGCACGCGCCAAAGCGTCGGCGGTGAGGTAACTATGGGCGCGCGCCCAGCCGTCCGCGTCGGGAATCTGATCCCAGACCGTGGAAGCCGTCAGGACCTGCACCAACAAAGGATCCGGATACAGCGCGATTCTGCCCACCATAGCGTCCAATTGCTGAGGCGGGAAATAGGGGGGTTGCTGACCATAGGGGGGCTGCTGCCCGTAAGGAGGCTGGCCGTAGGGAGCCTGTTGCCCATAAGGCGGCTGCTGACTGTAGGGAGGCTGTTGTGTCTGTTGCCCATAAGGCGGCTGCTGACTGTAGGGAGGCTGTTGTGTCTGCTGTCCATAAGGTGGCTGCTGACCATACGGAGGCTGTTGGCCATAGGGTGATTGCGGCTGTTGCGGGTATTGGGCCGACGGAGGTTGGGGTGGGTAGTCCTGCGCGAATATGGGCGCGGCAACCCCGGCTGCTAAGACCATGAATATCGAGAGCGGTTTCATGCACTCCAGTATCGCAAGAAGATTACCAATCGCCAAGTCATTGTTTTTAAAAGAGTTGTCTTGCGATTAAACCGCCGGAACCTGGTTGAGTGCAGCCCCGTGCGGTGGAAAAGCACCGCCATAGAGGGAAAAATCCGAGTACCGGCATAAGTTGAATTGTAAAATTACTAGTAAAAACACTTAAGGTACTAGGAATTACACCAAACTTCGGTTAAGCTTTTTCCTATGCCGAGTGTCCTGTTGTGCAGCGACGAACCGATCCTGGCCGAAGGCCTTACCCGGGTTCTCGAAGGTCATCCCGACCTCGTTCTATGCTCAAATTGCGCCAGCGCCGAGGATTTAGAGGCAGAGTTGGCCCGCCATCAACCCGATTTGCTCCTGCTCGATCTGACCTCGAACATGCACTTCAGCATCCTGGTCAAGCTGAAGCAGGCGGCGGTTGGAAGCAAGATCGTGCTTTGGGTCCACTCGATCTCTACCGAGCTGGCCTTGCAGGCCATGGGTCAGGGGGTGCGGGGCGTGCTTCGCAAAGCGCTCCCGACCGAGCGGCTGATCCGCTGCCTGATGCGCGTACAGGAGGGTGAATTATGGTTCGAAAAGGCGCTCACCGACAGTCTCCTGGGCGCGCAGCAATTTCGTCTGACACGCCGCGAAGGACAACTCGTCAGCCTGATCTCCCAGGGCATGAAAAACAAAGAGATTGCCACGGCCCTCAACATCTCCGAGGGGACGGTAAAGGTATATCTTTCCCGTCTCTTTCAGAAGCTGGGTGTCAAAGACCGCTTTGAGCTGGCTCTTTACGGTCTGAAGAATCTGACCCCGGGCCGTGGCACGGTCGCCACTCCGGCGGCGCCTGTCCGGGACATACCACGCTCGTTTTTTGTGGAGCGCATACCGCCGCAGCCGCAGCGCAATGCGCCCCGGCTGGTAGTAAACGGGTAAGGCGCGCATGCCGTCAGAGCGCGAACTCCCGATCCTCATTCAGAGCGACGCGCAGCGCCGAGCGGACGCGCCGATGCTTTACCAGGCGCATTAAGCCGACGAAACGGTTCACCACGGCGGGATATTTCCCGTTAAAAAATTCGCTCAGCGACTTATCGATTCCCTCATCGGTCCGGTAAAAAACGCGGTCGCTCCAGCGCACCCAGCCCAGCGCGTGTTGCGGATCGTCTTCGAGAATGCCGCACATATTTTCGAGGATCCGCATCTTCAGGGGCTCACGATAGTGCGGCATGAACAGAACGTCGCTCCAGCCATCGAGGCGAACTTCATCCACGAACTCCGCAAAGGTACCGGCATTCGTCAGATTGATGCAGGCGTTGGGCTCGCGCCCGTGACGATCGCCTCCGGAAATCACCGGCAGACCGAACTGGCCGGCCAGTTGGGCAGTTTGCCGGTTCTCCTTCCACGGCCGCAGGCCATTCAATTCCAGGGCGTGAATAAAGGGACGGAAGCTCCCGAGAAATGTCTCGATGGACTCGCGATGCGCTGCCTCGCCGATATGATTTTCATCCCACACGGGATGGTTCAGCACGATCAGCGATGCGGGCGCCGCGCCGAGCCATGCGAGCATCGGCTTGATGCGTCGCTCCATCGGCGCCGCGGTAAAAGCCTCCATCTCCCGCATCATTGCGTTGGCTGCGTCGGGCGGCAGATTGTGTACGCCGATGTGGAAGAAGGTTTGCCGGAATGGCACCGTCCACTCCACCGAAATGGGGCACTCACGGGTAGCTTCGATCACCTGCAGATTCAGGCAGGCATCGATGTTGTCGTGATCCGTTATGGATACCAGCGCATCCATGCCGAGGGCTTGTTCGATCTGATTCCTTTCGAGGTCCCAGGACTGTCGCGGAGAAAGCGGCGGCGTCCACCACGCGCGCTTCAGATCCAGATCGCGCCCCTTTGCCGCGCGATACTTCGCCTCCTGTTTGCGAATAGCGCCGGCCAGCCACGGCGTATTCGCGGTAGCCCTGTGGATGAAATCCAGCGATTCGCGGGAATGCAGGGTATGGCTGTGGATCGAGACCCCCGTTCTGAAGAGCGAACCGGGTTCCTTCTCCCAGTGAAAATGTATGCGGGACTCTCTCATGCATCCTCCTTTGCGTTGGTCAGGGCGAAACGGACAGGCGGAACGGAAGCGGCGGCGTCGGCTTCGAAGGTCAATCGCAGGAACGATCGGGCCTGGTATTCGAATTGAAGCGGCGGCATCTGTTCCGAGCCGGCTTCGTACCACAGGTGGAAAGGCGTCTTGTCCCCGGTGCGGCGCTCGGTCAGCAGCGCATTGAGCCGCATCACGCGGTCCGCGCGCGACACCAGATTCTTCGCCACAAAGCGCGCGCCCGCCGTGGGATCGGATTCCTTTTCCGTGTCGAGTTGAAACTGCCTGCTGTTGAAGAAGAGACCGGCGGTGGTCCGCGGGCGGGGGTCCAGCAGGGCCTTGCGCACGGTGTAAAGGAAAGTCGCGGGCGATTCCGCGCTTTCGGAGCCAGTGTGCTCTTCGCGGAGGATGCCGTTTGCCGCCATCTCGCCGCGGGCTTTGCCGAGGAGCAATTGCACGTCGCGCCACGTGTATTTCGAAGGAAACTGCAGCCGGTCCACCCGCGAGGCGAATTTGCTTTGCCGGCCGCAACCCTGCGCCGCGCTGTAGGGGACCATGGCGCCCGATGTCGTTACCGACTCCGGATGGGACTCTAAGGCCTTCTTCGCCTGATCCAGATTTTTCTCCTGCGAGGTGGTCATGAAGGCCAGGTAGGCGCACTCGTCCAGCAGTCCGGACTGCTGTTCGAAGGCGGCCTCCTGAATGAAGCCCAGCCGATTCAGGCCGCGTGCGCTTTCCGGGTACGATCCCGCTCCGAACTGAATCGAGACCGTTTTGCCCGAAGGCCCGGGCGCTTCCTCAATGACGGTGTAGCCGCTGCCTACCCCGTTTTTCGTGCCGAGTGGAATCGAAAATAACGTGATGGTTGCATTGGCAACGTAGCGCCGCGAGCGCACGACGCTCTGCAGTCCATTGCCGGCTTGAAGAATCCTGTCGACGTCGAAAGGTTCGGTAAAAACTTTGGCGAAGAGAGGACTTCCCGCGAGTACCAGGATATGCCGTCGCGTTACGAACATACCTCAACATATCGGGGTATTCTTACAAATCGATCACGGTGTCAAAACAAATCGTGGGTTTAATCTTACAGATCGATCAATTCGCGGCCGAACAGATCGCCGGGAGTCGACCAGCTGCGGGCCGCCATGGTCGGAGCGGTTTGTTCGCCCATGGTTAAAGAGGCCAATTCACGATACAGTCTGAGATAGCGGGCGGTCACGTTGGGCCAGCAATATTCTTCAGCGGTCCGGCGCGCCTCGGAGGTCTTGCGCGCGCGCAGTTCCGGGTAGTCGCGAATTCTGCGAATGGAGTTCGCGAAAGCCTCGCCTGTGGGCTGGCTCAGCCACGCGTTGCCCGCGTTCGCGTACGAGGTCACGCCGCCCCGATCGGGGGCGGCCAGCGCCAAACCCGCCGCCATAGCCTCCAGCGGGGCAATGCCAAAAGGTTCGCGTGGATTCGGATGCAGGAAGATATCGGAATTGGCGTAATATTCGGCCAGAACGTCGCGATCCGCGATATGTCCCAGAAATACGATATTCCTGAGATGGCTCGCTGCGCAGGCAGCGCGCAGACTGTTGAGGAGAATTCCATCCCCTGCAATGGCCAGCCGAAAGTTGCCTTCGAGAAGCCGCATGGTCTCGATCAACAGGGAGAGATTCTTTTCCGGAGCGAGGCGGCCGGCGTAAAGCAGCACCGTCGTATCCCGATCCCCGCCCACCTGCTCGATCAGCCGCCGCCTGGCCTGCGCCGACTGGCGCGCCGGAGTGAAACGCGCGCAATCGACTCCCATGGGCGCGACCCACACTCCGCGCCTGACTTTGTGGCCGTGCGCGGCGTCGATCAGTTCGGCGGCGGTATGCTCGGAAACCGTGATGTGGTGGTCGAACATCGGGAAATACATCCACTTCATGTACCAATCCGAGAAGCGTTTTCCGGCGGGACGATCCGTGATATAGGCGGCGAGGTTCTCGTCCATGCGCTCATGGCTCACTCCCACCACCGTCGGCCGCACGCGGGTGCCGGGAAGCCGGCGCGTGCGCAGCAGCCCCGCGAGCAGCGGCATCGTATATTTATCCGAGACTTCGATCAGGTCGGGACGCTCCCGGTTGATGATCCGCTGAATCGCCGTATTCGGGAAGAGAAATCGGTGAGGATAGAGGATCCGGTACTCGGGATTGAGGGGGGCGCGCGGGGCTTTAATGTAATAGATGCGCCCCAAAAGGCCCACTTCCTCCACGCGGTCCATTTCACCCGGCACCACCAGGCGCATGGCGTGGCCCTGGCGTTCCGACTCTTCCAGCAGCGCTTTATAAAAAGTGCCGATGCCGCCCGAGGATTCGTGCCAGGCGTTCGTCACGTGAAGCGTTTTCACGCTTCACGGCTTCGCAGCGAACGCCATGCCCACAGAGGAACGACGGCCAGAAATCCACCAACCATCCGTGGCATCGCGCGCAGGTCCGCGGACAGCGAGGCACAGCCCTTCCCTACCACCATGGTTCCCCGCCGCATCGCGTAAACGTTGAACAGAGTGGAGAAGAAGGTAAATATCAGAGACGAGACGATGCTCGCCTTCAGGTGCGGCGTGTGACGCACGAAGTGCACCACGAACTCGAGCGTGTGGGAGAAAAGCGGCAACAGGATCATGGCGGCCAGAGCGCCTTCCCATTCCGGCTCGACTTTACCGAGCATTTGGGTGATGGCCCCGTAGAAACCGGACGTGATGGCACGATAAACCCACTCGGCGAGCATGGCGCCGACGGCGGCGCGCCAGCCGGACCTGAGGTTGGCCAGCAGAAATATGATGCCTCTGATTAAAGAACTGAAAAAAGCCGCCTTCCAGTTCCATCTCCGAACCACCAGATCCACAGGCCGTGCGATCAGGCTGAGTAACGCGGTTGTAAGCGTCATGCCAGAGTATTGTGCCGATCTTAACGCCTGGTTCTTTGCAGTTCGATGTCGCTCTCGCAACATTTGCGAGATTAAATGTTTCCTGGCGCGGAATCAGCGGGTCAAAGGATCTTCAATCCAGGGAGGAGTAGCGTGAATCAAGCGCCCCAATTCCGGCTCAATCTCATCCACGCGCTCTTTCATCTCCCACGCAATCTCCCGGTAACTGAAGTGCCCTTTAATCCCGCTGCGCACGCGCGCGATGTATTCGGCTTCGGCGAAATCCATCTTGAACAGAAAACGTGCGCGCGCTCCGAACGGCAGTAAATACTGGCGCGCCGGATCGGGCAGGCTGTGCATGGCCGCCAGCGCCGCGTTCATCGCGTCCCGGTAAGTATCTTCCGCGCCGGCTTCGCGCAAAGCCTGCGGAAAGTCGTACCCGTGCAGTCCCGTGTAAGCCTGACGGTACTGGTGGCAGCGGCGATGGCGATGCATATCGCGATACGCGCCGATATCGATCAGCATGTCGAAGCAATACTGGCCACCGCGGAATCCGCGCAGCAGATCGTCGCGGCTGCCGCGGGATTTAGTGGCAATGTCGAGCACTTCCACCCTGCGCGCGGTGCTCCATTCGCGCACCGTTTCGTAGATGCCGCGGAAGGAATGCCGACAGACGGGATAGAGCAGTGTCGCCGCAATTTCGCTCAGCGAGTCGGCCGGCTTGATCAGGTCGACGCGCCGGAATTCGGTGGGCTCGACGCGCAGATTCTCGCTCGCCCAGGCGGCGAGGTCAAACCGGGATTGCCGCCGGTGCTCATCGGGATCGGCGTGGCGGGCCAGCGTCGGCGCCAAAGGCTCGCAATGGTCGTTATCCCAGACGCACTCGGGTTTTTCGGCACATGCCTGGGCGATCTCGAGCCCCAACTCGCGCACCTCGGCGAATTCGGAAACGCGCAGCCGGCGGATCTGCTTTTCGAGCGTGCGAATGCTTGTCACCTGGCCGACATTGGTGGGCACGCCCCAGAACAGAAGGTAGCGCGCGATGTCGAACGCCCGGGCCGCGATGTTGCGGGCATAGGGATCCGGCTTCATGGACTCGGGGCGCGGCAATTTCTCGCGCAGATACTGGTCCATGCGCGCGTGGATGTCTTTGTAGGCGGCCAGCAGAGCGTCGCCGGCAGCGCGATAATGCTCCGCAGCCTCGCCTTCAAGCTCGGGCGGCGTAATAAATCCACCCTTCGAAAAATCCTGGTAGCGCGACGACTTCGCCTGCCCATCCCACAGCACTTCGTCTTCAATTTCGCTGGCCGCCAGTTCGCTGATGCCTTCAAAGCAGAGCACGGTGTGGCCGAGGTCGGCGATCGATTGATGGCCGTACTGAAAGTAGTAGCTTTCGAGAAACTGCTGGGAATTGTGGGTGCGCACCCAGTCGATCGATTGCCGGATGGAATCCGCCGAGCGGCTGTAACGCGCCAGCGCGTAGGCGCTCTTCTCCGGCGGCATCGGGGCGACGGTGATGACTCTTCTGGCCAAACGGTTATCATAGCGTTTGCTCAAATTAAGGATTCGGAAATTGCGCGCGGACGCCATCGTCCCACGCTATGCGCACGGCCCCGAAGAGGATGCGGGGATGGATCTGCACGCGGTGGAAGCCGCCACGCTCGGGCCCGGCGAGACGAAGCTGATCGCGACCGGTCTCGCCATCGAACTGCCCCCGGGATACGAGGCGCAGATCCGGCCCCGCAGCGGTCTGGCGCTGAAGTATGGGATTACCCTTCCCAATAGCCCTGCGACCATCGATCCCGGATATCGCGGTGAATTGCGGGTTATTCTCCACAACTTCGGCGAACAGGTTTTCGCCATCGAACCGGGCGAGCGAATTGCCCAGATAGTGATAGCGCGCTATGAAGCCGTCGAGTGGGAAGAAGGCGACCTGAACGATTCACGCCGCGGAGAGGGAGGATTCGGATCGTCGGGCCGGTGAGCAGCCAAAGGCGAGAAGGAAATAAAAAAAGTTACAGGGGGATTGCATCCGGGAAAAATTAAGCGTATTGTAAACAATCGTAAAAGGTTGGTCTGAAGGGGAGACATATGCTGACCGGAAAAATCGTAACGACATTGTTATTTGCGGGAGCCACCCTGGCGTTCGCCGACACCGCCGCTGGAATCAAGGCGCTCGATAGTAAAGACTATGCGACCGCCTATCGCGAGCTGAAAGCGGGCGCCGATCGGGGCAACGCCGAAGCGGAGTTTTATCTGGGCGTCATGTACGCCAGAGGCATCGGCGTCGAACAGGATATCTCGGAAGCCATGCGGCTCTATCAACTCTCGGCCGCGCAGGGCAATGCGCAGGCGCAACTCCGTCTGGGCATTCGCTACCAGCAGGGATGGGGTGTCCAGCAGAATTTCGCCGAAGCTTCCCGCTGGCTCCAGATGGCTGCCAACCAGGGCGAGGGCCGTGCGCAGGAAGGCATTGCCCAATTGTATGAAGAAGGCGTCGGGGTCCAGCAGGACTACAAGGCGGCCATCTACTACTACAGGCTGGCGGCGACGCAAGGCGTGCGTGAAGCGCTCTACAACCTGGCTGAACTGATCGAAAAAGGTAAAGGTACGAAGCGCGACGAAGCCGCGGCGTTCAAGCTTTACAAGCAGGCTGCGGACCGCGGATATGCGCCCGCCGAGGAAAAGGTCGGCGCCATGTATGCCGCCGGAACCGGCGTTACAGCCGATCCCGCACAGGCCTACTTCTGGTCCACTCTGGCGGCGAAGCAGAATGAGAAGAGCGCCGAAAAACGGCTGCAGACGCTGGCCGCGAAGTTGTCCGCCGAGCAGGCTTCGAAAGTGAAGCAATCGGTCGAGGAATGGAAGCCGATTCTCGCAGCCGCAAAGTAAGAATTCCGACGTTCGCGGCCCCTGTCTTAACGAATTCTAATGGTGTCATGCGTACTCCGGCACCGGGATTGCGGGATCTAAAAGAGCGGAGGCTGTTATGTTACGAAAGCTCTTTTTAATACCGGTTCTGGGTGTATTTCTTTCCATCGGAGCCGCGAATGCACAGGTCTACGTCGGGGTCGCGCCGCCTCGGCCAGTCATCGAACACCGAGGTCCCGCTCCCGGAGCGGGCTATGTCTGGATCCCTGGCTATCATCGCTGGGACGGGCATGCGCATGTTTGGGTCGCGGGCTACTGGCAACTTCCGCCGCGCCCGCATGCTCACTGGGTGGCCGCGCGTTGGGCGCATCGGCCGGGCGGCTGGGTCCTGATCGAAGGCCACTGGCGGTAATTATTTCGCGCTGAATCGGAACTCGGTCGTGGTGTCGTATTTCCGGCCGGGCTTCAACTCCGCCGAGGGAAACGACGGCTGATTCGGCGTATCGGGAAAATGTTGCGTCTCGAGACAAAGAGCCGCATGCCGATTCGCCGGTCTGCCGCCGTTTGCCTTCGTGGCGCCATCAAGAAAATTTCCCGTGTAGAATTGGATGCCCGGCTGGTCGGTATACACTTCCATCACCCGGCCTGTCGACGTCTCTTCCACGCGCGCCGCGAAGGTGAGCCCGCTGCCGGTCCTGTTCAGCACCCAGTTGTGATCGTAGCCGTTGCCGAGCTTCAATTGCGGATCGGCCTGGCCGATACGCGCGCCGGGCGCAGTGGCCTTGCGGAAATCGAACGGAGTGCCGGCCACCGGCTTCAGTTCGCCGGTCGGAATCAGACCCGCGTCCACAGGCGTAAACCGATCGGCATTCAGGGTCACCAGATGAGCAAGAATATCGCCCTCGCCTTTCAGATTCCAGTAGGAATGGTTGGTCAGATTGACGACGGTTGGCTTATCCGCCGTAGCCGTGTAGTGGATTTGCAGCCGATTATCCTCGGTGAGCCGATAGGTAACCACCGCCGTCAGATTGCCGGGATACCCTGCCTCGCCGTCCTTGCTCAGGTAAGTGAGTTCCACCCCGTCGGTTAATTCGCGCGCCGTCCAGACGTGCTTGTCGAAGCCCTGCGGCCCGCCGTGCAGAGAGTTTTCGCCATCGTTCTTCGGCAGCTTGTACGCGACCCCATCGAGCGCGAACTGAGCATGCCCGATACGATTGGCATAGCGGCCGATCAGCGCGCCGAAGAAAGTTTTCGAATCGGTGAGATAGCCCGCCAGATCGTCGTGGCCCAGCACGACGTCGGCCAGCATGCCTTTGCGGTCCGGTGTCCTGAGCGAGACCAGGATGCCTCCATAGGTCATGATCTTCGCCTCCATGCCATGGCTGTTGGTCAGCGTGTAAAGGGACACGCCGGCCCCGTCGGGCATACTTCCGAACCCGGATCTTTTCACGGTTGTCGCCGCGTTCGCCATCGATAGAACCGCAACCAGGAGCAGAGCAAGTCTCATTCAGTCAACGAGACTATCACTGCCCGCCGTTTTTCGCCGCCAGCAGGGCGTCAATGGTCGCCTGGGTGATGGGGTGATACATTGGCCGCGCTCTATCATAAATGGCGTTGGCCTGTTTCGGATCCATCGCGGCATAGAGCGGCCGCACATACTTGCGCCGCCCGACCGTGGTCAGGAACGCTTCCAGCCTTTGGTTGGCCGGCGCGTAGTGGTTGCGCACCGCCATCAGAAGCCACTGGCTCAGGATTTCGCCGTTCCCGCTGTCCGTCAGATGGAACGCCTTATCGAGGCGCTTCATCTGCGCGGCGTCCAGATGCTCCGGCAATCCGAGCAGGAAGTGCTGCCATTCCTGAGTCGTCCATGTCGCCGTCTCGATGGGCTTTCCATGCATCCAATCGGCGATCTTTCGGTCGACCGCGGCAAACGCTTCCGGCTGCGGCACGGGAACGGATGCCGGCAAACCCGGCCGATACACCCACTCATTCACCGGAATCGTCGCCGCCGCCCCGGCCACCTGCGGGTCGAGAGGGGCCTGCGGATCGCCGGTAAAGAGATGCCGGCGCATGTAATCGAGGGACTCCGCCGTGGTGATGCTCTGGAACGCGAAATGGTCGAAATAGTCCTTCAGATACGCATCGAACTTCGGGCGCCCAAACACCTGCTCCAACTGGGTGAGAAAGAGCGCGCCCTTCTCATACGGAATCCGGGTGGCTCCGTCGTCGGGATCGCGGCCCTTCAGATCCACATGAAGGATCCGATCTTTCGACGGATGCGATTTCAACTCGTCCTGCAACCCCCGATATCCCAGAGCCGCTTCCATCTCCGCGCGCGAGCGCCCATAAAGTTCCTCAAGAATACGGCGCTCGATATAGACCGTGAAGCCCTCATTCAGCCAGAAATCGCTCCATGTCGCGTTCGTAACCAGGTTGCCCGACCACGAGTGCGCCAGCTCATGCGCCACCAGCGAGACCAGGCTCTTGTCGCCCGCCAGCACCGTGGGCGTGGCGAATGTGAGGCACGGGTTCTCCATACCGCCGAACGGGAAACTGGGCGGCAGCACCAGAACGTCGTAGCGGGTCCATCGATACGGACCGTAAAGCTTCTCCGTCGCTTCGAGCATTCGCTCCATATCGGAGAACTCGCTGGCGGCCTTCCCGACCATCGAAGGCTCCGCCCACACGCCGCTGCGGGGGCCCGTAGATTGAAAGTGCAGATCGCCCACCGCCAACGCAATCAGATACGGCGGGACCGGATGATCCATGACGAATTTGCAATCGGCGGCATCGGGGCAATTCACCGCGCTCATCACGGCTTTCAAACCGGGCGGAACTTTGACCCGCGCCTCCCAAGTCACGCGCACCCCGGGCGAATCCTGCAACGGGATCCAGCTTCGCGCGTGAATCGCCTGCGACTGCGTATAAAGGAACGGGTGCTCCTTGCCCTCGGTCTGCTCGGGAGTGAGCCACTGCAGAGCGGTGGCATTGCTGGGGCTGGTGGAATATCGAATGCGCACGAATTGGGTATCGGGCGCGATGTCGATCGTGAGCGGCGCGCCGAGGATCGGATCCGCTTTGCCGATGTCGAACCGCGCTTCCCGATACCTGACGCCGTCGGGCGAAATTTCCGTCTCGTCGATCTGCATGGCACGTGTGTCGACGACCAGACGCTTCGCCTGCGGCGAGATTCGCTCGATGGTAAGAACCGCCGTGCCTTGAATGGTCAGCCGATCGAAGAGCACATCCAGATCGAGGTTCAGATGACGTACGCGCGCCTCTTCGGGATTGCCGTACGAGTGAATGTCATGCGCCATGCCGGGAGCTTTTTTCGCAGGGGTCGAGCAGGAAGTGGTCATCATCAGCAACAACGGAACAGCATACCTAAACATCAAGTCCCGATGTTCGCATACAATGGTGCGCGAACTATGAAACGAATCGCCGCAATCCTTACCGTGGCCGCGCTCGCGGCGGCGGCGCAATCGAGCAACTGGACGCTGGAGTTCGCCAATCGTTATTTGGTGCAGGCGAACATCACCTATCTCGTCGCCAACAACTTTGACGACAAGCTCGATTTATATGAGCGCCGCGATGTGCAGGATGTGGCGCCGACCCTGATCTACATCCATGGCGGCGGCTGGACTGGCGGCACGAAGGAGTCCGGACTCAACAAGGTGCTGCCCTATCTCGAAATGGGCTGGAACGTGGTGAACGTGGAGTATCGGCTGGCGCGTGTTTCGCAGGCTCCGGCGGCGGTGGAGGATTGTCTCTGCGCCCTGCGCTGGGTCGCCGCCAATGCCAAACAACACCACATCGATCTGAATCGGCTCGTCGTGACGGGCGATTCCGCCGGCGGCCATCTGGCGCTCACGACGGGCATGATTCCGGAGAGCGCCGGGCTCGATCGCGAATGTCCTGGCGTCGCCTTGCCGAAGGTCGCGGCCATCGTGGATTGGTACGGAATCACCGACGTGAACGATCTGCTCGATGGCCCGAACATGAAGACCTACGCGGTGGCATGGCTGGGCGCGGCGCCGAATCGCGCGGAGATCGCCCGGCGCGTGTCCCCTCTCGAATATGTGCGCGCCGGCCTGCCCCCGATCATCATGATCCACGGTGATGACGACCCCACGGTGCCGTATCAGCACAGCGTCCGGTTGAAAGCGGCGCTCGATAAGATTGGTGTGCCCAACCAACTTTTCACCGTACCCGGAGGTCACCACGGCGGTTTCACGGCGGAGCAGAATATCCAGGTCTACGGGGCCATCAAGCAGTTCCTGAAGAAGCAGGGCCTCCCGGTTCAGTAAGGATCACTTCAGGAATCCGCTCCTGCCCGATCCCGTGGCGCTCAGTTCGTCGTTGCGCGGATCGTCCAGCGCCAGCAGCTTACGCCCCAAGGGACTCAGCCGCGCCTGCACCTCCGGCCTGACCAACCGCTTTTGATACTGCTGCTGAGGCTGGTCGCCCCGCGTGTAATAAATATGCATGGCGCGGCGTGGGCGCGAAGTACGGTTATCCGTGCCGCCATGCCACATGTGGGCATTCATCACCACCACGGTTCCCGCCTTCCCCGTTACGAGAATTTCACCCTCGACCTTCGCGCCCGGCGCCGGCAGGCGACGCCAATGATGAGAGCCAGGGACCACGCGAAGCGCGCCGTTGTCTGCGGTGAAATCGTCCAGCATCCACACCGAATTGCACACCGAATAGCCGTGCTCGTCGGGTAATGCGCCGCCATCTACGTGCAGCGGCTGTGCGCAGTTGCCGTGCGGATTGGCGGAGCGAACGTTGAAGCTGCTGAGTTTGAAATCCGCGCCCAGCACCGCTTCCATGCATTCGAGAATGAACGGCGTTTCGACGATCTTTTCGAAGAGCTCGCCTTTATCGACCACATTGGCAAGCCGCCGCGTACCCGCCTCCTGCCTGAACTCCGCGCCGGCGCGATCGCCTTCCTCGGCGAAGATCTCCTCGATACGATGGTTGAATTGTTTTACCTGCGCAGGCGTGAGAAAGCCCGGCAGGATCAGATAGCCCTGCTCCTCAAGCTGCTGTCGCGCGGAATCGGTAAGCATATTGATGAAACATTCGATTATCCCAGCGCCGGGCACGATGGTCGAAACCGGCGCCGGCCGCCTGCACGTCCACACACAGGGCCAGGGCGAACCCGTGGTTGTTCTCGAAGCCGGCATCGCCGCGAGTTCTCTCAGCTGGTCGCTGGTGCAGCATCGAATCGCCGCCTTTACCACCGTAGTGAGCTATGATCGCGCCGGCTTCGGCTGGAGCGATCGGGCGGCCGAACGGGGCACCGCGCTCCACGCCGCGGAAGATCTCGCCCGCATGCTCGACGGGACCGGCCTCAGGGGGCCTTTCATCCTGGTGGGACACTCCTTCGGCGGCTTGATCGTGCGGCTGTTTCAGCAGCGCTATCCGGACCGCGTGGCCGGCCTCGTTCTGGTGGATCCCGTGGTGCGTTCCGAATGGCGCGATGCGGGTGAACAGCGGCGGCGCATGCTGGCGCGCGGTGTCGCTCTCTCCCGGCGCGGGGCCTTCCTCGCCCGCATCGGAGTCGTGCGCTTCGCACTGAACCTGCTGACCGGCGGATCGCAAACGCTTCCCCGGCTGCTCGCGCGCGCTTCGGCGGGTAAAGGCGCCGGCGTGACCGATCGTCTGGTCGGGGAGGTGCGGAAAATGCCGCGCGACCTCTGGCCCGCCATTGCTTCCCACTGGAGCCAGGAGCGCTCATTTCGCGCCATGGCCGATAATCTGGAGAACCTTCCCCGCAGCGCGGCGCAACTGGATGAATCCGCGTCCCTCGGCGATCTTCCCCTCGTCGTACTTTCCGCCGCGAAGGCTGTGAGCGAGCATCAACACGACGCCGGGCTCTCCACCCAAGGCCGGCATATCGTAGTCGCCGACTCAGGACACTGGATGCAACTCGATGCCCCGGACGCCGTAGTACAGGCCGTTGCCGATATAGTGGCTCAGGTACGCCAACGATGAAGCGCTGCCTGATTCTGTGCACCGCCTGCGCGCTCGCCCAGGACCAATCCTTCCGCGTAGAGACGCGCGTCGTGCAGGTTCCCGTCACCGTCACCGACGCTAAAGGCCGCAACGTCGAAGGACTCACCGCGCGCGATTTCACCGTGCTCGACGACAATCGGCCGCGCCAGATCGCCATCGACACATTCGGTACCGGAGCCGCGCCCATCTCGCTCGTCGTCGCCGTGCAGAACTCAGCCATCTCCGCCGCCGCGCTCGCCAAAATTCGCCGCGTCGGCGGCATGATTCAGCCCCTCGTCATCGGCCGCCGGGGCGAAGCCGCCGTCCTCACCTTCGATTCGGAGATCGATTGGGCACGCGATTTCTCGCGCAGCTCCGACGCCATTCAGAACGCCATGAAAAGTCTCTCGATCGGCTCGCCCACGCAGGCGCGCATGTTCGACGCCATCCTCGAAGCGGCCGGCCGGATGAGGCCGCGTCCCGGCCGGAAGGTTCTTCTGATTCTCGCCGAAAGCCGCGACCGGGGCAGCAAAGCTCACCTCGACGAAGTCCTTCAGACCGTGGAGCGCGATGGCATCGAAATCTTCGCCGCGTCGTATTCCGCTTACGCCACTGCCTTCGCCGACAAATCGGGCGAACTGCCTCCACCATCCGAGGCCAACTATCTCTCCGTCTTCACCGAACTGGCGCGGCTCGGCAAGACCAACGATCTGCAGGCGCTGACCCAGGCGACCGGCGGCTCGGACTATCCTTTTCTGAAAGAGCGCGCCATCGAGAAGGCGATCGAGAAACTTGGCGTGGATGTCCACAGCCAGTACATTCTGAGCTTCCCGCCCGAAGCCGGGCACAAAGGCATGCACCAGATTGCGGTATCGCTCCCGGGACGCGGCAATCTTCTCATTCGCGCACGCCAGGCTTATTGGTCCGATTAATACTCGAGGTACCGGCTTGCAATACCCGGGGTGTCGACTTGCAATAATCGGTACGTGGATTTTGACTACACTCCGGAGCAGATCCAGCTGCGGCGCGAAGTTCGCGAGTTCGCCGCGGCCGAGATCGCGCCTCACGTCATGGAGTGGGACGAAAGCCAGACCTTTCCCCTCGCCGTCATCAAGAAGCTCGGGCAGCTCGGTTACATGGGCATTATTTTTCCCGAGGAGTACGGCGGCGCGGGGCTCGGCTATGTCGAATATTCCATCGTCATCGAAGAGCTGTCGCGCGTGGATGGCTCCGTCGGCA
>JBEKAQ010000008.1:0-141428 GCA_050015835.1 Bryobacteraceae bacterium | reverse complement strand
GGTGCCGGCGGGCTGTTCGTTCTGGCGCGCCGCCATGGACGGCCAGAGCTTCTACACGGCGCCGTCCGACCATTACAACTGCGCGGTGGGCGCGTACACGCACGGGATCACGATTCCCGCCTTGAACGACACGGTCGGTTTCATGGTGAGCAGCGGCTATCTGCGGATCGAGGAAGTGCCGTCGATTCCGGTGTTGCCCAGGGCTCCGTCGTTCGTGGCCTATGCGCCCATGACGGACGGCCAGGCGTCGGCGAAGTTTCCGGTGGACCTGATCGTGATTGCAGCGCGTCCGGCGGCGGCCATGCTGATTTATGAAGCGGCGTTGCGCGGCGGCGCGGGAGACGCGGTGACGCAAGCGCTGGGCCGTCCGGCTTGCGCGGTATTGCCTCTGTCGTTCGAGTCGGGGATGGCGGCGGTGTCGTTCGGATGCAAGGGCAATCGCACCTTCACGGGCTTACCCGACGACGAGTTGTATCTGGCCATCCCAGCCGCGAAGTGGGATGCGCTGGTAGCCGCGGCGCGCGAGATTGTGGCGGCGAACGGCGTGATGGGCGCGCACTACAAACAACATAAAGCGGCGGTTCTCGGCTCGTAAGCGGATCACTTCAGCCAGGCGCCGTCAAGAAAACGGTCGAGGCCGCTATCCAGTTGTGATCCGGGAGATCACGGCCGAGGAATGGCGTAATGCATCTTCAGATCGCCAGCTTCTTCCACCAGATCACGAGGCCGGTGACCACCATCGCGACCAGCGCCAGACTGGAGATCGATACCAGAACGTGTGAGGGCAATCCCCAAATATCGCCGGTGTGAATCGAGCGATTAAAACGAATGACGCGATATCCCGGCGAGTCCGTCAGAAAATTCCGGGACTGCAGAACCTTGCCGCTGAATTGATCGATACTCACGCCGCTGTGGACAGCTTCCGAAGTGTCCTCCGGGAAACGCATAAGCACCGTAAACACGGCCTGGGCATTCATGGGAATGAAGATGCCGGCCACGGACGCTCCCGGCATGGCCTGACGTGCAATGTCGACGGCCCGGTCCGCCGTGATGGGCGCGGCTCCTTCGACGTTGGACGAATGCACCGGGGGCACCCGCGCCGGCGGTCCCGAATGGGTCGCGGCGTAAATTGCGCGCTCTCCGGATTCGAATCCGATCATGATTCCGGTAAACGCCGCAATGAGCAGGAACAGCGCCGCATAGATCCCGACCACATGATGAGCGTCGAAGAAGATGCGAAACCAGGAGGCGTTCCACTTGATCGTCGTGCGGCGCGTTCGCACAAACAGAATCACGCCCGTGGGCACCAGCAGACAAAGAATCAACCCGGCGAAACTGACAATCCTCTTGCCGATCGCAGCGAACCGCGGAGCCGACCGCGGATCGGGAACCAGGCGCAGATGGATCTGGTGAATCCAACCGATGATCCGGTCGCTCGGGAAACCACCGTGCACGCTTCCGAGGATCGAACCGTTATACGGATTGACAAACGCCATGCGGCCATCCGTCATCTGCATCGCGCGGGCTATGTCGGCCGACCGCGCCACCTGCACCGCATTGACACGCGCCGGAGCGAAACGGCGGTTCACGGCGCCGATCAGTTCCTCTTCGGGCAGAGCGCTAGACGCGGGAGCCACGTAAAACAGGCCGGGATGAAGCCAGTGGTCGATATCGTTCTCGAAGGCCATCACGCTCCCCGTGAGGCCGAGAATCGCGAGGAAGACCGCCGCCACCAGGCCCAGAACCAGATGGATTTTAAGAAGGATCGCGGGCGCTCTCATCAGAACGGGTGGCGCGATTTTTTTGAAGTATTGATGATGGCGTCGGCGATCTGGCGCGGACGATCCAGATTCGCAATTGATATCGAGCCGCTCTCGCCTGCAGTTTCCAATCGCAGATCGCCCACTCCCAGAAGGCGCTGCCCGAGCGTCTGCTGCACAGTGACGTCCTGAATTTTGGCCATATCGACGGTGCGCCGCGTGCGCGAGAAAAATCCGGTTTCGAGCGTCAGATGGTCGTCGTGGAATCGCAGCGTGACGAGGCGGCGCTTCAGATGCATTTGCAGGGGAGGGAGCAGCGCCAGAAACGGAATCAGATAAAGCCAGCGCGGCTGCTCCTGCGCGTATCTGTAAATAGCCCACAGGCCGATGAGAATCACGGCAGCGGCAAGCAGGTAAGTGGCCCAGACGGTTTTCATGCTGGGGCGAATGGTGGCGTCTTCCATCTCTAACAGATGATACTGTGTACTGATTCCCTATGCACCTGCGAAGGAGCTTTCCGCGCGCGCTGGTTCTGTTTGGCGCCTCGTTGTTCCTCTCGACCGAGTTGCTGGGAGCGCTTCATCGACTGCGCGGTCATTTTGACGCTGACCGCCATCACGGCCGCATTCAGCCCTCCCAACAGCGCCGATGCGATGGCCTACCACGTGCCGCGGGTCGTCTACTGGGCCGAACAGGGAAGCGTCCGCTACTTCCCGACCGCGTATTTCAACCAGATCATGCTGCAGCCGCTCGCCGAATACCTGATGCTCCAGACGTACGTGGTCTCGGGCGGCGATCATTTCATCAATCTTGTGCAATGGTTCGCGTCGCTGGCCTGCATCTTCGGCGTTTCGGCGGTCGCGAAAGCGCTGGGCGCGGGGATCCGCGGCCAGGCCATCGCCGCGCTGTTCTGCGCCACGCTGCCCGCCGGGATATTGGCCAGTTCCGGAGCCAAGAACGATTATTTTCTGGCGATGTGGCTGGTTACGGCCCTTTGGTTCGCCCTGCAGGTCGCCCATCAGCAGCCACGCCTCGGCGATGCGGTCTTTCTCGGCGCGGCGCTGGGTTTCGCCTTGCTCACCAAAGCGACGGCTTATCTTTTCGCGCCCTTCCCGATCGCCGCGATACTCCTGACGAGTTCTCAAACTTCCCGCAAGCGCGTGGCGATTCTCACGTTATTAGCGATCGGCGTGGCGTTGAGCATCAACACTCCGCAATATGTTCGCAACTACCAACTGAGCGGATCTATCATGGGCTTCGATTCCGCACAGGGCGACGGCGTCTACCGCTGGCGCAATGAGAATTTTGGCTGGCGCGAGACCGTCTCGAACGTTTTGCGCAATCTTTCGGATCAACTGGGCGCGCGCAGCACCCAATGGAATCAAAGCGTCTACAAAGTTGTGCTGGCCGCGCACCAACGTCTCGGCATCGACGTCAACGATCCCGCTACAACGTGGCACACCAGCTCCTATGGGCCGCCCCTCAACGCCAATCATGAAACCAACGCTCCGAATCGATGGCATCTGGCGGTCCTTCTGGCCGCAGGCTGCGTTCTGGCGGCGCGAGCCTTGCGGGGCCGCGAATCACTGAGTGCTTTATACGTGCTGGGCCTGCTCTGCGCCTTCCTCGCTTTTTGCGCGTACTTGAAATGGCAACCGTTCTTCGCGCGGCTATTGCTGCCCCTTTTTGTGCTGGGCGCACCGCTCGCCGGACTGGTCATGGAACGAGCGCGGATGTGGATGCAGATTGCGCTCTGCCTCCTGCTTCTGAGCAACGCACGTTCCGCTGTCCTCGAAAACTGGGTGCGGCCTCTGAAAGGACCGCGCAGCGTTCTGCACGTTTCGCGAGACACGCAGTATTTTGCCGACATGACCCAATGGAACAATCGGCAGTCGTATCTGAAAGCCGTGGATCTCCTCGCGCGCGCCAACTGCGATACAGTCGGCATCGATATCACGGACTATCAACTCGAATATCCGCTTCAGGCGTTACTGCGAGAACGTAATCCGAAGGTGGGCTTCGTACATGCGGGAGTAGCCAACGCGTCCAGCCGCTATGCTCCTTCGATCGCCGCTGCGCCGTGTGCCATCGTGTGTCTCGATTGCGCGGGCGACGCCAGACGCCTGGCTCTCTATCCGGACTTCGATGTGCGCCTGGGGATCGACAAATTCGTGGTTCTATTTCGCCGCGGCAGCGGCGGTAGCAATCGATACGCTTCGCGACCACTGCATTCCGCCCGCGTCGACTCCGGTGAAAGCGAACACGATATTCGCCGGGAGCGGTAACCACTGAATGATCAGATTGGCGGAGAGCGTGCCGTGCGCCGCGATCTTCGTGCTTCCGAAAAACGCGGCGATGGAAGACGTGAAGTTCGTGCCGTTGATGGTGAATCCGGTCAGCGTAGTGGCGGTGCCCGCCTCTTCCTGCAGTTGAACGTTCACTCCCCAACCGCTTTGTGCGAGGTTTGGCTTGGGGGATGCGCTGGCGACCACATCCGAAGCCGGGGCGGTCACGTTGACCGTCACGGTTGCGGTCGAGCCGGCGAATGTGCCGCTTCCACTGTAAGTCGCCGTGATCGTATTGGCGCCGGACGCGAGGCTTGCGCCGCCGACGGTCAGCGAAGCGCTTGCCGTTCCTCCCGCCGTAGCCAGATTCGACGTTCCGAGCGAAGTGCCGCCCACCGAGAAGGTGACGCTTCCCGTGGGCGCGATCGCGCCTGTCGCGGGCTTGATCGAAGCGGTCAAGAGCGTCGTCGCGCTCTGTGCGATGGTAGCCGGGCTGGCCGTGAGTGTTGCCGTGGTGGCGGGCAGCGGAGGCGTCAGAGTGATCGCGGTCGACCCCGATGAATTGGTGAAGTTGCCGGTCGCAGTGTAGTTCGCGGTGATGGTGTTGGCCCCGGTCTTGAGCGAAGAGCCGTTGACTGCGATGGTGGCGATGCCGTTGCTTCCCGAGGGCGCGAGTGCCGCCGATCCAAGGGATGTGGTCCCCGCCGTTAACGTCACGTTTCCGGTGGGCGCGACGCTGCCGGTGGCGGGTTTCACAGTGACGGTCAACTGCGTAGTGCCGGTGGGGGCGATGCTGGCGGAACTGGCCGCGACAACCGTGGTCGTGGCTACGGGCGGAACGGTAACCGTGACCGTCACGATGGCGGACGAGGCGCTGAAGCTGCTGCTGCCGCCGTAACTTGCGGTGATCGTGTTGGCCCCCGCGGCCAGGCTGCTTGCTTTGACGGTAAGCGATGCCGTGGATGACGCCAAAACAGCGGATCCGAGCGAAGTAGTTCCCAGTGTGAAGGCAACACTGCCGGTCGGCGCGGTTGTGCCGGACGCGGGTTTCACGGTTACCGTCAACTGCGTGTTTGCCGACGCCGCGATGGTGGACGGATTCGCCGCGAGCGTAGTGGTGGTCGCGATCAGCGGCGCTGTCACCGTCACAGTCAATGGCGTCGCCGCCGATGGGGAGAAGCCCGGTGCGCCCGCGTAACTGACGGCGATACTGTTGGCCCCCATCGCAAGCTTGCCGCCGCCGACGGTCAACACCGCCGTAGCGGACGAGCCGGATGCGACGAGCGTGGCGGTCCCGAGCGACGTAGTTCCGGCGCTGAACGTGACGCTGCCGGTCGGGGCGGTGCTGCCGGACGCGGGCTTCACGGTGGCGGTCAACTGCGTCGTTGCGTTCGCCGCGATGCTTTGGGGATTGGCGGCGACGGTGGTAGTGGTAGCCACAGCGGGTCCAACCAGCGTAACGGTGTACGAAGCCGTCGAAGCGGTGAAGTTCCCCGTCGCCGAATAACTCGCGGTAATGACGTTGGCGCCCACCGCGAGGCTGCTGCCTTTCACAACCAGTGTTGCCGTGCCGGCGGCCACGACCGAGGTTCCGAGAGTCGTCGCTCCGATCGAGAACGTAACGCTGCCGGTCGGCTTGGTGGCGCCCGTCACCGCTGCAACGGTCGCGGTCAGCGTGGTGCTGGCGGTCGCGGCGATACTGGCCGCGCTCGCCGTGAGCGTCATGGTCGTGCCCACGCCCGGCGTGTAGCTGCTCCATTTCGTGGCCAGGTTGTAAGCGTCAACGGAGCCGAGTCCGGTCGTCAGATCGTATCCCGGACCGGCTTTATACCCGAAAGAGCCCGTCGAACACCCGGGGCTGCCGTTTGCGCACGGCACGATGTTATTGCCTGTGGTCACGTCGTGAAAAACACCGGCTGTGTTCTGCGCGAGGCCGTACAGATTGGGATTGATGTTGCCGAGGCCCGGGTTCGCCTGTGCGCCTTTCGCCACCAGATATTGATTGATCAGGGCCACTATGCCGGCAAATGTCGGTGAAGACGCCGAGGTCCCGCCCACCACCATCAATGCGCCGTCGTAGAGCAGGAGATAGCCGTCGTGATCGGCCGAAGCCGCCAGCGCGACATCGGGCACATCGCGTGCGCCGTCGCTCGGAACTCCCGGACCGGTCTGCCACCAGGGTTTCGCAAAGAGCGTGCTGACGCCTCCACCCGTCGCCTCGATACCGTTGCCAAGCGGCGTGTCGTTCCAGGCCATCTCGGGAAGATATTCCGTGGCGGACGCCAAAGTCGCGCCGTTCTGGCTATTCCATCCGGTGCCCGCGGCTTCATTGAATTCGGTACCGCCGACGGCAGTGACTTCCGGGATATCCGCCGGGAACGTTACAGATGGGCCGTTGCTCGCGACCTTCGTTCCATAATCGCAGCCGGCCGCGCCCGAATCGCCCGACGAGTTCATCCAGGTGATTCCCTCGGCATTCGCCTGCTGTGCCATCGCGCGCGCGCTCGCCGAGCCTCCCAGCTCGCATTCGCCGTAGCTCATGCTGATCACCGGCGCCAGATTCTGGTCGATGGCGTATTGAACGGATTCGAAAACGTTCCGGGAATTGACGAAGATGATGGTGGCGTTGCGCGCTACCGCGCCGGACCATTCCAGATCCAGATCGGCCTCCACCTGATCGCCCTGGCTCACTCCCGGATCCGGCCCCGCGAGAATCACCTGAGGAGGATTGGCGGGCAGATGAAAAGCGCTGCGGAACGTGCTGATGTCCGACAGATTGATGTCGGTCTGTCCGGCAATGACCAGCTTCTGGCCGGCGCCGCTGAAGCCCGCGTTATAGAGCGCCGTGATGTCGTAGATAGTGGCGAAGTCGTCCGGCGCGAGGTAATGGGATCCGCCGGCCGTCGTGTAATCCGGTGAGGCCAGCCGCGCGTATAGCGGTTTGGGCTTGTAATCGTCGAGACCGCGCAGTTCGCTTACGATATCCGCCAGAGCGGCCGGCACGGTGGGCTCGGTCGCGTTGGCGAAGTGAGTCTCATTGCCGGTCTGATAGCGATGCAGTTCCGTGTGAAACGTCTGGGCAATCTGCGCCGCCGTTCCACTGAAAGTAATCCAGTTCCGCGCGCGCGCCACTTGCCCCACCGTAAATCCCTGTGCCTGAAGCCACGAGGTCAACGTGCCCAGATCGCGCTGGCTTACGCCGAAACGCTCTCCATATTGTTCGGGGGTCAGCCATTTATGAAAATCGGGCGAGGCGGGATTGCGCTGCTCTTCGAGAAAGGCTGCGAGTTCGGACGCCTGCCGCGCCGATGGCTTCAGAACCATGCGCATGCCGCCGATCATAGTCAGTGGATCGAGCGGCCCGCGATCGTCCTGTGCCCGCGCGCGGGGCTGTGTGTTACCCCGCAGGACGACGGTACTGTTGGTATCGATCGGCCCCTGAATCCTGTCTTCGAGCGCCGCAAATGCGAGCGCGGGCCCGAAAATAAACGCCGCGGACAGAAAAATTCGCCGCATGACATACCCGCCGGTTAGCGTCAAGCTATCCCTCCGAGAGCAGCATCTAAAATGTGCTGTTCAGGCCCTTATCGGCGGAATTTTTCGAAGACTCTAGTCGAAAATGCGAATTTGTTAAGTTTATTTTTCCTCCTCGCCCGTAGCTTCCACGAATTTCTCGACATGAACCCGGTAGATGGCCGCTTTGCCATGCCGGTCGCTGACGAAAAAAACGCTCTGGCTGTTGGACGAAAAAACCGGCGAGACCATCGCCGGGTCGGAAGCGTGGTGCTCGCAAAGCGTGAGCTCGCGGCGGGTTACACGCAGCAGGATGAGCACGTAGGCGGACGCCTTGCTACGGCTCGCCCCCGTAAAAACCGATGCGTCCCCGTTGGGCGAGACAGTCGCAAACTGGCTGGTGCGGGCGAGCTGTTTATCGGAATTCTCCTCTGGCGCATTCTCGCGCAGCGTGATTAATTGCTTCGCGTCGTCCGGAATATGGAGGTATATCAGGGTGCGGCCCGAGGGTATCCATAGAACCTCGCCCGTCTGCCCCGCTTCGAGCCGAATCTGCCGCTTGCCCGAGCCGTCATGGTTCACCAGCCAGAGCGTGCCGCCCGCACGGTAGAGGACCTGTGGCCGCCCAGGCCGCGCCAGCAGCAGATCGATCTCGTTATCGCTGCGGACGATGGTTCCACCCGTGCCCGGCGTCGCCTGCTTCGGCGTGACCCGAACAATGCGCCAGTCGCCTGCCCTCCCCTCCGCGAACAGCACCGAACCGTCCGCCGCGACGGTCATCCCGCTACGCGTCAGACCCTCCGGAACCGTGTAAATCACCTTGGTCTGAAGCGCAGGGAGGGAGGTTGCGTTCAGCGCCGGGCCGTCGAAAAAAGAGAAAGTCCGTTCGTCGGGAGACAACGACAGGCTGAAAGGATCGAGCGCCGCCGCATCCGTCAGCTGCTTCGAGGCGCCGCCTTTCAGATCGAGCCGGTAGGCCTGGCGGTTGCCTGTACGCTCGCTCCAGTACAGCAGGGAATCGCCCCGGCGGCTGAACTGGCGCAGATGAGGCGCCGTCATTCCGCTCGCGAACGCGGGAAACGTAAGCCGGATCACGTCAAGCTCGGTCGCGGGGTCCGGGTAATGCAACCACTCCGGACCGGAGAGGCGGCCCGCCGCGGCTATGGCCAGAAAATCGCGCCGGGAGAGAGACAGGGATCCGATATCCCTATTTTACTTGTGGTCCGCGTCGTAGTGCATTTTGAGCAGATCCAGCCCGAAGTCGTTCTCGTAATCGCGCCACACCGAGTGGATGTGGTTGGCGTTATCCTGCGTGCAATCGAGCTCGATCAGGTACGCCGGGGTCTGGATTCGGTAATAATGCGGTCCGCCGCGCGCCACCGAGCCCGTCCAGGCGAAGAACGTGGCGTCCTTCGGCTGTTTGCGCGCCATCTCCATGCGATGCTGCGCCATCTGCGGAGGCATGTTGTCGGCATACACTTCGACCAGCGACAGTAGCTTGTCGTACTGCGCCGCCGTCATCTTCGAAGCCGCCAAGCCGTTGGGCACGCCGCCCAGCGCCGCCTTGCGCGAGGCCATGGTGATGATATCGCCCAGCGCTTTCTTATCCACCACCGCCGTATCCTGCTCGGCTTTGTCGAGCGACTCGATCATCTCGTAACCGTAGTCGTCTTCGGCGGCCAGTACGCGCAGGCCCTTGCGCGGCCCGGTCTTGATCTCGGCCGGGTTTGAGCCGAAGAAGCTGGGCGAATCGGCGATCCTGCCGTTCACGATCGTGTAGTTCTGGCTCAGGTGGTGGCCTTCCACCCGGTATCCCCAGGTCCCCGTCGGCGACGGCGTGCCGAAGATCGTGACGTAGTAATTGTCGGGATCGCGCCGATTGGGGCCGGCGCCCTGTTCGAGCAGGAGCAACATCTGGTCGAGGCTGCGGATGGTTTCGGCCTTAATCAACCCCTGTTGGCTCAGACCGGCGGCCAAAAGCGCGGTAGCCAGCGTCTTCTGGAACGGCTGCATCTCGCCGAACGAGAGACCTTTGCGCAGCTTGGGGATGAAGTGCCAGTCGAAGCGCTCATCGTCGGCGAAGGTGTAGGTGGCCTTGGCTTTCTGATCCGCCCACAGCGAGTCGAGAAAATGATTCGCCGCGTCGGCCATTACAGAGGATGTCTCGGCGCGCTTGTACGCGGCCGTGAGCAGAATCGCGGCGACCCCAAGGGCGGCCATACGTAACCACACAGGCTTCATGCAGGCGATTTTATACCCGCGGGGGGCGGCTTGGATAGCGAAATGTTTTCGAGCCGGGGTTGCTATCATGATCTGACGCACCGAACCTTCGCGAAACTGAACTGAGCAGGAGAACAACATGGGCGAGTGGCTGCAAAGCCTTCCCGTAGGCTGGATGGCCCTTGTGGTATTCACGCTGAGCTACCTCGTCGCCTGGGCGATCTTCGCCGTCGTCCGGCTTTTCGCGGCCGGCGAACGGCTGCGCGGCTTCAAAGCCGTTTCCCCCGGCATGCTCCCGCCGCTCGGCATCATCTTCGGGCTGCTGGTCGCGTTCGTCGCCTCCCAGGTATGGAACGACATGGATCACGCCAAGGCTGCCGTGAACCGCGAAGCCAGCAACCTGAGCACGGTCCTGTTTCTCGCCGCCAGCTTTCCCGGCGAACCGGAGACGCAAATGCGTGAACTGACGCGCCGCCACATTCAGGAAGCCGTGAGCTACGAATGGCCTAAGATGGCCCAACTATCGGCGTCGCTGGCCGTCACGCCCGCCGCCCTCGCCGAGGAGTTGCAGCTGGTCCTTTCCCTCGTCCCGCGCAGCCAGGGGCAGGTGACCGCGCAACGCGAAATCGTCGCCGCTCTCGAAGAAGCCATCGACGCGCGCCGCCAGAGGATCGTCGTCAGCCGGTCGAGCGTGAACTGGGTTAAGTGGACCGCCCTGCTGCTGCAGGCCGTCTGTACCCTGACCGCCATCGCCATGATCCACGTGGATAACCGCGCCGCCGCCGCCGCCGCAATGGGGATCTTCGCCACCGGGGTCGCCGTGGCGGTCGTGCTGATTGCCTCCCACGATCGGCCGTTCACCGGCGAAATCTCGGTCAAGCCGGATCTGCTCGAGCGCATCATACCCGAGGAAGCCGTCACTCAGGAGGCCGTCGATCATTCCGTCCTGCTCCATCTGACCACGCTGCTGCGCTGTGCCCGCCAGGTGATTACCGATCGGCCGCATCTTACCGGAAACGAGCTTATCGAAGAGGCCAGCGCCAAATATGCCGAACAGACCGGCCATCCCGTGCCCAGCCTCGACCCGACGTCTACCGAAGGGCAGATGCTGCAGGCCGAAATGGATGCCATGCGGGAAGTTATGGACGAACTGAATGGCGCTTCCGGCAGCGCACCCCGGGGATCGCCGCAAGCCGCCTTCGTCTGGCGGGCGGCCGAGCGCTTCAATCGGAAAGTGGGGACACTGGCTTACATGAAGATGACAGCGCCCGCGGAACTGATTCGCCACCCGCCCAATGCGCCCGATGCCTGGGAAGGCCGCACGATCGGGAACAAATTGCAAGCGAAGGGATGGAAGAAGGGCGAATCCGTCGAGGAGGAAGCTGGGTTAAACGGCAGAAAAGCCTGGCGCGTCCTGATCCCCGAATACTATGAGACGTCGTGCCTCGAATGTCACAGCGGCAAGGCGGGCGCTCTGGGCGGCGCGGTCAGCGCCGCCATCTACCTCAAGTGACGGGGCCTACGCGGCCCGGTTGGCTGGCTCGTAGAATAACGGCATGAGCTTTTTGCGAACCAGATCGAAGTCAACAACGTAACGCTGTCCGTAGGGGCTCGCGCGCCCCGGTTGGGCCGCCGCCCGGCGCCGGAACGCCGGTTCGATGGATCCCCGGCGAGGGTTGGGTATAAGGGCGGGATTCGCTACCGTTCCCCCCACTTCAACTTCTGCCGCAGCACATCGAAGTACGTCTTATGCGGCGGCCGCACCAGCAGCACGTCGAAGTCCGATATCCCGCACTCCACCGCGTCCCCCGCCTGCAGCGGACTGCCCACCTGCCCATCCACCGTCAGAAACGCTTCCTCGTGCTCCGCCATACTCACCACCCGCACCCCCATCTCGGCCGGTATGATCAGCGGCCGATTGGTCAGCGTATGCGGGCAGATCGGCGTCAGGCAAATGGCGTTGACGGTCGGATAGATAATCGGTCCGCCCGCCGAAAGCGAATACGCCGTCGAACCGGTCGGAGTGGAAATGATCAGACCATCCGCTTTATACGCGCAGACGAAGCTGCCATCCGCCCACGTCTCCAGATCTACGATGCGCGCAATCGACGATTTGGCGATCACCACATCGTTCAGCGCCTGATACTCGGCCACCGTCGTATGGCCGCGGTGCAGCGCAACGCGCAGCATCTTGCGCCGCGTGATTTTCAGATCGCCGGTGAGCGCGCGTTCCAGCTCGGAAAATAAGTCCTCGGTGGCGATAGAAGTTAGGAAGCCCAGCCCGCCCAGATTCGCCGCCAGCAGCGGAATGGCCCGGTTGCCGATGGCGCGCGCGGCGGAGAGCAGCGTGCCATCGCCGCCCAGCACCACCGCCAGGTCGCAATTGTCGGGCACGCTCGAGCGTTCCAGCCCGCCCAGCAGGCGCGCGTAATGGGCCGCTTCGTTGTCGAGCCGCGCTTCGATGCCGTGCTCCGCCAGCCAGAGCAAAAGCTCGGGCACCACCTTGAAAGCGCGCGGGGCGTTGGGCTTGGCGAAGATGGCGATGGTCTTAACGGTGTCCATATAGAAGGAATTCCTTGTTGCCTTCGGCGCCGGTGATCGGGCTCTCCATCATATCCGTTTTGAACCCGGCCGCTTCCACAAAATCCCGCACCTTGCCGCAAACCTCCGCGTGCAAAGCCGGGTCGCGCACGATGCCCCCTTTTCCGACCATCCCCTTCCCCACCTCGAACTGCGGCTTCACCAGAATGATCAGGCGTCCCGTATCCGGCTTCAGCACGCGCAGGATAGCGGGAATCAGGAGCGTCACCGAGATGAAACTGACATCGCAAACGGCAAGGTCGGCCGGTTCGCCCAGATCCTCAAGATAGCGCGCGTTCACGCCTTCCCGCACCACTACGCGCGGATCGTTGCGCAGTTTCCAATCGAGCTGCCCGCTTCCCGTGTCGATGGCGTACACGCGGGCCGCGCCGGCCTGGAGCAGACAGTCCGTGAAGCCTCCGGTGGACGACCCGAAATCCGCGCAGACCAAGCCGTTCGCCTCGACTTCGAACTGCCGCAGAGCCGCTTCGAGTTTGACGCCGCCGCGGCTCACGTAGCGAAGTTTGGCGAGGACTTCGACGTGTGCGTCTTCGGCAACGGGCTGGCCGGATTTCAACGCCTTCTGCCCATTCACCAGAACTTCGCCAGCCATAATCAGAGCCTGCGCCCGCTCCCGCGTATCGGCTGCGCCATGCTCGACCATCCAAAGATCGAGCCGCTGTCTCAATTGTGATACCGCTCCCTCACGGTCGCGGCTCGGTAAGGCATCCGGAATACCGAGCCGCGACCGTGAGGGAGCGGACTAGTTCCCAGGGACATCAGTCCAGCCCTGCTTCGCGGAACTATCGAGCACCGTTTCGAGAATGTGCAGTTGCCGCAAGCCATCCTCGAACGTCGGATATTCCACCGCCGCGCTCCGATCCGCCACGGCTCTGTAGAAGCGGCGGAAGAGCTGCTTGAACGTATCGTCGTAGCCCTCGCTGTGGCCGCCCGGCAGATCCGCATAGCTCCGCGCCTTCTCCATCAGCAGCGAAGGATCCTTCACCACCAGCTGGTTCGGCGTGTTCCTCTGGCCGATCCACAGCTCGTCCGGATTCTCCTGGTTCCACGACACCGAACCCTTCGTGCCGAAAATCTCGACGAACAGCCGGTTCTTGCGCCCCGCCGAAATCTGGCTCACCGTCATCGCCCCGCGGGCCTTATCACCGAGCCGCAGAATCACCGCACCGAAGTCCTCCGTATCGATCGGCACTTCCTGATAATCCTCCGGCTGCAGCGTCTTGCCGGAGAAGGTTTCGATCGATCCCTTAGGTTTCTTCCGCGTCTTGTGAAACGTCTGCAGATCGGCGCAGAGCGACGTAATGCGCAGCCCCGTAATGTGCTCGATCATGTCGCACCAGTGCGTGCCGATATCGGCGAAGGCGCGCGAACGCCCGTTCGATTCTTTATCGATGCGCCAGTTGTAATCGGTGTCGTAGAGCAGCCAGTCCTGCGAGTACGTGCCCTGCACCGCATAGATCTCGCCCAGCTCGCCCGCTTCGCGCATGCAACGCATATTCTGCACCTGCGGGTAGTAGCGCAGATTGTGGAACGTGCAATTCGCGAGATTCTTTTCCTTCGCGACCCGCACCATCTCCGCCGCCTCGCCGGTCGACAGGGCGAGCGGCTTCTCGCACAGCACATGTTTGCCGGCATTGAGAGCGGCCATCGCCATGGGAAAGTGCAGCGCGTTGGGCGTGCAGATGTGGACCGCGTCAATCGTCGGATCGGCCAGCAGTTCTCTGTAATCGCCGGAGGATCGTTCAACGCCCAGTTCGCCGGCGAATTTCCGCGCCTTCTCAGCGCTCGAAGCCGCGATGCCCGCCACTTCCACATTGCCCAGCCGGCGCACGCCTTCCGTGTGCACGCGACCCATAAATCCTGTACCGAATATTACAGTTCTAAGACGTTTCACACAACTAACTTATCGCACCTTGTGTTGAATCGAAATAAAAGCTCCGCCACGCTCACATTAAGGTTTCAGGGCGGTGCGTCGGGAAAGAGTATAGTGGAAAGTAAGACGGCATTTATGGTGGTCAAGGTTCGCTTCGGGCGGGGTCCGGTAGTCACTCGCCGTAAGGGGAAAAACACTCGTATTGCGCTGCTTGCGGCCAGCCTGCTGACCCTGGTTGCTATCTGTCTCGCTTCCCTTGGCGTCTGGCGGCTCTGCCAGGACGTGGATCTGGCCGGCGACTTCATCTTCGCCGATGGCTTCCTCTCGCACTGGCAGGTATGGATCGGTTCCGCCGTTCTCGTTCAATATACCGGCTGGCGGCTCACCCGTTACGCGCGCAAGGTTCGCGCCGATGCCGCCGTACCTATGCCGGATAACACGGAAGCCGTTCCGCCGCGCATCGCCGCCAATATCTGAACCTGTGAAATTTGGACGGTCTGCTATTCTGATCCTTGTAAAGCGGTCCGCATATCCCCATGCGCTACGATACCCGGTTCCGAAGTAGCACTTCCCGCTTTTACTGGTCCTTTCCCAGCGGCGTTAAATGGCTGATTATCGCCAATGTCGCGATCTACCTGATCGATTTCTTCGGCTCGTTCCTGCGGGGCGACGAGATTTTGAGAGGCCTGATGCTGGTCCCGGCGGAAGTGATTCGCGGGGCGCTCTGGCAACCGGTCACCTATCTGTTCCTGCACAGCCTGAGCGGCCCCGGCCATCTGCTGTTCAACATGCTGGCGCTCTGGATGTTCGGCGCGCCCATCGAAGAAACCTGGGGGACGAAACGATTCATCCAGTATTACTTCCTGTGCGGTATCGGCGCCGGATTCTGCGTTATTTTCGCCAACCTGCTCTGGGGTAACCCCGAGCAGCCCACCCTGGGAGCTTCCGGCGCCATCTACGGATTGCTGCTGGCGTTCGGCATGCTGTTTCCCGAACAGGAAATTCTGATCGCGTTTCTCTTCCCGATCAAGGCCAAATACATGGTCATGATCTTCGGCGCCATCGCCTTCGTCTTCTCGTTTCAGCGCGGCAGCACGGTCTCTAACCTGGCCCACCTCGGTGGCATGATCTTCGGCTTCCTCTATATCAAAACTCAGTTCGGCCGACGCCGCGCCGCCGTGGCGGGACCGGGCTTTCGCCTCGACCTCGGGCGCCGCTGGAAGGAATACAAAATCCAGCGGGCCAAGAAGAAATTCCAGGTCTATATGAAGAAGCACGGCTCCGGCCAGGGCCCTTGGGTCAACTAAACGTACTTACCGAACCGCGACCGTAAGGGAGTGGCCGGACAGCCGCAGTTCATCCTCGATCTCGTAAATCCGGTCTTCGAGGTTCTTGGTCGGCTTGCCCGCCGCCTTCGCCGCCTCGAGCTTGCCGCGCGTCTGCGCCAGCCGCTTTTCCAGCGCCGCGACTTTCGGATCCGTCGTTTTGGCCGCGGGAGCTTTGGGAGCCGCGGTCTTTGCGGCTTTTTTTGCCTTCGCGCCGGCCTTATAGCGAAACGCCGTAATCGACGGCGGCGGCTTCAGGGTCGTGCCGAAATCGGTATGGTACTCGTGCGCGATCCGCGCGGCCTGCAGCAGCAGATCCCGAAAGCTGGTTTCCATGGCCTGTTTGGCCTGCGCGCGCAAAGACTCGCCGTGCTGTTTCCACTTCTGATATTCGGAGATGACGTTGTCCATAAGGAGTAAGACACATTGTAGATCCTGCGGCCGTATATTTCATTTGTGTTTCATTTCAGAAATATTTCGGTTAAGATCAAGTATGCGCCAGTTCACGATGGGACTCGAAGAATTGCACCGCAAGTTGGCCCGGATGGGAGGTCTGGTCGAATCGGCGGTACACACCAGCGCCCAGGCCCTGCTCCGCAACGACATGGAAATGGTGGAGCGGGTGCTGCGCGGCGAAGACTTGGTCAATCGTCTCGAAATGGAGATTGACAACCACGCGATCGGCCTTCTGGCCCGCTACCAGCCGGTAGCCTGCGACCTCCGCTTCATCACCGCCGCCATGAAGATGAATACCGATCTGGAGCGTATGGGAGACCTCGCGGCGAACATCGCCCGGCGCGCCATCAATTTGGCCCCGGAGCCCGGAGCACAGGCCTTCCTCGATAATGTCAACCGCATGTCGGGCTGCGTTTCGTCGATGGTTTCGCGCAGCATCAGCGCGTTCCTCGATCGCGACGGCCAGATGGCGGAGCAGGTTCTGAAAGACGACGATGACGCCGATCGCTTCATGTCGGCCATCACGCGCGAGTTATTCCATGCCATGTCGCGCGATGTCAACACCCTCGAAACGGCGCTCGAACTGATGTTCGTGGTGCGCAACCTCGAACGCATCGCCGACCACGCCACCAACATCGCGGAGGATGTCGCCTACCTCCTGTACGGCATCGATGTACGCCATCACATGGGTCAGGTGGCTTGACGGGGCGCTTAACGAAATAATTACGTGGGCCCGCTAATGAAGTGCTACGCTTAAAGTGCATTTGACTGTCCCTCAGTTTAGGCACGCGCTTTCCTGAAGCCTACCCGAATTGTTCCGCGCTCAAATCAGAAGGAAAATCGATGAAGAATATTTTTGTAGGCAACCTCAGCTTCGGGTCGTCCGAGCAGGACATCCGTTCGCTTTTCGAATCGTACGGTTCCGTCGATCGGGTCAGCATTGTGACCGATCGCGATTCGGGCCAGCCGCGCGGTTTTGGATTTGTCGAGATGCCCAACGACACCGAAGGCGACAAGGCGATCTCCGGCCTGAATGGCCATGAGGTGGGCGGGCGCGCCCTCAACGTCAATGAAGCGCGGCCCAAAGGCGCCGGCGGCGGCGGTGGTGGACGCGAGGGTGGCGGAAATCGCGGCGGCGGCGGTGGGCGCGGCGGCGGCGGCAACCGGCGCTGGTAATCGCGAAAGCCAGGCGTTCGATGAAGACAATCGTTATCCTCGATAGCGAATTGAACAGCACGCACCCCATGGAAGCGGTTATGGAGCGCCGTGGTTACGTTGTGTACCGGAGCGCCACCACGGCCGAAGCGATTACGCTGTGCGAGAGCACCACCACTCCCGTCGATCTCCTGATTGCCGAGGTTCCCTTGACCGCCAGCTCGTCTCAAACCGAGCCGGCGATAAAAATACGCAAAGCCTGCCCGGACCTGCCGGTTCTGTTGGTCTCCGATTCACACCTGGAGAGATGGCCGGAGGAGGATTTCCTGCAGTTCGGTAAGCTCCTTACGGGGCGCGTCGATTTGCTGTTGAAACCTTTGTCGCAGGCTTCGTTTCTTGCGAAGGTGAACTCGCTGCTTTATACCGTGTCGTATAAGGAATCCCGCGCGCTGTATGAAGGGGCGAAGTCGCGCCGCAGCGAAGCCCTCGCCGCCCACTGAGCTTCAGGAAGCTATTCTGCGCTCCAACTCCGAAATGCGTTCTTCGGCAAAGGCGAGCCGCAGATCGAATCCCGAGACCTTTATGTCTGAAGCGCGGACGCGAATTTCCATGGGGCGCGCCCAGTTGTGGAAAGCGGTCAGGAGATTGGTCTCGGTCTTCTCGATTTCAGCTCGGCGCTCGGCACGCTCTTCCCTGAACCTGGCATCGATTTCGGCGCGCAGCTCGTTGAACCTGCCGTCGATCGCTTCGAACCTGCCGTCGATCGCTTCAAATTTCCCGTCGATCGCTTCAAACTTACCGTCGATCGCTTCGAACCTGCCGTCGATCGCTTCAAACTTGCCGTCGAGATAGGTCTTCAGGTCCGCGTCCATTTAGCCCTCGATCCTGCCTCTTTGATACTACCGCAATTTTGAGCGTGGCCGCCTAAGCTTTGCGCAGCCGCAGGCTGTTCGTGACCACCGAAACGCTCGACATCGCCATCGCGGCCGAGGCGATCATCGGCGACAGCATCCACCCGGTCCACGGAAAAAACAGCCCCGCCGCCAGCGGTATTCCGATCGCGTTATACCCGAACGCCCAGAATAGATTCTGGCGGATTACCCGCAGAGTCCGCCGCGCCAACCGCAACGCTTCGGGCACGCCCTCCAGATTGCCGCTCATCAGAATAACGCCGGCTGTTTCCATCGCCACGTCCGTGCCGGTGCCGATGGCGATCCCCACGTCCGCGCGCGCCAGAGCCGGCGCATCGTTGATGCCGTCCCCCACCATGGCGACGCGCTTTCCTTCCGACCGCAGGCGCGCTACTTCGCTGTCTTTGCGCTCGGGCAGCACTTCGGCAAGCACGCGCGTCGGGTCGATGCCCACTTCGAGGGCCACATCCCGCGCCACCCGCGCATGGTCCCCGGTAATCATCCAGACCTCGATGCCCATCTTCCGCAGCCGCTTGACCGCCTCATGCGCCTCCGGCTTCACCTGATCCGCGATCTGAAACTCGCAGGCAAGCACTCCATCCACATCCACGGCAACCGTACCGCCGTCGCCACGCCCCGCAAATACCTTCCGACCCCTCACCGAGCCTTCCACCCCACGCCCGGGGATAGCGCGAAATTCGGTAGCTTTCTCGGGTTCGACGCCATCTGCCACCGGTCCGGCGCATCCCACAATGGCGCGCGCCACCGGGTGTTCGCTCCAGCGCTCGACGGCGGCCGCCATCCGCACCGCGTCCCGTTCCGTAAAGCCGTTCAGGGCGCGGATCCGGACCACGCGCAGCTTGCCGGTGGTGATGGTGCCCGTCTTGTCGAGCACCACCGTATCGACGCGCGCCGCCAGTTCCAGCGCTTCCCCGTCCCGAATCAGGATTCCACGGTCGGCGCCGCGCCCCGTACCCGCTATAATCGCCGTCGGAGTAGCCAGCCCCATGGCGCAGGGGCAGGCAATGATCAGCACCGCGACCGCATTCACGAGCGCTGTTCCCACCGGGGCGAAAGTCAGCCAGACGCCGAACGTAATGGCCGCCATGGCGATCACCGCAACCGTGAAGTAGCCGCTCACGATATCGGCCAGGCGGGCCACCGGAGCCTTCGAGCCCTGGGCGCGTTTCACTAACTCGACGATGCGCGCCAGCGCCGTGCCCTTGCCCACCTGGGTGGCGCGAAAGCGGAATGCGCCCATGCAGCTAAGGGTTCCGCCGTAGACCATGGAACCGATCGCCTTCGCCACCGGCAGGCTCTCTCCCGTGAGCATCGATTCGTCGACGTCCCCGCCGCCCTCGCGCACCACGCCATCGACCGGAATCCGATCGCCGGGCCGCACCTCGACGGTATCGCCCAACTGGACCTCATCGACGGGCACCACTTGTTCTTCCCAACCCCGCACCACCCGCGCCGTGGCGGGCTGCAGATTCATCAGCCGGTGGATCGCATCCGAAGCCCGGCCGCGCGCCCGCGCCTCAAGCAAACGGCCCAGCAGGATCAGCACCACGATGGCGGCCGCCGCTTCGAAATAAACGCCGGATTGGGACGTCGCCACAGCCCAGCAGGAGTAGAAAAATGCAGCGCCCGTGCCCAGCGCAATCAGGGTATTCATGTTGGCCGAGCCGTGCCGCAAGGCCGTCCATGCGTCACGGAAGAACGGCAGCCCCGAATAAAAAAGCACGGGCGCGGTCAGGATACATTGCAGCGAGGGAAGGCGCTCCAGCATGCCCAGCACAAGCACCGGGATAGCCAGAATCGCGCCCACCAGCATACGCCGCCGGAGATCTTGCGCCTCCGCCTGCTCGGCCAATTCCTGCGACTCGACCGGAACCTCATAGCCGACGTCTTCAACCGCCGCCACCAGCTTTTCGACCCGCGTGCGCGCCGGATCGAAGGACACAAGGGCGGTGCGGGTGGCGAAATTTACGCTCGCCTTCACCACACCCTGCGTGGCGCCGAGTTGACGCTCCACGGTGCGCGCGCATGCTGCGCACGTCATCCCGCCGATGGGCAACTCGATCTGTTCAACCACGTTCATGTCTGGGGTGGTCCCTGAAATTGCCGTGCTTGAAATCCAATCGTTTCCACGGCGACGATCAGTTGACCCGGATCCGTCCTCGCATCGTCGTATTCAACCGTCGCCATACCCGCGCCCAGATTCACCTGCGCACGTTCGACGCCCGCTACTCCCGCGAGCTTCTTCTCGATGCTGCGCACGCAACCTTGGCAGGTCATGCCCTCGACTTTCAGTTCTACATTGGTCCTGGCCATACATTATTAATTTTGCACCCGCAGCCGGAGGCGCAAAAAGATCATCGCCGCCACGGGATGCCCGCCGTAATACTGATGTACGGCGCCGGGCATGCTGTAAGTCGTGAAATTGGCGCCCAGACCGGCCGAGATCTTTGGCACAAGGTCGAAGTCCCGCGTATAGCCCGCCGTGTACGCGCCGATACGGAACGACTGGCCGCAGAGCGGGTTTCCGGCGGCGAACAGTTCGTCCTTATCCACCAGTTCGATGCGCCCGGTCACGTAATTCCTCCGGCGGAATCGCGCCACGGACTCGATATCGTATCCGTTCAGGTTGGCCTGATTATCCGTCTTGTGGACGCGCCCCCAGATCAGGCTGGTGGCCCAATCGCCCTGCGCATAAGGCCGCACATAAGTCGCCGACGCTTCGGTGCGAATCTGATCGCCGGGTTCGAGCGCTTCCGGCCGCGTCAGCCGTCCCGCCGAGATCTGGCCGCTCCAGCGGGCATTCGGCGTCACAGTGAAGCGGGCCGAATACGAATCGATCGCGCCCTGCTCGATGGTCCAGCGGTTCTCGTTGGGCTCGGCGCCGTGGAAGCCGCTCGCTTCGAGGCCGAAGATCCCGCGCCCGACACCGGCCGTCACGACGTCGTCCGAAATATGCGTCGAGTCTTCGAGATGATGCCCCAGCGTGGCCTGGGGTAATTCCGCCGCCGAAACCCGGTGAGGATACGCCACCGGACCGAGCGCCGGATCGCCCACCGGCGCGGCGTAGAGCCACATATTCCACTTGTCGGCCAACGGGCGGCGATATTCGAGGGCCAGTTCCATGAACAGATTGTGCGGATGCTGGCCATCGACGATGGGCTTGCCGTAAGCCGTCTCACCAGTCTGGAAAAGCTCGGGATAGCGCCGGTCCGTGATGGTGGCGGGATCGAGGCTGAGCATGGACCGCACGGCGAACGTGCCGCCGCCCAGCGTATGCGTGGCCTCGCCCATGAACCAGTTCATGGAGACGAATTTATCCGCCCCGCGCGGCCCGGTTTGCCGGATGTCGGTAACGAAGGCGACCCCATGCAACATCAACTGCCAACTGCCCGCATGCAGATGGATCATGTTCATGGGCGACGCGGCAGGGTTGAAGCCGGTGCCCGACGCCTGCATCGGCGGCGCCGCGGACATGTGCTGCATTCCGAGCATGCCGCTCATATCCATCTGACTCATGTCGTGTTGGGCCGGCAGCGGGAGTCCCGCCGCCAGCAAAATTAAGAAAATACGCATCTATCCCTCCTTCGTCGTGGGGCAGGTTGGTAGGGGCACCCTCCGGGTCCGGCCGATTGGTAATCGGCCTCCTGAGCACAGCGTCAGCGATAGATCAGATGCGAAGAACGGTTAACCGTTTGGGTGGCGATGGATCGATGCGCCCCGCGGAGGGCGACAGCATTACCCGCGCCGGTGGGGCGATCCGAGCGGCGGCCTCGCCGGCAATCCTCATGGCCGGAGGCAACGGCGCGATGGAAGGTTGCGCCTGCCTCGCGGACAGACTATGCCCGCACGGCTTCGCGCCCCGCTTGTGGTGACAGCAGGAGTGCGCCCCCTGATCTCCCTGCTCCGAAACAAGGCAGAATGCGGGACACAATCCCGCGTACGCCAGCAGCAAACAGAGAAACAAGGGCGCGACGCGTCGCATGATTTCTATTCCGACCTTACCACGGTCCCGGAAACGAAAATTCCGCAGTTCCCCGGGATGGTGGCCGCGCTCCAGTTCCCGGTTACGTGCGCCGCCATCGCCTGGATCACCGCACCGTGACAGACCACGACCACATCGCCCTGCCTGCCGCGCACGTCGTCGAGGACCCGGACCGCGCGCCGTTGCACATCGTCCAGACTCTCGCCGCCGGCCGGGCTCCACATCCACGGTTTACTCGAATCGTAAGCCGGATCGCCGGCCATCATCTCTCTCATCCGTGCGTAGGGATGGCCTTTGAGACAACCGAAATTCCGTTCGTGGATGCCTTCGAGGATTTCGACTTCGAGGCGCAGCGTCGCGGCGATGATTTCGCTCGTCTCCCGCGCGCGGGTAAACGGGCTCGAGAGCAGATGCCGGGGACGAAAATCGGCTGCCAGACGACGCGCCACTTCCCGCGCCTGCCGCCGCCCGGCAGCGGTCAGCGGAATCTCGTCCGACTCCGCGAAGCGTTCGGCGCGGTTCGCTTCGGTCTCGCCGTGACGCACCAGAACGATCCTGCCCGGCATTTCTCATGTATACCCTGCGCCGTCCTCCGGACAGTCACCCCAGCCCGTCGGCCAGCGCCATGCGGATCAGGTCGCCCAGCGATTCGATCGCCAGCCGGGACATAATATTCGCGCGATGACTCTCCACCGTGCGGACGCTCATTTCCAGAGCTGGCGCGATCTCTTTGCTGCTGAGGCCCTGCACCAGCATGCGCAGCACATCCAGTTCCCGCGGCGTGAGCAGGTATTGCACCGGCACGCGCTCCTTCGGCGCCAGTTGCGAAACGGGCCTGGAAGCCGAGTTCGAAGCGAAGAAAGGCTCGCCGGCCAGCATACGCTCGACGGCAACCACCAGACTGGAGGGGACTTCGTTCTTGGCAAGGAAAGCCCCGGCGCCGGCGCGGCGCACCAGGCGCTTCACCGGTTCGGCGGCATGCACGGTCAGCACCAGAACCTTGATCGCCCGGATCGAGGACACCAGACTTTCCGTGACTTTCAGGCCGTTCGGTTCCGGCATGGTTAAATCCACGATGGCGACATCGGGCCGCAGCTCTTCGGCCATGCGGATAGCCTGCTGACCGTTTTCCGCTTCGCCTACGATCTCCCATTCGGGGTGCGCGCGCAGAAGCACGCTGATCAACCCCTTGCGCACCAACTCATGATCGTCGGCGACCAGAATACGGATCCGATTCATGGTCGGACGCCTGCCGCCCTTACGGAAATAAGCGCGCGGATCCCGTCGCCTTCGCGCACAGCTTCGCAGCGCCCCCCGAGTGTCTGGACACGCTCGCGAATCACCGCCGACGCGAGGATAGCCCGCACCGCTTCGTTTTCCGGCTGGCTGCAGAGCACATCGAGTTGGAGTTCGTGCAGGGCATTGTCGAGCGCAATGGTCTTCAGCGTAATCTGTGTCTTTGCGGCGCCGGGGTGACGAATCGCCTTCTGCGACCATTCCTGAACCACTGCCAGCAGCAGGGTGCGAACTTCGGGAGAGGTCTCGGGTGGAATCGCGCCGATATTGAACTCGACGTCGACGCGGGCGTCGTCCCGCATATGCCGGGAATACCAATTGAAGGCGGCGCTGGGATCGAGATCGTCGAACACCGGAGGCGTCAGCGCATAAGTGACTACGCGCAGGTCCCGGCAGCAGCGGTTCAGCACGCAGAAGGCCTGCTCTATATTCGCCGCCGTGTCGGCATCCGGCTGAAGGCTCAGATCGCCCAGCAAGAGCGCGAGCACTAACAGGTTCTGCGAAATCGTATCGTGCAAATAGCTGCAGATATCGTGGCGAGCCGCGGACCGGGCTTCGATGAATTCCGCCGAAAGCGAGGCCAGCGCGCGTTCGGTCTTACGAATGGCGGTGACATCCATACCCGTCCCGACCACATACTCCAGGTTTCCAGCGTGATCGCGCGTGCCCGTGGTGCACCATGACAACAGGCGCGCGCTTCCATCGCGCATCCGCCAGCGCTTGTCGTAGCGCAGCGCACCCTCGGGATGCGCCACGAACTGAGCGAACGCCGCGCGCGCCGCTTCTGCGTCTTCCTCAAACAGAACCAGATTGGCGGCGTCCTGTCCGATGGCTTCTTCGGCGGCATAGCCAGTCATTTTTTCGGCGGCGCGGTTGAAGCGCACAAAGCGGCCATTCCGGTCGAGCACCGCGATTACCGCGTCGGTCACGTTCAAAAACGCGTCGAACCATTCAGGCCCGTCCTCGGGCGCCGACCGGTCCCGCCCCACGTGAATGGCCGCCAGCAAACCATCCTGCACCCGCACGCATTCGGTCCGCACCGGCAGGCGGCGGCCTTCGCTTACGGTAAGTTCGCAGAACCTGGTAGCCGTTGGATTCGCCGCGTCAAGCAACTCCAGCGGGCGGCAGCCGGATGGGAACATCCTTTCGATTGCGCTGTCCGTAACCGGAGCTACGGCAATCTCCGAAAATTTCCTATCTAATGCGCGAACATGCCCATCGATATCGAAGAAAATCAGACCATCGGAAGAGACTTCCCAGGCTTCGCGGAACACACGATCCGGCAGATCTCCGATCACAGTAGTCCCACTCACCCAAATGGCCTCCCCTCTTCACCACTTACACTATATTCCTTAAATTTACTTCCCGATGCAGAACGTGGAGAAAATTTTGTTCAGAATGTCGTCGGCCGCAGTCTTACCGGTAACTGCATCGAACGGCTGCAAGGCACAGTAAAGATCGAGCAGTAAAAGCTCGTGCGGAAGGCCCTGGGAGGCTGCTGTACGGGCCTTCCGAAGCATCGCCGCAGCTTCGCGGAGCAGATTTTCCTGACGGATTCCGGTGATGAAACCGCCCTGTAGTTCGAGTTCCCCGGATGGTACCAGCAGATACAGTACCGCCTTACGGAGTTCATCGATCCCTTCACCGGTCAGTGCCGAGACTACATACTCTGCGGACTCTGAGTTGACGCCCGGCAAATCGCATTTGTTACATGCGACAAGATAGCGGCCTTGTTTCTTCGCTTTATCGATTAACTCGGCGACTTCACGCGTCCGCTCCGCCGTGCCATCGACGACCACGATAGTTACATCCGCGTCGGACATCGCCTGATAGCTTCTCTCGATCCCCAATTTTTCGATAACCTCGGCGGTGTCGCGTACTCCCGCGGTATCCACCAAACGTATGGGAATTCCAGAGAACTCTGTGCTTTCCGACACTAAATCCCTGGTCGTTCCTGGGATATCCGTAACAATCGCCCGATCCTGCTCCAGCAGACGATTAAATAAACTGCTCTTGCCGGCATTAGGAAGACCTACGATTGCCATGGAGAAACCATTGCGAATCAGGTTTCCATAAACGAAGCTTCGTATCAGCGTTTCAGTCTCCTCAATGACCGGGTCCAGACGCCGCAGGATTTCAGACGCGGGAGCGACGCTGATATCGTCCTCGGCGAAATCGATGCCCGCTTCGAGTAACGCAATCAATTCGAGCAGTTGCGCCTTGATGGGACTGAGCCGTCTCGAAACCGAGCCCTGCGCCTGTTGCGCGGCGATGCGTGCCTGGTAAAGCGTGGTGGCCTCGATCAGATCGCGTACCGCTTCCGCCTGCGGAAGATCGATGCGGCCGTTGAGGAAAGCCCGCAGCGTGAATTCCCCCGGCTCGGCCAGGCGCGCGCCCGCCCGGATGGCCCCGTCGAGGCAATGCCGCAGAATCACGGGCGCGCCGTGGCAGGAGATCTCGATTACGTCTTCGGCCGTATAGGAGCGCGGGGCGGCGAAGTAAGTGACGATCGCTTCATCGACGGTTTGGCCGCTGGGATCGAGAAGTTCGCCAAGGGTCGCGGTCCATGGCTGAAGTTCGGATTTCAGGCGGACCAGTGCGCGTGCGATGGCCACGGCGCGCGGGCCGGAGAGCCGCACCACTCCGATGCCTCCTCGTCCGGGAGGCGTGGAAATCGCCGCGATGGTGTCGTTGAGATACAGACCTATCGAGGCCGGCGCGGCGGGCGGCCACCACCGCGGCCACCGGGCCCACGACGGTCGTCGCGCCGCTCGCTGCGTCGTTCCGGCCTGCCCCCTCCTCCGCCATGTCCACCGCCGCCATAGTGCGGCATGGGAAGCGGCGGAAGATCCGGGATCGACGGCATGCCCGCGGGATAAATCACCACGCCGCGCTGCGGACCGGCGCCCGCGCTTTCGCTGCGCACTTCGTTCTCGTTGCGCAGCGCGATATGAATCACGCGGCGCTCGCGGCTGTTCATCGGATTGAACCGGAACATGGTCCCGGTGCGCTTCACCTTGTCGGCGGCGGCGAGCGCGCTGACGCGCAACTCTTCAATGCGCAGCGCCCGGTAATCGTTGGCGTCGAAGGAGACGCGCGAATGATCGTCGGAGTGCATGCGCAGATACTCCTGCGTGATCAGTTCAAGCGCCAGCAGCAACTCCGCGCGGTTGGCCAGCAGTAAATCCACATCGCCGCCGGCGAACTTGACCACCAGGTCGGGGTTCTCGAATTCCGGATTACCGTTGTCGCCAGGCTCAACCGCGAAGGTCAGCTTGAATCCGGCATCCGCGATAATCTTACGCAGGAATTCTTCGATCCGGGGACCGGTTTCCTGAACCGAATACTTGGGAATCAAATCCGCTTCCTGCCGTCCTTTGATGAGATAGCTTTCCTGGCCGAAGCCGCGGTGGCCGGCGCCGGCGCCGCCGTCTTATTGAAAAACCACTGCTGGCCGATCTGAACCAAATTACTGGAAAGCCAGTATAACACCAGCCCGCTCGACTGCGACCAGAACATGAATCCCCACATCAGCGGCATGAACTGCATGATTTTCTGCTGGCTGGGGTCGCCCCCCGCCATGGGCGTCATCTTCTGCATCCAGAAGCTCGAAACGATCATGATGACGGGAAGGAAGTGGATGCCGAAATGTTCGGGCTGGGAAAGATCGGCGACCCAGAGCCACTCGGCGCCACGCATCTCGATAGCGACGGACAGCACCTTATAAAACGCCCACAGAAACGGCAGCTGAATAATCATCGGGAGGCAGCCGCCCATCGGATTGACGCCATGTTTCTTGTAGAGATCCATGGTGTCCTGCTGCTTCTGCGCGGCGCGCGGATCGCTCATGCCGATGCCCTTGTACTTCTCGTTGATTTTGGCGATCTCGGGCTGCAGCGCCTGCATCTTGCGCATCGACTTCAGGTTGGCCAGACGCAGCGGGAACAGGGCGATGTTGATGCAGATGGTGACCACCACGATGGCCCATCCGTAGTTGTGGACGAAGCTGACGTTGATCCACTGGATGATCAGGAAGAGTGGCTTGGCGATGAGGCCGAACCATCCCCAGTCGATGATGTTCTGCAGTCTGGGATTCACCTTCTTCAGCGCTTCCAGTTCCTTTGGCCCCACGTAGAGACCGAGCTGGTTACGCGCATCCCCTCCCACGGCTACACCGGGATAGGGCTGTTCCCCGGCATTGTAGCCACTCGCCACCGTGTCGTCGAAGGTGGTTGTCTGGAGCGGGTTGTTGGGAGGAGGCAGAAATACCGCCGCGAAGTATTGGTCTTCAATGCCGGCGAATGAGAACGATCCCTCCGCGTGAACCGGGCCGTTCTTAGCCGATTTCGCCGCCTCGCTGACCAGTTTGTTCTTATCGGAGTCGTAATGAATACTGGCCTGGTGACCCCACGCGCTGTACGCCGCCATGTCGCCGAAGCCCGCGCGCCACTCGACGAGGTGGGGCAGACCGCCGCTCGCGAGCTTCGCTTCATCGGCGTACCGGACCATGTAGCCATCGCGCTCAAAGGCGAAGACTTTCTTCGCGGAAGTCTTTCCATCCGAAAAATCGTATTCGATGCCGAGGCCGTCGCCGGACGGATGCGCCACCCAGAGAGCCTTGCTCAGATCGGCAGTCGGTTGCGGGCCGCGAAATTCCCAGCTGAACGGGAACAGGCCCACCTTTTCGGCGCCTTTCCCGTTCACCAGATCGAGCGGCTTATTGTCGCTGTCTTTGAACTTGCGCAGCGTCCAGTTTTTCACCACTGCGCCGCGATTCGAAAAGACGATGCGATAAAGCGAAGTATCGATCGCCCATTCACTCTCCGACGACGCCGCGATGGCGCCCGGCGCGGCTTCCGCGGAGGCCTGCGTCTCTACAGCCGCCGGGGAGGCGGCGGATTGCGGCGTCTCCTTATGCGTCTCGACACCCGACTTAAGCGGAGGAGTCTGGGCTGTGGGCGTGACGATGCCCAGTTGTTTATAAACGTAGGGCGTAGCGACCAGGATCAGGCCCATCAGCACGAAGGCCAGAACCATGCGCAGCTCGTTGGGCAATTCCTTCGCGTCTTTTTTCGGAGGTGTAGGAGAACTCATTCGGATTTGGAGGACACCGGAACGGCGTCAAAGCCGCCTTCATGAAAAGGATGACATCGGCCCAGACGCTTCAAACCGAGCCAGACACCCCGCGCCGGCCCATGGACTTCGATCGCCTCGCGCATGTAATCCGAACACGTCGGGTAGAACCGGCAGGCGGAAGGCAGCCACGGCGAGATCAGGCGTTTGTACCCGGCGATAACGATAATGAGGAGCCGGCCGATACCGGCAGTTGCCTCGCTTGACTGCACCTGATAAAGAGACGCCGCACTTCGGTCTGAAGTTCGGTGAAGACGCAATCGAGCGTCTTTCGTCGCGGATTGAATACTATTGACCACTCGGGGCTCAGTGTTGCCAGTTCGAGCCGGACGGCCTCGCGCACCCGGCGTTTGAGGCGGTTACGCACCACCGCTTTGCCGAGCGCCTTCGGGGTCGTAAAGCCCACACGCGGACCCGCGCCTTCGGGCTCGGCGAGACAGAAAGCGGCGAAGAAAGGACAGGTATAACGCGTCCCCTGATCATAAACCTTTCGGAAGTCGCTCGATCGAAGCAGCCGGACACTTTTGGGAAAGCCTGGGATCCGGGCTACCTTTCCGAGCTGACGGTCAGCTTCTTGCGGCCCTGCGCACGGCGGCGGGAAATCACGGCCTGGCCGTCGCCGGTTTTCATACGAGTCCGAAAACCGTGCGTCTTGGCGCGGCGCCGGTTATTCGGTTGGAAAGTACGTTTTGGCATGCTGTTATTTTCTCGATACTTTGGGGAAACCTTGATTGTACAACAGCTTATGTCGCCGTTTCAGGCTTCCGCCGCGATGGCGTCTTTTATGGCCCGTGCCAACTCGTCCTGGGCGAGCGCCGTGCTCACGAACAACTCCTGGCGGGCGCCGTTCGACAGGCCGATCGCCTTCCATCCGTTCTGCGTCGGCACCGTGATGCGGATCTTCACTTCGCCCTTCGCATCGCGCACCGGCCGGATCACCCCGGGGATGATCGACCGGATATCTTCGCGCGCGGCTAATCTCAGCAGCACGGGGCGCAGATCGTCCAGAATACTGTGCTCGATCTTCAGCTTGCCCTGAGCGGTTCGCAGCCGAAGAGACATGGTGGTCGAGCCCTCGTCCGTATACTACGATATGTGGCGCACCGAATCACTCTCATTCCCGGCGACGGCATTGGACCCGAGGTGGCGGAAGCCACGGTTCGCGTAGTCGCGGCTACCGGAGTCGAAGTGGAGTGGGATCAGGTGGAGGCCGGCGTGGGCGCCGAGCGAGCCACGGGAAAGTATCTGCCGGAAGCAGTATTCGAATCTCTTGCCAAGACCCATGTGGGGCTGAAGGGGCCAGTGGGAACACCGATCGCGAGCGGCCATCCGAGCGTCAATGTGGCGATCCGGAAGCGGCTCAATCTGTTCGTGAACTTCCGTCCGGTCAAGATGCTGCCGGGCCTGAAGACGCGCTTCGCCGACCTGCCCATCGACCTGATCATCTTTCGCGAAAACACGGAAGATCTCTATTCGGGGATCGAGCATGAGGTAGTGACCGACGTGGTGGAGAGCCTCAAGGTGATCACCAAAGTCGCGTCCATGCGGATCGCCCAGGAGGCCTTTAAATACGCGGCGCGCGAGGGGCGGAAGAAGGTGACGGCGATTCACAAGGCCAACATCATGAAGATGAGCGACGGCCTGTTTCTGCGGTGCTGCCGCGAGGTTGCCGCGAGCTTCCCGCAGATCGAATACGGCGAACTGATCGTCGACAACGCCTGCATGCAGCTGGTGATGCGCCCCGAGACGTTCGACGTGCTGGTGCTGCCCAATCTGTATGGCGATATCGTTTCGGATCTGGCGGCGGGCCTGGTGGGCGGATTGGGCATTGTGCCGGGAGCGAACCTGGGCGATACCGTGGCGGTGTTCGAAGCGGTGCATGGATCGGCGCCGGATATTGCCGGTAAGGGATTGGCGAATCCCACGGCATTGATGCAATCGGCGCGGCTGATGCTGGCGCACGTGGGTGAGCGGGATGCGGCGGTGCGGATGCAGCGGGCGATCGAAGCGGTTTATGCCGACGGAAAACATCTGACGCGCGATGTGGGCGGCGCGGCGGGTACCGCCGAGTTCACCGATGCGGTGATTGGCAAACTGTGACTAAACTCATCAGCACCGAACAGTAACTTCACACGAGCTTCGAACATGATGCCGAATTCGTGGAAGGGAGAATCGTCGAGCGACCCGCGCCAACCTGGAACCATGCCTCGATGCAGGGCTTTCTGATCCGCGAGCTGTGGGCCATTGGCCGCCGCCTCGGTCTGTTCGCGGTACCCGAACAAAGGGTACAAATTCGCCCGGACCGCTGTCGTGTTCCCGACGTCTGTGTTGTGACCGACAGGCCGGAAGGCAGAGGAGTCGTGACGCGCCCTCCCTACCTGTGCATTGAGATTCTCTCCCCGGAAGATCCCGCCGCCGCAACGCTGGAGAAGGTGCGCGAATACCTGAACTTTGGCGTGATCTGGGTCCGGGTTATCGATCCGGCTTCACGCGCCGGCCAAGTGCATGGACCGAACGGCGTCGCCAACATAGAGGATCGGATTTTCTCGACCGACCGGTTCAGCGTCGATCTCTCCGGCGCCGAACTCTGATCGATTAAGAACTCACTTCGAAGCGATCCACATGGGGCTTGCCCAGACTAACTGGCCGTCCGCCTGCTCGCCGCGCACATAGTAATAAGACGTCTTTCCGGCCGCGACGCCCGTATCGGTCCAATCGAAACTCACGTCCTTCAGGTTCGGCGCGGTCGTGTAAATCTCCTGGCCGTCCTTCACGATGGTCACCTTCGCGAACGGCGCCGTGCCCTGTAGTTTCACCGAGATCTTCGGCTGCCCGGTCACCGCGAAATCATCGCCCATGATGTGGTCGGCACAGCGGACGTCGGCAACGATGTTATCGGTCGACGCGTAAACATGGCGCTTCTTCAGGGCATACAGAATGGCCTCGCGGGTGGGCTCGGCCGCCAGTACATTGGCGTAGGCAACATGCGTGGAATGATGATCGCTTGACGCCACGAATCCTAACCGGTAGCCCTTATCGAGAGCCTTCGACACGTAGCCGAGCGCGCGCAGGTTGCCGATCGCATCGCCCGTTCTCGCCGCGCGGGGAGCGTCTTCCTTCTCGTAACTCTGCCGATTTCCCTGGTAAATCTCGACCGCGGGCTCGACCGCCGGATCGTTATCGCGCCAGTCCGTTCCCATATCCGTCGCCGAAGCGTACGGGATCGATATGCCGCCGAAAGCCCGCAGATACTTGTAGAGCATTTGCGTATCCGGGGACGGCGCGGGTGGGGCGTCCACCGCAACCGGGGGCAAATGCGGCAACGGCCGAATGCCGCGGCTGGCAAAGAGAATCACCCGATGCCCCTCCGGATAACGCGCCTGGCGCTCAAAGGAAAACAGCGGAATGAAATGCCCGGCGAGCTTCAGGGCGTCGGTCATGGTCTGCTCACGCCACCAGAAGTATTCGTGCCCTTCGCCATTCTCGTAATCGCAGCAGCCGCCCCAATCGAGCGCGGCGGCGTCGATCATATAGCGATACGCGTCGTCGAGCGAACCGTCGCGCGTGCCGTCGAGCGAATACTCGGTGTAGCGATGCAATTCGCCGCGCAGGATGCGCAGTGGCCCATCGGCCGCGTCGACCCGGTAACTCCTGACGAGCGCGACCTGGTCGGCTTCGGCCTTGACTCGCGGATCGGGCGCGGCAGGCGCTTCGGGCTTCAAGGCGACCAGCTCGGGATTCTGTGCCGCCGGGGCGAGTCCTTCGAGACGCAGGTCGGTCGAATAAAGATCGCTGTTGATGCGCTGCGCTCCGGGCTGCCCCAATCCTTGCGGAATCGATTGGCGATGGTCCATGGCGGAGACGCTCAGCAAATGGCCCGGACCCATGGCGGCGAGTGCGGGCCGGTCATCGAGAAGCCCGTCCGTACGCGGCAGGTAGACGGGCCCTACCCATTTGTGGCCGTCGAAATATACCACGCGCTCGGACCACACGGCGCCCAGCGGCGAGCGCATATTGACTGGCCGGGCGAGCGTACGGAAGGCCAGATAAACGCCTCCCGCGGAATCCGTCACCAAGCGGGGAAAGCTGTTGAGCGGGCCATTGCGCGGGTTCACGAGCTGCCCGGGGCGGCGATTCTTTGCCTGGTTGGGATTGGGCTGCAGGGGATTGCGATTCGGCCTGGGCCGGGGCTCGCGCGGAAGATTGCCGATGGGCGTGCCCGGCAGTACGTTCAGGATGTCCGCCGAGGTTGCGTACATGGCGTTGCCGTCAAAGCAGGCTACGCGGACATTGCGGTCTTCATAGAGCGGCGTGCCGGTGGTTTCGTAAGCGCCGAAGTTCTTGCCCCAGCGCGCGGTGGATACCTCCCAGGCCATCCACAGCCTGCCGGTGAGATCGAAGGCGATGCTGCTGTGGGCTTCGAAAAGCGGCGTGGCCGCGGCCGCCACGGGTGGATCCATCTCGACGGCGGCCTTCGTGTTGGCACGGACGCGGCGGAAGTAGACGTCGTAATCGCCCTTGTCGTAGGTATCCCAGGAGATCGCCACGTCGCCGTTGGGAGCGGCGGCAATCGCGGGCGCCCAATTGTTGGCGCGCGAGACGGAAACCGCGGTTTCGGGCGAGAATCCATCGCCATTCTCGAACGCGGTCAGCACCTCGAGATTGTCGTTTCGATAGCCTTGCCACGCGACCCATACGCGGCCCTTCGCATCCGTGGCGGCCACTGGTTCGAGATTGGCGCCCGCGTTCGAAGTGAGCCGCAGTTCCGGTCCCCATGTGCCGTTGCGATTGGCGCGGGCGAACAGATCGAAGTTTCCATCGCGCTCGGCCGACCAGATCACCCATACGCGATTCTGTCCATCGATGGCGATGGCCGTGCGCATGACGTTTTCGCCCTTCGGGGAAACCGGTGCGGGAGACGACCATGTGCCGCTCGCCTTCACGTAGCGCATGGCGAAAACCTGATCGCCGCCGGCTGGGCGCGCCAGAGCGTCGAAGTTGTCGAGCGGCGTCCGCAAGGGCTGAAACGATTCCAGCGAACGATCGGCGTGGGAGAACTTCACATACGACAGCCAGGTTTCATCGTTCGGCCTGCCTGATGTAGAGCGTGCTATGGCGGGAAAGTCTTCGTCGTCGTCCGAAGTGGTTAACTGTGCCGTCGGTGGGACTCGATCCACTTCGACGGCGCCGTCCAGAAACGATCGCTGGTCGCCCCACGGCAGATCGCTCAGCGTGAAGCTGAAATCGCCGCGCGGGGTGTGGATGCTCCAGCGCGATTCGGGACGTGCCAGTGCCGTGACGAGCACGCCGTTCTCGATCACGTCCTGGCCCTGGGCTCGCGTGGACATCTTCCAGGATGTCGAGTAATCGGTTGAGTCTTCCGGGCCGAAGCGAATTCCCTGAATGGCGTTGACGGTTCCGGTATCGAGTTTGACGGTCCCGTCCCAGGCGGTGGGCGCGGTGTCGGTCAGGCCGAAGACGATACGCACTGACGCCGGGGAGGGGGCGGGCGGCGCGTCAGTCGTTTGACCGAAAAGAGTACATATGAGCACTATTCCGGCTGTCAGCGCGGATTTTCCCGAGAACATGGCCAACCTCTCTTGTATCCCGATTCATCCTGAAGCTCAAGGGGCTTGTAGTTTCGCGCGTCTGGAGGCCGATTACCATCGGCCGCAGATTAACTGTCTGCCCCACTTGCGTGGGACGGCGCGGGCGCTGTTTCGCGGAGATCGATTTGACGATCAGCTTGCTTTGAGCCGTTGCATCGATGGGTTTCCTTGCGCTCTGCAAAGCGGCCGCGATCAACTCCTTGATGGCCGGTCGATCCAGATCGCCGCGGACTTCAGGCGGATGCTGCGCACGACGTTCCCCTCGCCTTGAAGGAGACCGTGGGGATCGGGCAATTGTAGTTGTCATAGATCAGCTGCACGGCGCCGGGCAGACGGCGGCGCATTTTCCCGAGGCAGGCACGCGTGATGGCCGCGACCTCCGGCGTGTACTTGTCGATGAAGGATTCGAGCCGTAAGGCCTCGATTTGGACGGCGGGGCTCATGGCAGCCGGAGGGCTCGGACCAGGAGCCAGGCTACTCCGACCAGCCATCCCAGCGCGGCCTGATATTCGCGATTCTTCTTATAAAGCCCGATCGAGAAGCTTTCGCGGCCCAGTCCATCCGGCCAGCGGGGAAGCAGGAGCGGCACGCGCGCGGCGTAGGCGGAATAGCCCATCATGATCGCGCTCAGGTGCTGTTCCTCGAGTTCGATGGCGGGAAGATACACGAGGGCGAATAACACCAGGAACAAGATGGCGAGGACGGCGCTGTGCCCGGCGGCGGCCAGTCCCAGGGCGGTCAGCAGCGTGCCGAGGTACAGAGGATTGCGCGTGCAGGCATAAGGGCCCGAGGTGGCCAGCCGCTGGTTCTTGGCGAGATGCCCGGCCGCCCAGGCGCGCAGGGCGAGGCCGGCCAGAGAGACCGGCAGTCCGATGGCGAGCGAATGCGGCGTGGGATGCGAGAACCAGGCGAAGGCCGCTACCATCACGAAGCCGGCCGTCACGCGGAGTCGCGCCACGAGATCGGCGTAAGGCTTGGGAAACCAATGGCGTCGTGTCGTTATCTGGTTTGAAGACATCAAACTGAACAACTCACGCGAGCGGCGAGGGCGCTGAACACTTCTTCGGGCGTGATGGCGCGCATTGAGGGGTCGATTACCTGGCCGCGGCGGTGCGTGGTGCGTACGTCCGGAATGCGGAAGACTTCGAAATCCCCTCCGTAAGGGCCGTTGCGAATCGGATCCGTAGGGCCGTAGATGGCGGCGCCGGATTTGTTGAGGGCGGCGGCGAGGTGCAGCGGTCCGGAATCGACGCCGACCACGAGGGCGGCGCGGCGCGTGGCGTCGATGAGTCCTGGAATGCCGCTTTCATGACGCAGCGTTCCCGCCACTGCCGGCACGGCCCCAGGCGCGCCGTTCAGGACCAGCGGCATGCCGAGCTTTTCGCGCAGAAGATCCGCCAGCCTCGCGTAGTATTCGAGCGGCCACTGCTTCGACGTCCAGCCTGCGAGCGGGCTGGCGAGCACGAACGGTCCGTCGGGCAGTCGGCCTTCCGGAACGCCCGGGGGCAGCGGGAAGGCGCGTACCAGATTGGAAGCGCCCGCGCCGGCAGCCAGATCGAGCGCCTGATCGACTACGTGGACGGCGTTACTGGCCACGCGAGTGGAATAGAACAGGCCAGCGGGACGCTCGCGCACGACTCCCGAATCGAATCCGGCGATGCGTTCGGGGCGTGCCAGATGGGCGATGAGCGCCGATTTCGCGAGACCCTGGAAATCGACGGCCAGATCGTAACGCTGGGCGCGCAGTTCCGCTTTGGTCTGTTTCCAGGAGCGCGGATCGGTGCGGCGGAAGACCACCAGGCGGTCGACGAATCCGTTGCCTTCGAGGAGCGGAACCCAGGCGGGCTCGACGACCCAGGTGATGCGGGCGTCGGGGAAACTGTGCTTGAGCGAGGCGGCGCCGGGCAGGGAGTGAACGATGTCGCCCATCGCGCCCAGCCGAACGATCAGAACGCTTTTCACGGCTGTCGGCAACCTCCGTAGTTTATCAACGGAAGCTTAGCACCGGCTTCGAGAACGGATTCGACCGTGACTCGCGTCATGCAGCGGTGGTCGATGGGGCATTGGCGCAGTTTGCACGGGGCGCACTCCACCGGTTCCCGAACGATGCGGGCATTCGCGCCGGATGGTCCCGTGGCCATTTCGTCGGTAGGGCCGAAGACAGTTATGGACGGCACGCCCAGGCCCGCGGCGATGTGCATGGCACCCGAGTCATTGGTGAGGAACATTTGGCACGCGGCGGTCATATCGATGAATTCGCGCAGCGTGGTGGCCCCGGCGAAATTGTGCCCCCCGCAGGCGGCGGCCACTTCGGCGCACAGGGCTTGTTCGGCAGCGGCTCCGAATACGGCAACCGTGCCGCTATCGGGACTGGCCAGGCGGCTGGCGGCTTCGGCAAAGCGTTCGGGCAACCAGCGCTTGGCGCTTCCGTAGGCGGCTCCGGGGCTGACGCCGATTACCGGAAGCTTCACTCCGCGGGTTGCAAAGATCTTCCGGCCGCGTTCCGCCGCTTCTCCAGCTCCGTTGAGTTGGATTTCGGATATGGGCGGTACTGTATCTATCAGACCGGATCTGCGCAGCAGTTCGAGGTAGTAGAAACGCTCGTGCTTTGGAATCTCGCCCGACTGCGGGATCGGGATGGCATCCGTCAGCAGCGGCGTTCGGCCGTCCCTGGCATAGCCGATGCGGCGTTTCGCTCCGGTGAGGAAAACCTGCAGGGCGCTTTCGAAGGAGTTGGGAAAGAGCACGGCGAGATCGAAGTTCTCGCCGCGGAGGCCGCGGGCTTGCTTCCATCCGGATTTCAGATCGAGTGGAACGAGGGTATCGACGGACCGTTCACCTTCGTACAAGGCCGCCACCCAGGGCTTGGCCAACACGGCGATTTGCGCCTGCGGGTAGCGGGTGCGGATCGCTCGCAACGCAGGCAGCGACATGACTGCGTCGCCGATCCAATTCGTCGCGCGCACCAAGACCTTCAATTATTCACTCGTCTCAGGTGCGATTTCCGTCTCAGCGCGTCCCGCCACAGCCGCCATCGCCAGAGGCGTGTCGTCTACGGGTTCTTCGAGGAAGAGCTTGAGGCTCGCTTCGGAGCCGTCGAAGTGATAATCGAGGAATTGGCGCAGCGCCATGCGGCGCAACTTGTTCCGCTCGACCGTGGGCTGGTAGCGGAATCCCCTGCCCTCCTTACGACGCGAAACGGCGCCGCGGCGCGCCAGACGGTCGAGCAGCGTCAGCACCGTGGTGTAAGCCAGAGGCCGGTTGAGCGAAACCACCCTGCGTACATCTTCGACATTGCCCTCGCCAATCTCCCAAAGGGCATTCATGCACATCATCTCGAGCGGCGGAGGAAGTTCACGGTCTCGCCCCATGTCTATTTCCTTTCGTCATTGAGCGCCTGTTGAAGCTTGGCTCCGAAAATGCCGGGAGCGGCGGGCGCGAATTCAGGTTTTGGCGGTGCGGCAAAGTGTTGCGGCACGTCAGGAATCGGGGTATCCAAAGTATCGTCCGCCCCGGGATCGTCCGCCAGCGGCGCCGGCGCTCCATTCGGACCAGGGGGCTGGGGCGGGTCAAGATATCTACTCTTACGCAGCGCCACGCGGTCCAGCGAGTGGCTGTAAGGAGTGAAGAGCCCTTCGGCGAGGGGCTCCTTTTCGATGAGCGCGCGCATCGACTCCATCTTGGAATCGAGGTCGTCGATGTAATGGAGGAGCAGCGCTTCGGGGAAAATCGGCACCTTGGGCGAGCCGAATTCCAGATGCCCGTGATGGCTCAGGATCATATGTTCGACGAGGTTTCTCAGCTCGACCGGGAAGCGCGGAAAGGCCTGCAGTTTATCGGCAAGCATGCGGATGGCAATGGCGATATGGCCGAGCAACTGGCCTTCGGCCGTATAGTTGAAGCCGCGCTGGTAGCCGAGTTCGTAAATTTTTCCTATGTCGTGCAGGACCACGCCGGCGATCAGGAGATTCAGATCGATGCTGTGCAGATCCGTGGCGCCGTAATGGCCGGCCGTGAGCTTCGCAAGACCGCACAGGGAAAGCACGTGTTCGAGCAAACCGCTGCGGTAGGCATGGTGAATCGACTTGGCGGCGGGCGCCACCTTATAGCGTTCGGCGATGGCTGGATCGTCCAAAAATGCGTTCAGCAGGGCGCGGATATTTTCGTTCGAAAGCCCTTCGACGATGCCGCGCAATTCGAGCCACATGGCGTCGGAATCGCGCGCCGAAGCGGGAAAGAAGTCACCGAATTCCACCTCGCGGTCTTCCACGGGGCGGATTTTGTGAATGGTGAACTGCGGCCGGTTGTTGTAGATCTGGAGCAGTCCTTTGACTTTGACGAAATCGTCGCGATCGAAGGTATCCATGACCTCGGCGACGTTGTCCCACATTTTGGCGTCGAGCTCGCCGGTGCGATCGGCCAGCAGGAGAGAGAGGTAAGGCTCGCCGGTGCGCTTCTGCCGGATCTCCTTCGATTGAACCAGGAAGAGAGCGGTGGAGACTTCGTTCGGTTTCAGATCCCGCGCGAAGGGCGATTTCATTTGTTCGGGCTCGAATCGGCGTTCTCGACGGGCTTTGTCGGAATGGGCGTCTCCTCCGGCGGGGCCGCTTCGCCGGTATCTTTCTCGCCGGTCATCCCATAGGGAATCACCTTGAGGAATTTCTTCAGGTGCCGTTGATTGGCGACGGCTTCCTTGGTGATGGTCTGGGCTTTCAACTGCGCCGGATCTTTCCAGGAGGTGTCTTTATCGGGCGCGGCGCCGGTATCCACGTAGCCGTCCTTGATCTGCAAAAAGGCGTTTTCGCGAAGCTGCGTCAGATAAACGCGGAGCTTGGGTCCCACAATCGGTTCCGAGAGGATGTTGTTGATCTGGCCCTCCACTTCATCGAGGGTGGCCTGTCCATCGGGCGTATGTTCTTCGACCTTCAGAATCTCAAAGCCGGTGGCGGTGCGGATGGGATCGGTTACATAGTTCCTGGACTGCTTGAATACCACATCTTCGATGGGCCCGGCCAACTGGCCGCGGGTAAAGTTACCGAGCACTCCCTCGTCTTTGACTGTTTCGGCATTCTCCGAATAAAGGCGCACCATGTCGGGGAACTTCTCGCCTTTGTGCAGGCGGTCGACGATGTCTTTGGCCTTCTTCTCGGCGGTGGCGCACTTGGCGGCGTTATCGCACGAAATGAAGATCTCACGCAGGGTTACCGATTCCTTGCGGACGAAATCCTTCTTGTGCTCGTCATAATACTTCTGGATATCAGCCTTGGGGATGTTGACGTTGCGGTAGACCTCTTCGCCGATGACGCGCTGGGTCATGAACTGGTTCTTGAAGAGCTGCTTGAGATCTTCAAAGCTCTCGCCCGACTGCTCGCGCACCCAGTCGTGGAACTTGTCCTGATCGGCGATACCGCTCTGCTTCTGGATCTCAGCGATGCGCTTGGTGACGTCGGAATCGACATTGATGTTCAGCTCGTCGCCTTTGGCCACCAGGAGAAGCTGATCGATCTGATCTTTGAGGGCGTCGGCGGCGGCCTTGTTGACGGCATTTTCGAGCGCGGCGCCGGAGAAGCCCTGCTTCTCGAAATCGATGGCGATGCGTTCGCGTTGCCTCTCAAGATCGCCACGGGTGATGATCTTGCCGTTGACTTTGGCTACGATTTCTTCGATGACGTGGGTTTGCGGGTCGGGCCGGTCGGCAGCGGCCAGCGTAAGCTGAAAAGCAAAGAGCAGACTGATGCCGGATGCGGCTCCGGCAAGCCAGTTCCTCGAAGACATATGTAGTTCATTATGACAAATGGCAGGCGGCGCGACAGAATAGTTTTTGCAATGGGCGATTTCTTCGGTTCCGAAAGGCACAAACCGCGTGCGGCGGGTGGGAATCGTCGTATGATCTTGGCGTATGCGTTTTCCCGGTTTCGTCGGCGCGGTGGTGGTGGGCAGCCTTTTGGCGGCGTCGCTGACGATGGGTTGCCTGGCGGCTGCGGCGGCATCCAAACCGCTCAAAGCCGACAGCGTTTCGGTGGCCGAACTGGTCGACATTAATAAAGCGACGGCGGCGGAGCTGAAGACGCTGCCGGGCATTGCGGATGCGTATGCGGCGGCGATTATCGCGGGCCGGCCCTATAGAAACAAGACACAGCTGCGGAGCAAGGGCGTGATTCCGCTGGCCGCGTACAAGCGGATCGAGGACAAAATCATTGCCCGGCAATAGCGCATCGCGCACGCTGATTTTCGCGTTGGTTCTGGCGCTGCCAGCGTCCGGGGGCGGGCCGGGGTTTCGTACGCAGCATTTGTTGCAGGAACATTACGCGCGGCATGGGAAGGATTTCGGCTCGATCAGCGTGGAACAGTATCTGCATATGGCGCAGCAGCTGCGGGATGCGCGTCCGGGGAAGAACGTGCTTGAGTCGAAGCGGCCGACGGGGGGCGGGGCGAAGTTCGATCGGCGACGGGGATGGTATGTGGCATATGACTCCGATGGGACGATCCGGACGTTTTTCGTTCCTAAAGAGGGGATTCATTTTTTCGAGCGGCAGGCGCGGACGGCGGCTCCTCCGGAATGAGATCTACTCTTCCGGTGTATGGTTAGTCCGATCGTTGTGGGTATTTCCGGAGGAAGTTGAAGCAACCAGCGGAAGCCCGACCAGAACGGCGGCAAGCGTCGGGTTAAGGCGCTCCATGGGGATTTGCAATCGCTTCGCCATTTCCTCCAGGGCCTCGGCTTTCATCGTCACGCCGGCTTTGGCGACGATAATTTGCGCCGTTTCTGGAGTCGGCGCGCAGTCGATGATATTGAACTGCAGAAAGTCGACACCCCACTGTTGGGCCTTCTCTTTCAATTCTTCCAGCAGCAGCGCGGAGATCTCTTTTGTCTGGCTCAGATTGGTATGATCCGGCCCGTGAAGACATCCCGCAAAATGCCCATGCCGATATCCGTGATGGAAGTATGCAGGTCTTCGATTTCGAACAAGGCCCGATAGATGTCGTTGACGCGGAAAATCACGGCGGCGTTGATACGGAAGATCAGGCCGTCCCGGATCATAATCTCCTGGTTGTCAAAACGGATGGTCTGCTGGCGCACGTGGTGTTTAGCCAGGGTATCCACCCACGGGATCATCATCACGAAGCCGGGCGGAATGACCCGTGGCTTGCCATCCTTGTCTCTGCTGGCTTTGCCGAATCGGAGCTTGATGCCCAACTCCCCTTCCTTCACGTAATTGAAGGTTTTGGATAAGCCCAATCCGCTGACAACCAGACTGGCAAGACTTCCGACAATTTCGGATATGACGGTGGAATCCGGCATGGGCGAGGCCTTTGTAGAATATCAGCCCGGCGCAGCTTTACCGGCGTTGGCTTCTGTCGCCTTTTTGATGGCGTCGACGTCGGCTAAGTCCTGCAGTCTTCCTGAAGCAAGCTTGGCGGCGATGAGATCGTCGCGGGAGATGAAATTCGCCTTCAACCCGGTCGCCTGGTCGATCACGTCTTCCACGCGGCGCTCCCAGGCGGCGTCAAAATCGACTCCGGAAATTTCGGTGAGAATGTCGACGGCGACAGGTTCGCGGCCCATGCGGAAGAAAGGGCCGCGTTCGGCGAAATCCGCAGGGCTGGTACCTTCCAGCGGCGCGCCGAACTGCGCCAGTGCCGCATAAACGCATTTCGCATTGACGGCATCCGGCTTAACCAGAACGTCCATGTCTTTCGTAGCGCGTGGCTGCGCGTGAATGGAAACGGCGTAAGCGCCTACTACGAGATACTTAACGCGGTGCGCGTTCAAGGCGGACAAGAGTTCTTTGAAGTCTGGGTACATCCGTGACCGCGCCCTTCATCGCGTACTGTTCCTGTGTGAGTTCAGAGACCGCGTCGATCCGTTCATGGACGGGGCGGCTCTGCCAGTATCTGTATTCGTCGGCCTTCATTTCGTCGAGGCTCGAGTACCTGCGTATGGTCTTGTCCATCCCGTTTGGTCCGCTTCTCTCAGGTTACCCGATTCGGGCGCGCCGGGTTATGCTACATTGCAGGGTTATATGGCATCGCGCAGTGTCAACAAAGTAATTCTGATCGGGCATCTGGGGCGGGACGCGGAAACCAAGTTCACGCCCGGCGGAGCGGCTGTCACCCGCTTCTCGGTGGCCACCAACCGCCGCTGGAAGGATCAGCAGTCGGGGGAATGGAAGGATGAGACCGACTGGACTAACGTGGTCTTATGGAAAGCGGAAAATCTGGCCAATTACCTGACGAAGGGCAAGCAGGTCTACGTGGAGGGCCGGATACAGACCCGCAGCTATGAAGACAAGGACGGCAAGAAGGTCTACTCGACCGAGGTGATTGCCGAGGAAGTGATCCTGCTGGGCGGCCAGGGTGGGGGCGGCGGCGGGCGTGGCGACGAATATTCGCAACAGCCGGTTTCGATGCCGCGCACAGCGCAGCGTTCGGCTCCTCCGCAGCCGGCGGCGCAGCAGGACGATTACCCACAAGGGATTACCGACGACGACGTTCCGTTTTAGAGTGGCTTTTAGAGCGATCGGGGCCGGAATGGACGGACGGTAGCGTCTGTCCCACATGGAAGGTCCGGCCTGAGCATCGTGACCGCCGATGCGCGAAGGGTATGTTAAACTCTCATGCGTGAGCGTTTGTTCACTCTCTCCTTCCAAATTTGGAAACGCGAGTGCTTTTGCTCTCGTCTTACGGATAGCAGAGCGGTCGTGTGACCGCCGACAGGATTGGTTTGAGCGACATGCCCGACGTTTTTCAACCCGACGATCATCTGAGCCGGATGCTCGTCCCGCAGAATACCGAAATTCCCTGGTACAAGTCGCTTTATCTGGCGATTCACGAACTGATTAAGCCGGAGAAATTGCCGCCCCTCGAGTTGACCTCGAGGCCGGTGGCGGTGAAGGATATTTGGGGACTTTACGCCAAAGATCCGAAATCGCGGTACTACTCGATCGCGATTCACGTGAGCGTGTTCTGTCTGCTGATGTGGGGCTTTACCAGTCCCACGGTGCAGAAGGCGATCAAGCAGAACTTCTCGATGATCGATCCGAATCTGAAGCCGTACCTGCCGGAGAAGCCGAAGGCGAGCGGAGGCGGCGGTGGGGGTGGCGCGCGGGAGGTTTTGCCGGTTACGAAGGGTCAGGCGCCGAAGCCCGCCCTGAAGCAATTCGTCCCTCCCATGATTGTGGATCATAAGCCGAAGCTGGAGATGGATCCGTCGCTCATTATGCCCGATGTCCAGCTTCCGCAGAATAATCTGAACAATTGGGGCGATCCGCTGGCGAAACTCGTGAACGGTTCGAACGGCACCGGTTCGGGCGGCGGCATGGGGAGTGGCAGCGGTGGCGGCCTCGGTTCCGGCAGCGGGGGCGGATTCGGGCCGGGTTCGGGCGGCGGCGTGGGCGGCGGCGTGTTCCGGGTAGGCGGCGGCGTCAGTGCTCCGGCGGTGTTGTATAAGGTGGATCCCGAGTACTCCGAAGAAGCGCGCAAGGCCAAGTACAGCGGGACGGTGCTGCTGTCGGTGATCGTGGATACCGAGGGGCATGCGCGCGATATTCACGTGCTCAAGAGCCTCGGCATGGGTCTTGACGAGAAGGCCATGGAAGCCGTGCAGAAGTGGAAGTTCAAGCCGGGCATGAAGGGCGGCCAGGCGGTGAACGTTCGAGCGCAGATTGAAGTGAATTTCCGGTTACTGTAGCGCCGTTTCCACATTTAATAAGTAGCGTAAGGGCTCGGGAGTTACTTCGCGGATGGTGAGGCCCCTGGCCCAAGCTTCTTTTACGAGTTCCGCGGCGTTGTCGTAGCCTATGGCGGGCGCGAGCGCGGTTGCCATGGCCAGCGATTGTTCGACGAAATGGACGATGCGTTCGCGATCCGCCTCGATTCCCTTTACCAGTTTGAGGGCGAAGTTCTCGGTCGACGCGGCGAGCAGCTCGATTGATTCGAGCAGATCGTACGCCATGACGGGCATCATTGTGTTCAGCTCGAGATTGCCCGATGCGGCGCACCAGGCGATGGTGGCGTCATAGCCGATCACCTGGGCGCAGACCATCAGCAGGCTTTCCGCAATCACCGGGTTGACCTTGCCGGGCATGATGCTCGATCCGGGCTGGACCGCGGGCAACCTCAATTCTCCCAGACCACAGCGCGGTCCCGAGGCCAGCCAGCGGATGTCGTTGGCGATTTTTGTGAGCGCGATGGCGTATCCGCGCAGGGCTCCGCTTAGAAAGACGACGGCGTCTTTGGCCGCCTGCGCCTCGAAGTGATTCCCGGCTTCGATGAACGGGAGGCCGGTGGCTTCGGCGATGGCGGCGATGGTTTGGGCGGCGAATCCGGGAGGCGCGTTGAGGCCTGTGCCTACGGCGGTGCCTCCCAGGGGGAGCTCGAAGATTCCGGGCAGCGCGGCGGCAATGCGGGCGCGGGCGCTACGCGCCTGATGGGCGTAGCCGCCGAATTCCTGGCCGAGGCGCATGGGGACGGCGTCCTGTAAATGGGTGCGGCCGATCTTGATCACGTCGTGAAATTCCTGGGCCTTCCGGCTGAGTTCGCGCTCGAGTTCGTCGATGGCGGGGAAGAGACGTTGCTCGAGGGTTTCGGCGGCGGCGATGTGCAGGGCGGCGGGAAATACGTCGTTACTCGATTGGCCGCGATTGACATCGTCGTTGGGATGGGCGCCCGCCAGACGTCCGATGATTTCGTTGGAGTTCATGTTGGTGGAGGTGCCGCTGCCGGTCTGAAAAACGTCGACGACGAACTGATCGTCATAGCGGCCGGCGGCGACTTCGAGGGCGGCTTGCTCTATCGCAGGGAAGGCGTTCACGCGGGCGGCGCATGCCTTGATCAGTCCCAGGGCACGGATGAAAGGGCGCTGGAGGCGCATCCGGCTGATGGGGAAATTTTCGACGGCGAGCGCGGTTTGCGGTCCGTAGAGGTTGTGGTGGGTTCCGGTTTCCGACATACGGCATGTTCTCCTGTAGTAATCATGCACTCGAATCGCCTGGTCCACGAACAGAGCCCCTACCTGCAGCAGCACGCGCATAATCCGGTCGATTGGTATCCGTGGGGGGACGAAGCGTTCGAGAAGGCGCGGCGGGAAGACAAGCCGATTTTTCTTTCCATCGGGTATTCGACCTGCCACTGGTGCCATGTGATGGAGCACGAATCGTTTGAGAACGAGGCGATTGCGGAGCTGATGAATCGCTGGTTCGTGCCGGTGAAGGTGGACCGCGAGGAGCGGCCGGATATCGACAGGATCTACATGAGCTACGTGCAGGCGACCACGGGTGGGGGCGGATGGCCGATGTCGGTGTGGCTGACGTCGGAGCTGAAGCCTTTTGTGGGCGGCACTTATTTTCCGCCCGATAACCGGTATGGGCGGGCGGGCTTTGCGCTGGTGCTGGAGCGGATCGCCGAAGCGTGGAAGAACGATCGGGAGCGCATCATGGAATCCAGCTCGCAGGCGATGGATCAGCTGCGGGCGCAGGCGGAAAAAGCGTCGGGCGGTTCGGGGCACGTGGACGCCGCGGTGATGGACAGCGCGTTTCAGCAGTTTCGCCGCTCGTTCGATGCGCGGCTGGGCGGATTCGGCGGCGCGCCGAAATTCCCGCGTCCGTCGGTTCATAATTTCCTGCTGCGGTATGGAAAACGGACGGGCAACAAAGAGGCTCCGGATATGGTCGCGACCACGTTGATCGCGATGGAGAAGGGCGGCATGAACGATCAATTGGGCGGCGGGTTCCATCGCTATTCGGTCGACGAGTACTGGTTCGTGCCGCATTTCGAGAAGATGCTTTACGACCAGGCTCAGCTGGCGGTGTCGTATCTGGAGGCTTTTCAGATTACGCGTAACGAGGCTTTTGAAATGGCGGCGCGCCGCACGCTCGATTATGCGATGCGCGAGATGACTTCGGGTGAAGGCGGGTTCTGGTCGGCAGAGGATGCCGACAGCGCGGTCGATGCCGCCAGGCCGAATGAAAAAAGCGAGGGGTTCTTTTATATCTGGTCGTGGCGGGAAGCGGTGGAGCTGCTGGGCGAAGAGCCCGCGGAGTGGTTTGCGTTTCGCAACGGCATGGAGCGAACGGGCAACGTCCGCAACGATCCGCACCGGGAGTTCTCCGGATTGAATATTCTGTTCCAGGCGCACACCTTCGAAGAAACGGCGGAGCATTTCGATCGCGACCCCGCCGAGGTCGGCGCCGCGCTGGCAGATGCCGAGCGGACACTTTTCCGGGCGCGCGCGAGGCGGGTGCGACCGCATCTCGACGATAAAGTGCTGACTTCGTGGAATGGCCTGATGATTTCGGCGTTTGCGAAGGGCGCGGCAATCCTCGACGAGGCGCGCTACGCCGAGGCCGCCAAACGGGCTGCCGCGTTCATCCTCGCCAGTCTGCGCCGAACGGACGGCACGCTCATGCGGCGTTATCGGGCGGGCGTTGCTGGAATTGATGGGATGCTCGACGACTACGCATTCTTCGTCCAGGCGCTGATCGATTTGTATGAGGCCACTTTCGATTTTTCATATCTGGCGCACGCGATCGCTTTGACGGACCAGCAGCGGGAACTGCTCGAAGACACGGAGTCCGGCGGCTTTTATGCTTCGGCGCAGGCCGACGCGGCGCGGCTGATGCGATTGAAGGACGACTACGACGGTGCAGAACCCTCCGGCAATTCGGTGGCGCTGATGAACCTGCTGCGCCTGCACCGCATTACGGGACGCCCCGATCTCGAAGCCTCCGCCCGGCGGCTGATCGGGGCCTTTCACAAGCGCGTGGAAGGCGCTCCGTATGCGATGCCGCAGATGCTGTGCGCGTTTGAATACGATGTGGCGCCGCGGCGCGAGATCGTGTGGGCGGGCGCGGCCGGGGGCGAGATGCTGCGCATGCTGTGGCGGGATTTCGATCCGAACCGCATTCTGCTGCACGCGGCGCCGGAACTGGCCGCGTACCAGCCGGCGATGGGCGAAATGCCGGCGGGAGGCGATGCCACCGTTTACATTTGCGAGAACTTCATCTGCAATGCGCCGGCCCGTAACACCGAAGAGCTCGCTCGATTGCTAAGATGAGGTTTTCCAAAATTCAAACGCAGGAGCATGACATGGAGCGCGCAGGAGCAACTACGATGCGGGGCAATCCGCTGACACTGGTGGGACCGGAATTGAAAGCGGGCCAGCCGGCGCCCGATTTTTCGGTGGTCGACAGTTCGTTGAAGCCGATTCATCTGAGCGATACCGGGAATAAGACGCGAATTTTCAGTGTGGTGCCTTCGCTCGATACGCCGGTGTGCGATGCGCAGACGAAACGCTTCAACGAAGAGGCGGCCAAGCTGAAGGACGTGGACATTTATACGGTCAGCATGGACCTGCCGTTCGGGCAGAAGCGCTTCTGCAACTCCTTTGCGCTCGATAACGTGAAGATGCTGTCCGATCACCGGGAGGCGTCTTTCGGCGAGTCCTACGGGACGCTGATCAAGGAAATGCGCATCCTGAGCCGGGCCATTTTTGTGGTGGGTCCGGACAACAAACTGAAGTATGTGGAGTACGTTCCGGAGGTCGCGAGCCATCCGGATTACGAAGCCGCACTGGCCGCCGCGAAGAGTTAATTATCTGCAAGTCTTACTGTCCAGCACGGTCGCTAAACTCCGCGAGAGCAGTTTGGTGCGCGGAGGCCTGGTGGTCGGTGCGGGCATTCTGGCGGGTAACATCACCGGGTTCTTTCGCGTGGTGGTACAGGCTTACCTGCTGGGAACGCACGCGCGCGCCGACGCGCTGGCGGTGGCGATCGGGCCGATCGATACGCTGAACAACGCGCTGATCAACACCATGCTGGTGTCGTTCGTCCCCATGCTGATGCTGCGGGGCGGAGAGGATCGGGCCGCACTGTTTGTCCGGGCCAGCCGCGTATTCGGATGGATTCTGGTGGCCGTGAGCGCGGCGATTATCCTGCTGGCTCCGGGATTGATTTCGATTCTGGGGCCGGGACTGGCGCCGGCGCAGCACGATGAGGCGGTACTGCTGATTCGGCTGCTGGCACCGGCGACGTTATTCGGGGGCGGTTCGGCTATTTTCGCCGCTTTGCTTTATACGCAACGCCGGTTCGTGGCGCCGGCGCTCTACCAGGCCTGCATCAACGGCGGCACTATCCTAGCGGCGATTACGCTGTGGCGTGTGATCGGCGTCACGGGATTCGTGGTTGGATATACGTCCGGCGCGGCGGTTCAATTGGGCCTGACGTGGTGGTTCAGCCGGGATCTGCGGCGGGTCCGGCCGGCAATACCATCTGGTTCGAGCGTGCGTGAGATCGTGACGAAGCCGGGCATGTTCCTGCTCTACGCCGGGCTGCTCGCCTCCAATCTTCTGGTGACGCGGGCCTTCGCCACGCACGCGGGGCCCGGCATGGCGGCGGCGTTCGACTACTGCCTGCGCTGCGTGAGCGTGGCCGTGGCGTACATGGTTTACCCGGTGGCCAACAGCCTGATCCCGGAGATCGCCCGGCTGCGCGGCGTGAATAACACCGCGCAGGCTTACCGGCTCATCAACAGGAGCGTGCGGCTGATGCTGGTTGTTTCGGCGGCTTGCTGTCTGGCGGTGATGTTGCTGCGGACGCCTCTGATCGCACTGGTTTTCGAGCGCGGCAGTTTTACGGCGGAATCCACGCGGCTGGTGTCGGCGGTTTTTCTGGGCTTCGCGCCGAGTATTGTAGGGTGGGCACTGATGGATTTGATTTCGCGCTGCTTCTTCGCACTCGACCGGCCGAAGATGCCGTTAATCGCGGCGTTCATTCCGGTGTCGATTAATCTCGCGATCATCTCTGTTATGGGCAAGGCGGTCGATCCGGTCTATCTTGGTTTGGGCTCATCGGCGGGGCTGCTGGCGGGTTTTCTGGCGTTATTTATTGCGACGCATCCGCTCCGCCGGAGCGCGGCGTTCACCGGCGTAACGGAAGTGGAAGTCGCGGAAACCGCCCCTTAGGCCGATGAGCCTCCGTGGCCGCAGAGGGCGCCCGATCCTTACCGCCGCGGCGGTGGTGGTTTTCGTTTCCGTCTGCAAGGTCGCGATCCATTTGTATGCCGGCCGGCATTACGGTTACTTCGTGGATGAGCTGTATTACCTGGACTGCAGCCGGCACCTCGATTGGGGTTACGTGGATCAGCCGCCGCTGATTGCGGGGATTTCGTGGATGGTTCGCATGTTACTGGGGCAATCGCTCGCGGCTATTCGTCTGCTGCCTGCTTTGGCCGGGGCGGGCGAGGTAGCTCTGGCGGGCCTGATCGCTCGCGAGTTCGGCGGCAAGCGGTTTGCCCAGGGGATGGCAGCTCTCGCCACACTGTGCGCGCCGGGCATTCTGGGGATCGACCACTTCTTGTCGATGAACGCATTCGAGCCGCTGTTCTGGATGGGCTGCGCCTGGTTGCTGATCCGGATTGTGAAAACCGGCAATCAGGGGCTTTGGATCTGGTTCGGGGTGCTGGCGGGCTTCGGGCTGGAGAACAAGTACTCGATGCTGATCTTCGGCGCCGGATTGGTTTTCGGCCTGCTGCTTACACCCGAACGCCGTTTGCTTCTTCGGCGCTGGCCCTGGATAGCCGCTGCCATCGCGTTTTTGATTTTCCTGCCGAACGTGGCGTGGAATGTGCAGCATCATTTCCCGTTCCTCGAATTACAGGCGAATATACGGCGCAGCGGGCGGGATGTGGCTCTCACGCCGTGGGCGTTTTTCGGTCAGGAGACTCTGGCCATGCATCCTCTCACTCTGCCGCTCTGGGTGGGCGGCTTGTGGTTCTTTTTCTTTTCGGCATTGGGCAAGCCGTTCCGCGCGCTGGGATGGGCCTGGGTGTTTACGGCGGCCGTGATCGTGATGCAAAGCCCACGGATTTACTATCTGTTTCCCGCCTTCCCGATCTTGTTCGCCGGCGGGGCGGTGGTTTGGGAGAACTGGCTCAGGCGGCCGGGCTTCGTGTGGGCGCGAATCGCCTGGCCGGCTTTGCTGGTGGTGACCGCGGCGATCCTTGCGCCGATGGCGATTCCGGTGCTGCCTCCCGAGCAGTACATCCGATATACGGAGGCGCTTCATCTGGAGCAGCCTCGCGTAGAAACGCACAGGCTGGGGCCACTTCCGCAAATTTTTGCCGACCAGTTCGGGTGGGATGAGATGGCGGCTACGGTGGGCCGGGTTTATAACAGCCTGCCGCCCGATATCCGGGTCAAGACCGCGATCTTCGGGCAGATCTATGGGCAGGCCGGTGCGATCGACCTGTTCGGTCCGAAGTATGGGTTGCCGCCGGCCATCAGTGGGCACCAGAGCTACTTTCTGTGGGGGCCGCGCGGGTATACGGGCGAGAGCGTGATTGTCCTCGACGGGCGGTTGGCGGACCTCGAGGCGCGGTTCAACAGCGTGGAGAAGGTGGCCACGGTCTATCACCCTTACTCCATGCCTTACGAGCATTTCGACGTGTACTATTGCCGGGGTTTGAAGCAGCCGCTGAGCGAGATCTGGCCGCAGGTAAAGCATTGGGACTGAACCGGGCCGGCAGTGGGCCATCCAGACACCAATCGAAACCCGTTTTCAACATCCCGCGTCTGAGATACACTGAAAGGTGCATAGCTCCTCCCGAGGACACAAATTCATGAGTGCAAAAGGTCTTTGGGTCTCGTCAATCGGCCTGACTCTTCTTCTCGTGGTTGCTCCGATCATCGCCCAGCAGGTTGCGCCCGCGCCCGCCGCAGCACCTGCGGCAACAGCGACACCTGCGCCGGCGGCATCGGGACAAACGGCTCCGCCGGATACAACGCCGGCTCCGGCTGCCGCGAAGAAGCCGGGCAAGAAGAAGGCCGCCGTCCCGGCCAACCGCGAAACCGTAGCCAAGCCCCTGACCGAGAAAGAACGCAAGAAAAAAGAAGCCGCGCTCAAGAAAGAACTCGAAACGCCGTGGAAGAAGTGGCTCAACGAGGACGTGGCCTATATCATCACGGACGAAGAGCGGAAGGCGTTCAAACAGTTCGCCACCGACGAGGAGCGCGAGCAGTTCGTGGAACAGTTCTGGCTGCGGCGCGACCCCACTCCGGACACCATCGAGAACGAATTTAAGGAAGAGCATTACCGGCGCATCGCGTACGCCAACGAGCATTACGCTTCGGGCATTCCCGGCTGGAAGACCGACCGCGGCCGCATCTACATCACGTTCGGCCCTCCCGATGACATCGAATCGCACCCCTCCGGCGGCACTTACGACCGTCCCATGGCGGAAGGCGGCGGCGAGACTTCGACCTATCCGTTCGAAGACTGGCGCTATCGCTATATAGAGGGCATCGGCAACGACGTGATTATCGAATTCGTCGACACCACGATGACGGGCGAGTATCACATGACGATGGACCCGTCGGAAAAGGACGCCCTGCTGTATGTTCCGAACGCCGGTCTGACGCTGGCCGAACAACTGGGCCTGAGCTCAAAGACGGCCCGCTTCCAGCGTACCGACGGCACCCACATGGGCGCGGCACTGGGTGGAACACCTGCGAGCTATAACGAATTCACGCGTCTCGAAACGTTCGCCAAGCTGCAGCATCCGCCACCGGTCAAGTACAAGGACCTGGAAGCCCAGGTGAATACGCGCGTGACGTTCAACGTGCTGCCGATGGTGGCGCGCGTGGATTACGTGCGCATCACAGACACGTCGGTGTTCACGCTGGTGACGGTAGAGTTCGAAAACAAGGATCTGGAATTTCAAGCGAAGAACGGCGTAGAGAAGGCGGATATCCACATCTTCGGCCGCGTGACCAGCATGACGCGCCGGCCCATTACGACGTTTGAGAGAGATCTCGAAATTAACGAGCCGCCGGAGTTACTGGAGCAGGCGAAGAAGCAGCAATCGATCTATCAGGAATCGGTTGTGCTGGTGCCCAACCGGTACCGGCTGAACGTGGTGGTGAAGGACACGATCGGCGGCAACGTAAACAACTATGAAGTCGCCTTGGACGTGCCGCATTTCGACGACGAGAAGCTGGCTTCGAGCAGCCTGATTCTGGCGGACCAGATTCAGCCGCTGCCAACCAAGAGCATCGGCGGCGGCATGTTCACCATCGGCGACAGCAAGGTTCGGCCTAAGCTGAACGCCAAATTCAACCGCGACGACAAGATGGGAATCTATCTGCAGGTCTATAATTTTCAGCCGGACGAGAAGACCCAGAAGCCGAGCGGTGATATTCAGTACGAAATCAGCAAGGTCGGGGCGACGGACAAGGTGCTCGATTTCACGGAAGACTTGTCGAAGATTCCCAATGCTTCGGCCAATCAGGTAACGATCGAGAAGCTGCTTCCCCTGAAAAACATGACTCCGGGAACCTACACGCTGAAGATTACGGCGGTGGACAAGCGGGGAAATCAGACATTGAAAGTTCCGAGTGCGAATTTTACGGTAAACTGAATCAAGGTACACCCCGCAGTGGGTGACCGGAGTGGATAGGAGCAATTACGGGCGCTAGGCGTTTCAGCCTGTTCAAGTCGGTGCCGGTCACGGGCCTCCTGGCCATAGCTTTGCTCCCGGTGTCTCTGGCAAAGGCGGGCGCGCCGATTCGCTTCGCCGGCGAACTTAGCGGGCTGGTAACGGATTATGCGGGCCAACCGCGGGCGGGCGCTCTGGTGCTGCTTTTTAACAGGCAGGATCACCTGCTGCAGCGCATTCCCACCGATATCGGCGGTAACTTCACGTTCGACGATCTGCTGCCGGATCTCTATTCGATCCGCGTGACGCTGGAAAATTTCGTTCCGGCCATGCGGGATCACGTGCAGGTGAGACCGGGCATGCGGAGCCTGCTTGAGGTGAATCTTTCGAAAGTTTTCAGCTCGGTCCAACTGCTCTCTACCTTACCGTCGGCGGGCGGGCTGATGGGCGACGATTGGAAATGGGTGCTGCGGTCCGATTCATCGCTGCGCCCGGTATTGAGGATGTTTCCGGTATCGAGCGGCGCGGCTTTCGGGACGGCTGCCGGTTCGGCGAACGCGGACGATGCGGAGAAGACGGCGGTATTCAGCGAGTCGCGCGGGTTGGTAAAGATTTCCGCCAGCGACGGCGCCCAGATGGTGGGCAATACCGGGGAAGCCGATCTCGGGACGCAGTTTGCGTTCGCCACTTCGATGTACGGGGGCAATCATCTCCAGGTGAGCGGCAATGTGGGCTATGCGGCTGTCACGGGATCGCCCGACGCAGCGCTGCGCACCACGTACAGCCGCGATTTTCTGGGGTCGACTCCGGCGGTTTCCGTCACTTTGCGGCAGATGTTCGTTCCGATGCGCGCCGGGATGGGAAGCGGCAGCGCGCCGGAGGGTTCCCTGCCCGCGTTGCGCACGCTGGCGGTAAGTTATGCCGACAAGACCCAGCTGAGCGACGTGCTGAGCGCGGAGTATGGTTTTGAGCTGGACATGGTTTCTTTCGTCGACCGGCTGCACTATCTGAGTCCGTGGGCGAGGCTGAATTATGCGGTGCCGCGGGGGACGATCGATTTCACGTGGACTTCGGGCAACGCGCGTCCCGAGCTGGGCATGAGCGCGTCGGATCAGAATGCGGATCTGCAGCGCGATCTGGCGGCACTGGCAGCTCTGCCGCAGGTGACGCTCGGCAACGGCCAGTCGAAAGTGCAGCGCGGCGAAGATTATGAGTTAGGCTTTTCGCAGCGTTTCGGTTCCCGCGAATACCGGGTTTCCGTCTACAGCGAGAATGTGGGCAACACGGCTCTGACGGTCGCCAATCCGGCCAGCGGACTTTTTCCCGGCGATCTGATGCCCGACCTTTTTTCGAACAGCGCGCTGTTTGACGCGGGCCGGTATCAATCGACGGGATACATGGCATCGGTGACGCAGGATCTGGGCGATTCTTACAAGATCACCGCGACTTATGGATCGATCGGCGTGATCGCTTTGAATACGGATGCGGGGATCGAATCGGCGAACGACCTGCGGCGCGCCCTCGAGGACAGCCACCGTCCGGCTCTTACGCTGCGCGGTACGGGCACCGTGAAAACCACGGGGACCCGGTTCATTGCCAGCTACGAATGGACGGATTACCGCTCGTCGCTGCCGGGACCGCTGTTTGCGACGCAGTCGCCGCGGCCCGAGCCAGGTCTGAATATCATCTTCAGGCAGCCCATTCCGCAAATTCCCGGGGTGCCCTGGCGCGTGGAGGCTTCGGCCGAGCTGCGCAATCTGCTGGCGCAGGGATATCTTCCGATTTCGCTGGCGGATGGCCAGCAGTTGGTGCTGGTGAATACGCCACGCAGCTTCCGCGGCGGGCTTGCTTTCGTATTCTAGACTCACAGGCTGAAGCCTGTCCCACATTTATGCGCTATTTTCTGGCAATGCTCTTTGCGGTTTCTCCTGCAGCCGCCGAGCCCGTCACGTTCAATGGGCAGATTGCGCCCATCATTTACAACCACTGCTCGTCGTGCCATCGGCCGGGCGAAGCCGCGCCGTTTTCTTTGCTCTCGTATCAGGACGTCAGGTCGAAGGCCAAAATCATCGCGGCGGCGACGTCATCGCGCCTGATGCCGCCGTGGAAGCCGGAGCAGGCCTCGTATCCGTATCGGGATTCGCGGCGGCTCACGGACGGCGACATCGCGCTGATCGGAGAGTGGGTTAAAGCGGGCATGCCGGAAGGCAGTGCGGCGAGTAAACCGACGCCGCCGAAGTTCACGTCGGGATGGATGCTGGGCGAACCGGATCTGGTCGTTGAAATGCCGGCAGCTTACCATGTGCCGGCGGACGGCTCCGATATTTACCGCAACATTGCGCTGCCGCTGGGGCTCGCCGAAGACAAGTGGGTGACGGCGATCGATATGCGGCCTTCGGCGCGGGCGGTGGTGCATCATGTTTTGTATTTCGCGGATCCCAACGGCAAGGTGCACGAACGTCCCCAGGAGGGTCCCGAGCCGGGCTTCAGCGGCATGCGGGCGGGCGGCGCGACGGAGCCGCTGGGTGGATGGGCGGTCGGTGCGCAACCGCACTTCTATCCCGAGGGGCTCGCGCTTTTCGTCAAGAAAGGGTCGGATCTGGTGATTCAGTATCACTTTCATCCGACCGGGAAGCCGGAAGTGGAGAAGTCTCTGATCGGGTTCTATTTTGCGAATAAGGCGCCGGAGCGCACGCTGGTTCCGATCCAGCTGCCGCCGGTTTATTCGCTGTTCTCGGGCCTCGATATTCCGGCGGGTGAGAAAGACTTTGTGATTCGCGATTCTTATACGTTGCCGGCCGATGTGGATGCGGTGGGGGTGTCGGCGCATGCGCACTATATCGGCAAGCAGCTCAAGCTGACTGCCACCTTGCCCAGCGGCGATGTGAAGACCATGCTTTGGATTAAAGATTGGGATTTTGCGTGGCAGGATCGCTATTTTTTCCAGCAGTTGGCGCCGCTGCCGAAAGGCACCCGGCTGGAGGCGGAGATCCATTGGGATAATTCGGCGGAGAACCCGCGAAATCCTTCGAGTCCGCCGGTGCGCGTGACGTGGGGCGAACAATCGAAGGACGAGATGGGGAGCGTGACGCTGATCGCGGTGCCGCATCAGCAGGCCGATCTCGAGACGCTGCGCGGCGATTATCTGAGGCATCGCACGCAGATGGCGCGGGAGCGCATGATGGCGGATCCGGCATTGGCGCTTAAGGTGCGGACCCTGCTCGCGGAATGAGGTGGTTCGCCGCATTGGCGCTGGCTCCTGTTCTATACGCCACGGTCGTCCTGCACCCCGCCATCAGGATGCGGGATGTGGGCGGCGTGGAGCGGGAGCCGCTGAAGGTGGAGAAGGGGGGCCTCAAGGCGCTGTTTTTTATTTCGCGGGATTGTCCCATTTCGAACCGGTATTCTCCTGAAATACGGCGGATTTGCGACGAATATTCGGCGCGGGGGGTGGCGTGCGCTCTGGTTTATGTCGATCCGGGGCTGAGCGACATCGAAGCGGCTAAGCACGCGCTCGATTATGGGCATGGGGGGTATCCGAAGTTTGTGGATCGGACGCACGCTTTGGTGGCCGCTACCGGGGCTACCGTTACTCCGGAAGCGGTTTTGATTCGCGCGGACGAATCGATCGCTTATCGGGGGCGGATCGATAATTCTTATGCGGCTTTGGGGAAACAGCGGAGCGTGGTTACGGAGCGCGATCTGCGCGATGCGATTGAGGCCGTGCTGAGCGGGCGGGCGGTGGCTCGGCCGGAAGTGGCTGCTATTGGGTGTTATATTCCGGATCTTGCGGTGATGCGTTGAGGAAGAAGCTCGGGAGCCTGGGGTTGCTGGCGGTTTTGAGTTGTTGGGCACAGACTCCGGTTATTTTGATTTCGGTCGATACTCTTCGCGCCGATCGCCTGGGCGCCCGCACGCCCAATATCAATTCGTTCGGCGATGCGGGCAGCGTGTTCACGGCGGCCGAGACGCAGATTCCGTTTACTCTTCCTTCGCATACGACTTTGATGACTTCGACTTATCCATTCCAGAGCGGCGTGGAAGAGAATGCCGGGAGCGTGCCTCCCGCTTTGACTACGCTGGCTTCGGTACTTAAAGGGCGCGGCTATCAGACGGCGGCATTCATCGGCAGCATTTTTCTCGAGCGCGAACTGGGACTCGACCGGGGCTTCGACACGTATGACAGCCCGTTCAGCTTTAAGGCGTTCTCGCAGCTATCGGGCACCATGCTGTTCGCCGGCGGTCCGCACAATCCTTATTCGGTACGCGAACGGCGGCCTGGGGCGCTGGTGATTCGCGCGGCCAATCAATGGCTGGAAGGCCATGATCGCTGGCTCGCAGGCCATAGCGGCCAGCCGGTTTTTGTGTTCGTGCATCTGTTCGATATGCATCGGCCGTGGCGGCAGCCTTCTTACGACGCGCAGCTTGAGGAAGTAGATCGGTTACTGGGCGGATTCGAGCAGACGCTCAAGAAAGACGGCTGGTGGGACAAGGCGCTGGTGGTGCTTACGGCCGACCATGGCGAGGGCCTGGGGGATCACGGCGAATCGGACCACGGATATTTCGTTTATGAGAGCACTCTGCATGTGCCGTTGATTATTCATTGGCCGCAGGGTTCGGCTCCGCTTCCGGCACGCGTGGAGCAGCCGGTGGGTTTAATCGACGTCGCGCCCTCGATTCTCGATTTTCTGAAGATTCCCGCGCCTCAGGGGTTTAAAGGCCGGAGCTTTCTCGATGGGAGTGCGCGGCCGGTTTACAGCGAGAGCGTGTATGCGCGCGATTGCTTCGGGTGGGCGGCGTTGCGGAGTTTGCGGGTGGGGGCGTATAAGTACATCGATGCGCCGCGGCCGGAGCTGTATGACCTGGGGAAAGATCCGGGCGAATTGAATAGCGTTATTTCGACGCATGCCGGCGAGGCCTCGAGGTTGCGCGAGCAGCTACGGAAATTGGTGACGCCTGCGCCGGCTGCGACGCCTGCGGGCGATCCGCAGCGGAGTAAAGAAGTGCTCGAGTCGCTTGGGTATCTTGCTCCCGGTCCGCGTGGCGCCGCTTCGGGTGCGGCGGCGGATCCGAAGGATAAGTTGCCGGAGCTGCTGCGCTATGAGGATGCTTTGAATTTGCTGGAAGCGCGGCGGTATGAGGCCGCGGTTGCCGTATTTCGCGGCATCCTCAAGGCGGATCCACGGAACCTTCTGGCGCGGCGCGATCTGGGCGTGACGCTGATCGAGAACGAGAGCTATCAGGCGGCGCGCACCGAGCTGCAGCAGGTGGCCGCGGCGGCCCCGAACGACTATGTGACGCGGTATGAGCTGGGGATTGCGGACGAGTCGCTCAGCCTTTTTGGGGAAGCGCTCGATCAGTTTCAGGCCGCCTGCCGGATTGCTCCGGAAGCGGACCAGTGCAAGCAGGCGGTGGAGCGCGTCAAGGGGCGACGGTGATGGCGCCCATTTTGCCGTTGCGATAGTCCTCGAAGGCCTGATACAGCTCGTCTTTCGTGTTCATGACGAAGGGGCCGTAGCGGGCTACCGGCTCGTGGATCGGCTGGGCCGCCAGCAGCAACAATTCGGCGCCGGCGGCGCTCGAGAATTCGACCGTATCTCCATCGTTGCCGAGCGCCGCCAGATGGAACTCCGAGACGTCGCGGCCTGCAATTTCGACCGTGCCGCCGATTACGTACAGCATGGCGTTGAGGCTCTTCGGCAGCTCCTGAACGTGCTTCGCGCCGGGAGAGAGCTGGAAGTGCAGGTACTCGATGGGGATATGGGTCTCGACCGCTCCCTCCACGCCGAGGGCCTCGCCAGCAATCACTTTTACCTTGACTTTGCCATCGGCGCTGACGGCCACCGGGATACTGGCGGCGGCGATCTCCTGATAGTGCGGCGGTTTCATCTTGTCGCGCTTCGGCAGGTTGATCCAGAGCTGGAAGCCTTCGAGTTTGCCGCCGTTTTTCTTGAGGTTGTCGCCGGGAATTTCGGAATGGACCAGGCCCGAGCCGGCGGTCATCCACTGCACGTCGCCGGGGTGGAGAACGCCGTGGTGGCCGAAGGAATCGCGGTGCTGAAATTCGCCGTGGAGCAGATAGGTTACGGTCTCGAAGCCGCGATGGGGATGATCGGGAAAGCCCTTGGCCTCGCCGGGCTTCAATTCCACCGGGCCCATGTGGTCGAGCAACAGAAAGGGATCGAATTCGGAGATTTGGTGGTTGGGAAAAACGCGGTGAATCAGCACGCCCTCGCCGTCGGTTACGAGCGGGGCCGGCGTCACGCGCCGAACGCTTCTACTACGCGACATGATGTCTCATTCGATGCCGGCAGGCGCCAAACGATTCGAGGGGCCCGGTTCAGCGCACGATGATGTGGAGGGCGCGCAGTTGGCCGTCTTCGTCCGCGTGGCAGCGGACGGTCACGCGCGCCTTGACGCGGAGCTTGCCTTCGACTTTGGTTTGGGAATCGAGCAGAAATTTTCTGGCGCCGGCGTCGCGGGCGGGCGGCTTGCGGACCACCGTGATGGAATCGGGGGTCAGCTCGGAAACGGTGCCGGAAAAGATGTCGTTGGCGGGAGCGTTTTTGGGTGCGGCTGTATCCTGTGCCAGCGTGGTGCCAAACGGCGTCATGGTGCAAAACGGCAAGGCGAGGGACAGCAGGAGAACGCTCAGGAGCCGGGTCACTGTATTCAGAATAAGTGGAAACCCGGCAGATCAGCTATTAGTTACGATTAAAGCGGCTTCATCCGGGGCTACGGGCGCGTTAAGCGGCAGGCGGATGCGGAAGGTGGTACCTTTGCCCGGCTCGCTTTGGACATCGATGGCGCCGCCGTGGGCGCGGACGATCCACGCGACGAAGCTCAGGCCCAGACCGAGACCCTTTTCGGGCGACACCGGCTCATGGGGGCCGCGCACGCGGTAGAAGCGGTCGAAGATGAGGGGAAGATGCTCGGGCGGAATTCCCTGCCCTGTATCCTCGACGCGGATCTCGGCTTCTTCGCCGGCGCGGTCGACCACGACCTTGATACTCCCTCCCGGCGGCGTGAACTTGATGGCGTTCGAGAGGAGATTCGAGAGCATGCGTTCGATCTGAATGCGATCGAATTCGCCGGGACAGTGGCGGGTATTGGCGGCAAAGGTCAGTTCGATTTCGGCTCCTTCGGCGGGAATCTGGAACTGATCGGTGATGCTCTCGGCGAGCTCGACCAGGTCGAGGCTCTGCTTTTGCAGGATCACCTGGCCGGTTTCGGCTTGCGAGAGCAGAAGCAGCGCGCGTACAATCTGCGAAAGGCGCTCGATATCGGCCAGCGAATTGACGATGGCTTCGCGGTATTGCTCGGCCGTCTGGGCGGTAAACAGGGCCACTTCGAGCTGGCCGCGGACTACCGTAATGGGCGTGCGCAGCTCATGCGAGACGTCGGTCGAGAACTGGCGGACCTGATTGAAATTGTGTTCGAGGCGCTCGATCATCTGGTTGAAGGTTTCGATCAGATAATCCAGCTCGTCGCCGGCTTTGCGCGACGGAATACGCATGCTGAGGTTGGATCCGCTGATGCGCTGGGCGGCGCGGGCGATTTCGAGTACCGGGGTGAGCGCCCGGCCCGCGAAGATCCAGCCGGTGCCCAGGCCGGTGAGCATGGCGAGAGGAATCAGGCCGACGCAGAGCCAGGTAAAGCTGCGAATCAGCTTGTCCGATTCCTCGGAGGAGCGTCCGATGGCGACGAAAAATTTTCGCGAATGGTCCTCGCTGGTGACGTAGCCCTGGCGGATCAGGTAAGGGATGCCATGGGGATCCTTCTTGGTGATCCAGGTGGGCTGATTGGAAGCCAGGACGCGCTGGATCTGGGCCGGGGTATCGGGAGGGCTGAGGGAACGATAGGTCGCGGAGTAGGAGGGCGCGCCCTGGTCGAGCAGCGGGTTGCCGTTCTGATCGGCCACCATGTAGATGCTTTTGATGCGCGCGCTGATGCCGGCTTCGTCGGGACTGGCGAGGTCGAAGAACCAGGCCGCATGGTAGTTGGCTTGCCCGGTATCGTTCTCGATGCGGAGGTTGGAGACTACGACGGCCCAGCTCTGGTCGAGATCGTCATAGGCCTGTTCGTTCAGAGTGGAGGCGAGATTGTGGCGGAAGAGGAGGCTTACGCCCAGCAGCAGGAGGGTGAAGAGAAGCGTGTAGACCGAGGTCAGGGTAAAGCGAAGGCCGCGTGAGATGTGCTTGCGTTCCACTTAATTCCATATTAAATGGAGAGTCGACGGGCTTGACCACATGGCATCGACGACCAGATGACCTTATCCTGGATAAAACTGGTCTGCACGTCGTTGTACGAGGTCACGGCTGTCGCACATGTAAATATTTGTAATCCTAATGTTGCATTTTTGTAACCTTACCGTAATGTAAGGACATTCTTATCCTGATTCTCATATTCGGGATTGTCGCGGGCCCTCTGTTGGGCGGGGTCGAGGTTCGGGTTGTGCAGGGCCGGCCGGTCGTCGATGGAGTCTTCGTGAACGGCCATGGACCTTATCGATTCCTGGTGGATACGGCCACTACGTCGAACCATATTGAGCCGGGGCTGGCGCAGGCTATCGGGCTGAAGGCGACATTCCGGACGGAGTTGGCCACGGCGGTCGGAACGGTCACGGCGCCGGGAGGCAACGGGGTTGAGGTGACGCTCGGAGAGGCGCGGGCGGACCGGCAGGAGTTCCTGTTTGCGGGCATGGAGGTGGTGCACCAGCTCTCGCGCGATATTCAGGGCATCCTGGGGCAGGCGTTTCTGTCGCGGTTCGATTACCTGCTGGATCTGCGGGGCAAGAGGCTGGAATTCGGCAAACAGAATCCGACTGGGCGGCGGGCGCGACTCAGAAACGTGGACGGCCGCCCGGCGATTACGACGAACCTCGGCGACCTGGTGCTGGATTCGGGTGTGGCCCGGTTGATCCTGTATGGCATCGAGGCGGCGAAAGGCGACATGATTTATATGAAGACGGTCGCCGGATCGCAGATGGCGGGTCTGGCGACCAGGGTTCTGAGCATTGAGGGGCGGAGCGTGTGGCGCGGCGAGGCAGTGACGATTCCGGACCGAGCGGAGCCGGGAGTGGCCGGGCTGATGCCGGTGAATTTGTTCCGCAGCGTTTACGTTTCGAATTCGGAAAGATATTTGGTGTTCGAGTAATCCTGGGCAGGCGTCGACCGGAGTGTCGAGGCGGCACAGACGAGTCTGTGCGCCAGATGGCACTGGAAATACCGTGGCAGTATATTCTCATCGAATGAATGAGCCTGAACTGAAGAAGGAAGGCCGGTAGCGGAGAACTCCTTTCGGTTTTGGTTTTGAAAGAAGAGGGAACGGCCGGCGCGGTGGAACAGCCAGTGTTCGGAGATCGCGGCGTGGCCGCCACGATTTCCCATTGCGTCGCCTTTTTCCCGCCGCTTCAGGGCCGGGTATTGGTGCCTTACCAGCGTCCGCCCGGTCCACGCATATACCTCCTCGCGGCGCTGACCGGCAAACCGCACTTTGCCGCTCTCTTCAGGAAACGCCCGGATCTGCTCCAGGCTCGTCGCTTCCGAGTCGTCGATGCCGACGATCCCGATCCTGTCCTTCAGGCTCATCTTGATGAGAAAGGAGGATCCTGCCGTTGTGGTAATATCGAAGTGTAGCTTGCCCGCACTGTTCCCACTTCGCCGCGACAGGCTCTGTCCACAAGGAGTCATCCTACAACTAACATGGCTAATTTTAATCAGGGGGCTCAGGTCGAGCACCAGAAATTTGGTTTGGGCACCGTGCTGTCGAGCAGCGATGAGCGCATTGTAATCAAGTTCGACGATCACGGCGAAAAGAAGTTCGTCACGCCGATGGTGATTGGCTCTCTGAAGAAGAGCGACCGGCAGCCACCGGCCGAAAAGCGCGCCTCGCGGGCACGCAAGCCGAAAGCTGTCGCCGTTCCTGCGCAGGCCTGACAAGCGGGTATTTGAACACTAAAGGATCCGACGTTTGAACGCCAGACAGAAACGCCTTTTCGAAGAGGCTCTCAAGAAGAACCCCAATCTGAAAATGCCCTCGGCGGGACAGCCGGCGGGCGAGCTTACCGACGAGGACCTGGCTCTGCTGAAGCAGGGCGTCGGCGATAAGAGCGGACGGCCCCAAACCACCCCAGCGGCGGCCGGCGAACCGGCGGAAGACGGTCTGGCGGAGGCGCAGATAGGCGCCGTCATGACCTACTTTGAAGAGAAGGGCTTCGGCTTCCTGCGTCCGGAAAACGGCGGCAAGGATATCTTCTTTCACATTTCGAGGCTGCACCAGGGCCAGGCCACCGACCTTGCGCCCGGCACGCGCGTCGCCTACGACCTCGGGATGGACCGGAACGGCAAGATTGCGGCCAGCAGCGTGCGGATTCTTCCGCCCACCGAAGAAGCTACCGCCAAAAAGTGAATTTGGAGCGCACCGCTCTGCCGTGCCGACCCGCTTTTGACCCCCTTTTGTAAAGGGTGGGAATCAACCGAGCGCCTTCAGGGGCCATCCACCGGCTCTTACACCGGCAGGGACCAGCGCACCGGCGCTGCTTTGGCCGACTCCCTCATTCTTGAGCGTTGGATCAAAAATGAAAGGCGTCACCTGCATTGCAGAAACGCTCCAAGGCTTGATTGTACCCCGATTCTCCAGGATTTCGCTGTTCCTTTTCCGGTTAACTCGCGATATACTGCGGTGTGCCCGTTGTAAAGAAACGGACAACTGGAGGTTCAAATGGCACTTTCGAATCTGACGGCTCTCCTGTTACAGGACGCTCCGCCGGCCAGCAGCGGCGGCTCGAACAACACGCTCACCATCGTCTGCGCCATCCTGGCCGTTGTATTGATCGCGCTCATCATCATGCGGCGTCGCGCCAGGAAGAAATTGCAATAGCGGGACACTGGTCTCGATTCCGGCTCGGGCTTTCAATTCCGGGAAGCCATCCAGAACGCCAGATTGCGCATCTGCTCGTGAATCCGTTCCCGATCCGGCGCATTGGGCGATAGTTCCAGATACCGCTTGAAAGCCGCCAGGGATTCCGCAACCCGTTGCTCCAGCATCAGCGCCACGGCCCGTTGCTTGTGTTCGCCGGCGTTGTTGGGATCGGCTGCGATCAGCAGGTCCAGCAGGCGCACCGCCTTTTCCGAATCGCGGCCGGCGAAATACGCGCGCCGCAGATTGTTGAGCATGCGCAGCACAATGGAGCGGCGGTCCACCGGAGCCAGCATTTCCGGCTCGATCGTTTCCATCTGCGCCAGTTCGCGGCATCCGGCAGCGTCCACCAGCGCTCCCTCGTGAAAAGGATCGATGAAGGTGGAATACCGGCCATCGTCGTAGCGAACCACGAAGTGTCCCGGCAGGCCGATGCCACTCACCGGTTTCGCGAGGCGCCGGGCCACTTCGATGTAAATCACCGAAAGCGTAATGGGAAGACCCGTCTTCGACTCGAGGACGCGATGCAGATAGCTGTTTTCGGCGCTGTAATAGTCTTCCTGATTGCCCCGCAGCCCCAATTCGCCGAAAAGATAAGCGTTGGCGGCCGCGACGAAGCGTTCGCCGTCGGAGAGATCGCGCGCGCGGTCGGCGATGGCCCAGGCATGGCGATCCAACTCGGCGAGATACGGCGCGGGGTCCATGCCAGGGTATCCGATGCGCGCCACTTCGAGCGCGGCGCGATCCAGTTCAAGCGTGGAAGGGCGTCCGCTCAGCAGTTCCAGCAGCGACAACGCGTCCGGCCCGTTCATCGAGTGTAGAATACCACCCCGGCCTTACGGGGCATTTGGATCGAGGTCCGCGGGCGGGATAAAATCCGGGTATGGATCTCAAAGGCAAGCGCATCGCGATCCTGGTCGACCAGTTGTACCAGGAAATGGAAGTGTGGTATCCGCTCTACCGGTTCCGGGAGGCGGGCGCCGAAGTCGTGACCGTGGGGGCGAAGGCGGGTGACACCTACCCGAGTAAACTGGGCTACCCCTGCAAAGCCGATATTTCTTACGACGTGGCGCGCGCCGACGATTTCGACGGCGTCCTCGCGCCCGGCGGATTCGCGCCCGATTTCATCCGCCGGCATCCGAAGGCGATCGATTTTGTTAAGCAGATCGACAGGCGGGGTAAGCTCGTCGCCGCCATCTGCCACGGCCCCTGGGTGCTGTGTTCGGCGGGTGTCCTGAGGGGGAAGCGCGCCACGTCGTTTTTCGCCATCAAAGACGATGTGGTGAATGCGGGCGCGCATTGGGAAGACAGCGAAGTGGTGACCGACGGGAACATTGTGACCTCGCGTAAGCCCGACGATCTGCCGGCGTTCTGTCTGGCGTGCATTGATGTCGCCGCGGCAGTCCCGGTCGCCGTCGGTTAGTACCTAATTGCAATAGATTGGCGTATCGTCACGCTTGCTTACGCGCGCGGCTCGGTAATGACTTGCGAGCCGCGACCGTGAGGGAGGGGTGTAGGCTGACTTCGGCAAGTTGGTACGGGAAATTCTTCAAGGAGATCCGATACTGGCCGATAAGAACACAGCAGGAGAAAACTCGTATGAGCGTATCGCCGGTATCGAATGTTACTCCGCTGCATCAAACGCAGCCCATCCAGAGCCAGCCCCCGAAAGCCGCCTCTCAACCCGCTTCCGACACGGTTCACCTGAGCCCGGCGGCCACCGCCCAGGCGAAGGGCGGAAATATCAATCACGACCGGGAATAGCGCGGCAACGACGGGCCTGGTGTGGCTACTTCAGGGTCAGTTTCTGCACTCGCCAGTTAGTCAGTTCGCCGACATAGAGCGTGTTCGGATTACGGCAATCGATCTCATTCACGGTACCGAATTCCCTGACCAGTTTGCCCGCGGTGCCGAACTTACCCAGTACCTTGCCGTCGAGCTCCATCTTATAGATCTCTCCATTGTCCATCGAATCGGGCGGGTTGGAGTTCGAGCTGTAGAGGTACTGGTGGGCACCCGGCGAAATGCAGAGCGTCCAGGGTGCGCCGATGTCGCCGATCTGGCTCTTGAAGTTACCTTCGCCGTCGAAGACCTGTATGCGCTTGTTGCCGAGATCGGCCACATATACATTGCCCTGCGCGTCCACGGCAACGGAATTCGGCATATTGAACTGCCCCTCTCCCGAGCCCCTCGATCCCCAGGTCTTGATAAAACGGCCGGTCTTATCGAGCTTGACGATGCGCGCGTTGGTATAGGCGTCGGAGACATACATGTTCCCCTGCGGGTCGAACGCGATGTCGGTCGGGCGGTTGAAGTTATCGCCCTGCACGCCCTGGCCGGGCACGCCGCCGCGTCCGCGCCCACCGCCGCCGGCAGCCGGAGCCCGTCCACCTCCCGCTTCCGCGCCGCGTCCCCCAGCGGGTGCGGCGCCGCGTCCCCCGCCTCCACCACCGCCTTCCGGGCCGCCCGCCGGATTGATCGATTCCGGCTTGCGGCTCAATACCTGCAGAAACTGCCCGGTGGGACCGAACTTGATGATGTTATTCGACCCGCGATCCACCGCCCAGATATTGTCCTGCGCATCCACCCGCACGGAATTCGCGAACAGGAATCCGTAGATCCCGGCACCGATTTCGCGCACGTACTTACCCGTCGCGTCGAACTCGAACAGGCGGGAGCCGCCATGCGTGAAGAACCGGGAACCGCCCATTGTCCCCGATTCTCCGGTGCGCGTATAGACGAGGATGTTACCCTTCGAATCCGTCGCCACGCCGGCCGCTTCACCCAGATAGACGTTCGCCGGCAGCTTCAGCAAATTGATATTGCCTTCAAAGGAAATCTCCTGAGCCTGCGCCCCAGGCAATCCGCCCCAAAACAGCGCCGCCGCGGCAAAAATGATTCTCTTCATGGAGTCCTCCGCTTACTTGCCGGGATGCAGAAGGATTTTCTGCACGCGCCACAACTGGATTTCCGACGTATAGAGCTGATCCGGATTGCGGCAATCGATCTCATGCAATCCGCTGAACTCGCCCAGTTCCTTGCCGGCCTTGCCGAACTTACCCACGATGGTTCCGTCGAGCTCCATCTTATAGACTTCGCCGGTCACCGAAGCCAGCGTGTAGTCGTTCGAATCGGGAAATGTATTGGACGAGTAGAGGTACTGATGGGGACCCGGAGTTATACAAAGTTCCCACGGCGTCCCGACATTGTCGTAGATGGTCTTGAACTTAAGATCGTTGTCGAAAACTTCGATGCGCCGGTTGCTCCGGTCCGCCACATAGGCGTTCCCTTTGGCGTCCACTGCAAGGGAATGGGGCAGATTCAACTGGCCCGGCTCCGCGCCTTTCGTTCCCGCCTGCGCAATGAACCCGCCGTTCTTGTCGTACTTCACGATGCGCGAATTGCCATAGCCGTCGGTAACGAAAATATTCCCGGCGGCATCCCACGCGACATCGGTCGGGCGGTCGAAGATATACTTGCCGGGATTGTTCGGATCCGGCGGGATCGGCGCACCGGCGATCGAGTCGACCGGCTCCGGCCTTCTGCCCATGGTCATCACCACGCGGCCCTCCGGATTGAATTTGATCACCATATTCGAACCCTCGTCGACGGCCCAGATATTGTCCTGCGCGTCGACCCTTACCGCGTGCGCGAAGACAAAGCCGTAAAGTCCCTGTCCGATCTCGCGGAGATAATTTCCTCGCGCATCGAACTCGAACAGCCGCGTCGCCTGGCTGCGCGTGTAAACAAAGATGTGCCCCTTCGAGTTGGTGGCCACGCCGATGCCTTCACCGAGATACAGGTTGGGCGGAAGCTTTAGAAAGTTGGGCACCGATTCCCAGGGAATCTCGGGCACGTTCTGCGCTTTAGCCCTTGCGGCCAGCGCGGCGGGAGTCAAAGCCGGAGCCTGGGCTGACAAACTAACGGCGCATAACAGCGCCGCAATAAACAGCGTCGGATCGATTCTCTTCATAGGGCAGCCTCGGATGAGTATATATCAACTTCCGGACCGGCCCGGAACGATCGTGCGGATCATGACGTTAGTGGCCGGCGTCAAAGGACTGCTTCCCGCCGCCGCGCCGTTCGATTCGAGAAGGAACGCGACAATCTCGGCCGATGTCTGCCCGGTCAGACTGCCTTGCGATCGCGGCGGCATGGTGGTCCGGATGTATCCCATCAGATCCTGCACGCTACGGTCGCGCCAGCCCTTTAAGAAAGCCTTCCCGGTAAGCGGAGGTGTCCCGTTGTGGCCCGCCAGATCGGGACCGTGGCAGGTGGAACACAAGCCCTGATAGATCTTCCGTCCGGAAGCCGACTGCTCGGGAGTAAATGGACCGGCGACAGGTTTCTCCTGTGCGGGCAAAGTCAGGGCCGCGACGACCATTATGATCGCCGATGCCAGCGCCGCCCCATATCTCCTCAATGCCACCGCCATCGATATAAATTACCCATTCCGGCGTTACGACTGCAACACCACGCCAGTGTGCCGGGGATGACAGTGGAGGGTCCAGCCCCGATGCCAATCAGCACTTATTCCGCTCCGACCGCGATATCCCGAGCCGTCTGTCCCACGCACAAGGAATGAGGTCAAATGCGGTCGTACTCTTCAGGCACAACATCGGGTACTTTCCCGAGCAGCCGGAGGAAAGCATCCCGACTGCCCTTCGCGGCTTCCTTTTTCAGGCGGTTCCCGGGCTGCCAGATGCTCCGCAAACGCCGATGCGATCAGGTCATCGACGGGCAGGCTCTGAGATTCGGCAATCTCCTTTGCCTGCCGGTAGAGATCTTCGGGAATATTTACGCTAACCGTTATTTTGCCTGCCTCAACAAGCCCAGGAACTCCGCGGGCGTCAGAGCATCGATGCCCCGCTTCGCAGCCCCGGCAAAGTCTCTTTTATTGTACGTAAGGATCGTCGCTCCGCGCTGTGCCGCAAGATCCAGGACGAATTCATCGTCCCGATCGGCCAGGCTCGGGCGGATTGAATGAAACCGAAGGCGCCAGATTCGACGCCTGAGAAATAAACTCCGGAAATTCATCCGCATCTGCACCGGTGAGTCCTTTAAGACTTCTTCGTACTCGAGCGCCGGCGCCACGGAGATATTTGGTGTGAATGCACCCGTCCCAATGAGGCGAATGAGCCGATACGACGCCCCCTGTGCGGGATCGCAAAGCTGCACCAGTACGTTCGTATCCCGCACGACTTCATGCATCGGCATCATTGAATGCATTGTACGTGCCTTCGCTCCGCCCACAAGGTTTGCGCCTCAACAAAGCGGAGAGAATTTAATTTATTCCCCTGGGAATAAACGGCGTAATAACGAATTACAGGATTGCCGGCAGGCCCCTCCGTCCAGCCAAAATAGAAATAGCTCAATATGGCTGACACCCTGTTTCCTTCACCCGCGTCGCTCGCCGACCTCGGCGTTGCGGAGGGGCTTGTTACCGGCCTCTTCCTCAAGCACGTGCTGCAGTCGGGAACCGCCACCCTGGAGGACCTGTCCCGAAGCCTCAGAATCCCGGTTCGGCTTGTGGAGACGATCTTTCACCGGATGAAATCGGAGCGCCTGATCGAGGTCAAGGGCATGATAGGGGATGACTACACATTCTGCCTCTCGGTCGCCGGCAAGACCACGGCGTCGGATCGCATGCAGATTTCCCGCTATGCCGGCCCCGTCCCCGTTCCTCTGGCTGCCTATGAGACCGCCGTGCGATCCCAGGTCGCGAAGACCAAAGTAACCAGGGCCCGCCTGCGCGAAGCTTATGCCGATCTTACCCTCGACGCCGGACTGTTGAACCGGCTCGGACCCGCCCTGGTTTCTCAGAAATCCATGTTTCTGTTCGGCCCCAGCGGCACGGGCAAAAGTTCTCTGGCGGAGAGACTCCTGCGGATCTTCCGTGAGCCGGTCGGGGTCCCCTACGCTATCGAAGTGGACGGAACCATCATCGTGGTTTACGATCCCGGAGTGCATCGCCTGGTGGACAACCCTCCGCCGGATCGCGACCAGCGATGGGCCTGGTGCGCGCGGCCCTGCATCATAACGGGCGGCGAACTGGTCTCCTCGATGCTCGAACTGCAGCGCGACGGCGAAACCGGCGCCTGTGTGGCGCCCCTTCACATGAAGGCCAATAACGGAGTTTTCGTCATCGACGATTTCGGCCGTCAACTGATCTCGCCGCGCGATCTGCTGAACCGCTGGATTGTTCCGCTTGATCGGCGTGTCGATTTCCTCAGCATCGGCAGCGGCCTGAAGTTCGCCATTCCGTTTGAAGTGTTCGTGGTCTTCTCGACCAACATGCGGCCGTCCGAACTTGCCGACGAAGCTTTTCTGCGGCGCATCCCGAATAAGATTCTCGTGGATGCGGTCCCATCGCCCGTTTTCGACGAAATCGTCGAGCGCCGCCTCGCCTCCGCCGGGTGGCAGGTGGAAGAGAACTCCATCGAGCATCTTCGCCTTCTCTGCGAGGAAAAAGGGGGAGACCTGCGTCCCTGTTATCCCCGCGACATTCTGAACATCATCCAGTCCATAGCCGAGTTCGAAGAACGCGAACCGGCTTTCACCGCGCAGGATATCGACCGCGCCGGAATCCTTTATTTCTCCACCCAGTAATGCGGAACGGACACCGCCTGTTTAATCTTCGCCTGGTTTGTCTTCCCCTGTTTACCTACGACATTGCCGCCTGCAGCATGGCGCGCGCATAGCCCACGTTATACGCATAAGCCGCGTATCCGCCGCCACCGGGATACCCGCCGATCCGTCCCCGCTCCGCATCGTAATCCAGACGCCGCGGATGCTCCGGGTAAATCTCGTGCCTGTACTTGTTCTTCACCAGTTCCTTCATCACGGCGAACATGTTGTTCAGGCCCTCGTCGATCCAAACCTCGCGGTACCGTTCATACGGCTTGATCACCAGCACGTTGCGGAAATGCACGTGGTTGATGCGGTCGCGCGATGCGAACCAGCGGCAGACTTCCACCGGATCCTCGCCCATCTCGCGCGTCACCCCGCAGTCGAACGTAATGCCATTCGCAGGGCTGTTGACGATGGAAATCAGCTTCTTCCAGCCCGCCACCGTCCCCATGATCTGCTGCGAGCCCCGGCTGACCGGCGCCGGCGGATCGTTGGGATGCAGCGCCAGCCGCACGCCCGCCTTCTCCGCCGTGGGAATCACTGCCTTCAGAAACCACGCGATGTTCTTCCACATTTCGTCCAGATTGTGCGCGCCCTCGTTCGGAAGCGGTGGCAGATCTTTGAACTTCATCCCTTTTTCCTCCGGCCTGGTCTGGTATTGCCGGTCGGCGGTCTGCACCAGTTCGTAATCGAAGCCGGTCCATCCGGAGTTGCCGCGCTCGGTGTCGATCTCCTCGAAGTAGCCCTCCATGGCGCGATGCGCGTAGAAGTTGTATTCGACCACCGGCAGCCCCACTTTGCCGGCGGCGACGATCGACTGTTTGACCTTCTCCGCATCGTCGTCGCGCTTATTCCCTTCCCGCCCGTAGAGGATGTCGCTCGACAGGTTGATCATCAGATTGCCCACAGTGATGCCGGTCGCTTTCCACGGCTCCATCGTTTTGGTGAGGACCTCCTCCGTCCACGGAAGCTGTCCGGGGCCACCGCCGAGCACCCAATTCACGCCCAGCTGTTTGATCCTTGGCGGCCCGCTCCCAGCTCCTGCGTCCGGCATCCCGAGAGCGATCTTTGGGGTATCCGGCCCCTCCTTTGGCGGGGCCGACACCTGAGCGGCATCGAGATCCGCGGCGCCAAAGGGCGTCAGAGCCCCGGCGCCGGCCATCTGCATAGCGATCCTGCGGGTGAATTTCATGCCGCGAGTATATCGCCCGCCGGCTACTCCTTAACGCCGAGCTTCCGAAGAAACGTCATCGCCGGACACCAGTTGGTGAAGGCCGATTGAAACAGATTCAGCCCGACGAATGCCGTGAACAGATACCAATACGGGCTTACCCAATACCCAAGCGCCAGGCTCGACACCACGAACGCACCCGCCATCATACGCAGATACCGGTCGACAGTCATACCGCCTTTCTCCTTCCTTTATTGCAGATATAGAACAGCACCGGAACCGTCATGCGCGAAAGCAGCAGCGAGGCGACCTCGCCCGCCATCAGCGCAATCGCGAGGCCCTGAAAAATCGGATCGAAGAGAATCACCGACGACCCGGCCACCACCGCCGCCGCCGTAAGCATCATGGGACGGAAGCGTACTGCGCCGGCATCGATCACCGCGGCGTCGAGCGCCATCCCCTCGGCCAATCTCAGCTCGATGAAATCCACCAGGATAATCGAGTTCCGCACTACAATCCCGGCCCCGGCGATGAATCCGATCATCGAAGTCGCCGTAAAGAAGGCGTGCAGCAGACCGTGCGCCGGCACAATCCCAACCAGCGAAAACGGAATCGCCGCCATAATGATCAACGGCGTCAGGAAGGACTGGAACCAGCCCACCACCAGCCCGTAAATCAGAATCAGCACCGCCGCGAAGGCCATGCCCAGATCGCGAAAGACCTCATAAGTAATGTGCCACTCGCCGTCCCACTTCATCGAGTAGCGGCCGGGATCGCTGGGCAGCTCCGCCGTATGCTGCTCGATCTGGTAGCCCTCCGGAATTTTTATCCGGTCGATCTCGGGTCCCAGCCTGAGCACCGCATATACCGGGCTCTCGATCTCCCCCGCGATATCGGCCGTCACGTACGTCACCGGCATCAGGTTCTTGTGATAAATACTCCTGTCTTCGACCGTTTTCTCCACACGCACCAGTTCGCCCAGCGCGACCTGCCGTCCGTTGCGCCCGTTGATTTTCAGGCTCCCGATACGCTCCATATCGGAACGCGCGGCGCGGCCGAGGCGCACTGTCAGCGCCACATCCTCCTTCTCCGCATCCCGATGCAGCAGCCCCGCCGTATAGCCCGCGGAGGCCGCCTGCATGGTGCGCGCGATATCGTCTTCCGAGATTCCGTTAATAGCCGCCTTCTCCTCGTCGACGATCAAACGATACTTCGGTTGATCGTCCTCCACATACCAATCCACATCGACCACGCCCTTCGTCCGACTGAACAGATCTTTGATCTGCCGCGCCAGAGCAATGCGCCGGATCGGGTCCGGGCCATACACTTCCGCCACCAGCGTTTCGAGCACCGGAGGACCGGGCGGCACCTCGGCCACTTTGACGCGCGCTCCATAGCGCTCGGCGATCGGCTGGATGCGCAGGCGCACCTGTTTAGCAATCTCGTGGCTCTGCAGATCCCGCGCGTCTTTCGACAGCAGGTTCACCTGAATATCGGCCACATTCGGCCCGCGCCGCAGATAATAATGCCGCACCAGGCCGTTGAAGTTATAGGGCGACGCGGTTCCCACATAGGTCTCGACATTCACCACCTCGCGCTGCTTCTCCGTCTCTTCGGCCAGCAGCTGCGTCACGCGCGCGGTCTCCTCGAGCGTGGTGCCGGTGGGCATATCGACGATCACCTGGAACTCGCTCTTGTTGTCGAACGGCAGCATCTTGACTTTGACGAAGCCGAAATAAAACAGCGAGCAGGAGGCGACGAGCAGCATCGCCACACCGGCGAGGAAGCCCCATCGCAGCAGAGGCCTGCGCAGCAGCATGCTCATAAACCGCCGGTACAGCCGCGTTACGAAGTCCTCGCGTTGGCCCTCATAATGCCCGCCCGGCTTGAGAATCCGCACCGCGGCCCACGGCGTCACCGTGAATGCAACGAAAAGAGAGAACACCATCGCGGCGCTGGCCCCGATCGGAATGGGGCGCATATACGGCCCCATCAGCCCACCCACAAACGCCATGGGAAGAATCGCGGCGACAACGGCCAGCGTCGCGAGAATCGTGGGATTACCCACCTCGGCAACCGCCTCCACCGCGACCTCGCGCGGCGGCCGCCCGTGATTCGACGGCATTCGCCAATGCCGCACGATGTTCTCCACCACCACGATCGCGTCATCCACCAGAATGCCGATGGAGAAAATCAACGCAAACAAAGTAATCCGGTTCAGCGTATAGCCGTAGAGATAGAAAACGGTAAGCGTCAAGGCCAGCGTCACCGGAATGGCGGTAAACACAATCAGCGACTCGCGCAGCCCCAGCGTCACCGCCACCAGCGCACTCACCGAAATCACGGCAATAAGCATGTGCCACAGCAGCTCATTCGATTTCTCCTTCGCCGTGTCTCCATAGTTCCGCGTGATGGTCATCTCGACGCCGGACGGAATCACGCCGCCCCGCAACTGTTTCAGACGCCGGAGCACATCCTCGCCGACCGTCACCGCGTTAGTCCCCCTGCGTTTCGAAACCGCAATCGTAACGGCCGGATAAAAGCCCCTGCCATGCGAGAAGCGCACATATTGCGTGGGCTCCTCGCCGCCGTCGGTCACCTGCGCCACGTCGCGAACGAAAATCGGCTTGTCGTCCCGAACGCCCGCGACTACGTTCCGAACATCCTCGGCGGTGCAAAGAAATTGGCCGGTCTCGAGCAGAAACCGCTGGTTGCCATTCGAAAATTCACCCGACTTCATCCGCCGGTTGGAAAGCCCCAGGGCGCCAACCACCTGCAGGGGCGAAAGATTGTAGGCGCCGAGCCGCGCTGTGTCGAGCGTAATCTGAATCTCGCGCCGCGCCCCGCCGATCAGCGCCACCGCCGAGACATCGGGTGTCTGCTTCACGGTGTCGTCCACCTGCGCCGCGATGCGCCGCAGCTCGTAGTCGCCATACCGCCCGCTCCAGAACGTAAGCGCGAGGATCGGCACATCGTCGATCGAGCGCGGCTTTACCAACGGAAGCGATGCGCCCGGCGGAATCAGATCCAGATTCGCATTCAGCTTCTGGTTCAGCCGCACGATGCTCTTCTCTTCGTCCTGCCCCACCAGAAACCGCACGATCGCCGTCGACATGCCGGGGCTCGACGTCGAGTAGATGTATTCCACGCCCGGAATCTCCCACAGCAGCTTCTCCATGGGCCTGGTGACGCGCTCCTCCACTTCGCGCGCCGACGCCCCGGGCATCTGCACAAAAACGTCCACCATCGGCACCACGATCTGCGGCTCTTCCTCGCGCGGCAGTTTCCACACCGCGAAGGCTCCCAGCAAAAGGGATCCGGCGATTACCAGCGGAGTCAGCTTCGATCCAATCCACGCGCTCGCCAGTTTTCCCGCCGGGCCCGGCCGACGCTCCGTCACGGCCGGACCTCTGCGTTGCTTATTTTCACGGCCGCCCCGTCGGCGAGATCGCGCGGAACCGGGAAGATCACTTTCTCGCCGGGGCTCAGGCCCGAGAGCACTTCCACCCGGTCGTTCCACTTCTGGCCGGCCGTGATCGGACGCGTCCGCGCCACGCCGCTATCGGCTACCAGCACAGATTGCAACTGGCCGCGGTCCGTGACCGCCCCGGCTGGAACCGCCAACACCGAACGGCTCCCGACTCGAAAACTGGCGCGCCCGAACACGCCGGAACGGATCGAGGGCAGGGCCGGCAGATCGATGCGCACCGTAAAAGCGCGCGATGCCGCATCCACCGCGGGAACGATTTCCGATACCCGCGCATCCACGGAACCATCGAGGCCATCGAGCGAAACCGACACCGTCTGCCCCACTCGAATCGCCGCCAGCCGCGATTCTTCCACCAACGCTTCAAAACGGTAGGCGCCTTCGCGTTCGATGGTCAGCAGCGGAGCGCCGGGCATGGCAAGGCTGCCGGGGTCGACCGACTTTGCGACCACGACCCCCGCGAAGGGCGCGCGAATCTCCGCATAGCTGCGCGCGATTTCCGCCGAGCGCACTTCCTGATCCACCTCCGCGATCCTGGAGTTCAACTGGGTCCGGCGCGCCTGCGCCGCATCGAACGCCGCCTGCGCCGCCTTGAGCCGTGCCGACGCCTCATCCAGTTCCTGATCCGAAATCGATTTCTTTTGAAACAACTCCTGCATGCGGCCAAATGTCACCCGCGCCAGATCCAGATTCGCCTGCGCCGCCCGAACCCCGCTGTCGGCCTCGGGCACCGCCATCCGCACTGCCTCCCGCGCCGCTTCCGCGCGCCGCGAGCCGGCGTCGAGATCCTGCGCATCGAGCGTCACCAGCGTCTCGCCTTCGCGTACGCGGTCGCCGGCCTGCACTTTCACTTCGCGCACATAGCCGGTCAATTTCGCAGCGATCGCGGTCGAGTTCCGCGCGCTGACCGTTCCCGTCGCCTCGTAGCTCGCTGGCCAGGCGTCGATAGCCGCCGTCACCGTGGAGACTGCCACCGCGGGAGCGGATAGCGCCCGCTTGTCGACAGCCGGCTCGCCGCACCCCGCCAGCCACATCGCCAAACCGATCGGAACCATTGCGCGCATGCACATTTAATTCAGGACCTCCGAATCCGCGCTCAGCGTCCCCGCCGCCTGTTCGAGCATCGCCGCCGCCACACGCTGATCGCGAATCGCCGCCAGATGCCGGGTGCGCGCCTCCAGCGCCGCGGTTTCGGTGCGCAGCAAATCGGTGACGTTGCTCATGCCGGCTTCATACCGGTTCTGCGTGATGCGCAGACTTTCTTCCGCCTCGGCGACGGATGCATTGGCCACCTCGATGCGCTCGTCCGCCGCGCGCAGATCGGCAAACGCCCGCCGCACCTGCAGGCGGATGGCAGAGTCGGCGCGCTCCCGTTCGGCCTCGCTCCGGCGCAGCGCAAACGTGCTCTCCGCAATCCGCGCCTTATCGGCGAAGCCGTTGAATAAATTCCAGCGCAGTCCGATCGAGACCAGCCAGTTGGCGCCCCCGCGATCGTAAAAATTCTGACGATCGGCTTCGAAGGCGGCATGAGCGCCCACCTGCGGGAGCAATCCGCCGCGCGCCGCGGCCGCCTGGTTCTCGGCCAGACTGGTGGCAAGCCTGACCTCCCGCGCTTCCGGACGGTCGGTGAGCGCTTTCCCCTCGTAGTCCGCCAGCGGCCCCGCGGGAAGGTTCAGAGGCGTCAAAGCGCCGGTCATCGTATGCGCCGTGTCGAGCGGCAGGCCGAGCGCATCGTTCAACGCCGCCCGCGCCACATCCAGATCCGCCGCGCGCCGGATCTGTCGCTCCCGCACACTGGCCAGATGGACCCGGATCGACAGCACGTCGGCATCGGTGGACATTCCCGCCGACCGGATGGCCTGCGCGCGCTCGAGATCCGCCTGCGCCGAACGCATAGCCTGGCCGGTCGCGTTAAGTTGCTCGGCGCTCAGCAGCGCGTCATACCAGCACCTGATCACCGCCGCGATCACGTCCATCTGCGTATGGCGGCCCTCCTCACCGGTAACGTCCCTGCTCAGCTCGGCCGCGCGTACCGCGTGTTTCGTCCGTCCCGCATCGAAGAGCGTCTGGTCCACGCCGATCTGCGATTGAAAGTTGTTCAGAAAGTCGGGTCTGTTCAGCGGCCCCAGCTGAAAATTTTCTTCCGCGAACTGGTGCTGCGTCAATAAAGAGGAGAAGACAAACACCGGATTGTCGCTGCGCGTCCACGATTCGGTGTAGCTCACCTTCGGCAAATTTCCCGCCCGGGCCTGCGTAATGCGGCTTTCCGCGGCCATGCCCGCGGCGGCGGATGCGGCCACCGATTTATTCTTCCCAAGCGCCAGATGAACCGCGTCTTTCAGCGACATGGCGTCCTGCGCCACACACAGACAGGGCGCCAGAATCAGCATCGGCAGCGTTTTATTCATTGCTTCTGGTGTTCAGGATGCAGTTACCATTCCGCGGTGACAGTTGCGTCACCTTTTCCCGCCGTTTGCATCCTGAGCATCGGGAAAGCAAAAATATGGAAGTTCTGGCCGATTATCTGGGAGGGACAAAGTTCGCGGCCGAGGCCCGCGGTCATCGGGTCATTTGCGATCAGCCGCGCGATAACGGCGGCACCGACGAAGGCATGTCGCCGCCCGAGTTCCTGCTGGCCTCGCTCGCGACCTGCGCGGCGTATTATGCCGTTCAATATCTGCAGGTGCGGGGATTGCCGGCCCGCGGCGTGAAAGTTCGCGTGAACGCGGAAAAGGCGCAACAGCCGGCCCGCCTCGCCTCGTTTCAGATTGAAGTCGAAGTTCCCCATCTCGACAATCGCCATCACGCGAGCGTTCTCCGCGCCGTGAAGGCCTGCTTGATTCACAACACCCTGCTCAGTTTCCCCCGTATCGAAGTGTCGATCCATGCCGCGCCCGCTTCCGTTGCCGTGACAGTCCCGCCCGAGCCCGCGGCGATAATGGACCTTGGATCGGGATACCGAAACTGAGCTCGCGCGGCAATTAATCGCCGGAGAACCGGAGGCGTTTGACCGCTTCGTGGAACACTTTCGTAATAAAATTTTCCGCTACAGCTGGCTCATGTGCGGGCACCGCGAGGACGCCGAGGAAGTGGCGCAGGAAACCCTGCTCAACGTTTTCGAGAATTTCCACCATCTCCGCGAGCCGGAGCGTGTCCGTCCGTGGGTCTTTCGAATCGCCCGCAATGCCTGCCTGATGAAGCGTCGCAAGAGTGTGTTTGCGCCCGCGCACGAGCTCTCGCTCGACGACTTCCTGCCGGTCAAACTGCAGATCGCCGATTGGTCCGATCTCCCCGATCGCCACCTGCTGCAATCGGAATTGAAACAGGCGCTGGATCGGGCCATCGCCGCGCTGCCCGAAAACTACAGGTCCGTAATGCTGCTGCGGGATGTGGAGGAGTTGTCAACCGGGGAGACCGCCCACATCCTCGATTTGACCGAAGATGTAGTCAAGACCCGTCTGCACCGCGCCCGTCTGGCCGTTCGTCATGAGTTGGATAACTATCTGCGCGGCCAGGCGCGAGGAGAATCCCATGGAGCCCGATGAGCGCACCGAGAAATGCAGGGAGATCTTTTCCCTGCTCTCCGAATATCTGAATCTCGAGCTTCCGCCCGGCGCCTGCGAGGAGATCGAAACCCATCTCGCTGGCTGTCCGCCCTGCATTGAATTTGCCGAAAGCCTGCGCAAGACCGTGGAACTCTGCCGCCGCTACCAGCCGTCAGAACTGCCGGAACCGATGGGGACCGGCGCGCGCGCGCGGCTTCTCGACGCCTACCAAAGAATGCTCGACGCGCGAAAAGGCACGTCGTCATAAAGACGAATGCGAAAGGGATTTTTCTCCCCAGCGGACACGAATCACGCGCCAAAGCCATCGGATCGCTAAGCAAGCAGCGCCCGTCGGACCGCATCCGGTTCGCGCGCGATTACCGTCAGAAAGGCGCGAGCGGGCCCGCTGGGAACGCGTCGCCCATGTTCCCAATGTTCGAGCGTTCGCTTGCTCAAGCCGAATAACTTAGCGAATTCACTCTGCGAAAGGGAGATTTTCTCCCTGATCGCACGGACATCGATCTCCGCCGGAACGTGTACTTCACAGCCGTGGTTTTCCTCGCCCGTGGCAAAGGCAAGCGCTTGTCTCGCGCTCTCAATCATCCGTTTGCCCGCCGACAGCTTTCTCTTCTTCATCCCGACCTCCCGACCAATCTGTAGCTCGAAGCGATACTCGCAAGCAGGATCTTCAACACTCGGCGCTCTTTTGGGGTCAGATCGGCCTTCTCATTCTTAGCGAAAATGTTGAGCGGGAAAACCGGGATGTCCGTCCCGCCGAAGAACCTGATGACCCGGTAGCCGCCACTCTTCCCTTTACTCTTCCCGGCAAACCGCACCTTGCGAGCGCCGCCCGTTCCTTCCATCACGTCGCCGGCATTCGGGTTGGCTGCAATCCTGGTCACGATCCCAAGACGCTCCGACTCGGCTAGCCCCAACGACCGCGCATCGCCGACAAATGCCGGCGTCTCCACGACGGTCTGCATAACTCAGTATACTCCAATGGAGTACGCCCCCGCCCCGCAAACTCCACACTGCCAGTATTTTCAACTATTTTTCTGAACAAAACCAACCACTTACACAGAAAGCGAGACCTTTCCCGCTGCCCCGTCTGCCAGAACCATGATTGAGAGCATAAGAGCGGCAAATATGGCAACACGACGACTAACCACGATCCAGCCCGCCAGAGGATTCCGGACGCACACCATAACCTCACGCGCGGGCGCTCGCCCTCCGATCTCCCCTGCGCCCACCAGGACGGCCCGCCCAAAAAAGTCGCCGTCGTCGATCGAACCCAATTTTATTGGCTTTTCCAGCCCCCCAATCTCATCCCCACCCCCAAAATCCCATCTTCCCGTAACCCATACTCCCGTCAAGGTATCCTTATAACTGCCCCACCGCTCACGTGTGATCATCCAATGCTATCGTCAAATCTTGTGAAAACCCTCCGTATCACGGCGCTCCTTGCCTTATCGGCAGCCGTCCTCGGCGCCGGAGACAGCGTTCTCCTCGACACCATGAATCAGGAGCTGCAACGCAACTATCAGGCCATCAAACAAAAGGCGGATCCCGCCCCCTACTTCATGGCCTATGAGGTCACCGATCTCGACACCCACGAGGTCGGCGCCACCCTCGGCGTCCTCAACCTCTCGGAAAATGAACATAATCGCTACCTCGACGTCACCGTCCGCGTCGGCGATCAGAAGCTCGATAATTACCGCCGTGTGCGTGGCGACCGTATTCAGTTCACCTCCGGAACGCCCGTCGCCATCGAGGACGTGCCCGGCACCCTCGCCTCCGGCATGTGGATCGAAACCGATCGCGTCTACCGCGCCGCCGCCGACCGCCTCATCCGCATCAAGACCAACCAGCAGGTCAAGGCCGCCGACCGCGATCAATCGAACGACTTCTCTCCCGCCGAAAGCTACAACCACACCGAGGCCACTTACCAGGGCTCTTTCGATTCCACCCGCTGGACGCAAATGGCGCGCGAGTGGTCCCGCGATTTCCGCAACTATCCCGACCTCCTCTCCTCCAGCGTCCGGGTCACCATGACCGGCGACAATCGCTATCTGGTCTCGACCGAGGGCGCCCGCATTGAACAAGGCCGCGGCTTCGCCCGCATCATCGTTTCGGCCAGTGGTAAGGCCAAAGACGGCATGGACGTCTCCGATTTCCAGACCTTCGAAGCCTTCGAGCCCTCCGGACTTCCCTCCCCCGATGTGGTTCGCGCCGCCGTAAAGAAGATCGGCGATAATGTGGAAGCGCTCATTGCCGCGCCCACCGCCGAGCCTTTCGTCGGGCCCGCCATTTTCTCCGGACGGGCCTCCGGCGTCTTCTTCCACGAGATCTTCGGCCATCGCATCGAAGGCCATCGCCAGAAGGACGAAGCCGAAGGACAGACCTTCACCAGGAGCGTGGGAGAAAAAATTCTGCCCGATTTTCTCTCGGTAACTTTCGACCCCACCCGCAAACAGGCCGCCGGAATCGACCTCAATGGCTGGTATGAGTACGACGACGAAGGCGTTCCCGGCCAGCCCGTCAAAGCGGTTGAGAACGGCATTCTGCGCAACTTCCTCATGTCGCGCTCGCCCATCGATGGTTTCGATCGTTCGAACGGGCACGGCCGCCGCCAGCCCGGTTACGAAGTCGTCTCGCGGCAATCGAACCTCATCGTTTCGAGCACCCGCACCGTCTCGAACCAGCAACTGCGCCAGATGCTCCTCGACGAAATCAAGAAGCAGAAAAAGCCCTACGGCCTCTTCTTCGACGACATCACCGGAGGCTTCACCACCACGCAGCGCGCCGGCCTGCAGGCATTCAAAGTCATCCCCGTTATTGTCTATCGCGTCTATGCCGATGGCCGGCCCGACGAACTGATTCGCGGCGCGGATATCGTCGGCACACCCCTCGCGAGCTTCGCCAAAATCCTCGCCACCTCCGATCAGCTGGAGGTTTTCAACGGCTACTGCGGAGCTGAATCGGGCAGCGTGCCGGTCTCGGCCGTATCGCCCGCCATTCTGATCTCAGAAATAGAAATCGAAAAAACCGCCTCGGGAGAAGATCTGCTGCCGCTCCTCCCCTCCCCCCTGAAAGGATCCCCCGAATGAGATCCACTCACAACAATCCCCCCCCGACCCCAGTAGCAGCCAAGTGGGGCAGATTTCCGATCTGCCCGGTTTTGCTCCTGGTTTCGTTGTCCATCCCCCTGTTCCTCCTGGCCGCCGAGCCCGATCCCGTCTTCGAAGCCATGCGAGCCGAACTCAGGCGGGCCACCACCCTGAGCCTCAACCAGCTCGATAAACCCTACTTCGTCAGCTACGCCGTGGACGATGGCCACAACTGGTCCGCCACCGCCAGTCTGGGCGCGATCGTGTCCCAGAACGACTCCAAATTCCGCATCCCCTCCGTCCGCGTCCGCGTCGGCGACTACAAATTCGATAACACTAATTTCTCGGGCCGAGTCCGCGGGGCCAGTTACGACCTGCACGATTTCCCGCTCGACGACGACCCACTCGTGGTGCGCCAGTACCTCTGGCTAGCCACCGATTCCGCCTACAAAGGATCCCTGCAGGCCATCGCCAGAAAACGGGCCGCCCTGCGCAGCGTCACCGTCAGCGAAGATCTCCCGGATTTTTCTCCCGCGCCCAAATTCACCCTGATTCGCGACTATCGGCCCATCGCGTTCGACAGCAAAACGTGGACCGACCGCACCCGCCGCGTCTCCGCCGTCTTCAGCGACTTCCCCACCCTGCGCACATCGCTCGTCGAATACCGCGCCATCGACGGCCTGCACAGATTCCTCTCGAGCGAAGGCACCGAAGTGCGCCAGCAGGAAGACCTCGGCTCCGTGCAGATCCGCGTTTCCGCCCAGGCTCCCGACGGCATGATCGTGCGCGACTCGGCTCTTTTCTACACCGAAGACATCGCGAAAATGTTCCCGGAAGCGGATCTCGTCGCAGCCGCCCGCGCCATCGGCGAGAAGGTTACCAAAACCGCCGCCGCGCCCATGGGCGATAACTACTCCGGACCGATTCTCTTTGAAGGAGCCGCGGCGCCCCAGGTGATGGCCGAAATTCTGGGCCGCAATCTCCACATCGCGCGTAAGCCGGTTACGCAGTCCGGCTCATCCGGCCAGGCAGCCGTCACCGAGCTCGAAGGCCGCCGCGGCGTGCGCATCATGCCCGAATTTTTCGACGTCGTCGACGACCCCACCCTGCCTCTGTTTGGGCACGAAGAGGTGGATGACGAAGGCGTTCCCGAAAAGCCCGTTTCTCTCGTCGAGAAAGGCGTTCTCAAGGATTTCCTGCGCACCCGAGAGCCCGTCCGCGGCTACAACCAATCGAACGGCCGCGCGCGTCTGACAGGCGGTGGACCCATCCCCACCAACCTCATCGTCAAGGCGCACGAAACCAGCTCCCTCGCCGACCTCCGCAAGAAGATGATCGACCTTTGCCAGCAGCGCGGTCTCGACTACGGCATTATCGTGAGGAAGATGGATTTCCCCTCCACCGCTTCCGTCGACGAAGCCCGGAAGATGATGGCGGGCGCCGGCGGCACCGGCCATCCGGTCAGCATGCCGCTCTATGTCTACCGGCTCTATACGGACGGTCATGAGGAACTGATTCGCGGCGTGCGCCTGCGCGGACTCAACGCCCGCTCCCTCAAAGACATCCTGGCCGCCGGCGACGACAGCGTGACCTTCAACTACCTCGAGAACGGCGCGCCGTTTGCCCTGCTGGGATACGGTTCCAGTTCCGCGCAGGTGTCCGTGGTGGCGCCTTCCGTCCTGATTGACGACCTCGAATTGACCAAAAACGACGACGAGCGGCAGAAGCTGCCCATCGCGCCCCCGCCTTCACTCGCTTCGCGATGAAGATTCTCAGCCGGTACGTCTTTCGCGAGATCCTCGCAAGCTCTTTCCTTGCGACCATCCTTGCGACATTCGTGATCTTCCTCAGGGGTATCACGCCCCTGGTCGAACTGCTCGTGCGCTCGGGTAACACCCGTCTGTTCCTCGAGTTGTGCGTGCTGGCCCTGCCGCCGGTCCTCGTGCTCAGCATTCCGTTCGGCGTATTGGTGGGCATCCTCGTGGGCCTCGGCCGCATGTCGGCCGACAATGAGCTCATCGCCATGCGATCCGGAGGTGTCTCCTCGCGCATCGTGGTCCCGCCCGTAGTCGTGTTCGCCACCATCGCCATGCTCGTCGCCGGCGCCTGCGCGGTGTGGCTCAACCCTCTGGCGATTCGCGCCGAGTACAAGCTGCGCAATAAAGCCGGGGCGTCGCAGATCACCGCCGACGTGGTCCCGCGCGTTTTTCAGGAGCAGTTCACCAACGACACCACCGTGCTGTATGTGGATGACGTCGATCCCGTCACCGAGCTGTGGAAGCGAGTCTTCATCGCGGACCTCACCCCGCCCTCGGAACGCAAGACCGGCCTGAAGGAAGAGACCGTGGGTCCGAAGATTACCCTCGCGCAGGAAGCCGTCGCCGTTCCCGATCAGGCGCATAATCGCATACAGCTCGATATGAACAACGAGAGCGTGCATGAGGCGCCCAACCACTCGCGCGCTCCCCAGGGCAGGGCCGTCCTCCTGCAGAACCCGCGGGAAGAGCAGAAAGCGAACGCTTACCATGAGATGCTGACGCGCGTTCTTCTGGCCTTCATCAGGGCGCATCCGCACCGCTCGCAGGAGAACACCGATTCGCGCATCGAACTGCACCGCCGGTTCGCGCTGCCCGTAGGCTGCCTCATGCTGGCCCTGGTAGGCATTCCGCTCGGCTCGTCATCGCGCCGCGGCGGCCGCTCCGCCGGATATGTGTGGGCCATATTTCTTGCGTTCTTCTGCTACTACGTGGCCTATATCAGCCTGACCAGCCTCGCCCGCTCCGGATCCATGCCTGTCGAACTGGCGTCCTGGCTGCCCAACATCGTATTCGGAGTTGCCGGCGTCGTCATGATTGCGCAAATGGAAACCCCCGGCGACCGCGACCTGATCGGCGGCCTTCGCATGGCGATTCAACGATGGTATGCCGCGCTGTCCAGCCCGATTATGAAGAAGCGCCGAGCCCGCCATGCAGCCGGTTGTGCCGCGAGCGGCGGCGGCATGCGCATCGTGCTGTTTCAGTTGATGGACACGTACGTCCTCTCGAATTTCATTTTCTACTTCATTCTCTGGCTGGCGGCCTTCATCACCATGACGCAGGTCTTCAACTTCTTCGACCTGCTGGGCGACATCGTGAAGAACCAGATTCCCATGTCGCGCGTCGCCGTCTATCATCTCTTCCTCACGCCGCTGCTGATCTACGAAACTCTCCCTATTTGCGTGCTGCTCGGCGTCCTCGTAACGTTCGGCGTCATGACGAGGAATAATGAAGTCACCGCGTTCAAAGCGTGCGGGATCAGCGTGCGGCGTCTGGGCATGCCGGTCCTCCTGATGAGCGGCGTGTTGAGCCTGGCGCTCTTCGGGGCCGACTACTCCTGGATCCCGCGCGCCAACCGCATACAGGACGAGATCCATAACGAGATCAAGGGCCGCCCCGCCCAGACCTATCTGCACCCCCAAAGCAAATGGATCATCGATAACTACCGCATCTTCTACACCATCGGTTTCGACGCCTCCGAAAAAATGATGATCGAGCCGTATGTCTTTGAAATTAACCCCAGGACATTCGAATTGGAGCGCGAAATCAGCGCCAACCGCGCGCGCTGGCAGGCCAACATCAAACAGTGGGTCTGGGAGCAGGGTACGGCGCGCGATCTCTGCGGGGTCATCGAATGCAAACTGAATAACTTCACCGTCACTTCGTTCCCGGAGATCACCGAAACGCCCGACGACTTTCTGATCCCCGTGCAGCAGAATCAGCAGATGAACTATGTCGAGCTGGGTCAGTATATCAAGAAGCTGCGCGACCGGGGCTTCGATACCGTCAAACTCCAGGTCCAGTATTACGAGAAGTTCGCCCACCCCATGTTCGCCCTCATCATGGCGCTGATTTCGGTGCCCTTCGGATTCCTCGTGGGCAATCGCGGCGCTATGGCCGGGATCGGCGTCAGCATTGCCGTGGGTATGGCCTATCTTGGGCTTGAGAAGCTCTTCGAACAGATGGGTAATGTAAGCTACCTGCCGCCCGCCGTCGCTGCCTGGTCGCCGGATGCGCTCTTCTCGCTCGCCGGGCTCTACCTCATACTCAGGATGCGCAGTTAATGTTCTCGCTATAATGAAGCCCAGAGGTTTTCGCCTCGCCCATGCTGGATATCAAGAAAAAGCTTGAAGAAGAGATTGCCGCACTCGAATACGAACTGCGCAACGAACTGCCGAAGGAGATCCTTAAGGCTCGTCTGCACGGCGACCTGAGCGAGAACGCCGAATATCACGCGGCCAAGGAGCGGCAGGGCCTCGTCAACGCTCGTCTGGGGCAGTTGCAGAAGCGGTTGTCCGAGTTCGCCATGATCGACCTGACCAAGATTCCCCGCGACCGCGTGGGGCTTGGTTCGCGCGTCGTTGTACTCGATCTCACCAAAGACGAACAGATCGTCTATCATATCGTCACCAGCGAAGAAGCCGATGCGGCCAATGGCAGGATCTCCACCGGTTCACCCATTGGCCGGGCGCTGCTCGGGAAGGAAGTCGGGGATACCGTGAAACTCCAGGTGCCGGGCGGCGCCAGGGAAATGGAGATTCTCGAATTCCAGACGATGCACGAACTGGCTAAGTAGTCATGACTGTTTCGCGCGGTATCGGCGCCGTTTTAGACCCTGTTCTCAGGGTCGTGGTGACGGCACTGTCGTGGGTGCATCCGAACGTTCTGACTTCCATCGGACTGCTGATCAATATCTGGGCGGGATTCCTGTTCGCCGCCGGCAACTTCGTGTGGGGCGGCGTGGTGGTGATCGGGGCCGGTCTCTTCGATATGGTAGACGGCCGGGTGGCCCGCGAAACCAATCGGGTAACCCGTTTCGGCGGCTTTCTCGATTCCGTCCTCGACCGCTATTCGGATCTGGGAGTATTGGTGGGCCTGCTGGTTTACTATGCCAGAATCAACCGCTTCGGTTATATCGTCCTGACTGCCGTCGTCATGACCGGAACCGTAATGGTGAGTTATACCCGCGCCCGCGCCGAGAACACGATTCCTCGCTGCAAGGTAGGCTTTCTCGAACGGCCGGAACGGGTGGTGCTGATTATCATCGGCGCGCTGTTCAATCGCATGGCCCCGGTACTCTGGATACTCGCGGTTCTGTCGAATGTCACGGTGATCAGCCGAATGATCTACACCTGGCAGGAGGCGAAGCGTCTCGAGGACGCTCAGCTCCGGGCCGTCCCCACTTCCCGCCCGTAACGCTATCCGGCGGCGGCGAGTTTCTTATGATGCTCCGCCCAGCGGCGCTTCTGCGCGGCGGCGATACGCTTGCGGGCGGCGGCGCTCAGTACGCGTTTCTTATATGGTGCGGCGGCCGGCGCAGCCGTGGAGGGCGCGGTCGCGCCGCCTAACTGCTTCCTGACATGATCGATCTTCGCCTGGATCTCGGCGCGTTCTTTCTCAAGATGCGCCAGTGCGTACTCAAGAATGTCCGCGTTCCGATTTGACTTTCCTCTGGGCATGTATTCTCCTGTTTTCACTTACTCTATAACAAGTATGCGTTTTCTCATTCAGCGAGTCAAACGTGCGAGCGTTCACATCGAAGGCAAGTTAGCGGCGAGTATCGGCGAGGGGATTCTGGCGTTTGTCGGAATCGCGGCGGCGGATAAGACGGCGGACGCCGACTATCTGGCCGATAAGCTGGTAAACCTGCGTATTTTCCCCGACGCCGAGGGCCGCATGAATCGGAGCGGGCTCGACGCTCGCGCCGAACTGCTGCTGGTCTCGCAGTTCACCTTGTATGGAGATTGCCGCAAAGGAAGGCGTCCCAGCTTCGACGGCGCCGCCCCGCCCGCGGACGCCCGCGAGTTATACGAGTATGTGGTCCGGGCCGTCGCCGCGAGAGGCCTCGTCACCCGTTCCGGAGTCTTTCAGGCGCACATGGATGTAGAACTGGTTAACGCCGGTCCGGTAACTTTCCTGCTCGAAAGCTAAGGCCGGTTCAGATACTTCTCGTAGAGATCGTGCTGTCTGTTGTTCAGATCGACCGGCTTACCTTTGATAAAGACCAGCTTCACCTGTGTACGCGCTTCGAGCGGGTCTCCGTCGGTGATCAGCAGATCGGCCCACTTCCCCTCTTCCACGGTGCCGATCAGACCGGCCGCGCCCCAGATCTGCGCGGCATTCCGGGTAATCGCCTTCAGCGCGTCTTCGTGGGGAAGACCGAACGCAACTGCCTGCGCGGCCTGATAGGGCAGGTTGCGCGAAGCCAGGTTCGCGTTGCCCGATAAGGTGCCGATGGAGAACAGGACTCCGGCCTTCTGCAGGTCCGCCGGAGTCGTATAAGCTCGGTCGTAAGCATCGTCTTCATCGAGCGGCAACGACAGCGTGGGACCGAGAATCACGGGAATGTTGTGGTCTTTGATCTCTCTTGCGACCTTGTAAGCTTCCGGCGCCTCACACAGGATGATCTTGACGTTCTGCTTCTCCGAGAACGCGATGGCGTCGCGGATCTCGCGCTCGCGAATGGCCGTTACAAGGATGGGCTCCCTGCCTTCGATCACGGGAAGCATTGCCTCCAGTTTCAGGTCGGGCTTGAAGGCGGGGCTCTTCGCCTCTTTGGCCTGTTTGTAGCGGTGGGCGCTTTCGAAGAAGTCGTTCAGGTCCGCCATCTCCTTATCGAAATTCTTCTTTGCTTCCGCCCAGGTTACGCGGGCAGGGCCGCCGGCGGCCTCGGGATTCTCGTTATCGGGAGCCGTCGGAGCCCGGGGAACCTGAATGGACGGCATCCGCATGTGCAGCGCGGCTCTGGGCTTGACGCCCATATCTTCGGTGGTCCATCCATCCAGATGCATGAGAGAGACCTGGCCGGATATTAACTGTCCCTCGGGCATGGTTGCCACGGTAGTAATTCCGTTGGTACGCGTTACCGGAATGTGCTCGCTCGAAGGATTCACCGCGTCGAGCGCCACCAGCTCCGGATTATATTTGCCGATCTCGGTGGTATCGAGCGTCTCGCGCACGCCGTTGACTTCCACCAGACCCACTTCCGTGCCCGCGTCGATGAGCCCCGGGTAAACGTGCATCCCCTTGCCGTCGATCACCTTCAGGTCCTTCGGCACAGCCAAGTTACTACCTACGCCGATTATCTTGCCGTCGCGCACTACGACGGTTCCGTTCGGGATCTCCGGGCCGTTCATGGTATGGACCGTGGCCCCGCGCAATACGAAGGAATCGTCGGAAGCGGATGCCGCCGCGAGCGCCGCCGGCAATAAGAAGAACAGGAGCGCTCTCACAGCGGTTCTCCCGCCGTCTTGTGTTCGAGGGCTTTCTTCTCACTGTCACGCTTAGGCCGTCCCTCAATATCCCGGTCGCGATCGAAAAATTCGTGACCATCGATCCAGACTTTCAGAACCTTGCTGAAATTCGAAAGAGGGTGTCCGTCGTAGAGCAGAACATCGGCGTCCTTACCCACTTCCAAAGAGCCGACGCGCTTTTCGATCATCAATTGCTTTGCAGGGTTGATGGTGATCAGCGATAAGGCTTCGGTCTCATTCAGTCCGCCGTACTTCATGGTCTTGGCGGCTTCCTTGTCGAGGTGCCGGATCAGTTCCGGATCGTCCGAGTTGAGGGAGACCAGAACGCCCTTGCGCATCAGAATAGCCGCGTTATAGGGGATGGCGTCCTGGGCTTCCATCTTGTAAGCCCACCAATCGGAGAAGGTAGAAACTCCCGCGCCATGAGCCGCGATTTCCCTCGCGACCTTATAGGCCTCGAGCGCATGCTGCAGGGTGCGGATCTTGAAACCGAATTCGTCGGCCACGCGCAGCAGCATCAGGATTTCGTCCTGCCGGTAGCAGTGCGCATGCACCAGCCGCTTGCCCTCCAGTACCTCGACCAAAGGCTCGAGCTTCAGATCGCGCGCGGGCGGAATGGGCGTTTCGCCGCGGGCGGTCTTTGCGTCGTAGGCCGCCCAGCCGGCCTGATAAGCTTTAGCGTCGTTGAACGCTTCGCGGATTACGTCTTCAACGCCCATGCGCGTGGCCGGATAGCGCAGGTTGGTCGTGACCGCGCCGCGTCCGCCGGCCGCATTGCCCGCGCGTTTGGGATTCTCACCCAGGGCGAACTTAAGACCGGGTAAGGCGCCTTCGAACTTCATCTCTTCGGCATTCTTACCCCAGCGCATCTTCATCACCATCGTTTTACCGCCGATGGAATTGGCGCTGCCGTGCAGGATATTGGCTGAAGTTACTCCTCCGGCGAGCGCACGATAGATGGCGATATCTTCGGGATTGAGCACGTCGCCGATTCCCACCATCGACGACACTGAGACGCTGCCCTCGTTGACGGCTTCGATCATGATGTGCGAATGGCAATCGATAATCCCGGGCATGACATACTTGCCGGCGCCGTCGACGACGGTGGCGCCCGGCGGCACGAGCACCTTCTCGCCTATGGCGGAGATTTTTCCGTTCTCGAACAGAATCGATCCCCTGACCGTTCCGTTGGTGACGGTCAGGATGGTCGCATTCTGAATGACTATCGGCGGTTCCGCGGCGTAAGCCGCGGCACAAAGCAAAGTCAGAATTGAGCATTTCCCGATCGCTCTGGTCTTCATCGCTCCGGGCCTCCCCGTCCCGCTCCTCTGCCGCCCGGCCGCACGGCGGGCTCCTCAACCGGCGGCTCGAATTTTGCGCCGTCCACGAACACGTATTTGATCTTCGTCTTACTCTCGAACAGGTCGCCATCCGTAACTACCAGATTGGCGATCTTGCCTTTATCGATACTCCCGATGCGATCATCGACGCCGTACATGGCGGCGGCCGAGAGGGTGAGCGCGCGCACGGCATCGGCGGGCGGCAAACCGGCATCGATGGCTTTCTTCACGGCCGCCATCAATTCTTTGGGAGTGGCCACGCCATCGGAGTAGAACGCGAACCGGACTCCCGCTTTCGCCAGCGCTCCGGCCGAGGTGGGCGCCTTGTCGCGCAGTTCCAGCACACGGAGCGGCTCATTCTCCGCCGGGTCCGCATCGCGCGCTTTCTCCGGATACTTCAAACTGAGCAGGACCGGCGTATCCGTCTGCTTCAGCAGGTCGGCCGCCCGCCAAGCTTCATGGCCGCCGTACAGAACTGCGTTCAATTTCAGTTCCTTCGCCAGCGCGAGCATACGTTCGATCTCCACGTCGCGCGTGGCGGGCAGCAGCACTCGTGGACTGGCCAACACACCTTCGAGCGTCCGGTCATATGCCGGACGCGCCAACCCCTGCGGATGCTTTTCGTAGATGGATTTCGCGAGCTTGTAATGATCCGCGTCGAGGTAGATCTGCCGGATATACGCGATCGAGCCCATCAGCGATCCTGGGAAACCGCCGCCTCGCCCATTGGTGCGCAGAGTAACGAACTGGCCAACCGATTCCGCGACCACCATCTGACCGGCGCGCTCACCCGCCAGATCGATGACGCTGCCCTGCCCGGAGAAGATATTGCCATTCGGGAAGGTCACCGCGGTGGTGTAGCCGCCGTTGCGCGCGGTCTCGATGTGGCTGTCGGTGGGAAAGATCTGATCCACCGCTTTAAGCCACGCGGTACTGAGCGGCCGGTCTTCGGGACCACGCGCCGGAGTGGCGGGTGTAGCTGTTGCCGGCGGTGCAGCCGCTGGCGCGGGCGTTGCCGGACCCCTTCCACCACCGCGCCCGGTCGGAGTGTTAGTGAGCCCCCAGGTACTCAGCGCATCAATCAGGCCCGGATAAACGGTCAGCCCTTTGCAATCGATGGCCCATGCGTCTCCTGGAACGGTCGCCGGGACCGTGCCGTTTTCGCCGACCGATTCGATGAGGCCGTCACGCACCACCACGGTGCCGCGTTCGATGACAGGACCGGACACGCGGACGATGCGCGCGTCTTTAAGTGCATAAACCCCTGGAGCCTGAAGTGCATAGACGCCTGGAGCCTGCGCGCTCAAGGGACTCACGGCGGCGATCATGATCAGCGCGGGCAACCGGAGAAAGGAAAGCCTGGTGGACATAGCGACTCGTTATACTGGTTCGTTCCTCAAGAAAATGGTAACAACAGTTTCCTATCGCGATGCCGGCGTCGACATCGATGAGGCCGATCGCGCGGTCGGCGCCATTCGTAAGATGGCGCGCGGCACCTTCACCAAAGGCGTTCTCACCGATATCGGCTCCTTTGGCGGCTGTTTTGCCCTCCCCAGGATGAAGCACCCGGTGCTGGTCGGTTCCGTCGACGGTGTCGGAACCAAGCTCAAAATCGCGTTCGCAACCGGGCGACACGACACGGTCGGCGAAGACCTCGTCAACCATTGTGTCAATGATATCGCCGTGCTGGGCGCAAAGCCGCTTTTTTTTCTCGATTATTTGGCGGTTGGCAAGCTCGATGCGGGCGTTGCCGCGCAGGTGGTCTCCGGCATGGCGCGCGGATGCAGGGCGAACGGCTGCGCGCTGATCGGAGGCGAGACGGCCGAGATGCCGGGGATGTATGCGGATGGAGAGTACGACCTCGCGGGGACCATCGTCGGCGCGGTAGAGAAATCCCGCATGATTACCGGGAAAAAGATCGAGGCCGGCGATTTATTGCTCGCGCTGCCTTCGACCGGCCTGCATACCAACGGCTACTCGCTGGCTCGAAAGCTCTTATTCGACGTCGCGAAACTGACTCCGGAGTCGCTGCTGCCAGAGACGGGTTCCATCCTCGCCGACGAATTGTTGCAGGTGCACCGGAGTTACCTGAAGGCCATTGAGGCGCTGGTTAAAGCATCCGCGCTGGCGGGCGCCGCGCACATTACCGGCGGCGGCATCACGGACAACCTGCCGCGTATTCTGCCGAAAAAGCTGGCCGCCGCGATCGATACGGGATCATGGACGCCTCCGCCGCTGTTTGAGATGCTGCGGCACATCGGACAAGTCTCGGAGGAGGATTGGCGCCGCACCTTCAACCTGGGAGTGGGCATGATATTCGTGACGCCGAAGCGCAGGCTCGAAGCCGCGCAACGTGCCTTGAAGCGCGCAGGCGAGAAGCCGTGGATCATCGGCGAGATCGTCCGGCAGCGGCGCGGCAAGAGCCGGGTGGAGTACCGGTAGGCGTGCGCCTCGGCATTTTGATTTCCGGGCGGGGATCTAACTTCGAGGCGATTTCGAATTCCATCGCGCAGCGTAAACTCAACGCCGAAATTGCCATCGTCATCAGTAATCGCCCGAACGCCCCGGGTCTCGAAATCGCCCGGCAGCGCGGCATTCCCATGCGCGCGATTCCGTCCCAGGGGCTGGAACGCGAAGCCTACGACAAACTTCTGATCGACGAACTGCGCACGCATGAAGTGGAGTTAGTATGTCTCGCGGGCTTCATGCGATTGCTGAGCGCGAGCTTCGTGCGGGCATTTTCGAACCGCGTGCTGAACATTCACCCGTCTCTGCTGCCGGCGTTTCCGGGACTCGATGCGCAGCGCCAGGCGCTCGATCACGGGGTCAAGATCACCGGCTGCACGGTTCACTTTGTGGACGAGTTTCTGGACTCGGGCCCGATACTGGTTCAGGCCGCCGTGCCCGTGCTCGACGACGATACGGTCGAGACGCTGTCGGCGCGCATCCTGAAGCAGGAGCATCTGATCTATTCAAAGGCCATTCAGTACATGGTGGATGGCAGAGTTACCATCGAAGGCCGGCGCGTCAGTATCCGCGAAGAAACTAAGTAAGCATCGCTTTATTGATGCCGACGCCCCAACCCGGGCCCTGCGGTAAGTTCATATAACCTTCTTTATCCACCGTGGGAGCGTTCTCCATCATGGCGAAGCCGGTGGTATAGGCGGCGATCGGCGGATCATGCAGAAGTTCGATCCACGGCGCGTTCGGCCACGACGCGATACAGTGTAACTGCGCCACCGTTCCGAGGTTGCCGCCGCCGTGGTGCGGGATCACGCGCTTACTGAACGAGGCGGCGAGGGAAGCGATCTCGCGAATGCCGGTCACTCCATCGGCAACCATGATGTCCGGCTGCACGATATCGAAAACGCCCTTTTCAAGCATGGTGCGGAATTCATGCACGCCGATGTTATTCTCGCCGCCGACGATGGGTATGGCGACCTGCCGGTTCAACTCCGCGAGGGCGTCCCACTCGTAGCGCCGCAGAGGCTCTTCGAGCCAATAAACATCGAGCTTCTCGAGTTCGCGCGCAGTTTCGAGAGCGCGGCGGAAATCCCACACGATGCCGGGTTGCCAGCCGGTGGAGGATTGCGCCTGATTGGCGTCCGTCATGATCTCCATGTCATCGCCCACCGCCTTGCGCACGGCGGCAACCAGGTTGATGTCTTCGCGCATCGTCTGGTAGTGGAGGCGGAGCTTGATCGCCTTCCAGCCTTCCGATTTCAATTGCAGGGCCATGCGGACACGCTCTTCCGGCGTGGAGAGTTGAATCATGCTGGCGTAGGCCGGCACGCGATCTTTCTGCGCGCCCCACAACTTATAGACCGGCTGCTGAGTGGCCTTGCCCATTAAGTCCCAGAGCGCGATCTCGATGCTGGCAACGGGGCGGCCAGCGACGTAATAACGCAGGGGGCCGGCCAGACGCTCGATATCGAACGGATCTTTTCCCAGCAACTGCGCCCTGGCATTTTCAAGGGCGGACGCGTCCAGCGCCGGCCCGATACCGACCAATCCCTGGTCCGTGTGGATCTCGAGATAAGATCCGCCGCCGATCCGGTGCATGGTGGACCTGCCGGGGTCCCAGGCCGCCTCCATCATTCCCGTTTCCTTCAGAACCTTGAGCGGGACGAGGCGAACGTCGGTGATCTTCAAGCGGGGCGCCGCCTCGACGGCAGGCAGCATCGCCAACGCCGGAATGGTTTTTAGAAAGTTTCTGCGTAACATGCCGGGTCCATCATATACCCGGACTAAGCGACAGGAGCCCCTGTTGCGGTGTTATGCTCCTCTTATGAACTGGGGAGAACGGATTGAAGTCAACCCGGAAGTCCTCGCGGGAAAGCCGGTGGTGCGCGGTACCCGCCTCGCGGTCGAGTTCGTCCTTGAACTTCTCGCAACCGGGGAGACCGACATTCTCGCCAATTACCCGCGGACTGACCCGCGACGACTTGCTCGCCTGTCCGGCGTACGAAGCCGCTTATCGATCTTCTAAGCGACTTGACGGCCATGGTGCTGTGTGGGCGGGTCGGATTTTCCGACTTCCTCGTCAGGCGGACGCTGAAAACGGAGGCCTCCTGGAACGGCGGGATTAGTCTTGTCACACCCTGACGCCCGCCCGGAGAGCGCCCTTGAAAAACGTTGGCTGCGGGACCGAGGCGGAAGAAGCGCAAGTCAGACCCGCAGAGTAGGTTGACGCCTTCGGTCCCGATGAACAAAACGCCTATTCCACATAGTTCTGCCCGACGCGCTCAGTTGATGTGAATCGGATCGAGGATGCTCAGCGGCGCGAGGGAAGTAATTTTCCACTTACCGCGTATCTTTTTGATCTGTACCTCAACCCGTTCGCGGCGTCTTTCGGTGGGGCCCGCGTCGGCCTGGGATTTCAACGTCATGTACCAATCGACATCGAGAGTGCGGACATCGGGTGAGGGAGTGGCATTATCCTGGATCACGTCGATCGCGCACAGCACGTCGGCCTGGGCAGTCAGCGCGTCGATATTGCTTTCGATGGTTCCATAGTCCTTCACGTGCGAATCGAAGGCTTCGAGCGCGGTTGGGGCGTCGTTCTGGCTGAGCGCGGAGGCGAGTTTGGCGATTACCGGCAGCCAGGGAGTGTCCTCGGTCTGACCGAGAGCCACTCCGGCAACAATCAACAGCAGCGGACTAAGTCCGGTAATTCGCATTGATATGAATATAATCTTCCGTCAGATCGCAGGTCCAGAAAGTCGCGCTGCCCTTCCCTTTACCGGCAATCCGGAAGACGATGGAAACGTCCGTGTCGTCGAGCCGCAGCTTCATATCGCCTTCGTCGAACGGCGTGGCCAGCCCGTTACGGCAAACCTTGACGTCCTGCAAGGTGATTTCGATGGAAGTGGGATCGAAGTTGACACCCGAGTTACCGGCGGCCGAGAGTATTCTGCCCCAGTTCGGATCCGAGCCCGCGATAGCCGTCTTGACCAGCGGAGAATTCGAGATGGAACGGGCAATGGCGGCAGCGGAGGCGTCGCTGATGGCCCCGTGCACCTCGACCGAGATGAGCTTGCGGGCACCTTCCCCATCGCGCACAATCTGGCGAGCCAATGACTGAAGAGTCTCCGTCAGCGCCTCTTCGAATACGCTCATTTCCTTGGGATCGGGGCGCACCGCGGAAGCGCCATTGGCCATCACGATCAGCGTGTCGTTGGTCGAAGTGTCGCCATCGACGGAGATGCGGTTGTAACTCACTTCCCCGGCGCGCACCAGCATACGGCGCAGCAAAGTCTGGGGGATGACGGCGTCGGTCATGACAAAGCCCAGTGTGGTCGCCATGCGCGGATGGATCATACCGGATCCTTTGGTAACGCCGGCGATGCGCACAATGCCGCGGCGCAGCGTGACCTCCCGAGATGCTCCCTTGGGCTGCAGATCGGTGGTGAGAATGGCTCTGGCGACATCCGGCAAGCCGTCGTCACGCAGGTTATCGACCAGCGTCTGCAACTTCGAGAGGATGAGGCTTCCGTCGAGTTCCACGCCGATCACTCCGGTGGAAGCGGACAGCACCTGGTTCGGTTGCAGCTTCAGCAGCTTTGCCAGCGCCTTAGTGGTTTCAGCCGCCACTTTGTCGCCCGATTTGGTGGCGCAATTGGCGTTGCCGGAATTGACGAGGATGGCTCCGCAAACGCCCTTCGAGGCACGCATGTTGGCGCGCGCCAGACGTACCGGCGCGGCCTGCACCTTGTTCGTAGTGAACACGGCGGCGGCCGCGGCGGGGACGCCTGAAACGATCAGGGCAAGATCGTCCTTCTCCTGTTTTCGAATGCCACCGTAGGCGGTGGCGTACTTGAATCCGAGCGGTAAGTCAAATGGTCTCATTTAAATGTTTGTCTTGTGGCAGTTCATTTATATGCCAAGTCGGTCTTCCGGCGTGAGGCGATGTCCATGGGCGAACACCGCCGCAGGCATCTTCTTTCGGCCTTCGAGTTGAACTTCGAGTAACTCCAGGGAGGCTCCGTCTCCGCCCACGGCGAAAACGCCCTCTCCTTGTACCAGCGCTCCCGGCCCCAGATTCCATCGTTGCGGAACCAGACGCGAGCGCCACAGATGAAGCGATTGGCCGCGAAACAAGGTATGCGCTCCGGGCCACGGTTGAAAGCCACGAATCCGATTATGTATCTGATGGGCGGAACAATGCCAGTCGATTCTGCCATCTTCTTTTTTCAAAATCGGCGCGAGGGTGGCGCGCGCGTCGTCCTGGGGAACCGGATGGGCGGTTCCGGCAGCCAGTTCGGCCAGCGTTTGCATCAGGAGCCGGGCTCCCGCCGCAGCCAATCGTTCGGAAAGTTCCGGCGCGGTTTCATCCGGCCCGATGGGCGTATCCCACTGGTCTAAGGTATCTCCGGTATCGAGCCCGGCGTCGATCCGCATGGTGGTAACCCCGGTGCGTTCATAGCCGCGTACGATCGACCACTGAATGGGCGCGGCCCCCCGTAATTCGGGTAATAAAGACGCGTGCACGTTAATAATGCCTAATGGCGCGATATCGATGACCGATTGCGGAATGATCTGGCCGTAGCCGACCACTATCATCACGTCGGGCCCGAGCGCGCGCAGATGCTCGATGGCTTCCGGACGGCGGATGCGCTCCGGCTGGTACACCGGAATCCCATGCCGGAGCGCCGCAGCCTTTACGGGCGATGGAATCAGCTCCCGTTTACGGCCTCGGGGACGATCCGGCTGCGTGATTACCTCAAGGACATCGGCTCCCTCACGGCCGGCACCCCTAAAGGGGATATCCGGGTCGCGGCTCGGTAAGGCGGGCGAGGCGGTTTCCGAACCGCGACCGTGAGGGAGTGGCGCCGCGGCTGCGACCAGGGCCTCCAGCGTGGGGACGGCGAATTCGGGCGTACCGAGAAAGACCACTTTCAGGGGGCTCACTCCCACTCCCCGGCTTTCTGCAATTTCTTGATTTTTCGTTTAATCAAGTCGCGCTTCAGCACGCTCAGGTGGCTCAGGAAAAGGATTCCGTTCAGGTGATCGATCTCATGCAGCAGAGCGCGCGCCAGCAGGTCTTCGCCGGAGATTTCGAACCACTCGCCCCTGGCGTTCTGGGCCCGCACAGTCGCTCGTTTGGCGCGCGTGACGGGTTCGCGAAATCCGGGAATGCTCAGGCAGCCCTCTTCGCCGGTCTGCTTGCCTTCCCTGGCGATCACTTCCGGATTAATCAGCACGATGCGGTCGGGCTCGGTGCCCTCTTCGCCGCCCGTGATATCGATCACGGTGAGGCGCTGCGAAACGCCCACCTGCGGCGCGGCGAGGCCGACTCCGTGGGAAGCGTACATGGTCTCGAACATGCTCTCGACGAAAGCGTGCAGCTCGGGCGTATCGAACTCCCTCACCGGGTCGGCCGGCCGTTCGAGGATCGGGTCATTGAGATATTTGACGATCCTGTGCTGCATCAAAAATTACGCACCTGTTCGAGGTAGCCCTCATAGTTGCGTTTCGTCTCCCGCAGCGAGTCTCCACCGAACTTTTCGATCATCGCTCCCGCCAGCACGATTGCGACCATCGCTTCGCCGATCACACCCGCCGCCGGCACCACGCAGACGTCCGACCGCTCATAGGCGGCTTTCGAGGGCTCGCGCGTTTCGAGATCGACCGATTCGAGCGGCCGGCGCAGGGTGGAAATCGGTTTCAGGAAGCCGCGCACGCGCAGGTCTTCGCCATTCGTCATGCCGCCTTCGATGCCGCCGGCGCGGTTGTTGGCGCGAAAGAAGCGCCGCTCCTCGCGATTGTAATGAATCGTATCCTGCACTTTCGAGCCGAAACTTTGGGCGCCTTCTTCGGCAAACCCGACTTCCACGCCCTTCACCGCCTGCATGGAAACGATAGCCTGCGCCAGGCGCCCATCCAGACGCGAATCCCACGTAACGAAGGAGCCGAGGCCGGGAGGCAAACCGCGCGCCACCACTTCAAAGATGCCGCCGACCGTGTCTCCGGTTCGATATGCCTCGTCGACGACAGCTTTCATCTCCCGCTCGGCCTCGGGATCGACACAGCCCAGCAGCACTTCCGTCTTCCGGCTCAGTTCGACGATCTCGTCCCAGCCGACGGTGCGTTCGAGGCGCTTCGAGCCCACGGCGATGACGTGGCTGAGGATTTCCACGCCGAAATTCCCTAGAAATTGCTTGGCCATGGCGCCGACGGCGACGCGTGCGGTGGTTTCACGGGCACTGGCGCGCTCGAGGACGTAGCGGGCGTCGGGAAAATCGTATTTGATGGCGCCCGCCAGATCGGCATGGCCAGGGCGTGGCCGCGAGACGGCCTTGTGTTTCGCCGGATCGCCCGCCTCGACGGGCATGGATTCGGTCCAGTTCTTCCAGTCGGCGTTGGCGATAATCATGGCGACGGGGGAGCCGATAGTGCGGCCCTGGCGTACGCCGGAGACGATGGAGACCCGATCGGTCTCGATCTTCATGCGGCCGCCACGGCCAAAACCCTGCTGGCGGCGCCAAAGTTCGTGATTGATGGCGTCGATGGCGATGGGGATGCCCGCCGGAAGCCCTGTCAGAGTCGCAACCAGACACTCGCCGTGCGACTCGCCGGCCGTTTCAAATCTAAACATTCGGGTGAACCCCTATGTTGACAGAAAGGCAGGGCCTTGCGCTACTGGGGCGGCTTAAGCCGACAATTCCACCTCCCTGACACCCAGTTTTATACTCAGTTAGAGCCCTGCGGGTATTCAAGACCGAGGCTTTCATGCGGTTCGCCATGAAGGCCGGCATCAGCGACGTTTCGCTGTGCAAGGTCATAAGAGATGCGGAACGGGGCCTGATTGCCGCCGACCTTGGAGGTGGCGTAATCAAGCAGCGACTCGCTCGGCCAGGCGAGGGCAAGTCGGGCGGGTTTCGGAGTTTGATTGTGTTTCCGCAGGCGCGCGGGCGTTCTTCGTCCACGGATTTGCGAAGAACGAAACGGACAACATCGCCGGGAACGAATTGATCGCCTTGAAAAAGCTCGCGCGTGAATTATTCGCTTATGACGATGAGGCTCTCACGTGGTCAGTTGCGGCCGGAACGTTGGCAGAGGTTAAGTGCGATGAGAAAACAATACAGTAGCCCTCTGATGGCATCGGTCCACGAGACGGCGGAGGGTCTTCATTCCGCCGGCGTCATGGACAAACGCACGATGCGCGAATTCGACGACCTTTGCCTGACGCCGGTGCGGCCGCTCGAGCCCTCGGAGATCCGCGCGCTGCGTCTGCGGGAAGGCGCCAGCCAGGCGGTTTTCGCCCGCTACCTCAATGTGACGACCGGTTTGGTGAGCCAGTGGGAACGCGGCGAGAAGCATCCGCAAGGAGCATCGTTGAAGCTGCTCGCCCTGGTCGCCCGCAACGGACTCCAGGCCGTCGCCTGAACTATGCGGCGTAGAGATTTCATCGCAGCTTCCGGCGTAGCGGCGACAGCGGCCCTCGCGCCCGCGCAATTCCCAATCCCCCGTAAAGGCCGCCTCAAACAGAGCGCCATGACTCGGAACTTCAATCCCGCCATGTCCTTTGAAGACATGTGCCTGGAGGCCGTCCGGCTCGGGTTGAAGGGATTCGATACCCCTGCCGACGCGAACTGGCCCATCCTTCGCAAGTACGGGCTCATCCCCACGCTGTCCCTCGCCACCGCGACCCCGCTTCCTTTCCGCGATGGAATCGTGCGCAAGGAAATTCACGATCGCATCGAACCGATCATGCGCGCCGATATCGACCGCTGCGCGACGGGAGGTTGCCCCACGGTGGGCGTCGCCGGGGGCCAGCGCCTCGGCATGTCTTATGAAGAAGGCGCGGACAACTGCGTGGCATTCTTCAACCGCGTGAAGGCGCATGCCGAGGATAAGGGCATCACCATCGTCATCGAAATCCAGAGCCGGTTCGACCGGCCGGACCAGGTGTGCGACCACGTGGCCTGGGGCGCGGAGGTTTGCAGGCGCGTGAACTCGCCCCGCGTCAGGCTGCTGTTCGACATCTATCACGTGCAGGTGATGGATGGCGACATTTGCCGGAACATCCAGGAAAATTTTCAGTGGATTGCGCACTTCCATGCCGGGGGCGTCCCAGGGCGCCATGAAATCGACGGCACCCAGGAGCTGAACTACGGTTTCATCGCGAAGACCATCGCGGATCTCGGGTACACAGGCTACATTGGGCATGAGTGGACTCCGGCGGCGGGGCGCGATCCGATCCGCAGCCTCACCGAGGCCGTCGCGATTCTGGACGCGTGATGATAATATAGCGCCGGAATAGTACTTTATCTTCCGATCCGAAAACCCTAAAGGAGTTTCCCGAATGCACATCCGGACCATGTCCCTGTTGACCGTTGCCCTGCTTGCGTCCGCGGCGGCCAGCGCGCAGACCGGCAAGCCCAACAAGACGCTTGACATTTATTTTGTCGATACCGAAGGCGGGCTTTCCGCCCTTTACGTTTCGCCGACAGGGCAGTCTTTGCTCATCGACACCGGCAGCCCCGGCGGCCGCGATACGGATCGCATCATGGACATTGCCAAAGACGCGGGGGTGACGCAGATCGATTACCTGATCATTACCCACTACCACGGCGATCACATCGGCGGTCTGCCGGAGCTTTCGAAGCGGATTCCGATCAAGCACTTCATCGATCACGGGGAAACCGGCGAGCACACCCCTGCTATTGAGGCGAGCCTGAAGTTTTACGCTACGCTCTACAACGATTCGAACCACACCGTAGCCAAGCCCGGCGATAAGATCCCCATCTCCGGCATCGATGTGGAGGTGGTAACTTCCGCCACGAAGGTATTGAAGACGCCGATGAAGGGCGCTCCTGGCGCGGGCAAACCCAATCCGGAATGCGCTACATTCAAGCCGCGCGACGAGTCGCACGTCGATCCCGACAACCGGTACTCGGTGGGATCGGTTATTACTTACGGCAAGTTCCGCACTATCAACCTGGGCGATTTTACTTATAACGCGGAACAGGACCTGATGTGCCCGAACAACAACATCGGCACGGTGGATTTATATCTCACGTCGCACCACGGCATCGATCAATCGGGGTCGCCCGCGTTGGTGCACGCATTGCACCCCCGCGTGGCCGTAATGCATAATTCGACCCGCAAGGGCGGGGCTGTTCCGACCATGCAGACTCTGTTCACTTCGCCGGGTCTCGAAAGCGTTTGGCAGCTTCACTGGGCTTACGCCGCCGGAACGGAACTGAATACGCCCGGATTGTTCATCGCTAACATCGAAGATCCGAAGACGCTGGCGGATGTAATACAGAATCCTCCACCCACCTTTGGACAGGCCGGGGCACGCGGGCCGGGCGGACCCGGTGGTCCGGGAGCTCCGGGCGCACCGGGAGGCCGCGGCGCAGGTGGTGGACGCGGCATGGCCGGCGGGCACACCGGACCGGCTTTCTACATCAAGGCCTCGGCCGAGGCGGACGGCACATTTACCGTGACCAATACACGCAACGGTTTCAGCAAGACTTACGCGGCGCTAAAGAAGTAGGATTTCGGCCTGCGCCGGATCGGCACGCTCGCGATGCTCACGACCGGGAATTATCCGGTCACGATCACGACACAAGGCCGGATTTCGCCGTCGAACATCATTCTGCCGATCCAGTAAGGTCGTAGAATCGGAGTATTGAAGAGAGTTATTACCGTCAGCGGCTCGCCGTCGCATGCCTCGCCGGAGGAGACCGATCCTTACGCGGAAGCTCTGCTCGTGGCGGGCATCGAACCGGTGATCGTGCAGCCCGGTCAGGCGGCTTCCCTGGACAGCGTGGCCGGCTTGATGCTCATGGGCGGTTCGGACGTCAACCCGGCGGCGTACGGGGCGGAGCGCCATCCGGAGACCGACGCGCCGGACGAACTTCGCGATCAACTGGAGCTGCGGCTCATCGCGGAGGCGCTCGAACGCGACCTTCCGATCCTCGCCATCTGCCGCGGCCTGCAGATCCTCAATGTGCAGCATGGCGGCACGCTGGTGCAACATCTGGAGCCGGTCGAGCGGCACCGCCGGAGAACGAAAGATCCGAGCTTGACGGCGCATCCGATCGAGATCGAGCGCGGGTCCGTGCTGGGCCGGATTGCCCAGGATGTGTTCCGTTGGGATGTCAATTCCCGGCATCATCAGGCCGTGGCGCGCCCGGGCATGGGACTGCGGGTTTCCGCAAGGCATCCGGACGACGGCGTTATTGAAGCGGTGGAACGCCCGGACAAGCGGTTCGTGATGGCCGTTCAATGGCACCCGGAAAATCAGAGCGCGGCGCGGGAGGAACAAGCTCGGCTGTTTCGTGCCTTCGCCGAGGCGCTTCTCTGACGGTGGACGATTTTCGGCGGATTGCTCTGAGCCTTGAGGGCGCGGAAGAGAGTTCACACATGGGCAATGCGGATTTTCGCGTGGGTGGCAGAATTTTCGCCACGCTCGCCTCGCAGAGCCAGGGCTACGGCAACCTGATGCTCACGCCCGATCGGCAGGCGGAATTAATCGAGGAGATGCCCGAGCTATTCGTCCCCGTCAAAGGCGGGTGGGGCAGGATGGGGGCGACGCATATCCGGCTCGCCGCGGCGACCGAGGACGTGCTGGACGGGGCGTTGCGCATGGCGTGGCATACGCGGATAACGAAGAACGCGAAACCGGGGGAGAGGAGAACAAGCTGATTTTGCGCGCCGCGCAACAATTGCAAGGAGCGCCTGATGAGCCAATCAGGTCAGAGGGATTACATCGACGCCGACATCGAGCGTATGTTCCGACCCTCCGAGTAGTACTCCGTGGATGGGACTGACGTCGCTGTAATCGCGGCCCCACGCGACGGTGATGTGGCCGTCCGAGGGAATGCAATTGTTGGTGGGATCGAAATCCACCCAGCCGATGCCGGGGCTCCACGCGGAACACCACGCGTGTGAAGCGTCGGCGCCCACCAGACGCGCGCGGCCGGAAGGCGGCATGGTGCGGAGATAGCCGCTGACATAGCGGGCGGGCAGGCCGAGCGAGCGCAGGCAGGCGATCTGGAGGTGCGAGAAATCCTGGCAAACGCCGCGGCGCTTTTCAAAAAACGTTTCGACCGGCGTGCTGACTTCGGTGGCCTTGGTGTCGAAGCGGAAGTCCTGATTGATGCGGCGCGTCAGATCGAGGACGGCTTCGAGCAGAGGGCGCCCCGGCGGGAAGGATTCGGCGGCGTAACCGGCCAGCTCGGGCTTGGCTTCCACGCGTTTCGAATCGAAGACGAATTGATAGGCTTCGAGGCCCTCGTCGGAGTAATCGGTAGCCAGGTCGTCGCGCACGGTTTCCCAGGGCGGAGCGGCGAAGAAATCGACGGGCGGGGGGACGTTAACCTGCAGTTCGCTGGTGGCTTCGACGACGAGGCGATCATGCGGCTCAAGCAGGGTGAACGAGGTGACGGCGTTGCCGAAATAATCGATGTGGCCGACGCGCGAAGCGGGCTTGGGAAGGATGGAGATCTCCGCCCACTGGCAGCGCTGGCGGCCGAAGTTGCGCGGAGTGAGGCGCAGGATGTGGTGGGACACGGAGACCGGATCGGCGTAATCGTAAATGGTCTCGTGGCGCACGCGATAAGTCATGCGGGGGGTTGTGTTGGGGGGTGGGTGCGGTGCAAAGGCTATTCTATCGAATGGGTTATGGACGGCGCGGAATCGGAGAGAGGAGCTACCTGTAAGCGTCTTTCCGGTGTTCGACTCCCAGAATTTCAATGCTCTCGCCGTGGTCGTGGAATCGTACGCGGTAGTCACCCAGGCGAAGTCGGAGTTCGGGCGGTTCAATGTCGCGCAGTCGTTTCACGTCTCCTGCTTCGGTGGCAAGGTAGCGGCGAGGCCGTGCAGCAGGTGTATCGCTGTGTCGCGGTCGATGGCGCGCAGGTCGGCTCTTGCCCGATCGGTCCAGGCGACCTTTTGGCCACTATTTAGTGGCCGATCCATTGGGCGCATTCGGCAGCGGCGTCCGACCCATGCGCTCGAAGTCCGCCATCGTCAAGCCGAATTCGGCCAGCACTTCCTCGTGCGGGATCGGATTGTTGCGCTTGAGCCACTCGCGGGCCTCGGCTATCGATTGCTCTTCTTCGGCGGAGATCTCTTCATCCTCCAGGGGCGCATTGCCAAGGGCGCGGGAGACCGGATCGAGCATCACCTCCATCACGTGGACGACGGCGGCAACCTGATCCGGCGCCAGATGATCGAGCAGTTGCCGCGCGTGTTTGATGTCGGTCACGCCGCTTCTCTCAATGAAGAGACGGATAGAAATATTCTGCTTTGCCTGTGGTGCGTCGGAGCCGCCCTCACTCTTCTGTGCTGCTTCACGGCAGCGGCCGGCCATAACTGGATTCCCGACCGAGCCAACGTGATTGTCACGCTCCTCGGCATTCATATGTCTATTCTCGGGCTAACGTTTTGTCGAGCCCCGCGGCCCGCATTCTGGAAGCCTGTAATCGCTGTCACTCAGAACTCAATCCAGAGCGCCAGGGCAAGGCTTGGTTTGCTTCTGGCCGCCCAATTATTAATCTGTTCATTCGCCGTGTTATTTGCCGGCCCTCTTCTAAAGATCCTGCTCCTGGTTGGAAGCCTGGTCCTGTTCAGTATGGTATACATTGCGCTCCACTGGGCCATACGACCGGAAAACCTGTTTTCCAGACGTATTCTTCTCATCGCGAAAATCCACTTCTTGCCCCGTTCCTTTATTCACTGTCGAAGAAATACCGCCGGAGCTATCGTTCACTCAAGTGAGCGGGCGAAGATGGCTCGGGAGAACGCTTTCGCCTCCCTGTATATGAAGCGGGACAGATGGGAAATCTGTCCCCACCGTGCGGCCACATTACGTCGGGGTTTCCATTTCGGCGTGGCTGAAGTAGGTGTGGGTCACCGCGTCCGAGAAGTTGAGCAAAGCGTTCTCCAGCTTCCCGAGCATTTCGTCCAGGGGCAGGCGAATGCCATGCGTCATGCGCTGGCAGAGGACCAGAACGTCCGCGTCGAACAACTGCGCCGCCGCTTCTTCCACACGCTTCTGCTGCGCGGCCGGCCAGCCCGATGCGCTGGGGGTGCTGTGGCCTAAATCCGAAAGAGCGCGGCAATGCTCCTTCAGCTCCTTCATCTGAAAGGCCAGGGAGCGGGGATTCAGTTCGTCGTTCATCAACAGGTCGAGCACCGGCGCGGCCTGCAGGACCGTGAAATAGCGCGACCGGTAGGTCATGGAACTGTCGCCGATTTCGAGCAGCATATCAAGCATCGGCCAGGTTTCCGTACTGAGCGGCACGACGATGGCGCGGAATAAATGGATCAGTTGAAGAGACCGTTCGATGCGCCTTCCCATGCTGAGAAAATGCCAGCCAGGTCCGCGCGTCACGTTCTCCATTTCATTGCCGCGCAGGGAGGCCAGCATGCCGATACAGCGATTGAGCACGGTGAGCGCATCGCCGGGCGAAACGTAGCCCCACGCGGAAGTGTCGTCGTCGACGCGAGCCACCGAGCTCAACTGGCTGACGGTGCGCAGCAGATCGCTCGAAAGCCGGTCGCGGACCTGGGCGGCGGAGCGCGACGCGCGATTGAGATTGGCGTGGAGACTGTCGGGGCGCTGCTCCTCGAAGATGAGCGAGAGTATCTCCTGGCCGAAGTCGCGCGCGACATCGAGATGGCCCTGCCGGACGTCATCCTCCATGCGGGAGTGGGTCGATTCGAGGCAGGCGTGCAGTTTCATCAGCAGACGCCATTCGACGGGTCCGGAGGCGCCCGCTTCGCTGGTCATGCGCACGAGGATGCAGCGGAGGATGCGCGCGAGATTCTCGCAGCGTTCGCCGTAACGGCCAAACCAGTAGAGAAAATCGGCGGCGCGGCTCTGCAGGCCGTTCTGGGCTCCGCGATTGATCTCGACCGGCAGATCGGGCGAACGCTGCAGGGTGAAGGTATCGATGGGGCCATCGGAAAGGGCCCAGGTGTCTTTGCTGCCGCCACCGCGCTGCATGGAGACCACGGGAGTGCGGAGCGAAGGCGAGACGCGTGCCAATCCGCCGGGCATGACTACCCACGAGCCACCGGCGGCAGCGACGTAGACGCGCAGGACTACGCGGCGCGGCTCAAAAGAATTTTCCGACCAGACGGGCGCGGTCGAGAGGTGCAGCAGTTCCTGGCCGGTGAAGCTGTAAGGGCGCGCTTCGAGGCGCTGCAGCAGGCGCGCGCGTTCATCGCCGCCCAGTTGTCCGCCGAAAACAGGCTCCATGCCCTGCACCGGGAAGGCGGGCTTTATGACGAGGTTATCGAGATGGTCTCGAACGTAATTCAGGGCGTCCGGCTGACCACACCACCACGTTGCCACCGAAGGCAGTTTTAGTTTCTCGCCCAGAAAGCGCTGGCTCAGGCCGGGAAGAAAAGGCATCAGGGCCGAGGTTTCGACGAGGGCACTGCCGAGCGCGTTGGCCACCACCACATTGCCGGCGCGCACCGCTTCCACGAGGCCGGCGACGCCGAGAAACGAATCGGAACGCAGTTCGATGGGATCGCAAAACGCGCCGTCGACGCGGCGCAGGATGACGTCGACCTGCTTCAGCCCTTCGAGGGTCTTGAGGAATACGCGGCTGTCGCGAACCATCAGATCGCCGCCCTGCACCAGCGTGAAGCCGAGGTAGCGGGCGAGGTAGGAGTGCTCGAAGTAGGTTTCGTTGTGCGGTCCCGGAGTGAGCAGAACCACGCGCGGATTTTCGCCGCGCCAGGGCGCGAGGCCGAGCAGATTATCGCGGAAGGAGCGGAAGAACGAGGCGAGGCGGCGCACACCGAACTCGCGGTAGAGCTCATGAAAAGTCGAGGCGAGAACGATGCGGTTTTCGAGCGCGTAGCCGGCTCCCGAGGGCGCCTGGGTGCGATCCGAGAGCACCCACCATTCGCCGTCGGGAGAGCGGGCGAGATCCACGGCAAGCAGATGGATGTGGGTGTTGCGCGGTACCTGAATGCCGTGACAGGGGCGCCAGAAACCGGGATTGGCGAAGACGACAGCGGGCGGAAGATGGCCGCCGCGGAGCAGTTCCTGGGGGCCGTAGAGATCGGCCAGAATCCAGTTGAGGAGTTGGGCGCGCTGGATGAGACCCTCTTCGAGGCGGCTCCATTCGGGGGCGGAAATCAGGATGGGGATGGCGTCGAGATTCCACGGGCGGTCCATCCCCAGAGGGTCGCCGTAGATGTTGTAGGTAACGCCGTTTTCGTGGATGCGCTGGCGGGCGGTTTGCCAGCGGTGCGCGAGTTCTTCGGCGCCGAGTTCGGAGAGGGCGGAAATATATTCTTCCCAATTGGGGCGGAACTCTCCCGACGGGGATTTCATTTCGTCGTAGACTCCGTCCAGCGGATGGTAGTCCGCGCCGAGGAGGGGCGGCCGATATGTGCCGAGGAGGGTCACTTGCGCTGGACAGGCGGAAGCGCCTGTCCCACAGAGCCTCGGCGAAGGTCGAGGGTGAAGGGGTATTCGGTATTCGGTTCCTCGGGGGCTTCGGGAATCACGCCCGGGGTGTGGCCGATGGCGCTGAATCGAGCCAGACGGCGGCTCTCCGCTTCATAAGCGTTCACTGGAAATTGTTCGTTGGCGCGGCCGCCGGGATGGGAGACATGATACTGGCAGCCCCCGATGGCACGCCTCGACCATGTGTCCACGATATCAAAGACAAGCGGTGTATGGACGGGGATGTTGGGGTGCAGGCAGGAGGGCGGCTGCCACGCGCGGTAACGCACTCCGGCGACGAATTCGCCTTGCTCGCCGGTGGGATGAAGGGGCACGCGGCGGCCGTTGCACAGCACCATGAAGCGGCTGTCGATGAGGCCCGTGACTTTCACCTGGAGGCGCTCGACGGATGAATCGACGTTGCGCGCGGTGCCTCCGGCGGCAGCTTCTTCGCCCAGCACATGCCAGGGTTCAAGGGCGTTGCGCAGTTCCAGATTGACGCCGCGTTTGGCGATGGAGCCGATGACGGGAAAGCGGAATTCGAAGTGCGGCGCGAACCATTTGCCGCGGAACGGGAAGCCCGCGTCGTTCAGATCCTGCACCACGTCTTCCCAATCGAGCTCGACGAAGTGCGGGAGCATGAAACGGTCGTGCAGTGCCGTTCCCCACCATACGAGTTTGCGGCGGTAGGGATGATTCCAGAAATGGGCGATGAGCGCGCGCACCACTAATTGCTGGGTGAGGCTCATGCGGGCGTGCGGCGGCATTTCAAAGGCGCGCAGTTCGAGCAGGCCGAGGCGCGACGATGCGGAATCGGGCGCGTAGAGCTTATCGATGCACAGTTCGGTGCGATGCGTGTTGCCGGTCAGGTCGGTCAGGAGATTGCGGAAAATGCGATCCACCAGCCAGGGTGGGATGTTCGGAGTGTCCTTGTCCGGAATCTGATCGAAGGCGATTTCCAGTTCATAAAGCGAATCGGTGCGCGCTTCGTCTACACGCGGATGCTGGCTGGTGGGGCCGATAAAAAGGCCGGAAAAGAGATACGAGAGCGCGGGATGATTTTGCCAGTAGCCGATGAGGCTGCGCAGCAGATCGGGCCGGCGCAGGAACGCGCTGTCCTCGGGAAGGGCCGCGCCGATGACCACGTGGTTGCCGCCGCCGGTGCCGGAGTGGCGTCCATCGAGCATGAATTTCTCGGTGCCGAGCCGGCACTGGCGCGCGAGGTCGTAGAGGGCGGTGGTGTTCCCGACCAGTTCGTCCCAGCTGGCGGCGGGCTGGATATTGACTTCGATGACGCCGGGATCGGGCGTGACCTTGAGGACGTCGATGCGCGGGTCGTACGGCGGCGTATAGCCTTCGATCGTGACCGGCATGCCGAGCCAGGCGGCGGTGTCTTCAATGGCGGCGATCAGATCGAGATAATCGGCCAGAAACTCGACCGGCGGCATGAATATGAAGAGCTTGCCTTCGCGCGCCTGAACGCACAGCGCGGGGCGCGAAATCCAGGCGGAGGATTTTCCTTTCTCCGGCGGCTTCGCCTTGCGCGCGGGAGGGGAAACCTGGCTCGCATAGGAAGCCCGGCTGAAAATATCGCGTTTGCGCTCGGGCCGCGCGGGGAGCGCGTCGCGCTTTCCAAAGGGGTCGGTATCGAAGCTCCATTCCACGTCTTCGGGCCTGGTCCACGGCAGCGATTCGAGCGGCAAACGATAGCCCATGGGCGAATCGCCGGGAATCAGAAACAGATGCTCCGAGGAGGTGAACCAGGGCTGGCTGGTCCAGTGGGGCGTTCCCGCCGCCAGAGGGATGCGGCGCAGGGGCAGCACATAGCCAATGGTCTTATCGAGCTTTTGCTCGAAAACGCGGGCGAGGCGTGCGCGCTCGATGGGATCTTCGAGTTTATTGTCGAGCGGATCGACGTTGGCGGGCAGACGGCGCTCCTTCCACATGTAGTAGAAGGCGTCTTCAAAGGCGGTGATGATGAACGCCGGGTCGACCTGCAGCCGGCGCGAGAGGGCTTCGAGAAATCGATGTGCGTGCTGGGCCGTGTAGCCGTAGTCTTTGTTTTCGTCGGCGAAGAGCGATGCGTCTTCCCAGATGGGAACGCCGTCGGTGCGCCAGTAACAGGCCAAGGCCCAGCGCGGCAGAGGCTCGCCGGGGTACCATTTGCCCTGCCCGAAATGCAGCAGCGCGCCGGTGGTGAAGCGCTCTTTCATCTTCAGGAGAAGATCGACCGAGAGATTCCGTTTTTGCGGACCGAAGGCGCTCACGGTCCATTCGGGAGCATCGGGATTATCCAGTCCCACGAAGGTCGGCTCGCCGCCCATGGTCAGGCGCACATCACCTGCCGAAAGCTGCGCGTCGACACGGTGACCCAACGCTTCGATCTCGCGCCATTGCTCTTCCGTGTAGGGCTTGGTGACGCGTGGAGATTCGAAGATGCGCTGCACGGACATTTCGTGATTGAATTCGGTTTCGCAGTCCTCGAGCACGCCGGAGATGGGGGCGGCGCTCGAGGCGTCGGGCGTGCAGGCGAGCGGAATGTGGCCTTCGCCGGCGAATAAACCGGAGGTGGGATCGAGCCCCACCCAGCCCGCGCCCGGCAGATAGACCTCGGCCCAGGCGTGCAGATCGGTGAAATCGGCGCTGGGTCCGGCAGGGCCTTCGAGCGGTTTTACGTCGGGCGTGAGCTGGATCAGGTAGCCGGAGACGAAGCGCGCGGCGAGGCCGAGATGGCGCAGGATCTGCACCATGAGCCAGGCGGAATCGCGGCAGGAGCCGGTGCCGAGGCCGAGGGTCCGCTCGCAGGTCTGGATGCCGGGCTCGAGGCGAATGACGTAGCCGATATCGCTCTGCAGGCGCTGGTTCAGGCCGACCAGAAAATCGATGGTGCGGATGCTTTTGCGCGGCACCTGCGCGAGCCAGGCGGAAAGTCCGGGGCCGGCCGGTTCGGTTTCGAGAAAGGGGCGCAATTCGCGGGCGGCGTCGGGATCGTAGGAGAACGGATATTCCTCGGCGGCCGGCTCGAGGAAAAAATCGAAGGGATTGAAGACCGCCATCTCGGCGACGAGGTCGACTTCCACCAGAAATTCCGTGGTGGGTTCGGGGAAGACGAGGCGGGCGAGGTAGTTGCCCTGGGGGTCCTGCTGCCAGTTGACGAAGTGGTTCTTCGGGTGGATCTTCAGCGAGTAGGTGAGGATGGGAGTGCGGCAATGCGGGGCCGGACGGAGGCGGACGATCTGAGGCCCCAGAGCGACTTTCCGATCGTATCGATACTGCGTCTTATGGTTGAGCGCAACGTGAATCGCCATAGATTAGAGTTCTGTGGGGGACTCGACTCGCGACGAAGAGAGACGGCGTTTGAAAAGCCTTACGTTGCTGTATTTTAGCAGGTGAGTCAGACGATCTCGGGGTCGGTGGGAAGCATCGGAATGTTTTCGGGATCGTCGATGATTCCTTTTCGGCGCAGGCGGTTCAGTTCCATATCGCGCAGTTCGTGCTCGGTGAATTGGCGGGGACCTTCCGCGGCCGCGGCCAGCGTTCCGGCCAAACGTTCCAGTTCGGCGCGAGGAATGCGCCAGCCCGATCCGGTTTTCAGCGCCTTCAACTTATCGGCCTTGATCAGGCGGCGCAGGAATACGGCCGGCAGCCCGCTGAATTCAGCCGCTTCATCCACGTTGAGAAACAAGCGGCGTTCGAGCGGTACAGCGGTGGACGGCGCGGCTTTCGATTGCAGGAACGCAAGGAACGCCACTTCGAGCGCATTCGACGCGGCGTCGCGGTGCGCAACGAGCTCCGGCGGCATCACGCGCACCAGCACTCCTTTATCCGCTTTGATATCCGCCCCCATAATCGCAGTCTATACGGGGTTCGGCTTCACCGAAACTGGCTTTGGTTAACAATAACGCCGGTTAACGTCCGGGGCGCCAACGATTGCACCTCACCCATGGGGTACGGACGCCGTTTACAGCAGCTTCGACGAAAAGACAGAATCGTGACATGCGCAGATATTCAAGCATACGCAATCTGGTTCAGCTGGGCGCCGGCCTGCTATGCGCCGCGATTTCGGTCTGGGGCGGGACGGTTTCCCCGCAGCTCGCGGCGATGAGACCGGACCAGCCGGTTCAGGTGATTGTCCAGCATAACCCTTCGCTGCTGGGCGGTTTGCTGTCCACCGTATGCTCCACGCTCGATTTGATCGAATTGCTGCCGGTCGGGGAGTTGTGCTCCATGACCGCGGGGGATGCGATGAACATGGCGCAGAATCCCGCCGTGGCGCACATCTCGGTCAACAATACGCTGCAGGGCACCGGGTCCGCGCTGCCGGTTTACGACTATACGCCGCAGACCATTCGGCCGCTGTCGACAAGCGCCGCCGCGGCGAATCCGCAGCAGGGACAAGGCATCGGCGTGGCCATCATCGACAGTGGTATCCATGTGAACCAGGACCTCATGGGCAATGGTTCGGGAAACCTGGCGGCCAGCCTGATCCCGCAGGTCTGGTATGCCGAGAGCTTTGTTTCCGGCGAGGGCCCGGACGATTATTACGGTCATGGCACGCATATTGCGGGGATTGTGGCGGGCAACGGCGCGAACTCATCCGGGCCCCTGTTTCTGCACGATATACATGGAATCGCCCCCGGCGCTCACCTGATCAACCTGAAGGTGCTGGATAAGAACGGCCAGTCGACCGACGCCGAAGTGATCCAGGCGATCGACCGTGCCATTCAGCTGAAGAGCCTCTTTAATATCAAGGTCATCAATATTTCGCTGGGCCGCCCGATCTACGAAAGCTACAAGACGGACCCGCTTTGTCAGGAAGTGGAGAAGGCCTGGTTGTCGGGCATCGCCGTGGTGGTGGCGGCGGGCAATGCGGGGCGCGACAATTCGGCGGGTACCGACGGGTATGCGACAATCGCGGCGCCGGGCAATGATCCGCTCGCGATTACCGTGGGCGCGATGAACACGGAGAGCACTCCCCAGCGCGGCGACGACCTGATGACGACTTACAGTTCCAAGGGTCCGACGCTGGCCGATCACGTGGTCAAGCCGGATCTGGTGGCTCCCGGCAATAAGATTTTCTCCATTCTCGACCCCGGCGCAACGCTCGAGACCATGGAGCCCTCGGACGTGGTTCCACTCGCCTCCTACATGCAGTGGCCTGCGGCCGGGGAGACATCGAACTATTTCATTCTGAATGGCACGAGCATGGCGGCGGCCGTAACGAGCGGCGCGGCGGCCACGCTGCTGGGTAATCAGAACCTGACGCCCGACCAGGTCAAGGCCCGGCTGATGAAGACGGCGACGAAGAATTTCCCGCAGACTTCCGTCATTACCGATCCCACGACGGGGCAGGCCTTCACGATTCAGTACGACATCTTCACGGTCGGAGCCGGCTACCTGGATCTGGACGCGGCGCTGGCGAGCACCGACACGATTCCGGCGAGCATGAACGCGGCTTCGCCTGTTGCGGTTGCATCGGGAAGCGAAGTAACGGTCGTGAACGAAGAGTCCCAATCGACGGTGTGGGGCAGTTCCACGGTATGGGGTTCCTCGACGGTGTGGGGTTCTTCCACGGTCTGGGGCTCATCGGTATGGAGCGCGAACTCGACCGTCTGGGGGTCCTCGACGGTATGGGGTTCGTCGACCGTTTGGGGATCGAGCGTGGACTCCGGCTATTCGACCGTCTGGGGCAGTTCGACGGTTTGGGGCAGCTCGACAGTCTGGGGCAGTTCAACAGTCTGGGGCAGTTCAACGGTGGATGGCACTGCACTCGACGGCGATCCGGATCAGGGAAGCAATTAGTTCAGGCGAGCGCACTTCAGCAGCATCTCTAGCGTAACCACTTCGAGCGCTCTCTCATGAGTAGCTTCGAGCCGGACGGGCGCAAAGATGCCGGCTTCATACGACTTCTTCCAGGGCTCGACGCAAACGCACCAGCCGTCGCCGGCTTTGAGGCCGGGAAAACCGAACTCGGGGCGCGGCGTAATCAGATCGTTCCCGATCGATGCCTGGTGGCGCAGGAACTCATCGTTCACCAATACGCAGACCGTATGTCTTCCGAGGTCGTCCGGGCCGCTGTTGCATTTCCCGTCGCGATAAAAGCCCTTGAACTAAGCCGCAAGCGGCAGCCTTAAGAGGGTGTCGATTCGAATTGGGGCCGGTTATTGTTACCGGGCTGCGTTCGCAGGCTGTTGTGCTTCTCCGGCGATTCGCAACGTTAATTGGCGGATAGCCTTTCTATGTGATCAATAATGAGTACTTCGGCAGGCCCCCGAGTCGATTCGAGCTTTAGTCCAAGCTGACTTTGAAGCGCCCCGAATAACGGTTGAGCATCAGGTGAGTCCGTTGATTCTGGAGTGGCACCGGGCTGACCTAATTCCGGAGTGTATCGAAGATCAACGTTATACCGGTCCATAAGCCCCGTCTTGTCTAAAACCCGGCGGCCCGCGAGCCCGGTCAGAATGCGTGCAATCGTTGACGCGGGGACCGCCTCAGCCACGATGCGGCCATATCTAACCTCTCTTACTCCACCGTTCGCGCCAGTTTGATCGTCGGAGAGCCTCATTTTGACACCATTCCTGGCCACCACCAGGGAGTACATGGGCATCTCCTTCATCGCGAGGTGTACCTTGAGGCTAAAACGATCTTGCAGCAGCGATTTCAGCATCTGATACCCTTCGGCAACTGATCGGATCGGGCGTTCGGCCTTCGCGTCTATGTCGAAATTCTCTGACGAAATCCACGCGGGTGCCCCAGTCATTTCGAAATCAGTGACGGCCCAAGCGTTCTTGATCCAGTCTTTAAGCGACATGTTCATTCCCCGAAACCTGTCGTCGCCCACGTTGAATTTAAAATATCTGGGCTCGTTTGTCGTACTAGGTTTGATCGACGCCACCTCGAAAGCCGGTCTTGCTGTCACAGCGGTCTGCGGAAGAAGCGGCACCGGGACTATGACGGTTCCCACGGCAACAGCGATGAGCTTTTGGCAGATGCGCGGACTGAAGGAAGATGATGGATGCTGCATAGAATCTATCTTTTATTACACCGCGTCGAAGGTTGGTCGGCCGTGTGCAATTCTGCGGCCGATTCGTAAACCATTTGCAGGCACACAAATGCGTGAGACGGCAGAGAGCTGGAATCTCACACGTGTGAACCTCAACCCGCTCGCACATTAGTACGGCCCGAAATAGTTGCATAACATATCTTATGGAAAATGATGCGGATTTTGGCCGGATAAACAGGCCCTTGCCGAAGCCTCAGCAATCTGCATTATGTTAAATCGCCGTCGGCCACGCCGAGCGTTGGCACGCGATACATGATCTCGTAATCGGTGGAGGTTTCGCTGATGACGCCATTACGACAACGGATGCTGGAGGATCTCCGCATCCGCAACTACTCACCCTCAACGGTCCGGGCTTACGTCCGCAGTATTGCCGATTTCGCAGAGCACTTCAACAAATCGCCCGAGAAACTCGGCCCGGAGGAGATTCGCTCCTACCAGCTTTTCCTGCTCAATGAGAAACGGGTAAAGCTCTCCACATACATTCAGGCCATCTGCGCACTGCGGTTCCTCTACCAGAACACGCTGCGCCGCCGCATCGACATCGACCGGATTCCGCTCCCACGGTACGAAAAGAAACTGCCCGTCATTCTCAGCAAAGCCGAAGTCAAGGCCCTGCTTGAAGCGCCCAGGAACCTCAAACACCGGGCGATGCTCGCCACGATGTATGGTGCGGGACTGCGAGTTTCGGAAGTGGCCAAACTCAAAGTATCCGATCTGGACCGCGAACGACGTGTCATTTGGGTTCGCGGCGGCAAGGGCCACAAGGACCGGCAGGTAATGCTGGCGGAGCCGCTCCGGGAGGTGCTTGTGGCGTACTGGAAGTGGAAACGCCCGGTCGAGTGGCTCTTTCCCGGCAAGAAAACGGATTCTCCCATCGCAACGGGCAGCGTTTTCAAACTGTGCGAGGCGGCCGCGCAAAAAGCCGGAATCACCAAGCCGGTTCACCCGCACTCGCTGCGCCACGCTTTCGCGACCCATCTTCTGGATGAAGGCGTGAACCTGCTCGTGATCCAGGCTCTGCTGGGGCACGCGCATCTCAGAACCACGGCAGGCTATCTCCATCTCTCCGACAGTGCCGTTCGCTCCACGAAGAGCCCTCTGGAAAGCATGGATTCGATCGACCTTGTTCGTTCCTTCCGACCAAAGAAAAAATGACGGAACATCGGCTCGAAGTGGCCGATGTCTTCCGCACCTACGAAAAAGAGTTCTTCGCGAAATGGGGTCACGTAATCGGGCCTCATCAGCGAAAGGCCTTCGAAGCAATCCGCGACTGCCGCACCGCCGCGCTCGGCGGCCATGTGGAGTTTGTGGAACAGTGCGATACGTGCGGACATCAGGTCATCGCCTATAACTCATGCCGCAACCGGCACTGCCCGAAATGCCAGGCTATGGCGCGTGCGAAATGGCTGGCGGAAAGGGAGGCGGAACTCATGCCCGTTCCGTATTTTCACGTCGTGTTTACCCTGCCGGAGAAGATCGGCAGGCTGGCACTACAGAACGCGGAAGAGATCTATCGAATCCTTTTCCGCGCGGCTGCGGAAACGCTGCTCACTATCGCCGCCGATCCCCGACGCCTCGGCGCGCGCATTGGCTTTCTGGCCGTGTTGCACACGTGGGGACAGACCCTTCACCTGCATCCTCATCTTCATTGCGTGGTTCCCGGCGGAGGCATCAGTCCGGACGGACTCCGCTGGATCGGCTGCAGAAAGAAGTCGTTCTTCCTGCCTGTTAAGGTGTTGAGCAGCCGGTTTCGCAATCTGTTTCTCATCTATCTCAGGAAGGCGTTCGAAGCTGGCAAGCTCAAGTTCCACGGAGAGTTGGCCGAGCTTGCGAGTCAATCTGCGTTCGAGGCACGATGCCTCGCCGCGAAACAGAGCAAATGGGTAGTCTTTGCCAAGCCGCCTTTCGGTGGGCCGGAACGGGTATTGAAGTATCTTGCCCGGTACACGCATCGAGTTGCGATCTCCAACCGGCGGCTGTTGTCCATCGAAGATGGCCGCGTGACGTTCGAATACAAGGACTACGCTGACGGCAATCAGACGAAGGTGATGACGCTTGCCGCAACTGAGTTTATCCGCCGCTTTCTGCTGCACATACTGCCGAACGGCTTCGTTCGCATCCGGCAGTACGGATTCCTCGCCAACCGTGAGCGACGAAAGAAACTGGCATCATGCCGCCGTCTGCTGGGCGCGCGCACACGGTCCGAACCGGTTCCCATCGAAAATCGGGCGAGAGCCGAACGCGAACCCAGGCTCTGCCCGGCATGCGGCTGTGGTCGCATGATTCGGCTGGCCTTCATTCCCAGTACGCAATCACTGACCTCGCCACCACATTCGGATTCCTCGTGATGCCACAGACCGCAATGTTGGTCCAACAAGAGCCTTGTCTGAGGCGACCGGAAAACTGCGCTCAAAATAACCGTGACCGCCCAAAAGAGCCGGAGCACCTCACAAGGGACACGCCTCTCACCGGCGAACGCCCGTCAGGAGGGCCTTCAACACCCTCGCCATTCCGGGCATAACCCGCTTCCGCGGAATCAGAAACTGATTCAACCCCCATAGAGCACGGTCCGGCTCAGTTCAACGCATTCTATCCGCAATGCTCCGGCAGCAATGTCCGGCTTGCCTTCAGCGCTTCGGGCCGGAGCACAGCGGATAGAATCCTAAGCATTACCGCTTGCTGACGCGCACGGCTCGGTAAATGCTTCGGAATTGGCACTCGTCTTTCCGGGCCGCGACTCTAAAGAAGCGGTACTACCAGGATGATTTCCGGCCTGGTTGTGGCGCCGGCGGTAAGCCTCGATGCCGATCCTCCTCAGGGGCGCAAATACTTAATCAGCAGCGCTTCGTTGCCCTTTTCGTTGTAGATCAGCTCATCCACCAGAGCACGCGTCAGCAGTATACCGAAGCCGCCCGGCCGCATCCCCAACTCAGTTCTTTTCATGGTATGCTCGGCCGGCGAATCGGCCGGATTCGAGAGCGCCGCATGCGTCAGATTGTCGAGCGAAAAGCCCGGCCCAGGGTCGCGCACGCGGAACAGCAGGGCGCGGTCGGCTCTCGTATAAGTGATCGTCACGTAGGCGTTCGTATCGTTCCCGCCGCCATGTTCCACGGCATTGAAAAGGATTTCGCGAAATGCCAGCGCTACACTCTCGCGCTCCGCTTCCGGCAGCCCCGGATCCATCTCACGCACGAAATGGAGGGCGCGTACGGCTATTTCCCGGTCGCATCGCAGCCGCAGTTCCAGCCAGCGGGGGCTGGCCGAAAGTACTTCAATCTCATCCTCCAGCCGCGCAGCCGCCAGCGCGCTGTCGACCATATCCCGCACCGATTGCGCCGCGAACGGCTTGCGGAACCAGGAGAAGGCGTTGTCGCGGATCGCCGTGACGATCTTCTCGGCCGTGCTGTCCACCGTCATCACCACCACCGGCGTCTCCGGCCGGAGCCTGCGCACCCGCCCCAACAGTTCCATGCCGTCCATTCCGGGCATGATCACGTCGGTGACCACCAGGTCCCAGCGCCCCTCTTCGAACTTTTGCAGCCCCTCGATGCCGTCGAAAGCGGATTCGAGGTAACGGCCGGTGTCCTTGAGCGCGATCGTCAGCAAACGATGCACATCCGGGTCGTCATCGACGATCAGGATACGCTTCGCTTCGGAGGTGCCGGCATTGCCCATGCATCCAGATTAGACGATCCCTCGCGGAAGCTAAGGCTTCCTCTTCGGTTGCGTCTCGTAGTACGATAACGGGATCGCTATGGCCGGCCCGGCACTTTTCGAAGCGGAACAGAGGGGCGATATTGGTATCGTCCGCATCAGCGGCCGCCTCGCGACCGGCGCGGATATCGATTTTTCGCAGAAAGCGCGGGAGATCAAGAGCCTGGGTTGCGGCAAGCTCGTTGTGGAAATCGGCGGAGTGGATTCGACCGGTTCCTCGGGCATTGGTTTCTTCGTGGACCTGTACACGTCGATCGCCAAAAATCCCGCCGGGCGATTCGTGCTGGCCGGCCCCTCACCCCGTGTGCTCGAAGTTCTGAGGATTACGCGCTTATCCACGGTTATCCCCATTGCCCGAAATCTTGAGGAGGGGTTGGCTTTTTGCGCGCGGGAAGAAGGCACTGCGTCGCACGCGCATTGACCGGCGGAAGCACCGTTTACTCGTAGCGCAAAGCGATCGCCGGATCGACCCGCATGGCGCGCCGCGCGGGGAGCCAGCATCCCAGTGCCGCCGCCGCTCCCAGTACCAGAGAAACCGCGAAAAATGTCGCCGGATCGGTCGCCGAAACCTGCACCAGCATGCTTTTCAGAACCCGGGTCACGCCCAGCGACAGCAGCAGGCCCAGCGTCAGACCGATTGCCAACTGGCGCATTCCCTGGGCAAAGATCATTTTGAGAACGCTGCCGCCCGAAGCGCCCAGCGCCAGCCGCACGCCGATCTCCTGAGTGCGCTGGCTCACCGAATTGGCAATCACCGCGTACAGCCCCACCGACGCCATTACCAGAGCAATGCCGGCGAATATGCCGAATAGCGCGCCGAATATCCGGTAAGGCCAATTGTTCAGCGCGAGGCGTTCCTCGAGCGTGCGCAGATTGTAGACCGGCAGATGATCGTCGACCGCCTGCACTTCGCGGCGGAACGCGCCCCCGAGCGTGGAAGCAGGCACCGTGGTGCGCGCCATGATCGACATATCGCGCAGGGGCTTTTGCCGGTAAGGCAAGTAGATGAGAGGATCTACTTCCCGTATGTTGACGTCGTTCTGCAGAATGTTGGGGACGACGCCGGTCACGGTGAGCCAGCCTTTCGACGCCGGACCCGAGCGGTCGAAAAGCCTCAGACGCTTGCCGACGGCCTCGGCCTCGGGCCAGTATTTTTCGGCAAACCGCTGGTTCACGAGGACTACCGGGGGGCCCGACACGCCATCGGTTTCGCGGAAATCGCGGCCGCGCAGAACCTGACGCCCCATGGCTCGAAAATAATCGAGGCCGATGACCAGCGCGGATAGATTCGGCCGCCGTTCCTCGTCCACCGGCGCCGCGCCTTCGAGTTCGAATGTGAAACCCATCGACCCGCCGGTCGGCATGGTGCTGGCGATAGTCACCGCTTCCACGCCCGGCAGCGCGCTGAGCCGGTCCCGCAAGCGGCGATGGAAATCGATCTGGTCTTCGGGCTTCGGATATTTCGCCTCCGGAAGCATCAGCCGCATGACCAGAACGTTCGATTTGACAACGCCGACCGGCGCCTGATAAACGTTGATGAAGCTGCGGATCATCAACCCCGCGCCCACCAGCAGCACCACCGCGAGGGCCATCTCCGATACCACCAGCAATCCGGCGAGGAACTTGCGGCGCCCGCCCCCACTCGACCCCCGGCCGCCATCCTTGAGCGCGTCGTTCACATTCAGTTTGGAAAGCCGCAGGGCGGGCGCGAGCCCGAACAGCAACCCTGCCCCGAGCGATACCGCGGCCAGATAGATGAAACACCGGTAGTCCATCGAGAAATCCATCCACACCGGCTTCAATCCGCCCGAAACCGATTTGTCGAAGACGCGAATTCCCCAGATCGCGATCAGCCATCCGAGGAATCCTCCGGCGATCGACAGCATCACGCTCTCGATCAGCAGCTGACCGACGATGCGCCAGCGCCCGGCGCCGAGCGCTATGCGAATGGAAATCTCGCGGGAACGCGTCACGGCGCGGGCCAGCAGCAGATTCGCCACGTTGGCGCAGGCGATCAGTAAAACGAAGGCCACGGCGCCCATCAACGCGATAAAGAGCGACACCAGGTCCTGCCCGTTGTTCTCCTCGCTGAAGGTGCGCACCAGAGGAGCGACCCCTTCGTTGGTAGCCGGGTAGGCCTTTTCCAGATTTCGCGCGATCGTCTTCATTTCGACCGTGGCGCCGGTCTTCGTTACGCCGGCGCGCATGCGGCCGAACGCGAACAGGTCGCGGACTTCGCGCTTCTCCATGACGGCGGAAGGAATCAGAGGGATCCAGAAGTCGGCGGCGTTGGGGAAGGTCAGTCCTTTGGGCATTACTCCAGCCACGGTGGTCTGGGTGTCGTTCACGCGAATAATCCGGCCCACTATAGCGGGGTTCCTGCCATAACGCGTTTCCCATACCCCGTAGCCCAGCAATGCGACCGGCGCCGCGCCCGCCTCGCCGTCGGCATCGTTGAAGCCTCGCCCAATCACGGGATTTTGCCCGATCGTCCGAAAGAAATTGGGGGTGACCTGCCACGCCTGGTAATGCTCCGGCGGGCCGTTCCCATCGCTGATGTTGGCATTCAGAAACAGGGCTGCGGCCATGCCTTCGAACGACTTCGCCTGCGCCCGCCAGTCGCGGAAATCCGGCCACGATACGCCATCCTGATGCACGCCCCTGGCCAGTTTTTTCTGCGTCGCCAGATAAAGGATGCGCTCGTTCGTATCGAAGGGCATGCCCTTGAAGAGGACGCCGTTGGTAATCGCGAAGACCGTCGCGTTGGCGCCGATCCCGAGGGCGAGCGCCGAAACGGCCACGGCCACAAAGCCTGGATTGTGAGCCCACATGCGCAGCCCGAACCGCACATCGTCAAAGAAAGTCATGGAAAAAAGCCATGGCGCGTTAGACGCCGCGCCCGCTGAAATTGTCTCCGGATTTTTCGAACTCTCCTACTATAGAAGACATGGATCTCAGCAACGCAGTGGTTCTGATTACCGGCGGGTCGAGCGGCATCGGGCGCGCCGCGGCGCAAATGCTGGCGGAGGCGGGCGCGCGCGTCGCTATCACCGGGCGCGATTCCGCACGCCTCGAAGAAGCCTCCCGCGCGCTGGGCGTGCTGGGCATACAGGCGGATGTTTCAAACGAGGCCGATGTCCTCAGAACCTTTCAGGTGGTCGGCGAGAAGCTCGGCGATCTCGACGTCCTGATCAACAATGCGGGCATCGGCGTGCTCAAGGAGCTGACCGACCAGGACCGCGCGAGCTTCGACGCCGTCTTTGCCACCAACGTGACGGGCGCAATGCTTATGGCGCGCGAGGCGGCCAAAATTTTTAAAGAACGCAAGCGCGGCAATCTGATCAACATCGCATCCACCGCGGCGCTGCGCGGCGCGCCCAAAGGCACGGCTTATTACGGCAGCAAGTTCGCCCTGCGCGGGATGACCGAGTGCTGGCGCGCCGAACTGCGCAAATACAACGTGCGCGTCTTCCTGATCAATCCGAGCGAAGTGATCACCGATTTCGCGCGCCGGGCCGGCCTTCCGCAGGTCGACAGCCCCAGCAAACTGCATGCGGAAGATATCGCCCACGCGATTAAGGCCGTTCTCGAGATGAACGACCGCGGCTTCACTCCGGAGCTCACCGTCTTCGCGACGAATCCAGTGGATTGAGAATCTCCCGTACCAGGCGCACCAACTCACGACGATCGGAAAGCGTGTTCACCGGCATGCGGAGCCATTCGGCTTCCCCGCGCACGTCGGCGAAAATTCCTGCCGGATCTTCGTGAAAATGTATGAATGCTGAGGACTTCCTGTAAAAAACTCCCGGCTTACGCTCGCGCATACCGTCAAGGAGGCGCAGTTCCCCCAGCACCGGCTCAATGGTGCCCAGCGCCGTCTTGCCCGCATGCTTCATATGGTCTCTGTATTCTATCCGCGAATCGCTCCTTGCCCTCGGAATCCGCAAATGCCACAATACCCGCTGAGGGAAATCGATTCATGAAAAAACTGATGCTCTGGATGCTCGCGCTCGCAGCCGCTCCGGGCGGCGCCTTGTTCGCGCAGAATATCGTCGGCTCATGGCAGGGCACTCTGAACGGTCCGCCGGGCCGGCCAGGGCTGCGCATCGTCGTCAAATTCTCCCGCGCGGACGACGAGAAGCTGAAGGCCGTGCTCTACAGCATCGATCAGGGTGGTCAGCCCATCAACGCCAGCGCGGCCAGTCTGCAGGGTTCTACGCTGAAGATGAGCGTCAATGCCATTGGCGGCGAGTATGAAGGCAAGGTCGGCTCGGATGGGAATTCCATCGCGGGCACGTGGACCCAGGGGCCGCAACCCATGCCTCTGAATTTCGTGCGCGAGACCCCGCAGACCGCGTGGGCGATTCCCGAGCCTGCGCCTCCTCCGAAGCTCATGCCCGCCGATGCGAAGCCGCATTTCGAAGTCGCCACCATCAAGCCGAGCCAGCCGGACGCCAAGGGCTCTTCCATTCTGGTGGGCAGGGGCGGAAGCAACCTTTTCACCACCACTAACACGACACTGAAAGATCTCATCGTGTTTGCGTACGGGCTTCACGCCCGCCAGGTCACGGGTGGACCAGCGTGGATCGAGAACGACAAGTACGATCTCAGCGGCAAGCCCGACCTGGACGGCATTCCAAACGTCGACCAGTTGAAGGCGATGCTGCAGCAGCTTTTGACGGAGCGCTTTCAGATCGCCTCCCATCGCGAGAAAAAGGAACTTTCGGTCTACGCCATTACCGTCGCCAAGACCGGACTGAAAATCAACAAGACCGAGAACGGTGGGGGCAACCTTCCCGGCTTCGGCGGCCGAGGCCCCGGAAACATCTTTGTGCGGAACTCGAACATGACGGAGTTTGCGGGCTTTTTGCAGAGCAGAATTGTAGATCGCCCCGTGGTGGACCAGACTGCTCTCACCGGCAAGTACGACTTCTCCCTGAAGTGGACGCCCGATGCCTCCGAGCCCGCGGTGCCCGGACAGCCGGCCGCCGCGCCCGCCGCCACCGACGCGGACGCTCCACCCGATCTTTTCGCCGCGTTCCAGCAGCAGCTGGGGCTGAGACTCGAATCCACCAAAGCGCCGGTCGAAGTCCTCGTCGTCGACAAGGTAGAGAAGCCGTCGGATAATTGATGGTCGCGATCGCCATTCTGCTCCTGCTCCTGCAGGATCCGAACCAGATCGCCGCCAGCAGCTACGCGGATCGGCTCTGCCGGAAGCTGTCGACCCATGGCGGTGTCCAGATCATCGTCGACAGCGACGTTCGGGCGGGGACCCTTCCCGGCGGTCGCATTTATCTCACGGCCGGCCTCTTCGCCCGTGCACAGAATGAGGCTGAACTGGCCGGAGTCATGGCCCACGAGATCGCCCACGCCGCGGCCCGAACGGACTGCATTCGATTTGTCCACGGTAATTCTCAACGTGCCGACGATCTCCCAAAAGAGCGCCAGGCGGACCAGGCCGCCATACGGATGCTGACCAAAGCGCGCTACGACCCGCTCGCCATGCTCGCGTTTTTCTCAAAACACCGGCGCGAGGGAATCAATCTGCCCGTCGGCTACTCGGCTGAAGACCTGCTGCTCGAGAAACTACAGCTTGAGGCCACGGACCACCCGCTCCAGGACCCGATCGTCGACACGCCCGAGTTCGACCACGTCCACAGCCTGATCCGACCGTGAAGGCAGGGTCACCCGGTTTGTTTCCGGATCAAGCCGCGTTAACCTGTAGGGGACGATGGATATCGACGAACGGCTGGAAACGCTCGCGGAGCGGCGCGAAGCGCTGGCGCAATCCGTGGAACTGCTGCGCGACTCGATGTACGAGGCGGCGCGCGAGATGAGAGCGGACCACGATAGGTTCATGGCGGACATGGTGGAACTGCGTGGATCTGTCAGCGAACTGCGGCAGTCGGCGCGCGATCACGAGACGGACCACCCGAAGTTCAGACTGGAACTGGCGGACCTGCGCGATTCCGTTCAATTGTTGGTGGAGACCTCGGCGAATCTTGTAAAGATTTCCGACAGCCACGAACGCGGGCTCGGGCGGATCGAATCCGCCGCGTAGTTGAGGAGACCGCTTGAAGCGCAATCGGCCCGACGATATCCCGCGCTGTTCGTTTTGCCACAAGAGCCAGGACGTCGTCGGAAAACTGATTTCTTCTCCCAGCGATTACGCCCAGGTATTCATTTGCGACGAGTGCATCATAGTTTGCAACACGATTATTGAGGACGATAAGCCTGCAGCCGATAAGCCTGCAGCCGATAAGCCTTTAGCCGATAAGCCTGCGCCCACCGCAGCCGACGGTCCTCAAAGGCCGTTCGAAATCAAAGATCTGCTGGATCGATACCTCAAGGGAGTGGTGACCCAGGAAGTGCACGTGCACTATTCTCCTGGCTTCCGCCGGCGGCACGATCCGGGGGCAATCATACTGGCAATTCGCAAGCCCGACGGGCAGATCATATTCAATCCGCCCGCCGATATGGAGCTAACCGAAGAGGATTACGCGATCGCGATGGGCGCAATACCGGCCCTGCTCGCGCTCGATGTGGTGAAACCGCCCGAAACTTAAACGGCGGACGCCGAATGCTCCTGGCGCAGCCATTCCTTGATGGCGTCGCGATGCAGCAGGATGCCCTTGCGCGAATACCGCAAATAGCCCTGGCGGCGGAACTGATTCATGTAATGCGTCACGATCTCGCGCGACGTTCCGACATATTGCGACAGAAGTTCGTGGGTGAACGGAATCATCTGCACCGAACCGTCCTCGGCCTGATGACCCAGCCGTTCGGAAAACCGGATCAGCGAGCGGGCCAGCCGGCGCGCGATGTTGTCGACCGAGAAACTCTCGATGCGGCTGCCGAAATCCATCGACCTTTGCACCAGCAGCTGCAGCAAAGCGATCGCCAGGCGGGGACGGCGCGTGGCGATTTCTTCAATCTCCGCCGTGGTCCACGTCATCAACTTGGTGTTTTCGAGGGCCACCGAAATTTCCGTACGCTGCTGTGGGCCAAGGAACGCGGATTCACCGAAGAATTCGTCAGGCTGGTAAATATCGACCACCACCTGACGCCCGTCGTCCGCCATCCGGCAGACCTTGACTTTCCCATCGATGACCAGATAAATGCTGGTCGAAGGCTGGTCCTGGCTGTAAATCGTCTGACCCTTCCGGTACTCGAGAATCGTCGAGCAGGGCAGATGGGCAAGGGGATCTTCGAGAGCTTTTTCCTGTTGTTCCGGTGCTACCATCGGGCTGTAACCCATGGATTTCTCCTCTCCTGTGATCGTTGGTACAAACTTAGCACACCAAAAAGTACTATCAGTACCAGAAGGATTGCCTGGTATTCTTTCGAACACAACGCGGCATCCAAAGTTGCACGTGAGATTCCATAGTCGAAGCGACGGGCGGGGGAGCGAATAAGCTTATTTATTTCAGTATGTTGTGCGGAGGAACGTCGAATCGGACCCGTGACCGTCCTGAAGTGTAATGTCACATACACAGGGTAAATTTGGGAGGCCGTTGTTGTCCTGGGTTTTTTTTTATTTCGCGATCCTCGATGCGATTCTGAGTGGCGGGAACGCCATCGCGGCGGACTATACTGCACCTGCCGGACAGCGCTATGCCCGTGTTGGCGTGACGGGGTCGATTTTACCCGGAGGGCGCGTCCTCCAGCCTCTCGGCGTTCAACTGGAATCCGGCCCAGGCACTTTCGGTATCGCGGTAAACCGCAAAGGCGCGGTGGCGACCGCCGACATCGGCTATGAACGCTTTGGAATCACCATCATTCAGCGGGATAAAGAAGTCTGGCAGGAGCGTCACCTGTGGGCGCGCACGCCACACAGCAAGGCTGCGGAAGCGGCCGATCCCGATTGGAAGGGCGTCTTTTTCGGCATCTCATTCGATTCCGACCGCGCCGTTTGGATTTCCGAGGGCAATTCGGGACGCCTGCGCCTCGTGGACACCGTTTCCGGCAACCGGCTGAAGCTGGTCGATCTGAATCGCGGCGAATGGCGGAACAGCTTCACCGCCGATCTGACATTCGACCCGGCGCGGCGTCTGATCTTCGCCATCGATCAGGCGAATTTTCGCGTGGCCATTGTCGATGCCAGGAAAGGCCGGGTGCTGTCCTCCATTCGCGTGGGGCGCATGCCCTTTGCGATTGCGCTTTCGCCCGACGGCAATACCGCATATGTCACCAACGCCGGCGTGTTTCAGTACCAGCCTCTGCCGGGAGCCACGCGCGAGGATGCGAAGCGGACCGGTCTTCCCTTCCCTGCGTTCGGTTTCCCGTCGGAGGAGAGTTTGCACGGCGTGAAACGCGACACCGAAGCCGGAACCATCGACGTTCCGCCGCTGGGCGACCCCAATGCGCTCGCATCGAACTCCGTGTGCGTGATCGACGTGCGGGATCCTCTGAAGCCCGCCATCCTCGACTGGATTCGTACCGGAAGCCCGTTCGATTCGAATGTGTTCGGCGGCAGCGCGCCGGCGGCCGTTCTCGCCGTGGGTGATCGGATCTATGTTTCGAACGCCCACGACGATTCGATCACCGTGATATCCGCGTCCATGCGCAAAATAACCGCGGAAATTCCCCTGCGCATTTCGTCCCTCGAACCATTCCGCGGCATCATGCCCGCCGGCATGGCATTCGATCCGCTTATGAAGTGGTTGCTGGTCGCCGAAGCGGGAATTAACTCGGTGGGGGTGATCGATACGGAGACGAACACGCTGATCGGGCATATTCCGGTGGGTTGGCTGCCGACGCGCGTGGCCATCGCAGGCGACCGCGTTTACGTGACTAACGCCCACGGCCGCGGCACCGGTCCCAATCTGCGGCGGCCACTGCTGATCGAATTCGGCGAGCCGCCGTCGCTGCATCGCGGCTCGGTTTCCACGTTTATCATGCCGGCCAGAAGCGAACTGGAGAAATTGACCGCAACGGTCTATGCCGCCAATGGCTTCCTTCCGCGCGTCCAGACAATCGAGGACACGCCCCTTCCGAATGCCATTCGCCACGTCGTGCTCATCGTCAAGGAAAACCGAACATTCGATGAAGTGCTGGGCGATATCACCGTTCCCAACGCCCGCGTTCAGGCTGTCCCGCAGTTGGCTCGTTTCGGCATGCATGGGCACGCGGACGGCGGGCGCCTGCAGTTCAGCGTGAAGGATGCGCCGGTAACGCCGAACCATCACGCCATCGCCGAGCGCTGGGCCTTCAGCGACAATTTCTACGCCGATTCCGACGTGAGCGTCGACGGTCACCACTGGCTGGTCGGCGCCTATCCCGATCTGCTGACCGAAAGCGGCCTGCTGGCGGCGTATGGAGGACAGCGGGAATTTGTCCTCGATGGAGCTTCGCCCGGCCGTCTGCTCTTTGCGGGCTCCAACGCTTCCGCTCATCCCGAAGAGCAGCCGGAAGCGGGCACGCTGTGGCACCATCTGGAGCGGCACGGCATCGCGTTCCGCAATTTCGGAGAAGGGTTCGAGCTGGCGGGCGTGGTTGAAGATAAGGACGAAGAGCCCACCGGCGCGCGCTTTCCGACCAACGTCCCCATGCCGGATCCTCTGTACCGCAATACTTCGCGCGATTACCCCGGCTTCAACATGAATATCCCGGACCAATACCGCGCCGACCGGTTCATCGCGGAGATCGGGCAGCGCTACGGCGACGGTCGTGAGGATGGGAAACTGCCGCTGCCGCAATTCATCTTTATTCATCTGCCCAACGACCATATGACCACCGAGCGTCCCGCCGACGGCTATCCATATGAAGCGTCATTTGTCGAGGACAACGACCTGGCGCTGGGGCGCATCCTCGAATACCTTTCGCACACGCCCTGGTGGAAAGAGATGGCCGTGTTTATCACCGAGGACGATGCGCAGGGTGGCCTCGATCATGTGGATTCGCACCGCACCGTGCTGCTGGCGGCGGGTCCGTACGTGCGCCGGGGTTATGTCAGCCATACCAACGCCAGTTTTCCCGGGCTCCTCAAGACCATCTTCGAATTGCTGCATCTGCCGCCGCTCAATCTGATGGATGCCACGGCGGCGAGCCTGCGCGACATCTTCACGGAAGAGCCGGATTTTACGCCGTTCGATGTGCTGATCCCCGACCGGCGGATCTTCGATGCGTCGCAGGTCCGGATGGGTAAGGCCCCGCCGGTCAAAATGGACCAGCTTCAATAGTGATAGAATCCGCACCGTGAACCGAAGAGATTTCGCCAAACTAACGGTCGCGGGTGCGCCCGCGCTGGCTGTGAAAGCCGCGACCGATCCAGTAAAGCTGCGCAAGGCCGGCAAACCGAGCATCGTTTTCAAATCACCGGGCCCGCACCCCAACGGCCTCCAGGCGACCGATGAAGGACTGTGGATTATCGATCAGGGCGAAGGCAACAAAGCATATCTGGTCGCTTATGAAGACGGTAAAGTGATCCGATCCTTCGATACCGAGACCGACCGGTCGAGCGGCATCACGTTCGACGGCCAGAGCCTCTGGATCGGCTCCACCTACAGCCGTGAGATCGTGCGTGTCGACGCAAAAACGGGTAAGACGATGGAGCGCCACTTCACACCCGGCGCCGGAGTGATCTATAAGATGGTGGGCGATCCGCCGTCGCGGAGCAGTCCGTTAGCCAAACCCGCGCCGCGTCCTAACCCGGCTCCCACGGCCGCACCGCAAACGGTGGGCGGTTTCCAGGCGGGCGAAGTGCTCGGCAGCAGGGCTCCCGGCACCGGGGCGCATGGCCAGGAGTGGAGGGACGGTTTTCTCTGGTTCGCGGTGCCGCCATCGCGCACGGTCTACCAGATCGATCCAAAAACGTGGGCCGTGCAAAAAAAGTTCAGTACTGCCGCCAACCGGCCGCATGGCATCGGCTGGGAGGGCAAGTACCTTTGGGTCACCGACAGCAATCTCAATGCGTTTTTCAAGCACGATCCCGAAACCGGCCAGACGATCGAAAAAATTCAGCTTGCCGATTCCGATCCGCTCCCGCACGGGATGACGATTCGCGACGGTTGGATGTGGTATTGCGATGATGTCGGAGTAATTTGCCGCCTCAAGCTATAGGACCGGGAACCTGGGTGATGTCCCAAATGTGCGCGAAGCGAATCAGGACGGCCCAATAAATATGGGTTACCTTGAAGATTTCTCGATGAGGTCGCGTCCTCGCTTCAGCAGAGCCACGCCACCGAGACCCAGCGCGAGCGATAACCAGGTCGCTGGCTCGGGCGTCGGCGCGGGCGAGAGATCTACATCGAGAAGTTCCGTATTCGGACTTGCGGGGCTACTGACATAAAATGTTGCGGTTGCTCCAAAAGGACCGGGCGTTGCGCCCGCGATGTTTGCGTTAATGGCAGTCTGACTTAATAGCGCGCCGGTCCCCACGGCATACGGGCCGCCGTAGATTACGGCTTCCAAAGAGATGTCGGCGTGATTTGCCGCCTCAAGTTATAGGACCGGAAAGTTGCTTGTGCCACCCGCGCAAGCGATAATGGTTACATTCTGAGATAAGCAACGGCGCCCTGTGAGCGCGATTGCCCCGGAAGGAGACCCGCTTGAAGCGCACTGGATCCGATGACACCCTCCGTTGTTCCTTTTGTCATAAGAGCCAGGACGTTGTTGGAAAGCTGATTTCTTCTCCCAGCGATTATCCGCGCGCCTACATCTGCGACGAGTGCATCGCGGTTTGCAACTCGATTCTGGAAGACGATAAGCCGGAAGCCGCCACCGCCGGTCCGCACAAAATTCCCAAACCACTGGAAATAAAAGATTTCTTAGATCAGTACGTAATCGGCCAGGAAGCCACCAAGCGCAAACTGGCGGTTGCCGTCTACAACCATTCGAAGCGCATCCACATGAACCGGATGCGCAATTCCGAGATCGAACTGGCCAAATCGAACATCCTGCTCATCGGCCCCACCGGCACCGGCAAGACTCTGATGGCGCAGACTTTAGCGCGCATCCTGGACGTCCCGTTCGCCATCGTGGATGCCACCACGCTGACCGAAGCCGGTTATGTGGGCGAGGACGTCGAGAACATTATCCTCAAACTCCTCCAGGCGGCCGACGGCGACGTACAGCGCTGCCAGCAGGGCATCATTTACATCGACGAAATTGACAAAATTTGCCGCAAGGACGAGAATCCGTCGATCACGCGCGACGTCTCGGGCGAAGGCGTGCAGCAGGCGCTGCTCAAGATTCTGGAAGGCACCATCGCTAACGTTCCGCCGCAGGGTGGACGGAAGCATCCGCACCAGGAGTTCACGCCCGTCGATACCACCAACATTCTGTTTATTTGCGGTGGGGCGTTCGTGGGCCTCGAAAAGATCATCGCCCGGCGCACCGGCAAGAAGTCGATCGGCTTCCATCAGGACGAGGCGAAACCCGAGCAGATCAAGACCATCGGCATCAGCGACCGGCGCGACATCGATCTTCTCCGTAGTCTCCAACCCCACGATCTGATCAAATACGGATTCATCCCGGAATTCATCGGCCGCCTTCCGGTAGTCGCGACGCTCGAAGATCTCGACAAAGCGGCGCTGATCCAGATTCTCAGTAAGCCCAAAAACGCCATCATCAAGCAGTACCAACGCCTGTTCGAATATGAGAACGTACGGCTGCGCTTTACAGACGATGCGCTCGACGCCATTGCTACGCTGGCGCTCGAACGCAAGGTAGGCGCGCGCGGCCTGCGCATGATCATCGAAGACCTCATGCTCGACCTGATGTATTTCCTTCCATCTTATAAGAAGGTAAAGGAATTTCAGGTTTCCCGCGAAATGGTCCTCAGCCAGAAAATCAGCCTGACTCTGCTCGAAAAAGCAGGCTAGGCCAAGCGTCAGGCCAGCCCCCGGCGCTCCCAGTTCAATAGCTGTTCTTTCAGTTCGGTCCCGTACGCATAGCCGGTGAGTTTGCCGTTCGATCCGATCACCCGATGGCAGGGAATCACCAGCGCGATGGGATTTGTGGCATTGGCACGTCCCACGGCACGCGCGGCGCCGGGATGGCCCACGCGTCTCGCCAACTCCGCATACGAAATCGTTTCGCCGTAGCCGATGCGCCTCAGTTCCGCCCAGACCTGCAACTGAAAGCTGCTGCCCTCGGGGGCTAGAGGCAGATCGAAGACCCGCCGCGTGCCAGCGAAATATTCTTTCGCCTGACGCATCACTTCGGGATTCTCTCCGCCACCGTTTCGCTTCGGCTCGCCGAAACCGAACGCGGTCAGCTCACCAGCGCCGTTGACCGAGGCCCACGCCAGGCCGAAAGGCGTTTCAATCCGCATGATTTTCCTGCTCCTTCAAACTTGCCCACACATGATAGGTTGCCAGGCTGCGATGAGGCGCGAACTTAACCATCATTTCGCGAATCTCCAATTCATTCGGCCGCTCACCCGCCACCCGCGCCAGCCCCTGCGCAAGTCCGGCATCGCCCGCCGGCAGGCAATCGGCAAATCCCAGGCCGCGCAGCGAGCAATACTGCACTGTCCACGGGCCTATTCCACGAATTTGTCCCAGCAAGCGCGCTCCTCGCAAGGCCGACATTTCGCGGAGCGCGGGCAGCGGCAGCTCCCCGCATGCTACTGCCCTCGCCGCCGCTAACAGATATTCGGCTTTCGATCCGGAAAACTTCAGCCGGCGCAATGCATCCACATTCAGGTTCGCCACGGTCTCGGCGGCCGGATGCGCATGCAGTCCGCTCGCATGCCGCTCCCCTAAGATCCCAATCACTTCGCGCCGCAGCGCCACCGCCGCTTTCAAACTGATCTGTTGCCCGATGATGGCCCATGCCAGCGCTTCCCAAGGCTCCGGCGTCAGCGGAATGCGCAGGCCGCGCTGGCGCGCGATCATTCCGCCCAGCAATGGATCGCCCGCGAACTGGCGCTCGAAACCCGTCGCGTCGGAGTCGATGCCCAGCATCCGCACCACCGCCCGATGCGCCGCGTAAACGTCCACCGCATCCGCATTGCAGACCGCACCCGCCGATGTGAAGCGGATCTCCACCATAGCCGCGCGACCGCCCGCCAGGAACGCCTTTCTCAGACCATTTGCCGAAACGCTCTCACTCACGCTCAGCGGATCGCGTCCATAAAAATCCAGCGCCTCGCGGGACCTGTAATCGGGCGGCAGGCGCAGCGTAAATTCGGCACGGGGTTGCAGCGCCCCGTAAACCGCGGGAGTCAGCCCGGTCCGAGCCACAAATTGTTCATGAAATGAGGAAGAACTTTCAAACCCGGCGGCGGCCGCGGCATCGCCCGGTTTCTCGCCCCGCTGCAGCATCCGGCATACATGTTCCACGCGGATGCGGCGTAGAAAAGCCGCCGGCGATTCATGCGCATGCGAGCGGAATAAATCGTTGAGCGCGGTCCGGCTCAATCCCGCGGCCGCCGTGAGTGAAGAGATGTCGCGGAATCCGGCCGGATCGCGGCGCACCCTCGCGGCTGTTTCCTCATAGAGGATTTCGTGCCACTCGGCGCCTCGATAGAAGAAATCCGGGCGGCACCGGCGGCAGGGACGAAGTCCGCTCTGCTGCGCCTCGGGCAGCGTTCGGAAGAAGCGGATATTCTCGCGTTTGGGACGCCGCGCGGGACAGGACGGCAGGCAGTAAATCCCGGTCGTCAGAACACCCGTCAGAAACTTTCCGTTGCACGCGGAATCGCGCCGCAGAAAGTGCTGATACATGGCGTCGTCGCTTAACCGCATACTTAAGATTTTACGGCGCGCCCGATACCCCGTCTTCCTGAAACGACCGTTCAAACCGCTGGCCCTACTTCAATTGCAGATTGATCACCGCGTCGGGATGGCTGTCGAAGGTACTCAAAGTTCGTGTATTGCTCGAGTGGCCGTTGAATTCGGCCTTGACTTCATAGTCCACGTCCGTGCCCAGACCGTTGAAATGATAATCGCCCTTTTCCCGCGCAATGTAGGAGCGGACCTGCAGCGTCTTCAGGTTTTTGAGCTGAACGATGGCCCCTGCCGCCGGTGTCCCGTCGACGCTGGTCACGATGCCGGAGAGAGTTCGCTCCGCGGGAGCCTTTTCCTTCTTCTGACCGAACGCCGCCGCGCCCAGCATCAAGACCAAAAGCGCAACGAGGAATCGTTTGAGCGTCAGACCCACCATGCGGCCCCTGCCTTCTCTTTAATCATGATCGCATCGAGGAACCGGATGGCCTTCGTCAGCCCTTCCTCGGGCGAAAGCAGGCTGTCTTCGTGCTCCACCGAAATCGCGTAATCGTAGCCGTACATGCGCAGCGTGGAAATAAATTCGCCCCACCATTCGGCGCCGTGGCCATAGCCGATGGTGCGGAAAATCCACGCGCGATTACGCTCGTCGGTGTATTTCTTGGTATCGAGAACGCCCGTCAGCGGCAGATTACGGCTATAGATCTGTGTGTCTTTGCCGTGCACGTGGAAGATCGCGTCGCCCAGCAGGCGGATAGCGGCGATGGGGTCGATCCCCTGCCAGAACATGTGGCTCGGATCGTAGTTGCAGCCGATGGATGGCCCGGCAATCTCGCGCAGCCGCAGCATCGTCTCCGGACTGTAGACGACGAACCCGGGATGCATTTCGATAGCGACCTTCACCCCATGATCGGCGGCGAACTTCGCGCGTTTGGTCCAGAACGGAGCGACTTTCTTCTCCCACTGCCACGCCAGAATATCCAGATACTCGGGCGGCCACGGGCACGTCACCCAGTTGGGATATTTCGCGCCTTCGCTGTCGCCCGGGCAGCCGGAGAAATCGACCACCACCGGCACGCCGAGCTTCTCCGCCAGCAGGATGGTCTTACGGTTCACTTCCTGATTCTCTTTGGCGACGGCAGCATCGGGATGGAGCGGATTGCCGTGACAACTGAGCGCGCTGATCGACACGCCGTGGCCGTCGAGCTTCTGTTTGAATTCCTTCAGCGCCGTCTTGCTCTCGAGCAGCGACAGTTTACAGTGCGGATCGCCCGGATAATTGCCTGTCCCCAGTTCCACCGTGTGGACCCCCAGGGCCGTCAGCTTTTTCAGCACGTCGTCCAGCGACATTTGCCCCAGCAGTGCGGTAAATACTCCCGTTCTCATCAGCGACAGGATATCAGGATTGCTGCGTCGCACGCTCGGCGGCAAGGTAGCCCAGGCACATGAGGGCGAGAAACATGGTCAGCACTTCCGTATCGTTCAGGTTGTATTCCCACCAACCGCTCACCATGGTTCCGATAATGACGGCGATCGAGGCGTGCAGGAAAAATCGCCGATCGGAACGTCCCGGCGGCAGTGTCCCGAGCGCCCGCCGGAAATCCACCAGCGCCATCAGCAGAGCGCCCGCGATCAGCAAAGCCGCCGGAATGCCGCGCTCCGCCGCATATTGAATATAAATGTTATGCAGGTGCCCATAGTATCCGTCGGGCAGCGGCTTCGGAATATCCCGCGGCAGATACGCATCGAAGACCTGCGGCTTCTGGATTTCATCCGGCCCCACGCCCACCAGGGGATGCGCCTTGATCATCTGGTAGCCGGTGCGCCGACAGATCAGGCGATGCTGGTTGGAATCGGTCTCGCCCTGCGGCCTGACTATGGAGCGGGCGCGCTGCTGAATGGCGGCGGGCGCTGCCAGCAGGCCCAAGGCCAGCGCCACCGGCATAGCCAGCGCCGCCCACTTCTTCCAAAACCACAGCAGGTAGAAACCGGCCGCCAGAACCGCCCCCCAGATGGACCGCGTCTCACTCAGGATGAGCGCCAGCCCCACCACCGATGCGCACGGCAGCCACACCCAAAGACGCTTTTTCACGTCGGGAGCGAACAACAGAAACGCCACCAGAAGGAGCAGCACGTACATCTCCTGGCCGGAGAACGTCATCCAGTGGCTCATGAAGCCGCGTATGCGGTCGGCGATGTAGAAATGATAGAAGTCCTTGTTGGCCGCGCGGGCGCCCGCCACGTCGCGCGCGAACTGCACCACGCCCCGGCCCGCCGTCGCTGTGCCCACACCCATCCACGCGCAGGCCAGCCATTTCGCTTCCCTCAGATTCCGCACCGTCGAGAAAATCACCAGTAGCATGAAGAACACGAACATCTTGCGCACCTGCGCCATGCCGTATGCCGGGTCGGGCGAAAAGGCCAGCGCCACCAGAGTCCAGACCAGAAACAGACCCAGCGGCAGGGCGATGCGCGGCCACCGGAGCGGCAGCCCGGAGAGCAGCAGAGCGCCCAGAGCCAGCGCCAGCAGCACCTGCGACACGGCTATCGAAAGCAGAATCGATACCGCCGACGCGCTCGCGAGCCACAGGCTCAATCGCTTCAGCCAGGTTGGAGGAACCAATCTTCCAGCATAGCCAATATGGGACAGGCGCTTTGCATTCGCCAGAGCTTTGCGCCACGGTGTACGATGGTTTGAAGGCTCATGAAGCTCCTCGAAGCGCTCGCTCCGGATGCAAGGGAACGCGAATTGGCGCTGGCACTCGACTCCGAAAAGATTCCCGCCCACATCGCCATCATCATGGATGGCAACGGGCGCTGGGCCAGGCGCCGCGGCTTGCCGCGTATCGCCGGGCATAAAGCCGGCGTCGCCCGCGTGCGCACCGTGGTGGAGGATTGTTCGCGCCTGGGCGTGAAAGCTCTCACCCTCTATGCCTTCTCCGCGGAAAACTGGAAGCGTCCGCGCACTGAGGTCGATATGCTGTGGCGCCTGCTGCGCTACTACCTCCGGCACGAGCTCGAAGACCTGCAGCGCAACGACATCCGTCTGCAATCGAGCGGCCGGGTGGAGGCGCTGCCTTCGCGGGTCTTCGAGGAATTGCGCGCGGCCGAACGCGCTACCGCCCGCAACCAGGGCATGCGCCTCAATCTGGCCATCAATTACAGCGCCCGCAACGAACTGGTGGACGCGGTGAACGCCCTCATCGACGAGGCTCGCATCGAGGGGCGGCTCTCCGGTCTGGTGGTCGACGAAGAGATGATTTCGCGGCGTCTCTACACGGCCGGTCTGCCCGAGCCGGATCTGCTGATTCGCACCTCCGGCGAGATGCGCGTCAGCAATTTTCTTCTGTGGCAGATTGCCTACGCCGAGTTGTACGTGACCGAAACGCTCTGGCCCGATTTCGATCGCGAGGAATTGCTGCGCGCCATCCTCGATTTTCAGCGGCGCGAGCGGCGCTTTGGCGGCTTGACCGCGCCCGCGGAGGAGACCCGGGTCGATCGCAAAGACACGGATGAGTTTGAATCGGAGGAGATCGCCGTCTCCTCGCAATGAAGCGCATTCTCACTGCGTTACTGCTCGTTCCGATCGGCGTCTATGCCGCCCTTTTCGCTCCCTGGTGGATCTTCTTCACCGTAGTTGGGCTGTTCGCCTGCCTGTGCTTTCGTGAGTATGCCCGGATTACGGGGACCTTCGCACCGCTTGGGTTTGCGGCCGGTCTCTTGCTGCTGATCGCCCCGCCGGATCGGATCGCCATCGTCGTTTCTCTTACGGTGCTCGCATGCATGTGCCTGCCTCTGGCCGCCCCCGACCCCGAAAAAGCGGTGCTTCGCACGGGTACACTCTTACTCGGCATCCTCTACATCTTCGGCGCCTGGAAAACGGCTATCCTGCTGCGCGACGTCAACCAGCCGCCCCTGCATTTTCTGACCGCGGGACGCCACTGGCTGATGTTCGCCCTGATGGTCAACTGGATCGGCGATACCGGCGCTTACTACGCAGGGCGAAGCTTCGGCCGCAACAAACTGGCCCCTGCCATCAGTCCGGGAAAGACCTGGGAAGGCGCGGTGGCTTCGGCGCTCACCGCCATCGTGTTTGGGCAGATCTATCTGCCGCTGGCCATCACCGGCACGTCATTGCTGAAGGCCGGACTGCTGGCGCTGGCGGCGAACGTCGCCGGGCAGGCGGGGGATCTGGCGGAATCGGCCATCAAGCGCGGCGCGGGCGTTAAAGACAGCGGCACCCTGCTGCCGGGCCACGGCGGGATGCTCGACCGCGTGGACAGCACATTATTCGCTCTGCCGGTGCTGTATGCGCTGGTGACTCTGCTTCACATATCGTGAAAGCGAATCTCGATACTCAGCCGCACCGCCACCGGATCCCCGCCCTTTTTCGCGGGCTCGAAGCGCCATTGCTTCACGGCCTCGACGGCGCTCTGGTCCACCGATTTCTCCAGCGATCTTAAGATCCGCACATCCTTCGGATCGCCATGCGAACCGACCACCAGGCCGACCAGCACCGAACCGGCGATGCGGAAGCCCTCCGACGGGTGCTCCGGGGCCACTTGACGGACCACTTTGGGCGGCGTGATACCCGGGCCGAGATCGTAGACCTTTTCGGGATCCTGCGGGCGGGCAACGCCGCACAGAAGAACAAACACCAACGAAACCGCCCTGACGCGATGCATAACCCGGAGACTTCCCATTGAGTGAATAAACCCGGGAAGACGCCCCACGGTCACACTGGGTTGCAGATTTCACGCTCCGTTTGGGCCCCACGTTACACTGGGATCACACGAATGATTCCTCACGCGATCCCCGAAGGTTTGACCTTCGACGATGTGCTGCTCGTACCCGCCCGGAGTGAGGTTCTTCCAGCCGAAGCGGACACCAAAACCAGGCTAACCCGGCAGGTACCCCTGAACATTCCCATCGTCAGCGCCGCCATGGACACCGTCACCGAATCGGGCCTTGCCATCGCTCTCGCGCAGCAGGGCGGCATCGGTTTCATCCACCGCAACATGCCGCTCGAACGCCAGGCCGAGGAAGTCGACCGCGTTAAGCGCAGTGAGAGCGGCATGATTGTCGATCCCATTACCATCCACCCGGATAAGCGGATCTCGGACGCATTGACTCTCATGGAGCGCTATCGCATCTCCGGCGTTCCGGTCACACGGGACGGCAAACTGGTAGGCATCCTCACCAACCGGGATCTCCGCTTCGAATCGCGCTTCGATATGCCCATTTCGGAGGTAATGACGAAGGACAACCTGATCACCGTTCCTGTGGGTACCACGCTCGAGCAGGCTGAGGAGATTCTGCACCGCCACCGCGTCGAGAAGCTGCTCGTGGTCGACGATCAGTACAATCTCAAGGGCCTGATCACCGTCAAGGATATCCAGAAGAAACTGAAGTATCCGAATTCCGCCAAGGACGAGCAAGGCCGGCTGCGCGTGGGAGCGGCCGTCGGCGCCACGGGCGATTTTCTCGAGCGCGCCCAGGAGCTGGTGCGCCGCAAAGTGGATGTGATCGCCATCGACACGGCCCACGCGCACAGCATCCGCGTGATCGAGGCCGTCAAGGCGGTCAAGAAGTCCATGCCCGGCGTCCAGCTTATCGCCGGCAATATGGGGACTTACGAAGCCGCGCGCGAGTTGATCGATCTCGGCGTGGACGGCATCAAGGTCGGTATCGGGCCGGGGTCCATCTGCACTACCCGCATCGTTTCGGGCGCTGGCGTTCCGCAATTGACCGCCATAGCCGCCTGCAGCCGCGCCGCCCGGGAATCCGGCATCCCGCTGATCGCCGATGGCGGCATCAAGTTTTCGGGCGACGTCACTAAGGCCATTGCGGCTGGCGGCGATACCGTGATGATCGGCAGCCTTCTCGCCGGAACCGACGAAAGCCCCGGCGAAACCATCCTCTATCAGGGGCGCACCTTCAAGACCTACCGCGGCATGGGCTCGCTGGGCGCCATGTCGACCGGCAGTACGGACCGCTATTCGCTCGACCCCAACCAGAAACTGGTTCCCGAGGGCATTGAAGGGCGCGTGGCATCGAAAGGGCCCTTATCGGATCTGGTCTACCAGATGGTGGGCGGGCTTAAATCCGGCATGGGCTACTGCGGGTGCCGGACGATCCCGGAACTACAGGAAAAGGCGCGGTTTGTCCGTGTTTCACCAGCCGGTTTGCGGGAGAGCCACGTACACGACGTCATCATTACCAAAGAAGCCCCCAATTATCGTATTGAGTAATGCGACGTTTTCCCTTATACTGAACTTTCGCCTTTTGTTCGCATCGTAAGGAGCTTTCCGCATGGATGAAAAAGAACGCGCGCGCGCACTGGAACAGACCCTCGGTCAGATTGAAAAGCAATTCGGCAAGGGATCGATTCTCCGGCTCGGTTCGCGCGACGCCATTGTTCCGGTTTCGGTGATCTCCACCGGATCCATCTCGCTCGACGCCGCTCTCGGGATCGGCGGCTTTCCGCGCGGGCGCATCAACGAAATCTACGGCCCCGAATCCTCGGGCAAAACGACCATCGCCCTCCAGGTGATTGCGGAAGCGCAGAAAAAGGGTGGCATGGCGGCGTTCATCGATGTGGAGCACGCGCTCGACCCGAACTACGCCCGCAAGCTCGGCGTGGATGTCGATAACCTGCTGGTCTCGCAACCCGATTATGGCGAGCAGGCGCTCGAGATCACCGGAGCCCTGATCGCCTCGGGCTCGATCGACGTGCTGGTGGTCGATTCGGTGGCGGCGCTCGTTCCCAAGGCCGAGCTCGATGGCGAGATGGGCGATTCCCATGTGGGCCTGCAGGCGCGCCTCATGTCGCAGGCGCTGCGCAAACTGACCGGCGTGGTTTCGAAGTCGAAGACGTGTCTGATCTTCATTAACCAGATTCGCGAGAAGATCGGCGTCATGTTCGGCAGTCCGGAAACCACAACGGGCGGCCGCGCGCTTAAATTCTATTCTTCCGTCCGGCTCGATATCCGGCGCATCGCCGCCATCAAAGACGGCGACGCGGTATCGGGCAATCGGACCAAGGTCAAAGTGGTGAAGAACAAGCTGGCGTCCCCGTTCCGCGAGGCCGAATTCGACATCATTTACGGCGAGGGCATTTCGAAGGAAGGCGATCTGATCGATCAGGGCGTGATGCAGAACGTGATCGAGAAGAGCGGGTCGTGGTTAAGCTACAAAGGCGAACGCATCGGGCAGGGCCGCGAGAACGCCCGCCAGTTCCTCAAGGACAATCCCGATATACGCCAGAAGATCGAACTGGAACTCCGCAAGGCGCTGGGTCTGATTCGCGAGCCGCGCCCTGAACCGCCGGTACAGGAGCAATCGCCTCCCGGCCTGAAAGCGGTTCCCGCGGTAGCCCAGCGCGCCCGCTGAATCCCTGTTTCAGTGCCTCACCGCGATCAGAGCGGTCCACCCGTTCGCGCCGGTGGCATCGTAAGCGTGAACCATAATCGTGTTCGAGCCCTCGAGCAGAGGAATGGCCGAAGCCGTCCAGTGGCTCGTGCCGGTCGCCGTGCCTGTGACGCCGCCGCAAGTCTCCCAGGTAACGCGTGTAACGCCCGTGCCACCCGAAGCGGTTCCGGCCAGCGCAATGGTGGTGGCGCCGACCGTCACCTCCACGGATGTGGGAGAAGTAATCGCGACGGTCACGGGACCACTGATGACGGCTGTCGGGGGCGGCGGTATCAGGGTGATACTTGCCGTTTGCGATGACGTCGCGCGGGCTGCGTCAAATGCCGTAACGTTTACCGTATTCGAACCATTCACCAGTGTTACCGCATCGGCGCTCCAGGCCGCATTAGTGACGGCTGCCGCACCGCTGTAGCCATGATTGGTCTGCCACTGGACCGTGATGGGCGGGATGCCACCCGATACTAATCCCGTGATGGTGGTCTCATTGGCCGCCGTAGACGCAGGAGTTGCATTCAGCGTCAATTGAAGTGGCGACGGCAAGGCTGCCGCCGTGCCTCCGGTCGTC
>JBEKAQ010000007.1:0-79523 GCA_050015835.1 Bryobacteraceae bacterium | reverse complement strand
GCTGCTGTCTACCCTCGCGGGTACCGGCGGTTCGGGCACCAGCTGCACCAACAGCGCGGCCACTATCGGCACCCCCGTTAGCGGCATGACCGCCTGGGGCACGACCCTCCATGCGATCTCAGGGCGGCGCCTTGGCGCTTATGCGACCACGGAGACAGCGTTCACGCCTGCCACTCTGAGCACCGGTGAGCAAAACAGCATCGTCGGCCGCTGCGCCAGCTTCCTCGGCAACCTCAGCGGCGCCGGCGTTTGCTTTTCGTGCAGCGCGGGCTCAATAGAGCCCGTTGGAACGGATTGAATCTGCGACCTCGGATCTCGCGCGGTAGTTGTGGCCTTTTTTCAGACTGGCGGGCTGAGCAGCCCGCCGGTTAGAAACTGAACTACGCCGCGAAGTCGTAAGTTCACAGAATCTTCGCGGGTTCGAAAGCACTCTTTCGAGCGTTCGGAAGCCTTAGGACGGCTGTCCCGAACGCCTCACCGCGGCCATTACGCCAACGGCGGCGAGTTGGGCTATGGCGAAACAGCTAAAGCCGGCGTGCGTACACTGCCATCGCACCGGGGTTGGGCGCGGTCCACTCGATGACGAGAGGCGGAAATGCGTCCGATCCGCGCCGACGTTCTGGATCTGGCGCGGGCAGCTGGAGAACGAAAAAAATGCCGGAAATTGACCGTCGGCGCAGAGCGAAGTGAGGTCGGCCAGAAGCGTTACGCCGTCTCGAACGACGATCTCGACATTGTTTGCGCGCCGGATGCCGAATGCCATCTCGTTCAGCGGGGCCGGTCGTCTGCTCTCCGCCCGCTGTCTATGCGCCCCCCAAAGCGCCGGACGTGGGCCGCTAGTTGCCAGTGCTCCCAGGAGAATCCCGTTCAGCCAGTCGAAGGCCGTTGACGCGGCCTCGGCACAGTAAATGGCGTCGTCGCTTTCGACGTTGCCCGGTGGTAAGTCTGGAACGCGCTACAATCGTTGCTTATGTTCCAGGGCCTTGAACACACCGCGATCTCTTCGCCTGATCCGCAGAAACTTGCCCAGTGGTATGTCGACCACCTCGGCTTTCACATCAACTTCACCTACGCCGGCAATTATTTCGTAAAAGCGCCCAACGGCACCATGCTCGAAATCATTCCCGCCGACCGGCCGCTCGCCGCGCCGCAAACCGTCGCCAACAATAAAGACGGTGGCATCCGCCATCTCGCCATCGCCAGCGACGATTTCGACGCCGCCCACAAGCAGCTCAAATCACAAGGCGTCCATTTCGTCGGCGAGCCTTTCGAAACCATGGGCAACCGCCTGGTCTTCTTCAACGATCGGGACGGTAACCTGCTCCATCTCATCCAGCGCGAGAAGCCCCTTCCGTAACGATCGCAAAAGATCGTGCTGCGACGCGTCTTCAAGGCCTTCCACTACCGCGATTTCCGGCTCCTCTGGGTCGGCGCCTGTACTTCCAGTATCGGTACCTGGATGCAGGAAATCGCCCAGAACTGGCTTGTCTTTGAGATCACCAAATCGCCATTTCTGCTGGGCCTCGACGCGTTTCTGGGCGACATCCCAATCTTCCTTTTCTCGCTCTTCGGAGGCGTGATTGCCGACCGCATGGACCGGCGTCACCTGCTCATCGGGTCGCAACTGGTGCAGATGACCTCGGCCCTGACCCTGGCCCTCCTGATCGGTACGGGGCACATCCGCATCTGGCACATTCTGGTGTCTTCCTTCGTCGTCGGAACCGCCCAATCTTTCGGCGGACCCGCCTACTCCGCTCTGGTGCCCAGTCTCGTCGAGAAGGAAGATCTGCCCAACGCCATCGCTCTCAACTCCATACAGTTCAATCTGGCCCGCATCGTCGGACCGGTGCTGGGGGGCCTCGCGCTCAAGTACGCCGGATCGGCCTGGTGCTTCGCCCTGAACGCGCTTTCGTTCGTCGCCGTCATCATCTCCCTGCTGCGTCTCAACATCAACTTCAAGCCCGCCCACACGGGCGAATCGATCATGACCAGCATGAAGCAGGGCATTCGCTTTATCCGCACGCAGGGCGCCATGGAAACCCTGATCGTTATTGCGTTTTGCATGACCGCTCTCGCCATCCCGATGATTACGTTTCTCCCCGTTTTCGCGCTGAACGTTTTCCATAAGGACGAGATGACCTATACGCTGTTCCTCGCCGCATCGGGTCTCGGTTCCATCACCGGCGCGCTGGGCGTGGCGGCGATCGGTAACATCCCGAATAAGGGGCGGCTCGCGCTCTCCATGCTGGTGGCTTTGGGCGCGGGCATCGCCGGCTTTGCGCTCTCGAAATCCATCGCCCTGAGCTGCCTGCTGCTGTTTCTCTCCGGCGCCGTGCTCATGTGCGCGTTCGCTATGATCAGCTCACTGGTGCAATTGATCACAGCCAACGAAATGCGGGGCCGCGTGATGAGCGTCTACAACGTGGCTTTCCGCGGTGGCATGCCCTTCGGAAGCATTCTGACGGGATATCTTGTACCCCTCCTTACGGCTCCCGTCGTCCTCTCGATTAACGGCGTTGCGCTGATCGCGCTGGGATTGTATTTTCTATTTGTGCAGCGCCGCGTGGCGGCATTGTGATTATGCGAACTTTCTTAACGGGATTGTTATTTTCGAGCCTGCTCGCGGCGGGCGATTTCGGCATCGAGAAACTGCGCGACCGCCAGGATCGCGCCGGGCTGGAGAAGGCCGCGGCCAACCTCCAGGCCGAAGCCGAGAAGTCGCCGGCTGATGCCAACAAGTGGTATCAGGCCGCCATCGCGTATTCCTACATCGCGGAAGTTACCTATGAACTGCGGGATAAGCAGGCATCCGAGCGGGCGGCGGAAGCGGGTGTCAAGGACGCCGACAAGGCCATTGCCCTCAATGGTAAGAACGCCGATTACTATCGCGTTCTCGGCACGCTGTGCGGCCAGGTGATCCCGGCGAATCCGCTCATGGGCGCGCTCGCTTACGGGAAGCGAGCTAAAGACGCGCTGGAACAGGCCATTCAGATGGATCCGAAATCCGCCAGTGCCCGTGTGGCGCACGGCGTCGGTTTCTATTACTTGCCGGCCAGCTTTGGCGGCGGCCCCGAGAACGCCATGAAGGATTATCAGGAAGCCATCCGGCTCGATCCCAATTCGGCCGAAGCGTATCTGTGGATGGGAATCGCATACTCGAAGCAGCGCCAGGTTCCGCAGGCGCGCGAGGCGCTAAAGAAATCGCTGCAGCTGGACCCCGACCGTGTCTGGGCCAAACAAGAATTAGATAAACTCCCGCCGGGCTGACTGGTGGGGCAGATTTCCGATCTGTCCGCTCCCCTCGGCCATCCGTGTTAGCATTTCCAACAATGCCCTCTAAGCTCTTCCTGTTAACCGCGGTTGCCGCCGCGGTTCTGCAAGCAGCCGAATTCCGAGCCGTAGATTACGGAGCCAAAGGCGACGCCAAAACCATCGATACCGTGGCAATCCAGAAAGCGATCGATGCGGCCGCACGCTCTGCCGGCAACACCGTAGTCTTCGCCCCCGGCACCTACCTGACCGGTTCGCTGTTCCTGAAATCCGGCACCCGCCTGCGCCTCGATGAAGGCGTCAAAATCCTCGGCGCGCAGGATCAATCGGCCTACCCGGTGATGCAGACGCGCATCTCCGGTATCGAAATGAAATGGCCTGCCGCGCTGATCAACGTCTACGAACAAACCGACGTCAGGATCTCCGGCAGGGGAATCATCGACGGCGACGGTAAGCAGTGGTGGGATCGCTACTGGAAAATGCGGCGCGAGGATTATGAGCCCAAAGGCCTGCGCTGGGCGGTGGATTACGATTGCCCGCGCCCACGCCTGATCCAGGTCTATAAGTCATCGAACGTCGATCTCTCCGGCCTGACGCTGCAGCGGTCGGGATTCTGGACAGTCCACATCTGTTACTCGCAACGCGTCTCCGTGGACGGAATCACCATTCAAAACAACATCGGCGGACGAGGACCCAGCACCGACGGCATCGACATCGATTCCTCCTCGGATGTACTCGTACAACATTGCGACATCTCCTGTAACGACGATGCCATCTGCCTCAAGGCGGGCCGGGATGCCGATGGTCTGCGCGTCAATCGACCCACCGAGAAGATCGTGATCCGCGACAACACCGTGCGTGAAGGCGCGGCGGGAGTAACCGTCGGCAGCGAAACATCAGGCGGAGTCCGCGACATACGGGTGGACGGCCTGAAGGTACTCGCGGGCGCGCCCCAGGGTATCCTTTTCAAATCCGCCAGCACGCGCGGCGGGACTATCGAAAATATCGACATCCGCAACGTCACCATGGAGGGAGTAGCCACGGCCATCAGTGTCACCCTCAACTGGAATCCCAGTTTCAGTTACGCGAAGATTCCCGACGGTATGAAAGATGTGCCGGATTATTGGAAGGTACTGGCAACGCCGGTCCCGCCCCAACAGGGGCTGCCGCATTTTCGTAACATTCACATCTCCGACGTAACTGCCAGGGGAGCGCGCCAGGCCTTTGGAGTAAGCGCCTACCCCGAAGCAACTTTACGCAATTTCGAATTCCGTAACATAGACATTGAAGCGAAGGTTCTCGGCACCATTCAGAATACGGAAAACTGGACTTTCACCAACGTAACCTTCAACGGAACCCCCATTACCGCCCCGTAATGTGGGACAGGCGCTTCCTCCTGTCGACGCCCACATTAAAAAAACGTTTTCTTGCGATACCACCCTCCGGTGGGTTAGCTTGGTAAAGCTGGAGGAAATGGCCAATGATCGCCTGCTGGAGCGCCACAACGTCAAGTCACTGGCGTTCGTGGGCGACCGGGCCGATTTCATCGTAACCGGGCGGCCCGAACTGGCGGCCCGTTATTTTACCGTCATCGAGACGTCCGCCACGCATGTGGCCGCGGTTTATGCGGATGGCAAGTTACACCGCGTGGTCGCACCCAGCACCCGTGCGCTCTACTGCCGCGGAGCCATTTCCGTCACATTCGATCTGATCGAGGTGGAGAACACTCCCGAGGTTCCCGCGCGTATATTGCCCGCGCTGGCGCGTTTCGGCCGCGAGTCCTCGGCGGCCTTCGCCGTGGTGGATGAAGGTAAGCGCGGCCTTGTGTATCTCGACGGACGGCTGAGGGGGAAATCGGCGGCGGTACGTTCGGCTACTGGCTAGAACTGGAACGTGGTGGCGACGCCCGCATCGAGATCGTCGAGATGCGCCGGCAAACGGTAGAGCTGACCGGTCAGGAGATCCTGACGAAGGATAAGGTCTCGATCCGCGTCAACGTGGTGGGCGTGTATGAGACTGTCCGACATCTCCACGGCGCGTTCCACCGTGAAGGACGTGAGCTCGGCAAGCGCACCCTCGAAGAGGTGCTCGCTGAGAAAGCGGACATCGATGAACTGTTGTCGGTCGAAGTGCGCCGCGAGATGGAGATCTATGGTGTCCGGGTGGGCGCGATCGCTCTCAAGGACATCATCCTGCCCGGCGATATCCGGGACATCCTCTACCAGGTAGTGACGGCGGAGAAGCAGGCGCAGGCCAACCTGATCCGCCGGCGCGAGGAGACGGCTGCCACGCGGTCGCTTCTGCACACGGCGAAACTGATGGAGGATAACCCTCTGTTGGTTCGGATGAAGGAGCTTGAGACCCTCGAAAAGATCGCCGATAAGGTGGAGAAGATCGCCGTAGGCGGCGATTCGACGAGTTACTCTCGCGTACGGTTACGCTCCGGGGTAAGTAGGGTGCCCTGGAGCGCTTATGATCGTTAGATGGAGTTAAGTACCCTCCGCGTATTCATGACGGTTGCCAACGAGCGCAGTTTTTCCCGCGCCGCCGAAAAGCTGGCTCGCACGCAGCCTGCGGTTTCGCTCGCCCTGCAGCGCCTCGAGAGCGAACTGGGCGAACGGCTGCTCGATCGTTCCGCCAAAGACGTCCTGCTCACCGACGCCGGTCGCACCGTGCTCGAATTCGCACGGCGCTTTCAGAACCTCGAAGCCGAATTGCAGAATTCCATCGCAGAACTCCGCGACCACTCGGCCGGACGTCTCGTCATCGGCGCCAATGAATCGACGGCTTTATACCTGCTGCGGCACATCGAGCGCTACCGCCGTCTCTACCCCCGCGTAAAAGTGCAGATCAAGCGCAGTTTTTCGAGCCGCATCCCGGATGAACTGATCGACGGCAATCTCGAACTCGGCGTCATCAGCTACGAGCCGCGCGACGAACGCATTCTCTCGAACGTGATCTATTCCGATTCCCTTGCTTTCGTCGTCTCGCCCCAGCATCGCCTCGCCGCGCGCCATGAGGTGCCGATCACGGAGCTTGGCGAAGAGATCTTCATCGCCCACAACGTGCTCTCGCCGTACCGCGAAATTGTCATCCGCGCCTTCCAGGAACGGGGCATTCCGCTCAACATGGATGTCGAGATGCCCACCGTCGAGACCATCCGCTGGATGGTGGAACAGGATGCCGGCGTGGCCTTTTTGCCCCGCATGTGCGTGGAGCAGGAGATCGCCGAAAAGCGCCTGGTCGCCGTGCGCGTGCCGGAAATCGAGGTGGAGCGCAAGATCTACCTGGTACAGCCTTCGCGCCGCGCCGTAAGTTATGCCGCCGACGCTTTCCTGCGCTTAGTTGTGGAGTAGGTTGACTCCAAACCGCGGCAGCAGTTTCATCTGGCGATCGAAAAAGTGCCGTACCCGAATAATCGTATTTACGATCTTCGAAGCCATACCGGCGAACCGCTGTCCCGGACAGGACCGCGCCGAAACGAACGACGCCAGCATCGCGATCAGCGCAAACAGAATCGCCATTCGCCGCATCACGCTACCTCCTTCTTAGATTTCAACCCCGCCAGCAGCCGTTCCACTTCATCCTGCTTTTCGAGCTTGGCGAACTGATCGTCCACGTTATCGCCCAGCAATTCGGTGCGGGCCTGGCTGACGGCGTCGGCGCGGTTGACCTTTTGATTCATCCGGTCCCATGCCGACGAAACGGCGTTCTCATCGATGGCTTCATGCGCGTCAGCGGCCCGTACAGCCGCCCGCGCCCGCCGGTGTTTGGCCAGCAGTAATTCGCTTTTCGCGCGCGCTTCGGCCAGTTTCCCTTCGAGCTGATGCAGCGCCGTTTTCAGGTTCTCGGCCTGCTGCTTCTGGTCGGCAATCTGTTCGTCGAAGCTTCCGGCCAGCTTCTTGCTCTCAAGCGACCGCTCGATCGCGACACGCGCCAGATCGTCCTGTTGCTTCGCCACCGCCAACTCCGCCTTCCGCATCCACTCATCGCGCTTCTGCGCGTTCTCGCTCGCCCGCCGCTCCAGCAGGTGCAGGTCGGCGACGCTGATTGCCACTTGTGTCTTGACCTGCATCAGCTGATTCTCCATATCGAGGATCACCTGTTTCATCATCTTTTCGGGTTCTTCCGCCCGGTCGATAATGTCGTTCAGATTGGCCCGCAGCAGCGTGCCGACTCTTTCCAGTAGTGCCATGTTCTTACTCCCTTTTCACTCACTTTTCTTCCGCAGGCTTTGGCGATTTATCGCCGATACCTTTGACTTTGGCGAACAATTCCGACATCTGCATTCCCGAAAGCGTTTCGAACAGCGCCGGTACCTGCGCCGCCATCTTAGTCAGATCGCCGGTCAACTTATTCATCCCCGCCGTATCCCCACCCGTCGACACAATCGTGATCTTGTCCACGTTCTGCAGCGGGGCCGCCAGCGCTCTCACAATCTCCGGCATACTGCCGATCAGCTTGTCGATCACCGCCGCCTGGTTGTATTCCTGATAAGCTTCCGCCTTTACGTTCATGGCGCGCGCCTCGGCATCGCCCTTCTTGAACGTGATCTCGGCTTCCGCTTCGCCCTGCATCCGTGTAGCCGCCGCCTGACCTTCGGCTACCGAGATCTGCCTCTGCTTCTCGGCCGAAGCAAGCGTCTCGATACGGCGGCGTTCGATTTCCGCCGCCTTGAGCACCGTCGCGATCAGTTCGCGTTCACGCCGCTGAATTTCGGCGTCCTGCACCAGGATCTCGTGTTCCTTCTCGATCTGCATGATCTTGACCTGCTCGGCCACGACCTGCTGCTGCATGACGTTGGTCTGGATCTCATAAGACTTATCGGCCTGCGCCTGCTGCCGCTTGACGGATTCCAGATACTCGGCCTTCTTGACATCGAGATCGCGCTGCGCTTCCGATTGCTTGGCCATCGACAGCGTCTCCGCCAGCACCCGCTCCTGATCGGCCTGCGCTTTCGAGATGGCGGCTTCGCGCAGCGCGTGCGCCCGTTTGATGGCCGTATCGCGCTCCGCCTCGGCGGTCGCCACGTCGGCGTCGCGCTTGATGCGGGCGATATCCGGACGGCCCATATTGGCGATGTATTCGTTCTTGTCGCGAACTTCCTTGATGGTGAACGAGATGACCTCGAGCCCCATCTTGTTCATATCTCCCGCGCATGTATTGCGCATGCGGTCGCCCACCATCTCCGGCTCTTTCACGATCTGTTCCACGGTGAGCTGGCCGATAATGCCGCGCAGATGGCCTTCCATCACCAGCCGGATCAGCGCCTCGCGATTCTGATCCGACTTGGTCAGAAACTGCTCCGCCGCCGTCTGGATCGATTCCGGATCGGACTTCACCTTAATCTGCGCCACCGCCTCCACCGTAACCGCGACACCCTGCATGGTGTAAAGATCCTGTTGGGGCGCGACGTCGAACGACATCAGTTCGAGCGATAACTCGCGGCAATTTTCCATCATCGGAAAGATCACCGTACCGCGGCCCTTGATCACGCGCGTGCCGCGAAAACCATAGACGATCAGCGCCTGATGCGGGCCGGCCTTGCGAAATAGCCGCGCAAACACGCCGATCAGAAACATCAGGGCCAGTGCCATCACCGCGACGACGATTACTATCTGAAGCGGATTCATATCTTCCTTCCGACCGCACTCAGGCGGTCAATTCGTCCCACTCCCGCACATAGGCAATGCCCTGTTCGTAGCGGGTCACCACTACTTCTGTCCCGGCCGCGATCGGGTTTCCGTTCTCACTGCGAATCGGAACGCCCGCGCGGCGCCCTTGTTGCACGAAGATCATTTCGCCCGTGCCGTTGGCCCGCACCGGGCTCGAAACTTTGCCGAGCGCGCCCACCATCCGGTAATCTTCCGGATCGAGCGGTTGGTCGCCCGGGGCCAGCACTTTGGCGGCGAAAAGAAAGATCACCGCCGCGCCCGCGATGCCGGTGACCGCGGCGGTCGTCAGCACCAGAAACAATCCAAATCTTCCCCAACTGCTCAGGATGTAACCCGCGCCCCCGAACCACGTGAGAAACGCCGCGATGGTGCCGAAGTTGAATTTCGAGACCCCGCCGCCTTGCCCGCCATGTCCGTGAGCCATGTGAGCGCCATGGTGCATGTGCAGATGCAGATGCGCGGATCCCGCCAGGAAAGCAATCAGGCTCAGCACGAACCCAAACGCGAAACAGCCGAGAAAAAACGTCTCCCACGTCATAGAATTTCCTTTGGCCGCAGGACTTCGAACAGCCGGTCCGCCAGTCCCGGATTTTCGAGAATCAGATTCAGCACCACGAGGCAGCGGCGCGAATCCGGATGTTTGGCCAGGGCCAGCAACGCCGCGCAAACCTCCGGGTCGTTGCGAAACCGCTCGGCGCCGCTGACCAGCCACAGGTCCAGCTTGTCCTCGAGCGCCCCCACGTCCGAAAGCAGTTCGGTCGAATAGCCTTCCGGATCGTCTACCAGATAGCCCGGATGAACCTTGAAAAACTTCGCCAGCAGCATGCGGCTGGTATTGGTCAGGTGGGGCCTCGCGCCGCTCTCAATCTGCGAAAGATAGGATTGCGAAAGCGGCTTCTTCAGGTCCTTTTTGATGGCCCGCACCACTTCCTGCTGCGTCATGGCGCGATCGAGGCCGCGCAGCGCCCCCTCCACTTCCCGCAGATACCGGATCTTCTCGCCCAATCTCATATTGCAATCTGTGATTACGATATTGCAATTTGTGATCGATGTCAAGGGGTGGGAAAAGTATTTTTCGAGCCGGTCCCGGGAACGAAAGGGATGTTAATCGGTGTTGGTTACCTGGATGGGGTGACGCTTCAAATACCAGCAGGGGGCGTAGCCGAAGTGTGGCAGCAGCGAGTAGACGCATCGTTCCGTGGTGGGGCCGCTCCGGCTCCATTCCACTTCGTTCCACTTGTTCGTCGACGTGTAGAGGTGATCGACCCGCATATCGTCGAACACTTTTCCGTTACGGGCCTGGCGCCATTTAACCGAGCCGTAATCGAAACCATAAACCACCGCCGCCAACACCACCAGCGCCAGCAGCAGTTCTGTTAACAGCTTCTTCATCGCCTGTTAAATGGGCTGAGTTTCAGGCGCCGCCTTCAGCGCCAGCGGGCGGAAATATTCCACCGTGTGCCGCAGCCCTTCCTCGAGCGTGACCCGCGGTTCCCATCCCAGCACCCGCCTGGCCTTCGAGATATCCGGCTGGCGCTGCTTCGGATCGTCCTCCGGCAACTCGCAGTGCACGATGCCTGCCTTACTTCCGGTCAGTTCCGCAATGATCTCCGCGAAATGGAGGATTGTCATCTCCCGCGGATTGCCCAGATTCACGGGCATAACCTCTTCGGAAAGCAGCAGGCGGCACAACCCATCGACCAGATCGCTGACGTAACAAAAGCTGCGCGTCTGCGATCCATCCCCGAAGATCGTGATGGGCTCGCCGCGCAGCGCCTGATCCATAAATGCCGGGACTACGCGGCCATCGTTGAGTTTCATCCGCGGTCCGTAGGTATTGAAGATCCGGGCGATGCTGGTGCGCACGCCCCGCGCCCGTTGGTAGGCCATGGTGAGCGCCTCGGCGAACCGCTTGCTCTCGTCGTAACAGGAACGAGGGCCCACCGGATTGACGTTCCCCCAGTAGGTTTCCACCTGCGGGTGTACCGAAGGGTCCCCGTACGATTCGGAGGTCGAAGTAAGCAGAAACTTTGCGTTATTGAGCTGCGCCAATTCGAGCATCTGGCGCGTCCCCAGCGACCCGACGTCCAGCGTTTCAATCGGGTGTTCGAGGTAATCCTTAGGGCTGGCGGGAGAAGCAAGATGCAGCACGAAATCGACAGGTGAACCGATGTCGACCGGCCTCGTGACGTCGTGCAGCAGAAAATGAAAATGGCTGTTGCCCTCCAGATGCGCGATATTACGCAACGATCCGGTGAGCAGATTGTCGAGCGCAATCACTTCGCACCCCTCGGCCAGCAGGCGGTCGCAAAGATGGGACCCGATGAAACCTGCCGCGCCCGATACGGCGGCCCGGCTCCCCGCAAGAATGACTGACTTGGCGCTGTTCTTCAATGTCGATCCACTAATGACTCTAGCATCCGGCCTCACAACGGCCTCTTACGTGCTCGTGACTCCACCGAGGTAAGAGACATGGCTGATGAACAGAAGAAGTGTGCCCACGAGTCATGCATGTGCCTGGTCCCGAAGGACCAGAAATACTGCAGTACTTATTGCGAAGGGGCCAAAGGCACCACCGAAATCTCTTGCGGCTGCGAACATCCCGGCTGCGAGATCTGATTACGGGATGGCAACGGACCGGGCCAGCTTGATAGCGGGATTCGCCATCAGTTGATCCAGCACCGGCTGCGGCACCAGTGTGTCGGTGGCGATGACCGCGACGGCCTCGGGCGGTCCCGAATCGCGCCGTCCCAATGAAAAATTGGCGATGTTGATCCGGTTGGAACCGAGTATCGAGCCAATGTGCCCGATCACACCGGGGACGTCCATATTCTTGAGAAAAACCAGCTGCCCGGCCAGCGGCGCCTCGCAGTAAATGCCGTCTACATGCATGAGACGGGGCTTACCCAGAACCACCGCCCCTTCGACTGCTGTAATACCTGCGTCCGTTTCTACCTCAAGGCGGATCGTGTCCGATTGCGCCGACCGTTTATCATGCACTTCCGCCACATTCCAGCCGCGTTCGGCGGCAATCTGCATGGCATTCACCACGTTGGCCCGCGAGGCCGAGCGATTCAGCACACCCGCCAGACCGGCATTGCGCAACAAGCTGGTGTTCATATCCGCGACTTTACCCAGGTACGTCAGGCGAACGGTAGTGGGGTTCCCGGTGACCAGGTGCGCCGCGAAATTGCCCAGACGCTCGGCCAGATCGATAAACGGAGCGGCCGCCTGATACTGATCGGGTGAAAGCGCCGGCATGTTGACCGCGTTGACCGCGACACCATTCTGCAAAAATTCGACCACTTGCTCGGCGATGCGCACACCCACGATCTCCTGCGCCTCTTCGGTGGCGCCGCCGATATGCGGAGTGGCGATCACGGAATCGAGACTGAACAAGGGAAACGATGCGCCGGTCGGCTCGGTGCCAAAGACATCGAGCGCGGCGCCGGCGACCTTACCCGATTCGATGGCGGCCTTCAGAGCGCTCTCGTCAAGCAGTTCGCCGCGCGCGCAATTCACGATGCGTACGCCCTTTTTCATCTGCGCGAAGGCTTCCTTATTAAGCAGATTGTCGGTTTCCGGAGTCAGCGATACGTGAACCGTGATGTAGTCGCTGCGCTTATAAAGCTCATGCAGACCGACCAGCTCGACTCCGACATCCTTGCCGATTTGCGGCGTCACATAGGGATCGTGCGCGATTACGCGCATTTCAAACGCACGTGCGCGTCTGACCACTTCGCGCCCGATGCTGCCCAGCCCGACGATGCCCAGCGTCTTGCCGCGCAACTCGCTGCCCAGGAATTTCTTCTTTTCCCACTTACCGGCTTTCGTGGATACGCTCGCCTGAGGAATGGAGCGCGCCATCGACAGCATCAGCGCAATGGTGTGCTCAGCCACCGAAACGGCATTGCCGCCCGGCGTATTCATCACCAGAACGCCCGCCGCCGTGGCTGCCGGGAGATCGACGTTATCGACGCCTACGCCGGCGCGCCCGACAACGCGAAGCTTCGGCGCTTGTTTCAGGACCTCCGGAGTCACCTGCACCGCACTGCGCACGAGCAGCGCGTCAGCCTCGGCCAGGTGCCTGGCGTACTCCTTCGGATTCGAAACGATCACGTTCCAGCCGTGTTGCGCCTGGAACAGTTCGATGCCAGCCTGAGCCATCGGCTCGGCGATCAGGATATTCATGTGATTCAGGCCGCTGCCAGCTTCGGCGCGGCTTTGGCCGCTTCATAGACCCGCTGAACGGCCGCGACGCCCTTGCCCAGTTCCACTTTATGCCCGTTGGCGCGCAGGATAATTTCGAGACCCGCGACGATGCCGAACATGTCGGCAAAATCGAAGTAGCCGAGATGCGCCATGCGGAAAATCTGTCCCTTCATACTGCCCTGGCCGTTGGCGATAATGGCGCCGAAACGCTCCTTGAAGCCCTTTACGATGGCGCCGGAATCCATCCCCGCCGGCGCTTTGACCGCCGTAACCGAACTGCCCGGACGTTTGGCGAAAAGCTCCAGCCCCAACTCCCCGGTCGCTTCGCGGGTGGCGCGCGCCAGCAACTGCGCGTTTTCAATCAGATTCGCCATCCCGATCTTCTTGATGTACTTCAGCGCTTCGCCCAGGGCAAGGATCAGCGAAGTAGCGGGTGTCCAGCTCGATTCGCCGCCATCGCCGCTCTTCTTTTCTTTCTTCAGATTGAAGTAATAGTGCGGTAGATCGGCCGTATCCGCATGCTTCCAGGCCTTGGCGCTCACCGACATAAAGGCCAGCCCAGGCGGAATCATGAAGGCTTTCTGCGAGCCGCCGATCACCACGTCGAGCCCCCAGCCATCGATATCGAGCGGCATGGTGCCGAGGCCGGTAATGGCGTCCACCACGAAGATCGCGTCCGTCTTCTTCACGATTTCGGCGATCGTTTTAACGTCGTGCTCGGCGCCGGTGGAGGTTTCCGAGGCCTGGATGAAAACGCCCTTCGTGCCGGGCTCGGCCTTCAGGGCCGCTTCAATCCGGTCCGGCGTCACCACTTCGCCGTACTCCACCTTCAGAACATTGGCATCCAGACCGTAAGCTTTGGCAATCTCGGCCCAGCGCTCGCCGAATTTACCGGCCGTGCAAACCACCACCTTGTCGCCCTTCGAGAACAGGTTCGACACCGAAGCATCCATGGCGCCCGTGCCCGATGCCGCGAAACACAGCACGTCGTTCCGCGTGCCGTAAACTTCTTTCAGGTCCGCCAGCGCAGATTTATAAACATTGCGGAATTCCTCTGTCCGATGATGAATATCGGACGCCATCATGGCGTGCAGCGCGGGTGGGTACAGAGGCGTAGGACCGGGTGTAAGCAAACGTTGCTTGCGAATGTACATGGGAAGGAAGTAGAGTCTTTAGAATATCAAACCATGCCCCTGTTAGAGCAGTTACAAAAGGACCTTGTGGCCGCCATGAAGGCCAAAGAAGAGCTGCGTTTAGGCGCTATCCGCATGATAAAAACCGCCTTACAGAAGGCGAATGTGGTCGATCCAGCGAAGCCGCTGGACGACGCGGGCGAGCAGCAGGTGCTGAAGAGCCTGGTCAAGCAGCGCATCGACGCCGCCGAAATGTTCCGTAAGGGCGGCCGCGAGGAACTGGCGCTCAAGGAAGAAGCGGAGCGAAAAATTATCGAAAGCTACCTGCCGGCCGCGGCCACCGACGAAGAGGTCCAGGCGGCGCTCGATGCGGCCATTCAGGAAACCGGCGCTACCTCCGCGAAGCAGATGGGACTGGTGATCAAGGCCGTGCAGGCGAAGCTGGCCGGTAAGACCATCGACGGAAGATCGCTCAGCGAAAAAGTGAAAGCCAGGCTCGTATGACGCCCCCGCACGAGCACAAACCATTCGTCCCGCCCACCGTTCAGATGAAGGAGTTCACGCTGCGCGCGGTGCTGCTCGGCCTCGTGATGTGCGTCGTCCTCGGCGCCGCCAACGCCTATCTGGGGCTCAAAGCGGGCCAGACCATCGCGGCCACTTATCCCGCGGCCGTGATCGGCATGGCGGTGCTGCGCATCTTCAAAGGTTCGATCCTCGAAGAGAATATCGCCCGAACCGCCGGATCCATTGGCGAATCCGTGGCGGCGGGCGCGGTGTTCACTATCCCGGCATTCGTCATCTCGCGCTCGTGGCTCGATTTCTCGCCCGGCACCGCGTACTGGAAATCGACGGCGCTGATGATGACCGGCAGCATCCTGGGAGTCCTGTTCGTCTCGCTGATCCGGCGCGCCATGGTGGAAGACCCGACGCTGCCGTTCCCGGAATCGGTGGCCGCATCGCAGATCCACAAGGCCGGCCAGGTGGGCGCCCAAGCGGCCAAATATCTCTTCTACAACATGGCGCTGGGCTCTTCGATCTTCCTCGCCAGCGCATTCGGGGCGTTCGCCACCGACCAGGACTGGTTCATTCACGTCGGCAGTTTGGGGCGCTCCTCGCTGCGCCTCGGCCCTCCGGGAACCACCAACAGGATCCCAACGGGCGGCGTCACGCTGTTCTCGGGCCCGACCATCAGCCCCGCGTACGTCGGCGTCGGTTATGTCATCGGACCCTCCCTCGCGGCCCTGAACTTCTCCGGCAGCATCATCGCCTGGGGATTGCTGGTCCCGCTGCTGATCTACTTCCTCGGACCTCAGTTGCAGAGCTTTCTGCCCGCCAATGCTACGGATGATTCGTGGCTCGCCATGGCGAATGCCGTCTGGCGTTTCATTGTGCGGCCGATTGCCGTGGGCGGCATGTTGACGGGCGCGTGCTACACGCTCTTTAAGATGCGGAAGGCGCTGCTGGCCGGGTTGAAGCGCGCGTTCCATGAGCTGAAAACCGGCGGCGAGCCGCCCGAAAGCACGGTCCGGACCGAACGCTATATGAGTTCACGCGCGGTTCTGACGGGCATCTTCGTCGTCTTCATTGCCATGATCGCGCTCTACAAATATCTCTCGGGCGGAATCGCGCCGGCCCTGGTGGCGGCCTTCGTGATGCTGATTGTGGGCTTCTGCTTCGCCACCGTTTCGGGCTATCTGGTGGGCGTGATCGGTTCGTCGAACAATCCGATTTCAGGACTGACTCTCTCCACCGTGATCATCGCCGCGTTGCTGATGGTGGCGCTGGGCGTTTCGGGAACGGGCGGTGTGATCGCGGTGCTGGGCGTCGCGGCGGTGGTCTGCGTATCGAGCGCCGTGGCGGGCGAACTGCTGCAGGATTTCAAAGTCGGCTACATCATCGGAGGCACCCCGCGCAGCATCCAGATCGTGGAGCTGATTGCCGTGGTGGTGGCCAGTGCGGTGATGTATTTCCCACTGCTCGCGCTGCACCAGGGCAACATCAACACGGGCGGAATCGGCTTCGGCGACCCCAAACTTTCCGCTCCGCAGGCGGGACTGATGGCATCGCTCGCGCAGGGCATCGTGGGCGGCGACATGGCCTGGCCGCTGATCATCGTGGGAATCATGATGGGGATTTCAATGATCATGATCGGCGTAAAGAGCCCGATGCTGGTGGCCATCGGCATGTACCTGCCGATCGGGACCACGTTCGCGATCTTCGTCGGTGGCATGGTGCGCTGGGTCTCGGACGCACTCGCGCGGCGGCGGGAGTTCAACGAAGCGCAGCGCGCGCGTGTGGAAAGCGTGGGGGTGCTGGCGGCGTCGGGAATGATCGCGGGCGAGGCGCTGATGGGGCTGGTAATCGCCTGGTTCAATTACAAGGACATCAAGGTACCCCAGATGATGGCCAATCCTTCGTACACGGTGGGCCTGATCGCGCTGGCGGTGCTGGCGCTGGTGCTGGTGCAGGTGCCGTTAAAGAATGCGGGAAGGCCGGAAGATCCGGCGCCGCCTGCGGTTATTGTGTGAGGTGGGTCCGTCTAATTCGACCGGCCCATTGCCGAGCTGCGCCCGTACGATGCGCGCGATATCATCAGCCTGCTAACCTGCTTCAACACGGAACTATTTCCGAACACGTCGAACGGTGGCGACTCAAATCCGGTCGTTGCGTACGAGAAGAAATCGAAGGCGCTTGAGCTGTTTGAGGAGAACCCAGACTCTTACAGGCGGCTGCGCCCGATATTGAAGGACATCCTCATCTTGCATGACACCGTCCGACTAGAGTCTCAGGACCTGCATAACGAGGCAGGCGGAAAATACGGCACCCTATCCTTCGTCGAGCATAAGGAACGCGGCAAATTTGTGTTTCCCTTTGTTGCACAGGAAAGCGAATACCGACTAATGAATGCGGCCCTCTACCCGATTCTCGGAGCGTTCCGCTGGATGGTGGAGATTGACCCCAAGCAGAACAAAGCGCGGTGGCGCGGCTTCCGGAATGTCCTTCGCATTTGGAGGTCGTCGGCGTCGGAGCTGCTGCGCATCACTGTGCAAAAAAATGCCGAAGAAGGGCGCAATCCGAACGCGATCGGCAAGAGCAGAGCCCATTGGTCGAGTCTCTATAGCCGGCTGGCCCTTCGTGACTTGCAAGCAAAAGTTGAAGGGGCCTCCTGATAGGGCACCGAAGGCCTGGGCCACGACACGACTCCGAGTTGAGCGGTCACCGTCGGCCCAGGCCAACCTATTCCCGGACGTGATTCCCAGCGGGCAACGACCTGGCAAAATTTGGCAACATCGCCGAAAATATCTGGCCGGAGAACCGACCTTCTAAAGGGTGAGGCGTCGCGATCACCCGACACTGCGAGGACCCATCGCAACCCGCCGCCTTCCAATAAAGGTCAGGACGCCAGCGCGTCCAACACGGCCTCGCGATTCTTGGCGATAACCGCAAGGTATGCCCGTGTGGTGGCGTCGGGTGTTCTGCGCCCCTGCTCCCATTCCTGCAGCGTTCTCGGATTAATGCAAAAGGCCCGCGCGAACTCCGCTTGCGACATGCGCGCCTTGGTGCGGATGCGCCTGACATCCACCTCGTCCGGCAGCACGATGCGCCGCGTCGGCAGCTTCACCTCGCCCTTGACGTGCGCCAGAATCTCTTTGGCGCTCGCCTCCAGTTCCAAGCCGAGTTTGGTACGCCCTTTGCGCACGCTCATGACCGTTCCCCTTCCTTTGCCCCTTTTTTAATCTGTGCCGCAATCTTTGCAAGCAGGCTGTTATCCGCTGCCGATAGGCTATCCACGCGCGATTTGGCGTAAATCGCAGCCATGTAAATCCGCCCCGGTTCGGCCAGAAAATAATAAACCACGCGGAAGCCGCCGCTCTTACCTTTGCCTGGTCGCGCCCACCGTGCCTTACGAAAGCCGCCCGTGCCCGGTATGACCGGACGATCCTCCGGCGCACAGGCGAGATAGAATCGACTATACGGCAATGCCGTATGCTGGGTCAACTGCTGATACGCTTGAAACATGCCGCTGTCTCCAGGGAGAAACGTTGAAGCAGATCCTCGCTGACGAAGACGCGTGGAAGAAGCGCTTCGCCGGGAAGCGCGATGTGATACGCCGCATGTCACTGGATGCCCTGCAGGAAGACGAACGGGGCGAGACGCGTCCACTGGACGAACTCGTTTGGCAAGACGAGGCGTCGAGATGAGTCTCGACGCGGCACGCATGAGTGCGTGCGCCACCTGATCCGCTAATCTGATTAGGTGGACCTCGAAAAGACCCTGCTGCGGAAAGTCGGTGAAGCCATCCATCGCTTCAAGATGATCCGCGACGGCGATCGCATTGCCGTGGCCGTCTCCGGCGGCAAGGATTCCGTCACCATGCTCGAAGCCCTGCTGCTCCTCCAGAAGCGCGCCCCTATCGATTTCACCGTGTGCGCCTTCACCGTCGAGCAGGGTAAATTCCTGCGCCCCTTCGACGCCGTCGCCGAATACATCCGCACTCTCGGCATCGAGTGGACCTACCACACAGACAATCCGTCGCTGCGTCTTCTCAAAGAACAGCCCGATCATGGCTGCGATCTCTGCAGCCGCTTCCGCCGCCGCGCCGTTTACCAGATCGCGCGCGGCATGGGTGCCAACGTCATCGCCTTCGGCCACACCGCCGACGATTTCTGCGAATCGCTGCTGCGCAACATCATGTTCACCGGCCGCCTCAGTTCGCTTCCCGCCGTCACGTATTCCAAGCAGCGCGATTACCGGCTTATCCGCCCGCTGGTCTTCGTCAATGAAGATATTACGCGCGGCTACGTCGAGAGCAAAGGCATCCCCGTAGTGCCGTGTGGTTGCTCGCTGCGCACGGGCACGGTCCGCCGCGGCATTCGCGAAGCCATCGCCGATTGGGAGCTGGAGCATCCGCATCTCAAAGAGAACATTCTCTCCGCCATGGGAAACATCAATCATGGCCGCCTTCTCGATACCCGGTATCTCGATCCCGATGGCGAGGTGGAGAGCTCGGAGGGAGAAGAAGAGAGCTCTGAGCTGCTGACCATTCTGCACCCGGCATGAGCGAAGCCCGCGACGCGCGCGTCATTGAAGAGAGCCGCCGCCAGATTGAACGGCTGTCGAAGCTCGGCTGGTATCACAGCATCGAACTCCCCGGCGGCAGCGTCATCGAAGGCCATCAGACCATCCAGCAGTTGCGCACGCGCATCCGTCAGTTCCCCATCCCCGAAAAACTCACGGGCAAACGCGTTCTCGATATCGGCGCGTGGGATGGATGGTTCAGCTTTGAGATGGAGCGCCGCGGGGCAGACGTGCTGGCCCTCGATTCCACACGCAACACGCGCCTGCTTGAAGCGAAGAACCTGCTTGGCTCGCGCATCGAATACCACATCGGCGATATCTGCCGGCTCACCGCGAAGGACCTGGGCACGTTCGATATCGTGCTCTTTCTGGGCGTGCTCTATCACGTGAAGCACCCGATTGCGGCGCTCGAAAACGTTTGCGGCATGTGCCGCGACATGGCGTGTATCGAATCGTTCGTGACCGATCCCGATCCAGCCGCGATTCCCGTTATGGAGTTCTACGAAACCACTGAGTTACGCGGGCAGCTGGATAACTGGGTCGGCCCCAACGCCGCTTGCCTGCTCGCGTTCTGCCGGACTGCCGGGTTCGCGCGCGTCGATTTCGAAAGCGCCCTCGGCGAACGCGCACACATCACCGGGTACCGTAAATGGCGCGCGTCTGAGGGAAATGAGCCCGCGCCCGCCGTGCTTTGCATCGATAACAGTGCCACTCACGACCAGAATTTCTCGAGCGCCGCCGACGACTACGTGACGTTCTACTTCACCTGCACCTGCGACGACCTCACCTGCGATACCGTCTTCCCGCAGATTGGCGACTACGGCTCCCGCCCTATTCATGTTGCCCGCAGCGGAGGCGGGTGGCAGGCCACTTGTAAGCTTCCGCCGGGTCTGGGCTCGGGATGGCACAATGCCATGCTGCGCACGTCGCGGAGTGAGTTCAGTGCACCTCTGCGAATCGGCATCGACGACCCGCGGTGGGACGCATGCGTCGATCCGGGTTTGCGGCTTACTCGTCTGGCCGATGGCAAGACCTTCGAATCGAAACGCATTCGCGTGGGTGACGACAGCGCCATATCCGTTTGGGTGGCGGGACTCCCCGCTCAAACCACGCTTGCCGACGTTTGCGTCAGACTCAATGGCACGGATCTGCCGGCCATCTGGCTCGCCCCGGCTGACGGCGATGCGCCTCGTCAGATCAACGCTCTGCTGCCCGCCGGGATCGAACCAAGCGTCGCGCGCGTCAGCCTCGCGTTCGGCGCGGCGGAATCCGAGTCGGTTGAAATCGAGCTTCACAATTAACCATGTCAGTCCTTCTAACCTGCGACTCGCTGGGCAAATCGTTCGGATCGCGCACCGTCTTCACGGGCATTTCGCTCAGTCTGCACGATGACGACCGGCTCGGCGTCATCGGCCCCAACGGCGCGGGAAAATCCACGTTCCTGCAGATCCTCGGCGGCGGCATGGACGCCGATTCCGGCACCGTGTCCGTGCGCAAGGGCGTGCGCCTCGCCATGGTTGTGCAGGACCCCGTGTTCGACCCGCAGTTCACCGTGCGCGAGATCATAACCGCCGGCGCGCGCGATCATGAAGACCGCGATATCGAGGTCTCGAAAATCATCAGCCGGGTCGGTTTCGAAGACGCCTCCGCGACTGCCGGAACGCTCTCGGGGGGGTGGCGGAAGCGCCTCGCTATTGCCGTTGCGCTGGCATCGGCGCCGGACGTTCTGCTGCTCGACGAGCCGACCAATCATCTGGATGTAGAAGGCATTCTCTGGTTGGAGAAGCTGGTCAATTCGTCGTCGTTCGCTTCGATCTTCATTACGCACGACCGCTACTTTCTCGAGAATGTGTCTTCGAGAGTCGCCGAGATCAATCGCGCTTATCCGCAGGGTCTTTTCACGGCTTCCGGTAACTACAGTAAGTTCCTTGAGAAACGCGCGGAATTTCTTCGTGCTCAGCAGCGCGAGCAGGATGCCCTGGCCAACCTGGTGGATCGCGAGATTGAATGGCTGCGGCGCGGCGCCAAGGCCCGCACGTCGAAATCGAAAGCGCGCATTCAGGACGCCTTCGACCTGCAGGGCAAACTCGCCGACGTCACCGAGCGCAATCAGAAGGGCACTGCGCTGGTGGATTTCTCCGCCACCGGACGCCTCACGAAGCGCCTGATTACCTGCGAGGGCATCGGCAAAACGCTGGGCGGCAGGCTGCTCTTCAGCAACGTCAGCTTCACGCTCGGACCCGGCATGACCATGGGGGTGCTCGGCGCCAACGGCAGCGGCAAGACCACACTGCTGCGTTTGCTCGCCAATGAAATGGAGCCCGACACCGGTGAAATCCGCCGGGCTGAAGGCTTGCGCGTGGCCTATTTCGATCAGAATCGCGATCGCCTCGATCCCGACACGCCGCTGCGCCGCGCCCTTGCGCCCGAAGGCGACACCATCATTTTTCGCGACCGTCCCCAGCACGTGGCGGGATGGGCGGCTCGGTTTCTGTTCCGCCAGGAGCAGCTCGAACTGCCTGTGGGACGGCTCTCCGGCGGCGAGCGCGCCCGCGTTCACATCGCACGCCTGATGCTCCAACCCGCCGATATTCTGCTGCTCGACGAGCCGACCAACGATCTGGATATCCCGACCCTCGAAGTCCTCGAAAGCAACCTCGCGGATTTCCCCGGCGCCATCGTCCTGGTCACCCACGATCGTTTCCTGCTCGACCGGCTCTCCACCGTTTTGATGGCCATGGACGGCCGCGGCCAGGTGGAATTCTTCGCCGAGCTCGCCCAGTGGGAGCAGGCCAATGCCGCGAAGAAAGCGCCTCCGAAATCCCCGCCTGCCGTGGGTAAGGCCGCGCCCGCCAGGAAAAAGCTGTCATGGACCGAAGCCCGCGAGTGGGAACAGATCGAGCAAATTGTGGAGCGCGCCGAAGAGGTGCTCGATCAAAAGCGGAGCCAGCTGGAACTGCCCGAAATCGTCTCCGATCCCGCGCGCCTGACCGCCGCGGTGCATGAGATGGACGCCGCCCAGACCGAGGTCGATCGCCTCTACGCGCGCTGGGCCGAACTCGAAGCCAAGCAAGCCTGACCTGATGCCGCTCTCCGATTTCGATTACCGTCTTCCCGACGAATTGATCGCGCAGGAGCCGCTGGCCGAACGCGATGCCGCGCGCATGCTGGTGCTGCACCGGTCCGAACAGCGCTGGGAAGATCGTCAATTCCGCGAGCTCCCGAGCTTCCTGCGCGCCGGGGATTGCCTCGTCCTCAACGACTCGCGCGTGCTGCCGTCGCGACTGATCGGGCAGCGCGGACAGGCGGAAACCGAGGTGATGCTGATTGAACCGGTGTCCTCCGATGCGCGGGAGTGGCGCGCGCTGGTGCGGCCGGGCCGGAAATTGCGCGTGGGCGACGTCGTGCCAATCAGCGACGACTTCGCCGCCGAGATCATCGCCCATGGAGAGCGCGGCGAGCGGACGGTTCGCCTGCTGGGCGGCGCCGACGTTTACGACGAGATCGACCGCCTTGGCCACATGCCCCTGCCGCCCTACATCAAACGCCCGGATCGCCCCGAAGATCGCCATCGTTATCAAACCGTCTTCGCGCGCGAGCGGGGTTCCGTCGCGGCCCCCACCGCCGGCCTGCACTTCACCGGAACCATCCTCGACGACGCTCGCCACGCCGGAGCGCGCATCGCCCATGTGACCCTGCACGTCGGCCTCGGAACCTTCCAGCCGATCGACCGCGAAGATTTCGAAAACCACCAACTGCACTACGAGCGCTACTCCATCGCGGAAGACTCCTGGCGCGAAATCCAACAGGCCAGGCGCGTCGTCGCGGTGGGCACCACCAGCGTGCGGACCATCGAATCGGCGTCCGCAACGGGCCTTCGAAACGGCGCGACCAATCTATTCATCTACCCTGGATACCGTTTCCAGCGCGTAAACGCCATGCTCACCAATTTCCATTTGCCCCGCACCAGCCTGTTGTTGCTGGTCTGCGCGCTGGCAGGCTCCGAGTTCACCCTCGCCGCCTACCGGCATGCCGTCGCCCAGCGCTACCGTTTTTTTTCCTACGGCGATTGCATGTTGATACTGGAGTAATGAGACTGAATACGCACCTGAGTTTCAATGGGAAATGCGAAGCCGCATTCCGCTTCTATGAACAGTGCCTGGGCGCAAAAATCGTAACCATGATGACGTACGCGGGTTCACCCATGGAGAAACATGTCCCACCCGAAGAGCGCGACAAAATCCTGCACGCCACGCTGACGGTGGGCGAGACCGAATTAATGGGCGCCGACGCGCCCCCTGGCCGTTATGAAAAACCGGTGGGTTTCCAGGTGGCGCTCCACTTCAAGGACCCGGCCGAAGCTGAACGCGTATTTCAGGCCCTGGCGGAAAACGGCACGGTGCATATGCCGCTCCAGAAGACCTTCTGGGCCAGCCGTTTCGGCATGCTTACCGACCCATTCGACATACCGTGGATGATCAACTGCGAATAATCACGCCGGCAGCGGCTTGCCCCTCGTCTCGAGCGCCAACGGAATGGCGAACAGGCCGAGCACGAAGGCAATCGACGTGGCCGCGACCGGTACCCCGATGCTGCCGTAGTGCGAGATCCCGGCGCCGACCAGAAACGTCGCACCCGCGGCCACGAATCTTCCCACCGAATTGGCGAGAGCGAAAGCGCTGCCGCGGCACTCGGTACGATACTGTTCCGGGATCCACACAATATAGACGGCGAAGCTGGCGCCGCCCACCCCCACGAAGAACAGGCACGGAATGAAGGCGGCGAGCGCATGATGCGGCAGGTAAAATGCATATCCAAAGCCGAGCGCGACGGATGCCGCCATCAATGTGAAGAAGAATCCGAGCGCGCCTTTACGTCCCAGCCGATTGGCCAGCGGCGCCATCGTCAGGCAGCCGAGAATGGTACCGCACGCCAGCAGCATAGTAGCCCACGAAGCGATCCGTGCGGCGTCTGCGGCGCCGTAGCCCTGGCGCATGGCAACCTGAGTCACTGCGCCCGGCGCGTAGACCGATCCCCCCCAAAGACCGATCATGGAGGTCAGCATGAACAGGCAATTCAGTACGGTCCGCTTCCGGTATTCGGGCGAAAAAAGCGCGAAGAACGAATCGCGCGCGGTCCATTCACCCATGCTCTCGATGCGCTTCTTCCATCGTTCGGGCTCACGCACACCGTAGCGGACGAATGCAATGAATAAAGCCGGCACACCGCCGGCGGCGAACATGGCCCGCCATCCATAACGCGCTCCGATCGCGTAATTCAATCCCGCGGCCACGAAGGTCCCGGCGTAATATCCGCTGTTCAGATATCCGGCGCCCGCTACGCGGCGCTGATCGGGCATCTCCTCGGCGACGAAAACGGCCGCGCCCACAAACTCGCCGCCCACCCCGAATCCGGCCAGCAGACGGAAGACGCCGAGTTCCCAGACGTTCCGCGCCATGCATCCGAGAAACGTGAACACCGAGTAGCACAGGATGGCCAGCATCAGGGCACGCACGCGGCCGAAGCGGTCGGCAAGGGGTCCCCAGAGAAAGGCGCAGCCCCAGCCGACGAGGAAGACCGCGAAGAGGATGCTGCCGTAAAGCCCCAGATTCCCCGCCGTGGGCGCTATGCCGGACGCGGGCAGAAGATCGCGCATGGCGGGCAGCAGAACCAGGGCGTAGATAAACGAATCCATGCCGTCGAGCGCCAGACCGCCCCAGGCAGCCCAGAAGCCGCGGATCTGGTTGGGTGTGAGTGAGGCGCGCCGCGTCAGATATCTCAGCTTACCGGCAGCGTCATCACCCGTTCAATCTCGAAGAACAAGGCGTCGAAGTCGATCGGCTTCGACACGTAGCCATCCATCCCGCCGCTCATATAGGCTTCCCGATCGCCTTTCATGGCATTCGCGGTCACCGCGATGATGGGTGTGTGGACGCCGCGCTTTGCGTCGAGCAGCCGAATCGCCGCCGCCGCCTCGTCGCCGCCCAATTGCGGCATCTGGATATCCATCGGAATCAGATCGAATTGCTCTTCGGCAGCAGCCTTCAGGGCCTCGCGGCCGTCGGCGGCGATGTGAACCGATTCTCCGGGAATCCGGGTTTCGAGAAGAGCCAGAATCAATTCCTGGTTGGCTCGATTATCTTCCGCCACCAGAATGCGCCGCAGCCCTGCCCAGATCCCACCAGCGCCTTTTGAAGATTGAGGACCCAGCGCGTCTGCCAGCTCGCGCAAGGACTTCGCTGTTTTCTTCTGCGCTGCCAGCAGGTCGGTAATGATCTGCAGGAGCGCCGATTGCGATACCGGCCACGTGAGGGCCGCCGGGCCGTTCCACGGGGACGGGCGCTGAACCGGCGCAATCGATCACCACCACCCTCACCATGGCCAGCTCCGGCTGCGCGCCAATCTCACGCAGGAAGCGCCCGTCCTGCGCCTCGGCGGCGGCGCGGTCGATCAAAGCAAAGGCGAAGGGCCTTCCCACCCGGCACGACCACTTCATCACTTCGAGGGCCGCGGTTGGATTATCGAGGGAAGCTGCCTCGATGTGCCAGTTCGAGAGCATCTCAGCCAGAAAATCGCGCTGCTCCCGTTTCGGCATGACCACCATTCCGCGCGTTGTCTCAATGGCGGACGCAGCCGTCTCGGAAGCGGGAATCCGCCTGGCGATCCCGGCGGCAACGGTAAACGCGAATTGGCTTCCACGGCCCACCTCGCTTTCGACCCAGATGCGCCCGCCCATCATCTCCACCAGCTTGCGCGAAATGGAAAGTCCCAGCCCGGTTCCGCCGTAGCGACGCGTAGTCGAGCCGTCGGCCTGCGTAAACGCTTCGAAAATCGCCCCCAGCTTATCCTCGTGGATGCCGATTCCGCTGTCCGTTATGCAGAAGCGCAGGAGAACGGTATCGACGCCGGTCTTCTCTTCCACTGACACGCGGATTTCGATCCTTCCGGCAGGCGAAAACTTGATGGCGTTCCCCACCAGATTCACCACAATCTGTCCCAGCCGAACCGCGTCGCCGACAATAGCGTCCGGCACCTCCCGATCAATGTGTATATTCAGGTCGAGACCCTTCTCCTGGGCGCGCACCGACAGGCTCGCGGTACGTTCCCGCATGCATTCCGCCAGCCCGAATTCCACCAGCTCGATATCGAGTTTGCCGGCTTCGATCTTCGAGAAGTCCAGGATGTCGTTGATGATCGTCAGCAGCGCGTCGGCCGAACTGCGCACCATCGAGAGATGGCGTTTCTGCCGCGCGTCCAGCGGCGTGTCGAGCGTCAACTGGGTCAGGCCGATGATGATATTCATGGGCGTGCGGATTTCGTGACTCATGTTGGCGACGAACTCGCTCTTCAACCGGGCACCTTCCTCGGCCTTGTCCCGCGCCACGATCAACTCCTCATTGGTCTTCGTCAGTTCCGCCGTCCGCCCCGCTACCCTGGCTTCGAGAACCTGGTCGCGCGACTCAATCTGCTCCAGCATGGAATTGAATGCGTCGGTCAGGACGCCGAGTTCGTCGGATGTCTCCCGCACCGCCCGAATGGCGTAATTATTGCCGGACGATACTTCCCGGGCAACGCTCGCAAGATGCTAAATCGGCCGCGAGATCAGACGCTGCAGCACCGAGGTTACGAACAATGCTACCAGCGCCGCGGCAAGCATCACCCCGGCCATGATCGAAGCGTTGCGATAGAGCCGTGCGCCGAGATCCGGCATGTCCGACCGGATGTAAACGGACCCCACGTCCTCCCCATCCGCCACGATGGAGCGGGCAACGCGCAGGCTGAACCATTCAAAACCGGGGCTCTCGATCCGTGCCGCCGCGGGAAAGTGGACATCCCTGATTCCGCTGCGGACAAAGGTTGCGAACAACTGTTCTCCGGCCTTGTAAATGGCGGCTTCGGCCACCCGGGTCTCGGCCTTAAGAGGGGCCAGTGTCCGTGCCGCGGACTGCCTGTCGCCGAAGATAAGAGGCGCCGAACTATTGACCGCGATCATATCCGCCACCGACCTCAACTCGGCCGCGACGTCGTTGCGGTACTGATACCACTGATAGCCGATAATCGACGTACCGGCCATCAGCAGGGCAATGGAACTGGTCAGCAGACCCGTGAAAATCAGCTTCAGGCGAATCGGCCAGTTGCGAAATCGCGACCGAAGGGACGTCGTCACGGATGTTTCCCCGCGGCTGGAATAGCCACCTTCAGTAGCTGTGAACTGATCTTGAGTCCGGCGTGTTCGGCGGCCTGCCGGTTAATCTGGAACCGCACCGATTCTTCGACCATCTGAAACACGATCATCACTCCATCCAGGAGGCAGCTTCCCCCGTCACAAACCGTCAGAACGGGCTTATCGGCCAGAGCCCGCACGATCTCCCCCACATGCTTCGATTCGGAACGTTCGATTACCAGGATTTCGCAGCAATCCATCTCCGTGTCTGCGCTGATATGCGTAACCTCGATGGTCCGCCCATTGGCCGTCTTGCCCCGAACAACTTCCTCGAGCGGCGCAGCCAGATCGCCGCGTCCCAGCACCGCGATTCGCACCGGTCCGGGGCCCGAGCGCCCAGGCCACTCGACGAACCGGGCAAAGTTATAAATGAAGGCCGCCTTGATACGCGTTTCGACGTCGGAATTGCCATTGAAGAATCCGGCGGCCAGAACCGGAATGAGAACCGTCGCAAGAACGCGCTGCAAGGCCCACCCCGGCGATTGTCGACTGATTCCGTCCTTTAGTCCGCGCACTGAGTTTCTCATGCCGCCGGGCACCGATGAGCCGTCAAAATTGCCAGGTACTTTTCAGGTAAACGCTGCGATTCACGTAGCTGTAAGCCGTCAATAACTCCGTCAGCCCTTCGAGGTGGCGGGCCTGCAACAGGTTCTGTCCGGCAAGGCTCACTTGCCAGTGCGGGCTGGCTTTATAACCAAGGCGGATGTCAAGCCTCGTATATGGCGGAACGGGGACGTTGGGCTGCCCGGGATATCCTGTTGAACCAGCCGTGCTCGTCCAGTACAGAAACGTATCCAGGTCCCACGATTTAGAGAGATTCACATAGGACTGGAGCCGCCATTTATGGCGCGGTGGTGCGTTCCCTTCTCCGTATACGGATCCCGGAGGGGCGGACGAGTCGAGCCAGGAGTCGATGAGAATCCAGGTGTAGCTGCCTTCCAGTTTCCAGTCCGGGAGCACCTGCCACGCGACAGAACCCTCCGCTCCTTTCCCGGTGGCCGCAGCGCCATTAGCCGCGTACGCGGCGACATTCAGATAAGGGATTGGCGAAGACTCGAAAACGGGATCGCCGGTCACGTAGGTACGGATATTGGAAAACTGGTCGTAGAATCCGGTCACGTCCGCCGAGAAGGCCCTGGATATCTGCGCCCTGTAGCCAGCCTCGAAATCCTTCACGGATTCCGTCTGGAACGCGGGAGAGCCCACGAAACTGCCGAGAATCGGCACTCCTCCGGTAGCTGGAGAAGCGGGATAGACGCTGGATGGGACATCCACGGCTATTTCGAGCAGGGACGGTGTGCGCAGCGGCCGCGCCGCCGAGATCCAAAGGGAATGGTGCTTCTTTGGCATCCACAACAGATTGGCGCTGGGTTCGGGTCCCCAGCCGCCAAAGTGGTTGCGCTCGAGTTTCGCGCCGGCTGTAAACAGCAGCGTGTCGTGCACAAAATGCATTTCATCCTGCGCGAAGGCGTTCAGGTTGACGTAGGTTAGCTCGGCCGGGGAGAAGGTGGCCACGCCACCCGAACTGGTCTTGTCGGTAATCAGACGCTCCCCTCCGCCGACCGAAAGATTGTGGATGTGCCGCGCCGTGAAATCGTACTGGACTTCCGTATTCCAGGTGCGCGTCTCCACCATAGCGACCTGGGGTTCCGGCCGGTTGGCGTAGTCGAAATAAGAAGAGAACCTGAGTTCTCCCGTCTCGCTCAGGCGTCGCCGCCATTCACCCGTGAGATTTCCCGCCACGCTGTTGAAACTCGCCGGGCTCTCGACCAGGCTCTGAGCCGTCAGCGAAGGGTTGACCGCGGTATCGTTCTCAGCTACCCGAAACAGGTCTCCTTCCAGCGTCCACGTGTCTTGCTTGCGGGACCCGTCGAGCCGGAAACCGCCCTGCACGTTCCTCCACCCATCGTCCGCATTTGCGCCGGACACTGTGCGCAGCGGTGCGTTGTCCGATCCGCCGAAGTAAACCCGGTAATTCGTGGAGCCAATTGCGCCGCCCGTGCTGACGGTCCCGAAGGCACGGTCCGAAGACCCTGCCCCGGCCGTTACCTGTGTCCCGTGCGTGTCTCGCGAGATCTTCGTGATGATGTTAATCACTCCCAGAACGGCGTTGGCTCCCCAGATGGTGGCGCCCGGGCCCCGGATCACTTCGATGCGTTCGATGTCGTCGAGCATCGGCATGCCGAGTTCCCAGTAAACCCCCGAAAAGGCCGGCGAATAGATCGACCGCCCGTCGATCAGCACCAGCAGCTTGTTGGTATACACGCCGGCCGTTCCGCGTATGCTGATCGACCATTGGTTCCCGTTCACGCGCGCCACGTCGACGCCCGGAGCCAGCCGCAGCAACTCCGGCACGCTGGTCAGGCCGCTGCGCGCGATCTGTTCCTGCGTGATTACATACACGGCCCCCGCCACCTGCGAAAGCTTTTGCTCTTTGTTGGTAAACGAAGTGACTTTTATGTTCGCCAACTGATCGAGACTGAGACTGCCGAAGTCCGGCAAAGTCGTCTGCGCCTGCGCCAGCGATGCCGCGGCAATAACAATCGCCATCTGAAAGCGTTTCAAGCGCATGCGAACCCCACATGATCTATATCGGTGATTTCGCAGGCAACTTTAGCCCTGTCTGCGAATCCACGGATCGGGATCGTCCGGAAATTGCTTGCGAACGGTTTCTAATTCCCGGTCCGGCGCGCGATCGAATACGTTCAGAATCGCGGGGTCGAACTGCGAGCCCACGGCGTGGTGGATTTCGACCCGAGCTGCCGGCAGTCCTCGTCCCGGCCGGTAACACCGGTCGCTGGTGAGCGCGTCTAAGGCATCGGCGATCGAGAAAACTCTCGCCGCCAGGGGAATCGCCGGTCCAGCCAGGCGTTGTGGATATCCATTACCATCGAAGTTCTCGTGGTGCGAATAGACGATGTCGGCTTCGAATTCGAGACCGGGCAGGCCGGCAAGCAGATCCAGCCCCAGCTGAGGGTGCATCCTCAGGATCGTGCGCTCCGCCTCATTCAGTTTTCCGGGTTTCATGAGAACGTTGTGCGGGATTCCCGCTTTTCCGATATCGTGCAGCAGGGCACCCACCTCGATCCCCCTGAGCGCCGCGCGGCCGAGACCCAGATCGCGCCCGATCAACAGCGAAAAGGCGGAAACCCGCCGCGAATGCTGCAGCGTTTCGAAGCGCCTGAATCCGAGGGCGTCGAAGATCGCCAGCAACTGGCCGTCCCGATTGGCTCCCCAGGCATCCCCGGTCCCGAGCGATTGCTTCAGTGCCTCCTTCACCGCTTCGAACCTTTCCGAATGAACCACATTCACGTGCCTCGCTACCAGGCCCAGCAGGTCGGCGGGAAGGACCGGCTTCAACAAGTAGTCCGTGGCCCCCGCCCGAAGTGCGCCATGGGCCGTGGGCAGATCGCACAAACCGGAGATCAGGATGAACGGCAGGCCGGGAACCACCGTCTTCACCGTACGCAGCAGGTCCAGACCATTCATTCCCGGCATATTGATGTCGGATAGCAGGAGATCGACCTGTCCCTCCCCGGAAGCCAGCCATCCCAGCGCGTCCACTCCGCTCTGAAACGATCGCGCGCAGAATCCTCCCGATTCCAGTGTTTCGCTCAGATAGGTGCGCATGAACTCGTCGTCATCCACTACGACCACAGTTCGCTCGCCGTGATGCGGCATCGTTGAGCAGATCGGATGTTTGGCCGGAAAGGTTCAGAGAGCGCCATCCCACGCGTCATCTCACGCAGCCCAGGTCGTCGGGAGAGCCAAACAGCGCAATTTCCCCGCGCCAATACCCGCCAAACGAAGGCAATTGCAGGGAATAGCCGTGGAATCTGAAATGCCAATGCAAGACCATGCAGGTGCAAACGGTCCACCCCAACACGCTTTCACGTCCTTCGCCCCAGCACACGCCGAGGGATTATTCCCGCACGCCCATGAACGTCTACTGGGAGATCACCCGAGCCTGCGCGCTCGCCTGCCGTCATTGCCGTGCCGAAGCGGTTCCCGGCGCCGATCCCCTGCAACTCACCTTCGACGAGGGCGTGGCTCTCTTACGCCAGATCGCCGAATTCGGCCAGCCCATGCCGCAGTTGATTATCACCGGAGGCGACCCGCTCACCCGCCCCGACCTGTTCGAACTGATCGCCGAAGCCCACAAGCTCGGCATCGGCATCTCCATCACCCCGGCCGCCACGCCCCTGCTCACCCGCGAAATGCTCGTCCGCCTGAAGGAAGCTTCCGTCGAGGGCCTGGGGCTCAGTCTCGATGGCTCGTACGCCGCGCGTCACGATTCCATCCGCGGCGTCCCCGGCACCTTCGACCGCACCATCCAGGCCATGCGCTGGGCACAAGAGTTGGAAATGCCCCTCCAGGTGAACACGCTCGCCGCCGCCGAGACAGCCGACGACATCCCGGCCATTTACGAGCTTTTGAAATCGCTGGGCGTAGCCCGGTGGAGCCTCTTCTTCCTGATCTCGGTTGGCCGCGGCAAGGTCCTGCAGCCCCTTTCGCCGGAAGAAGCCGAACAACTGATGGGCTGGGTTTACGAAACCTCACGCATCGCGCCCTTCATCGTCGCCACCACCGAAGCGCCCTCCTACCGGCGCGTGGCGCTCGAAAAGATGCGTGCGGAAGGCATGAACGCGGAGCAGATCAAACACAGCGGCGCTTATCGAAGCTTCGGCATCCGCGATGGACATGGGATCGTTTTCGTATCCCATACGGGCGAGATCTGCCCCGCGGGATTCTTGCCGCTCACCGTCGGCAACGTCCGCACCGATCGCCTCGCCGAGGTCTATCGCGATGCGCCGGCCTTCCGGTCGCTGCACGATCCCACCCAGTTCGAAGGACCCTGCGGATGCTGTGAGTACCACGCGCTTTGCGGAGGTTCCCGCGCCCGCGCGTTCGAAGCGACGGGCAATCCACTCGCCTCCGACCCGCTCTGTACCCACGAACCAAAACATGGCTGCTGAACCGCGACCGTAAGGGAGCGGCCCTCGGGTGCGGACGGCACAGTTGTAAAATCCTGACAGTGCTCGCCACCGCCGCTCTGCTCATTGCGATGTATCCGGATTGGGTCCCGGCGCGCTGGAAGTCCGGCGATCCGAAATCCCTTGACCTGCTCGCCCACACTCCCATCAATTGCTTGTGGCTGGAGCGCCCGCAGTGGTCCGCGGCGTTGGTGGCGGAGGCGTCCCGGCTCGGTATCGCCACTCTCGGAGTGATTCGCCGCGAAGGAGATCCCATTGAGGCGGCACGCGTGCTTGCCAAATCCGGTCTCACCGGCGGCGTGATTGAAGGCAACTTCGACGATTACTCGCGACTGATCGTAGGCGGCACCCTGGCCAAAGCGAAGATGGTGGTCCTCGAGTCGGGCCCGCGCTCCCGCCTGCATCTCGATACGGATTCATCGGGCATCGCCTACGTGCCTATCGTTTCCACCTCGCAGGGCATGTGGCCCGGCATTCACGTGGAGAAAGGGGGTTCGGCCAACGCCGGCCCCACCGCCAATCCGTGGATCGACACCAACACCGGCTTTCTGCGTTTTGCCCGCGCATCTACCGAGGCTGCGGTCTGGATGGCGGTCGAGCCTCCGCCGAAGACCGTGTATCCGGTCGATCGCTATGTGCAGGCGATCGGCGATGCCGCCATAAACGGCGGACGCTGGGTGGTGGCGCTTGACGACGACTTGTGGCGAAGGCTGCTGGCGGGCGAACCCAAGACGCTGAAGGATTGGGACCGGATCGGCGCCGCGCTGCAACATTTCGAGGATCACAAGGAATGGCGCGCGGCCACTCCGGCAGGCCAGGTGGCGATCCTCGAGGGCTACCAGGCCGCGAGATTCTCCGGCGGCCTGTTCGACATGCTGGCGGCCAAGCACATACCCGCTTTTCCCATCCCTTATTCGAAGCTGAACGCCGCGGCGCTCGGCGCAACCAGGCTGGCTGTCGATCCCGATCCGGCGGATTTGCCGAAACAGGATGCCCCTGTGCTGCAGTCCTTCGCGCAATCGGGCAGGGTGCTGGTGGAAGGTCCCCCGCCCGGTCCTGAGAAACCCGCTCCGAACGACGACGATTTCGTCTTCGACGCCACGGACCTGCGCGCCGATCTGGTCTGGCAAAAGGTCTCGACCGCCCTGGGACGGCAGAACATGGGCGCGCGCCTGTTCAACGTGGCCAGCATGCTATCCAATCTGCTCGAGTTGCACGGCCAGCGGCAACTGGTTTTGCATCTGGTGAACTATTCCGACTTCCCGGCTTCCGGCATTACCGCGCGCGTGATTGGAGATTACCGGCACGCGAGGCTCTTCCGGCCCGGTGAACCACCGGTCGACATCGAGACGGAAAGGGTCGAGGACGGCACCGGGTTTGCTATCGACGAACGGATCGTAACTATCGCTACCGTAGTCCTTGAGTAACGTCCTTACTGAGCCGCGACAGTGACGGAGCGGTCCCCCAAACCGGCCGGGCAAAGCGATCTGAAAAACTGGCACGAATTACAGTGCTCGCCCACCCGCAGATCGAATTGCAGCCGATCCTGCGCCGCGCGCAGTTCCGCGATCGGCCGGCGGGCGTTCTCCAGCGTCTCGTCGTTCAGAGGCACCTCCGCCACCAGGTCGGAACGAAGAAAATGCAGCCACGCGCGCGCCGGGCGTTTGCCGAATGCCCGCTCCATCGCCAGCGCATAAAGCGCCAGTTGCGGAGCGTAATCGCCGGGCCGGGCCACCGCGTCGGTCTTGTAATCGACCAGATGAATCTCGCCGTCCTCTTCAAACCAGAGATCGATGGTGCCCCGCACCAGCGTATCGTCTATGTCCGCGATAAAGTCCCACTCGCGCGCCACACGCGTTGACTTCCCCGCCCGCCGGCCCAGATCGCTATCGAGGAACACGCTCGCGAGCCTCTGCGCCTCCGGAGGATGCGGCCCCGCCTTGCCGGCCAGCACTTCATGCACCAGCGAACCCAACTCAGCCGCGTCGAGATCCGTATCGGCCTCTTCTTCGGGAAGGCTCTCCGGATCGAAGCGCCGAAAGCGCCCCGTATTCCAGCCGATATACCGCTGCAGGTAATACTTCCGCGGGCAAGCCGCGAACACCGTCAGCGAAGTGACGTTCACCGCCGTATCGTGCTGACCGCCGAGCACCGGACGGGGCAGAGTAAGCACATCTGCCGATTCGTCCTCTTCCACGGAGCGTCTATCCGCCCCGGGAGGATCGCTGTCGGCCACCACCACGGAAACTTCAAATCCCGCCGGCGCCGGATTGCTCTGGAAAAAATCGTCCACCAATCTGGCCCAGTTGTTCAGCCGTTTGCCGCAAGTGTACGAAAGGATCAAGTGCTCCTCGGCGCGCGTCATCGCCACATACAGCAGCCGGTTCGATTCCTCCCTCTCGCGCTGCTTCAAACGTTCGCCGTTAGCGCGCGCCCACGAATCCTTCAGGCCGTCTTTGCTCGCCCGATCCTTCCATCTGATGCCCAGACCATGCTCCGGAGTAAACGTCACGGGCGCGGACTCGCGCTGCGTTCCCTTGTGCATCGCCGCTATGATGGCGACCCGAAACTCCAGCCCCTTGGCGGCATGCGCCGTCATCACCTGCACGCGATTGCCCTGGTCTTCGTCCGACAGTTCGGACTCGCTGCTGACCGCATCCTTCATGCTCTCGATCTCCAGCAGGAAATCGACCAGCGACAGCTCCGCGCCCTTGGTGCGAGCCAGTTGCAGGAACGCCTCCACCGCATCGCCCTTCACAGATCCGGGTATCCATTCAATGCCGCAATCGCCCAGCATCCGCACCATCAGCACATCCAGCGGAACCACCTGGCTCGCGGCGCGCCACCGTTTCAGATCGGCCGTGAAGCGTTCCAGTTTGATCCGGTCCTCTTCGCCAAAATCGCTCAATAGCGCAGAGTCGCGCGCGGCCATATTCAAACCACCGGTGAGCGAATTAGCCAGCAGCCGCATGCGCAGCAGAGCCTCATCCCCGATCCCCACCAGATGCGAGCGCAGCACCGTGGCGAGGGCGATTTCATCCCGCGGATTGGCAATCGTCTTAAGCAGCGCCGTAATATCGAGCCCCTCGCGCGACAGCAGAAACGATTGCCGCCGCCCGCAAACATAGGGAATTCCTCTGTCTTCGAACGCCGCCAGAATCGGCTTCATCGATTCGCTGTTGCGGCACAGCACCGCGAAATCGCCGAAGCGGGCCGGCAATTCGGCGCTCAATTCCACAATCCGGTGCGCGATCCAGCGCGCTTCCCGCTGCCCGGCTTCGTCTTTATCTTCCCCGTCCTCCAGCACGCGCAGAATCTCGATCGATGGGTGCGTCTTCTCGCCGAAGCTTTTCCCTGCCCGCAGTTCGCGGCGTGCGATGCCCTCGGCGCCGTTCAACAAAGCTTCCACGCAGCGCAGAATCTCCTCCCGGCTGCGGAAATTATCGAACAGTTCGGCCTTGTGTTTACCGCTCCCCTCGATCCCGGCCTGGTAATCGAGAAAGATGTCCGGCCGCGCGTGCCGGAAGCCGTAGATCGATTGATTGATGTCCCCCACCGCAAAAAAAACGTCGTCGCCCCGGATCAGCCCGATCAACAGCTCCTGCTGCCTGTTGATGTCCTGGTATTCGTCGAGCATGATCTGGCGGAAGTGGCCGCGGATGCGCTCCCGGACGTCCCCGTTCCTGCGCAACAGCTCGATGGCGCGGCGCTCCAGATCGTTAAAATCGAGCGCCCCGCGTTCCGTTTTGCGCGTGTTGTAGAGCGCATCGAAGCGCGCCAGAACATCGAAGATAATCTGACGAAACCTGGCCGTGTGAGCGTCCACGGCCGCGCCGCTCATAGCGTCCTTCAGCTCTTCGAGCGCGTCCTTGTCGTCTTTACGAACCCGGCGCATATTCCAGGGACCGGCCTTCATCGGTTCCGCCTCCAGCGCCGAAGACCACGCGATCAGTTCTTCCCGATGAGTCGCCTGCAGGGGCGTGAGTTTCCCTTGCCAGCCACGCACCAACTGAACCAGCCGAAGAGCCAGGCTCTGAAGTGTGACGCCGGCGTTGGGGCTCGCCATCGCGCGCACCTGTTCCACCGTCATCCCCGCCGAACGGATGCCGTCGTACGCGTTCTTCAGATCGCCGGCAATCTTCGGCTCCTGTAGAATCCCGATCAGCGCCAGCCCCTCCTCGCGCCGCTCCGCCATCAATTCATCAAGCGCGTCATTCAAACACCGCATCTGCAAATCGTCCGCCTCGCGCGCATCGAGCACCGCAAACCGAGGATCGATTCCCGCCGCGATCGCGTTCTCGCGCAGCAGCCGCGCGCAGAATCCGTGTATCGTCGAAACCCACCCCGCTTCAACGTCGCGCAGCAGCACATCGTTGTGGCGAAACTGCTCGGCAAGCTTCGCCTTCATATTGGCCGCGGCCTTCTCGGTAAACGTGATGGCCAGAATATGCCGGGGATCGATCAGGTGCCGTTCGACAAGAACCCGGAAGCGCTCCACCAGCACCGTGGTCTTGCCCGAGCCTGGCCCCGCCACCACACACGCATCCTTCGAGTGGTATTCGATCGCCGCAAGCTGAGGCTCCGTAAACTCAGGCACCCCGCGCTCCGATGGTGACCATCTGCCCCTGCTCGACGCGGCAGGCTCCCTTAAAGTCGCACCACTTGCACTGATCGGGCTCGGCCGGCGCGGGCTGAATCGCTCCACTGAGAAAGTCTGCAAGGCGCGCGATACTCCGGTCGCGCGCATCCTCCATCCAGCGCGGTGGCATCTCCAGCAATTCCAGATCGGCGCCCGGCACCGCGCCCCAACCGAAGGGCTTGTCCTCGCGCACCGCCACGTACATCATGGCGATGGTGTTCAGGTTGAGCCGCTCCCGCGCCGCCAGCGCGTAAAGTGGTCCCTGCAGCTTCACCTCGCTCTTGACCAGCTTCTCGACGTTCGCAACCTTGCTGCTCTTGTAATCCACGATGATGCAATCGCGGTCGTTCAAACGGTCGATCCGGTCCACCCGCCCCGCTACCGTTATGCCGCCGGGAAAATCGAGAGTCAGTTCCACTTCAGCCTGCGAGGATTCGGGCGTCCATGGTTCTTTGTATGCGCTCACCCGCCGTGCGATCTCGCGATAGTTCATGCGCTCCACTTCGAGCCTGTAGCCAGGTGGCAGATGGATCTGGCGGCACATATCGTCGAAAGCCGCTTCGAACTGCGCGACGAATTCGCCCTCGCGTTGCACGTTGAGCCAGGCCTCCAGCGCTTTGTGCAGGATCAGCCCGGTCACCCCCGCGTGCAGCCGTTCTTCAGGACGCTCCGGACGCTCCCTCAGCCCCAGCGTCTGCCCTGCGAAGAATTTGAAACGGCACTGAGCAAGGTCTTCGAGCCTGCTCAGGCTGATTCTGGGATGGAGCCCAGCCAGCGCCGTCAACAGGGCCGGCGCTTCGATACGGCCCTCCCGCCCCGCATGCACCCGATTTACCGCTAACTCCGGTTTGCATACCGAGCCGCGACCGTGAGGGAGCGGACACTGTTCCGCCAGAAACCGCGACGAAGAAACGCTCTTGCCCGCCGCATCGTGCTCCGGATAACTCAGCACCAGTGAATCCCGCGCCCGGCTGCGCAGCGAAGCAAATAACTCCTCTTCCTCCCGATCCAGATCGGAGGCCTTGCGCAACCGGATCCCGCTCTTATACAAAGCGTCGATCTCGCCATCGGGAAACAGCAGATTCGGCGCATTCCTCTTCGGATAATCGCGATCCGTCACCCCGCACACGAACAGCGTGCAGACATCCCACTGCCGCGCCTCATAAACGCTCATCACGTGCACCACGTCGCGCCGGTCGTCGGGAATATGGATGGAGGCTGCTTCTACCGCCTCCGCCGCGACGTGCCAGAATTCGCTAAGCGTTACCTGCTGCGCCTCATCCACCCAGAACTCGGCAGCCGAAGCGATCGCATCCACCCAGGCGCGCATCCCAAATACATGACTGCGCGCGGATTCAACCGCCGCATGATCGTGCGCCGCCTCAAGCATGCCTGGCCGGTAGAGCGATTGCGCCAATTGCTCGAAGCGATGCTGCCAAACGGCCGGGCGCATCCGGTCGTTTCGCCACGCGTCCACCGCCAGGCAATCCCCGATACGCCTCTGCAGATCCGGCTCGCACAAAGCCAGCAAAGCCTCCGCGCCGTGCCCCGGCATGGCCTCGCGAACCGTGAAATCGAAGCGGTCGAAAGCTGCGCTGTTTCCCCAGGCGGGATGAGCTCTTAGCGCATCGAGCGCCGCGCCGAACTCCCACCCATTGAGAGTGCACGCAATCAGCCCACCCAAAAACAGCGCAGCCGGATGCCGCCTCAGAGGCGTCGCGAAATAATAACGAGCCGGTATACCGAAGCGCTCGAAAGTGCCGCGCAGCAGCGGCAGATACGCTCCCGCATCGCGCAGCGCCACGCCGATTTCGCGAAACGCCGTGCCGCGCTCATTGAGGTTCAGTATCCTGCGCGCGATTTCGTCCGCCTCGCGCGGCATCGACGGCGCCGCAACCGCAGTGACAACGGCCTTTCTGGGACCACCCGGCAGCAGTTTGTCCGACGCGCCCAGGCTCAGAGCGAGCTTGCAAATATCGTCCGCGGCTGGCGTATCCGCCATCGTCAGGGTCAGCTCGCAGGTCCGCGACAGCGCACTCACCAGGTCGCTCTCGAGCGGACTGAAGTGGATGAACCCGTCCATCCATACTGTTAAAGGTTCCAGGTTCGCGGCGGCGGCGCGCATGATTCCCGCGCGTGTAACGAACCCGCATTCCCGCACTGCCTTGTCAACGGCGCGCCAAACTCTCTCAAACGCTCTGCCATGCGCCGAGAGCCTGCGCACACCAGCCAGCTTCTCCGGCGTACACCCGGCATTTTCAAACAGCCCGATCGTGTCGACAATGGTCGCGGTCATGCCCGCTGTCGTGGAAACCTCCGCGAATTCGGGCAGATTCAACCGGCGCAGCGTCTCGCGCACCATCGCCCGCCAGAGGCCATCCGGAACCACCTTCGCCGCGGGAGCGCGCTCGGCGACAAAACGGCTCAGCGAGATCACCGAAGAGGGCGGAAACACCACGCCATCGCGCGCCAGTTCGTGCTGGAAATGCCGCACGAGCGTAGCGGTGGGCACGATAATCCGCGGCGTCTGAGCACTTTGCAACAGCGCCGCCTTGAACTCACGGAATACCAAGTCGGTCTTGCCGCTCCCCGACGCTCCCCGGATCAGTCGCATAGGAACCCGCCTTCACGGTACCAAAGGCTTATTGAACTGCGCCCGCACCTCTGTTGCGCTCCGGCAGTGCGCCAGGAGCACGAATCTCTCGCAGCAGAGAACCGAACCGCGAACACAATTCGCGCACCATCGCGAAATCCGTCGCCGAGTAACGCCGATTATTCTTTCTGGGCCCCAGACCCAGCACGGCGTCCACCCCGCAATCGCCCCAGATCGGGCACACAACTCTGGCGGCTTTGTGCAACAGCGGCATTCCCCCGCCCGTCCCGGACTCGCCGCGCAGAGTTTCCGCGCACACGCATTCCAGATAACTGCGACGAACAGCGGCGTCGGAGTCCAGGCAAAAGACCGCGGTGATGCACGTGGCGTCGCCGGATTTGATGAGGCCAACCACCCAGGAGCTGTCGGTCCAGTCCAGAACTTCCGAGGCAAGCCTTGTGAGAAGGACGCTTTCCTCTGTAGTGGAATTGGTTAATACTTCGTGACTACCCGGTTGCGAGCATGAATCACTTCGAATGAATTGTGGATTGTGCGACTGCATATACGGATGACGCCCACCCGGCTGGCTACGCACCTGTCATCTTTGTCAAAATGTGCAAAAGGCCGCGGTGATTTTGAGTCACACCGTGTCCACAAATAACAAGTAACTTCGACAACCCGAATCTAAGTCTTGTTTTCAGGGACGGCGCGCGCAGCCGATAGAGCCGTGAGCAGATTCTGGCCCGCCGGCGACCCCAGCCCGGACGCCGCGTCCCAGCCCGGACCGGCCGAATACGCCCCGTTCGATCCCACCGTAATGTCGTGAAACGCCCCCGCCGATGCCGGCAGCGCATAGAGAGTCGGCTGCAGGAATCCCACCGGCGTGCCGAGCTTCTGATTCAGCCGTGCGATCAGGCCGCTCCACAGAGGCGCCACCGCGCTGGTGCCGCCGATCACCATCGATTGCCCATCCACCAGAACGTTGTAGCCCGTTTCCGGATCCGCATCGCCCGATACGTCCGGAACTCCGCGGCCACCGTTCGCGGGTGGTTTAATCTTCGCCGCCGCCTGCCACGCGGGCAGCGCGAACCGCACGCTGTAGCCGCCCCCACCCGCCCCACCCTGCGCACTGTCATTCCACACCGTCTCGCTCAAAATTTTTCCGTTGGAGCTCTGCAAATTGGTCCCGCCGCACCCGAGGACATGCGGGCTCGACGCCGGAAAGTCCACGTGATTAGCGCCGTCGCCGACCCCATCGCTCGATCCGTTATCGCCCGAAGCCGCGCAGATCGTCACCCCCAGCGCCGCCGCATCCTGTGCCGCCGAATCGAATGCCGTCATCGCCTGCGCCGTCCAGGTGGATTCCGCGCCGCCCCAGCTGATGGAAATCACCGAGGGCTTGTGCGTCGCGTCGTGGATGGCCGTAGTGAGCGCGTCCTGAAAGCCCTGATCGGTGTTGGGCGTGAAGTACACCACGATCTTCGCTCCCGGAGCCACCGCGCCGGCCACTTCGATATCGAGCAGCACTTCGCCGTCGGCGCTGCTCGCTGTAGTCGGATGATTCTTCGCTTTATCCACCAGCACCGCAGTTACCGACGGCTCTTTGACTCCGATCGATTTGAAATATTTAGTCAGATCCGCGGCCTTATAACCCCCGCCGAGTTCGATAATCCCGATCGTCTGGCCCGTGCCGTCCGTGCCTGCCGGGAAGTTATAAAGCGCCGCGACCTGCGGTGGATTATAAGAAACGTCCTGTGTATGTGCCGATATTTTCTGCCCGCCCCCGCCATCGCGAACGCGCAGATGCGTCTTCGCCTGGGGCCGGTTGTCGAATCCGAGCACAGCCTCGATCGACCCTGAGATATCCGCCGGCACGTGGATCGCGCCCGTGCGCGCGCGATAATCCCGTCCTTCGTGTTGATACTGCTCGAGTTTGACCCCGAAAGCCTGCGTAAGATCTTTAATGGTGCCTTCGAGCTGCACGGTGCGCCGTTCGGGAGAAGCCTCCAGCACGCGTAGATTGTGCGCCGCCGCGAATTCTTTCAGTTTGTCGATGACCCCTGGATCCGCTCCATGTTGGGCCGCAAAATCTTCTCGTGACAGGAACGTGCCGGCGGTGGCCGGAATGGCCGCGCGCCGCATCGGTTTGAGGATGACGGAAATGTCGATTACCTCATCGGCCGGCAACTCCCCTTTACGCATTCCCAGCGGCTCTCGCTCGCTGCCTGGAAGTAATACCTTTCTATTTGTAATTTGTCCCGGCATAATGCTCCTTATTCTCACTGAACATTACCCTTAAATGCCGGAAATAGCAATCGGGTAATTACTATGATTTCAGTGCGAGCGCCGCATCTTCGAGGCCTTGCGCGTCGTCGGCGCTGAGCCCGATGGCGTTGAACCGTTTCGTAAATCCAAACATTTTCTCGGCTTCGAGAGGCCGATTGAATGAGATGTACAACGTGGGGGAGGTTTTCCCGGGCACGGCCACCGCACCCGGCAACGCCTCGCGGCCCATTGCCCCAATCGAATCCACCGGGATGCGCAGCGAGAAAAGCAGCCCGTACCGGACCAGGATCTCCCCATTGCCCACCAGCGTAGGCCGCAGCGCGAAAGAACGGCCCAGTGCCACAGCCCAGAGCGCGCCGTAAAGGCTCAGGACGGTCATGATCCACGCCGCCTTCACGCTCCAGTGCGCGATCACCAGATGGACCGGCGCAGCCTCCAGTAGAGAAGCGATTCCGATCAGCATCATCAGATCCGCCCCGCCGCCGCGCTTGTGCAGCGTGAACGCCCGCATGCCGGCTGGAACATGAGGTTTCGCCCGCCATGCGAAGGCGTAGTAGAAGACCGCCAGTTCCCCCGCCAGTGCGCGTGCCGCGGTCCCGAAGGGAATCACGCCCGCCAGCATCGACCGCATGCGCTCCACGGGATCTTGCGTTGCCGCCTGATGCCACCGGCGTAATCCAACCACGAGCGCGGCCACCATCGCCAACTCCGCACCGGCCCCGATCCAGATCTTTCCCGGCATGATTTCCGGGTACGCAAGAGACGCGCGCAGCAGCCCGAGGAATGCAATCAACAGCAGGCTCGCCTTCGGTCGCAGCCCCGGCCGCACCACCAGCCAGTAGTACAGACCCGTCACCGTGATCGTCATATCGAATGCAGCCCCGCACGCCACCAGACGATGCCGCGCGGGATCGGTGACGCTGTGCGCCATAGCCGACGCCACCACGTTCACCACCACGGCAGCGGCCAGAAACGTAAGTTGCGGATGCAGGCGGCGAGTAGTTGTCATCGGAAAACCGGATCAGTCCGTGTCGCCGGCCGCCGGTCATCGTACTGGATTTCCTCGCTCCGACCACCCAACTGGATCGTGTAGCTCGTAGCGGTCGGCCGGAGCGTGAACCTGAACCCGCCCTTTTCGCCTTTCGCCAGATCGCGACCGATCAATCCCGCTTTTCCAAGCTCCGCCAGCGATGCAGCATATCGGCCATGTTGCGAATAGTATTGCGTCTCCGCCGTGTGGATGGTGGTAGTAATCGCCTTGACGGCGTTCATCTCCCGATTGAACTGCGTCCGCTTGCCCGCGCGGTTTGCCAACATCAAGGCCACCACAAGAAAGACGAGCGGGAGAAGCAGCCGGCGAATCCTGATCATCGGGCCCCGGCTTTCCTTAATTCCTCAAGCGTAATCTCGCCCAGACACAACCGCTCCGCCTCAAGAAATGTCAGCGCCACGCCCGCCACCCGCAGCTTGGTAAGTCCTTCGTCGGGAAAAAGATCCACCGGCCCGACGCGCCTTTCCAGACATCGGACAAGCTGCTCCATATTGAGCGGCCTGTCGATCGGAAAGCGGCTCATCGGTTATTTAGCGGCTGGCGCCTGTTGTTGTTCCTTCACCGTCTCGCCAATCAGCGGATCGGCGACCGTAGCCGCTTCCTGCCCATTGTGCTGGTGAATCGACATACTCTGATCGGAGAAATAGGTGTGCGTCCCCGCCGTCCCAAACTGGATCGGAACCGCCGCCACCGCATACCCCGTCGCCGTGGGCTGCAAGGTGAACTTGAAGCCGCCCTTTTCGCCGCTCGCCAGATCGCGGTCGATCAGTTCCGCCCCGCTCGGGCCCGCCGTGCCGCTGGTGGGAGGTCCCAACTGCGTCAGCGAAGTCGCATATTGCCCATACTGCGAATAGTATTGCGTCTCCGCCGTATGAAGGGTGGTAATCGCCTTGACGGCCGCCATCTCCTGAGCGTAGGTGCGCGCCTTGGTCAGCTTGGGCAATGCCACCGCCAGAATAATCAGGATGATCGCGATCACGATCAGCAGTTCGATCAGCGAAAAACCCGCCTTGCGTCGGCGGTTCAGGTCGGAAAGCATAAACTCGTCTCCTATCTTACGACGCGCGAAAGACCGCCGGCGTTTAGACCGAATCCGCCACCAGGCGCGCCTCGTGAATCAGCCGCAGCTTCCGCAGAAACCGGGGCAGCAAACTCAGCCGGAGCGCATTCGGGCCGTCCGACAGCGCTTTCTCCGGCTCATCGTGCACTTCAACGAAGATTCCCGCCACCCCGACAGCGACCGCGGCCGAAGCCAGCGGCTCGATGAATTGAGGCTGTCCGCTCGAAGCGCCGCCCCCGCCGCTCGGCAATTGCACGCTGTGCGTGGCATCGAAAACCAGCGGCCAGCCGGAATCCGCCATCACCTTCAACCCACGCATATCCACCACCAGGTTGTTATATCCGAATGCCGACCCGCGCTCCGTCAACACCACCTCCGTGTTCCCCGTGGAAGCTACCTTATCGGCGGCGTGGTGGATGTCGTGCGGCGCCACAAACTGGCCCTTCTTGATATTCACGATGCGGCCCGTGCGCCCGGCTTCAAGCAGCAGATCGGTCTGGCGGCACAGAAACGCCGGGATCTGCAGGATGTCCACAACTTCCGCCGCCGGACCCACCTGGGCGCATTCGTGGACGTCGGTGACAATCGAAAACCCGCGCTTCTTCAAACCGCCCAGAATGCGCAGCCCCTCATGGAGGCCCGGTCCGCGATAGCCCTTCAGACTGGTGCGATTGGCCTTGTCGAAAGACGCCTTGAACACATACGGAAACCCCTGCGCGGCGGCGATTTCAGAAACAGCATCGGCCATCCGGTGAACGTGCTCTTCGCTCTCGATGACGCACGGTCCCGCCATCAGAACCAGCCGCGCAGGGTCGCGGAATCGAGCGAATTCAATGCTCACGCGGTGTATTCCGGTTCGGGCAGCAACGGCGCTTCTCGCGATGCCAGCCGGTGCGCCCGATACTTGCACGCCGCCGCGATAAACGAACTGAACAACGGGTGCGGTTCGAGCGGCTTCGATTTGAACTCGGGATGAAACTGGCAGCCGAGGTAATACGGATGGTCCCCAATCTCGCAGATCTCGACATAAGTGCCATTCGGCGTCTCACCCGTGATCTTCAATCCGTGCCCCGTGAGCACGTCCTCGAATTCGCGGTTGAACTCGAAACGATGCCGGTGCCGCTCGCTGATCTCCGTCTTTCCATAAGCCTTGTACGCGAAGCTGTCCTGCTTCAGCACGCAAGGCCATGCGCCCAGCCGCATCGTCCCGCCCAGCTCATCCACGCCCTTCAGCTCGCGCAGTTTATAAATCACCCGCTGCGCGGTCGAGGGGTCGAACTCGGTCGAGTTCGCCTCGGCCAGGCCGCAAACGTTGCGCGCAAACTCGATCACCATGGTCTGCATCCCCAGGCAAATTCCAAAATACGGGACTTTCCGTACCCGCGCGAATTCAATCGCGCTGATCATCCCTTCGATGCCCCGCTTGCCGAATCCTCCCGGCACCAGGATGCCGTCGTACTCCTCCAGCTCGCGTTGCAGTTTCCCCTTTTCGAAACTCTCCGCCTCGATCCAGTGGATCTTCACCTTCACGTTATGGGCGATCCCGCCGTGCAGCAGAGCTTCTTTCAGGCTCTTGTAAGAATCCTCGTACTCCACGTACTTCCCCACCAGCGCAATCTCCACCTCATCGCGTGGATTCTGCATGCGATCAAGCATGGCGGACCATTTTGCAAGGTTGCGAGGACCGTTCGAATCCAGATGCAGGTGCCGCAGAATAATCTCGTCCACCTTCTCTTCGGCGAACACCAGGGGGATCTCGTAAACCGAACTTACATCCTTCGCCGTGATCACCGCCTCCGGCGCCACGTCGCAGAACAGCGCGATCTTGTCCTTCATCTCCGGCGGCAGGAAGCGCTCCGCCCGGCACAGCAGAATGTCCGGCTGGATACCGATAGCCCGCAGTTCCTTGACGCTGTGCTGCGTAGGCTTGGTCTTAAGCTCCTGCGCCGCATTGATCCACGGCACCAGCGTCACATGCACGAAAATGCAGTTCTCGCGGCCGGCCTCGTGCCGCACCTGCCGGATGGCTTCGAGGAACGGCAGCGATTCGATATCGCCCACCGTGCCGCCGATTTCGCAGATCACCACGTCCACTTCGCTCGAAAGCTTCCGGATTGCCGCTTTAATTTCATTGGTGACGTGCGGAATCACCTGCACGGTCTTGCCCAGATAATCGCCGCGCCGCTCGCGCTGGATGATCTGCTCGTAGATCCGGCCGCTGGTCAGGTTATTGGCGCGCGTCAGGTGGGCGTGCGTGAAACGTTCGTAATGCCCCAGATCGAGGTCGGTTTCCGCCCCGTCGTCCGTCACGAAAACTTCCCCGTGCTGGAACGGGCTCATGGTGCCGGGATCCACGTTCAGGTAAGGATCGAACTTCTGCAGCGATACCGTCAAGCCGCGGCTTTCGAGCAGACACCCGATCGATGCCGCCGCGATGCCCTTCCCCAGCGACGAAACCACCCCGCCGGTGACGAAAATGTGCTTAGCCATTCGGCACCCCGGCGCGCAGGGCAGCCTGCCCGGCGCGAATCAGCTGCTGCACGCGTTCCAGATCGCCCGGCGTATCCACACCCAGCGATTCGTAATCCGTCTCCACCACCCGGATCTTGAATCCGTTCTCGAGCGCTCTCAATTGTTCCAGTCTCTCCGCCTGCTCGAGCGGTCCCACCGGAAAGCCCGGATAGCGCAGCAAAAAATCCCTTCTGTAAACGTATAAACCAATGTGTTTGAAATGAGTTACGCCGCCTCCGTCGCGGGGAAAAGGAATAGTCGAGCGCGAAAAATAGATGGCGCTTTCAAAACGGTCCGTCACCACTTTGACCACATTGGGGTCCGAAACCTCGCGCAAATCCTCGATGCGCTTTTTCAGCGTGCCCATGGGAATCGCCGGTTCCTCGAGCAGCGGCAAGACGGCCGCGTCGATGGCCGCCGGGTCGATCAGCGGTTCGTCCCCCTGCACATTGACCACAAGCTCCACGTCCTCGAACGCCGAAGCCACCTCCGCCACCCGATCCGTTCCCGAGACGTGGTCGTCGCGCGTCATCTGTACGCGGGCGCCGAACCGCCGCGCTTCGTCGTAAATCCGCCGGTCGTCGGTGGCGATAATCGCGGCCGAAAGATATCGCGCCATGGAAACACGTTCATACACGTGTTCGAGCATCGTGCGGGAGTCGACTCTGGCCAGCGCTTTTCCAGGGAATCGGGAAGAGGCGTACCGGGCTGGAATAACCGCCAGGATTTTGCGGGGCACACGCGATCTTACCATGCTCGCCTTGTGTTAGACTCCAGGCAGAAGGGAAGCATGGAATGCGATCCCGCCATGTCGTAATTGTATTAGCGCTCGCCGCCACGGGCGCCTTTCCCGCTATGGGGTTCGCCGGCGACACTCCGGGCGAGACGGGCGGCTCCGCCACCGGTACGGACGCCGCCGTTAACATCGTTCCGCGCGCCAAGCCCGGAGAGCCTGCCGCCGCGCCGCTGCCCAAGGCCAACATCCGCGTCGACACCAACCTGGTTCTGATCCCCGTCACCGTTACCGATCCGCTCAATCGCTTCGTTACCGGACTCGACCAGGAGGTCTTTGAAATCTTCGAGGACAAGGCCAAACAGAAGATCGTTTCCTTCGGCAGCGAGGACGCTCCTTTGTCGATCGGAATCGTCTTCGACACCAGCGGCAGCATGGGTCCGAAACTGGAGAAGTCCCGCCAGTCCGTCTCCGAGTTCTTCAAGACCGCCAACCCGGAAGATGAAGCCTTCCTCGTCGAGTTCAGCGACAGGCCCGAACTTGTAACCCCGTTTACTCACAATCTGGAGGAGATCCAGAACCGGCTCACGTTCACCCAGTCCAAGGGCCGCACCGCGCTCCTCGACGGCGTGTTGCTGGCACTGCGTACAATGAAGAAAGCGCACAACCCGCGCAAGGCCTTGATTGTCATCTCCGACGGCGGGGATAACAGCAGCCGCTATACGGAATCCGAACTGAAAGCCTTCGTGAAAGAAGCCGACGTCCAGATCTACGCCATCGGAATCTACGAGACCATGGCCTCGCGTGGACGCACCCCCGAAGAACTATCGGGACCCGGCTTGCTCACCGATATTTCCGAGCCCACCGGGGGGCGTCACTTCGTAGTGGAAAATCTCAACGAACTCCCCGACGTGGCGGCTAAAATCGGTATCGAACTGCGCAACCAGTACGTCCTCGGATACAGTCCCGGCAATACGGCCCGGGATGGCAAGTACCGTAAAGTAAAAGTTACGATCATCCAACCGCGGGGATTGCCACAGCTTCATGCCTTCTGGAGAACCGGCTACTATGCGCCGACGCAGTGACGCCATTCTGAAAATTTCCATCCTCGCCGGGGCGGCTTTCATGCTCGCCCCGTTATTTGTCTTTGCACAGGAAAAAGCCGGGCAAGCCGGACCAGCGAAAACGGACACCCAGCAGGATTCGGGCGATGCCGTCTTTTCCGCCGAATCCCGCCTCGTGCCCCTGAACGTCACGGTGACCGACAAGAACGGCCACCTTGTCGTGGATCTGCCGCGGAGCGCTTTCCAGGTGCTCGAAAACAACGTCGTCCAGCAAATGAAGGACTTCAAACGGGAAGACGTTCCCGTCTCCATGGGGCTCGTCATCGACAACAGCGGCAGCATGCGGGACAAGCGTCAGGGCGTGGAATCCGCCGCTTTGGCTCTGGTGCGCGATTCCAATCCGCAGGATGAAGCCTTCATCGTGAACTTCAACGACGAGCCCTATCTCGATGCCGATTTCACCAGCGACATTAAGGTAATGGAGCAGGGCCTCACCCGTATCGATTCGCGCGGGGGAACTGCCATGCGCGACGCCATCCGCGTGTCGATCGATCACCTGAAAGAAAAAGCCAAACGCGATAAGAAGGTGATCCTCGTCATTACCGACGGCAACGATAACGCGAGCGTCATATCGCTCGAGGCACTGGTCCATCAGGCGCAGCAGGACGATGTCCTGATTTACGCCATCGGGTTGCTCAGCGAGGAAGAGAAGAGGGAGGCGGAAAAGGCCAAGCGCGCTTTGAAGCTGTTGGTCGACAGTACCGGCGGGCAGGTTTTCTATCCAAAGGACGTGTCCGAGGTGGACAGGATCGCCCACCAGGTAGCCCACGACATTCGCAACCAGTACACCATCACATACACGCCCTCGAACACGGCGCTCGATGGGTCTTTCCGGCAGATTAAGGTGCTGGTGAAAGCGCCCGGAAATCCCGTGGCCCGTACGCGCACCGGATACTACGCCACCAAAGAGCGCCAGGTCAGCTCGGCCAAACAACCTTGACACGTGGGGCAGGTTGTCAGGGGTACCCTCTGGGTCCGGCGGATTGGCCATCCGCCTGCCGAGGCAACGGTCCCGTTTTTCGGAGAACATGATCCCCGAACTCAAAACGCTGCTCCGGCTCACCAAAGGCTACCGCCTGCGCCCCTGGCAAAGTCCCTACCTGCGCTGGAGGATCGAGACATGGTCGGGCCTCGACGCGGCGGCCATCACGCCCAAAATGTTCGTGAATTTCTCCTGGGAACACCGCTCCGATCTGTTCCGCTATCTGCGCTGGGCGGGCAGAAAAGGCGCCTGAGTCCGCATGAAAAAGAAACCCATCCCGCAGGGTGAAATCACCGAAGGCAGCATTACACGGGTCCTGGTGATCGGGTTTTCCCTCGTCATCGTGCTGCTGGTCTTCGGCGGTAGTATTGCGCTTCATAACATTATTTCCATCCAGGAAAATGCCGCCAAACTGGTCGGCGAACAGCGCGTAACCCGCCACCTGATTGAAAATCTGCAGGATGAGCAGCAGACCCTCAGTACCGTCTTCTACACGATCGCGGGCGATCCCGATACCGCCGACGCCGACAAAATATCGAAACGTCTCGCCCAGGCGGATGAGCGATTGGCGACTCTCGAAAAGGAGGCGCGGCCCACCGCCGCCCAGCAGGTTCTTTGGGGCGAACTGCTGCAGGCCTCGCACGCTTTCGGCCTCGAAGCCAATCGGCTGCTGACCGAGAACGTTTCATCCCCCACCGGATCGCGCGACTTGTTCCGCCGCCACGAACAGGTTATCTTCATCATCTCCCAACTGGTGGGGCAGGGCTTCCAGCGCGTCGCCGCCGCCGAGCGGGAGATTGACATCCGCGCCACCCGATTCAATGGTCAGTCGCTCGTTCTGCTGTGTGCGTCGCTCGTGCTGGCTCTGGTCTGCAGCATCTTCACGGTGCGCATGACGCACCAGTTATTCCGCCGCATGACCTGGCAGGAAAGCGAATTGACGCGCGTCTCCTGGCACATGCTGGCCGGCCAGGAATCCATCGCCCGGCGCTTTTCTCATGAACTCCACGACGAGCTCGGCCAGACCCTCGCGGCGGTGAAATCCAATCTGGCCTCTTCGCCGCGAGGCTCCGGGGACCCGGCTGCCGAGCGGGCGCGTCGCCTCGAAGACAGCATGCGGCTGGTCGACGACGCCATCCGCAACGTGCGCCAGCTTTCCCAGCTGTTGCGTCCCATGATCCTCGACGATTTCGGTCTCGACGCCGGCCTCGCCTGGCTCTGCGAGGGTTTTATGCAGCGCACCGGAATCGAAGTGGATTACCAGTCGAACCTTCATTCCCGCCTCCCCGACGAGACCGAGACGCATCTGTTCCGCATCGCCCAGGAGGCTCTCACCAACGTCGCCCGCCATTCCGGCGCGAGCAAAGTGATCATGACCCTGCGCGCCGAAGACGACATCCGCCTCATCATCGTCGATAATGGCAAGGGAATTGCCGACCTCAGTGCCGGTACCCAGAGTCTCGGCATGACCGGCATGCGCGCCCGTGCCCGCGCCGCGGGCGGCGTCTTTCGCGTCGTTACACCGAAAGAGGGTGGCCTGAAGCTGGAAGCTCGAATTCCGCTTCCCGAAGAGAACGTCCCGTCGGATCGGAAAGAAAAACATGAACTCCATCAGAATCTTGCTGGCTGACGATCACGCCGTGGTCCGCCAGGGCTTTCGCGCCATCCTCGCCCAACAGCCCGATATGCAGATCGTCGGCGAAGCCGGCAATGGACGCGACGTCCTGAAGCTGGCGCAGGAAACCTCGCCGGATGTCATCGTCATGGACGTGGCCATGCCGGAGCTGAACGGCATCGAGGCCACCCGCCGCCTCTCGACCGCGCTGCCCCACGCCCGCGTGCTCGCGCTCAGCATGCACAAGGATTCCGTCTACGTGCGCGAGATGCTCAAAGCCGGCGCCCGCGGCTATCTGCTCAAAGATTCCGTCGAGCACGATCTTCTCGAAGCCGTGCGCATCCTCGCGCGCGGCGGCGAGTACATCAGCCCCGCCGTCCAGGCGGCGCTCAACTCGCCCTACCGGATGACGGCCACCACGCCGCTCGATCTGCTGACCAGCCGCGAACGCGAAGTCCTGCAGCTCATCGCCGAGGGCAAGACCAACAAGGAGGTTGCGGTGCTGCTGAATATCAGCGTCTTCACCGTGGATGCCCACCGCGGACGGATCATGGAAAAGCTGAATGTCCATAATGTGAATGAACTGGTGCGCTTCGCCGTTCGCCACGGCCTCGTGGACTGAGATCGGAGGGTTCGATGACTGTCACGCTGCAACTTCCCCTGAGTGTGGAGCAGGCCCTATCCTGCTCAGGCGCAAGACTCCGCATCACTTGACGAAGTGGTATCCATCGGGTACGAGGAACGAGGTTGCCCCCCGCTCTGAGTTCACCCGTTTCCGATCAGCCTTCGGATGTCCTCTTGCAGATCTCGGAACGCCGGAAGCGCGTTCAAATACGCAAAATCGTCGATGTGGCCAGGTATCCGATGAACCCGGGCTGAGACCGGAAGGCGCGATCTGCGCCGCACGTTAAGACCGCTCGCCCTTCGAAGTGCCTCGTGCAGAACTTGTTTGGGGTCCGGAACCGATTCGATCCTCCGCAACTCAGGCAGATCCAGGTCTTCCGTGCCGTTCGGATTCGCCGCAGCGGCGCGGATCGCAGGTTGATTGCCGAGCAGCCACGCTTCTGTCATACGAGCTGGGATCACCGGAACGTGCCTGACAGTTCCGCGCCCGAGCGCCTCTACGATCTCGGCGCGTCTGAGGGCTGGGTCCTGCCCTTCCGCGTCTCGATGAACGAAGAGGACGTCGCAGGGATAAAGTTCGATAGCCAGGCGGAGTCCCTGTTCCAGGCCATGCGCGCGAGGTATTCGGCTGAAATCGACGGGCTGCGCTAGGATCGGGCTGACCCCATGGAGTCTAAGCGACCATGTGAGAACGGGAATCAGGACAACATCCGAGGAGCCATCCCCGGCGAACGTGTAAATCACCCGGCGATCTCTGAAAAAGGTATTTTATATTGCCTGATGTCTTCTCGGTCGATAACTCGTCGAGGCCTGGTGGGTGCCGGGGAGTCGGGACCGGGCTGCCCAACCGGGTTCAGATAACTCAGCAATCGCCCCTTTGAAATGGGTTGCCCTTCGCCGGGCCTTTCCCGCCAGGTGTTGGCCAAGCCTCGGAATTGGACCGCCGTGAAAACCACTCGACCCGTATTAATCTCGATGGTTTCGGCCATGATCAGGCTGTCTTCGGGAACCTGCATGACGACTGCGGGAGAGTGCGTATTGATAATGACCTGTCGAAGTGGATTACCCGGGCCGACCGGCGCTTCGATGTCCGCAGTCAAGTCGCGAAGGAGCTGAATCATGGCTGGGATGCGGGCAGGATGGATTCCATTCTCGGGTTCCTCAAGACACAGGACTCCGCGCGAGTCCGGGTCGAGGGAGAGAACGGCAAGAGCCAGAAAACGAAGAGTCCCGTCAGAGAGCGCTCTGGCAGGATACGAGGTTCCGTCCCGACCGGTGACATAGAGAGTGAGAAGCTGGCGACGCTCGTCGCGATCCACGCCCACCGAGCGAACATCGTCGATTAACTGAGAGACGAGATTGGCGGCCTCCGTGTATACCGCGGCTGAGTCCGCCCCGGATCCGTTGGTGGCGTGTGCCAGATGGTAGAGAGTTGCGGGGAGATGCGCGCCATCGCTTGCGAGTTCGACGGGCGCGGTAAAGTTGTCGGGCTCGCGAAGAGAAGATGGCTCGAGCTGCAGAAGCCTCCACGACTGCATCTCGCGTTTCACGAGAGTCGCGGTAGGAGATTCCGCCGAATTCGCCGCCGACAGCACGGTACGGGGGAGATTTGCAGCACGTAACCGTTGAGGTTTCCCGCTGCTGCCACCGTCCTGGTGAACGTTGATTGTCCGGTCGGGACCTGCACCGTCCGTGGAGATATATGACGGCGTGCGACGGCTGTTCTTCACGGCATCATGACGCCACCTCACCGAAGGCTTGAACGGCAGATGGCTCGAAGCATCGCCCAGGGTTATGTGCCGTAGCTCCTCCTTTATCAGTTCCAGGGAGCCGAGCGCGCGAGTCGTGTCGTCTCTTCGATAGCGCAAGCTCACCTCGTATCGGACAAAGGTGCTGCTGGCGTTTGCCAGCTGCCCGAGATCGTCGGTCCCTTTTTCCTGAATGATCATCTCGGCCTTGAAGTGCATCTCCTCGTCGAAATGTTCTCCCACATGGTGAAATAGCCCCCGGATATCGCCTGTCTTTGCGCCTTGATCGCGAACCGAGAGCGCGGCGTCGATCAGGGTACGGTCGGCGAGCGCGCTGAGGAAAATGATGGCGTCGAGGAGATTGGACTTGCCTACGCCGTTCAAACCGGCAATGCAGGTAAACGGCCCAAAACTGATGTCGACATCGACGAGGTTTTTGAAGCCCGAGACATGCAGGTGAGTCAGCATTCCAGTTAAAGGTTATCGTGACACAGAGACTAACCACAAAAAAACCGCGACCCCCTCGCGGGAATCGCGGTCTTTTCTTCCACACCAAACCAGCGCCACTGCGCCCCAAGGGCGCGATGCCGCGCGGCTAGCGCCTAGTAGTCCATGCCTTCGGGGCCGCCGTGGCCGCCGGGAGCCGGAGCCGACTTCTTCTCCGGAATCTCGCAAACCATGGCTTCCGTCGTCAGCATCAATCCCGCGATCGACGCCGCATTCTGCAATGCCGAACGCGTCACCTTCGCCGGATCGATCACGCCCGACGCCACCAGATCCTCATACACATCGGTCTGTGCGTTGTAGCCGAAGTGCGGGTTGTCGTTGTCCCGGATCTTGCCGATCACGATCGCGCCTTCCTCGCCCGAGTTGTGCACGATCTGCCGCACCGGCTCTTCGCACGCGCGCCGGATGATGTCGACGCCGATCTGCTCGTCGCCAGGCACCTTCAGATCCTTCAGGGCCTTCGCTGCGCGCAGCAGCGCCACGCCGCCGCCCGGCACGATGCCTTCTTCCACCGCCGCGCGCGTCGCATGCAGTGCGTCTTCCACGCGGGCTTTCTTTTCCTTCATTTCGGTCTCGGTCGCGGCGCCGACTTTGATCACCGCCACGCCGCCCGCCAGCTTCGCCAGCCGCTCCTGCAGCTTTTCGCGGTCGTAGTCCGACGTGGTTTCGTCGATTTGCGTGCGCAACTGCTTGATGCGGCCTTCGATGGCCTTGCTCGAACCCGCGCCGTCCACGATGGTCGTGTTGTCTTTGTCGATGGTGACGCGCTTGGCTTTGCCCAGGTCTTCCAGACGAACGCCCTCGAGCTTAATGCCGGTCTCTTCGAAGATCGACTTGCCGCCCGTCAGGATGGCGATGTCTTCGAGCATGGCCTTGCGGCGGTCGCCAAAGCCAGGCGCCTTTACGGCAGCCGCGTTCAACGTGCCGCGCAGCTTGTTGACGACCAGGGTCGCCAGCGCTTCGCCTTCCACTTCTTCCGCGATGATCAGCAACGGACGGCCGGCGCGGGCAATCTGCTCGAGCAGCGGCAGCAGGTCCTTCATGTTGCTGATTTTCTTCTCGTGGATCAGGATGTAGGGATCTTCGAGAACGCACTCCATCCGATCCGCATCGGTCACGAAATAGGGCGAGAGATACCCGCGGTCGAACTGCATGCCTTCCACGGTCTGCAGCTCGGTCGCCATCGTCTTCGACTCTTCCACCGTGATGACGCCGTCCTTGCCGACTTTCTTCATGGCTTCGGCAATGGTGTCGCCGATGGTGTGGTCGCTGTTGGCCGAAATCGTCCCGACCTGCGCGATCATGTCGCCCGAAACCGGTTTCGACATCTTCTTCACTTCTTCGATGGCCACTTCCACGGCCTTATCGATGCCGCGCTTCAGCGCCATCGGATTCGCGCCCGCCGCCACCGACTTCACGCCCTCGCGGAAAATCGCCTGCGCCAGAATCGTCGCCGTGGTGGTGCCGTCGCCCGCGATGTCGCTGGTCTTCGACGCTACTTCGCGCACCATCTGCGCGCCCATGTTCTCGAGCGGATCCTTCAGCTCGATTTCCTTGGCCACCGTCACACCGTCTTTGGTGATATTCGGACCGCCGAACTTCTTCTCGAGGACCACATTGCGGCCCTTCGGACCGAGCGTGACCTTCACCGCGTCTGCCAACTGGTTCACACCGCGCAGGATCGCCTGGCGGGAATTTTCAGCGTAAACAATCTGTTTTGCCATATGTTTTTATGTCTCCTGATTTCCTGGGAACTAGCTGGCCTTCTTGGCCGCTTCGGGTTTCGCGTCGAGGATGCCGAGCACTTCGTCCTCGCGCATGATCATGTATTCTTCCCCGTCGAGCTTGATTTCGCTCCCGGAGTATTTGCCGAACAGAATGCGGTCGCCGGGCTGAACGTCAAGGGGAACTACCTTGCCGTCTTCCAGACGCTTGCCTTTGCCCACGGCGACGACTTCGCCTTCCTGCGGTTTCTCTTTTGCGCTGTCGGGGATGAAAAGTCCACCGTGCGTCTTCTCGGCTTCGTTCTCGATCCGTTTGACGACGATGCGGTCATAGAGCGGACGAATTTTCATGTGATTGTTGCCTCCAAAATGTGGATGTAAGGATACGGATTCAAACCTGGAATCGCGTTATGAGCTCTGTGATCGATTCCAAAGCATATTATTAGCACACTCGGGCGTTGAGTGCTAATTCTGATGTTTAACTTGTTGAAAAGGCTGGAAATTTAACTATTGACAGCATGGCACTCAGATTATGTGCTGCCGCCAATCCTTGAACCACTGCAGAAACGCTTCCATCTCCTTCGACGTCTCCGCCGCCAGTGGCACACCCAGCGTCCCCGACTTCTGCCCGCGCAGTTCCACCGCCCTTTTGATCCCCATCGGCGTCGGGAACTTCTCGATCCAGTCGACGAACTCAGTGAGCTTGGCATTTACGGCTTCGGCGCGCCCCCGATCGCCGGCTGCCACAGCCTTCCGAAGAGCTACCAGAACCTCGGGAATCGCGCACGCACACCCGGAAAGCACGCCATCGGCGCCTTCCCACAGCGCGCGTAATGCGATCCGGTCATGGCCCGCAAACAGCGCCAACGGCCGCTCGCGCTTCAATGCCAGAAGCTGCTCGAAATACCCCCAGTCGCCGCTCGAATCCTTAATGCCGGCGAACAGGCCTGTGTCGATCAGCCTGCGCACCGTCCCGATCTCGATTCCCGACGTGAATTGAGGAATGTTGTAGAGCATGATGGGCACCGCATCGCCCGTCTCGCGCGCGAACTGCCGATAGAACTCCTCAATCTCCGGTTGCCCGTAGCTGAAGAAATACGGCGGCATCAACAGCAGTCCATCGGCCCCCGCGCCGATCGCTTCCCCGGCCAGTTGCAGAGCGCCAGCCAAAGTCGAGTGCCCCACTCCCACGATGAGCGGCACCCGGCTGCGTTTCGCGCCGAGGTAAACCAGCCGCTGCCGCTCGGCAAACGTGAAGTTGAGAAATTCGCCCGTCGACCCCATCAGGCAGATTCCGTCGACCCCTCCCGCCGCCAGGAAATCCAGCAGATCCAACATCCCGGAGTAGTCGACATCGAGCGATCCGGGGCGGTTGGGAGTCACGGCGGCCGCAAACACACCGGCTAATTTGAGTTGCCGCGCGGCGCGTCCCATTTCGCGTCTTTAGCCTATCAAGCCTGTTCTTTCCAGAGCAATTCGGCGTCGGAGCGACGCACGTAATTCCCCTCAATGGCGGCGGGATCGCCCGTTGCCCCACCCGCCAGACGCCGCATGGCGATCCGTCCGATCGTCCCTGCCAGAGCGCGCGGAGCCGCAATCACGGGATACTGTTCGAACCGAGTCCCCACCAAAGCCGCCCGGAATGGATCGAAATTGCTCGATATAAACTCGCATTCCCGCTCCCCCAGCATTTCGAGAAGGCGTGGAAACGAAACCACGCATTCCGGGATCACCGCCGCACCGTGCCGGTCGAAAACCGCCGCAAAAACTTCGCCGCGCCGGGCGTCGATTACGGTGGCTCGCAGATCCCCTTCGCCGAACTCCGCCAAAGCCTCCAGATTCGACACCGCGATCACTGGCTTCCCCAGCACTTCCCCCAATCCTTTGACGGCGGCCAATCCGATGCGTACGCCCGTGAAGGAACCAGGTCCCGAAGCCCCGGCGAAAAGATCGATATCGGCGAGCTCCACGTCCTGTCGTCTCAGCAGAGCCGCGATCTGCTCAAACAAAGGCCCACTGAATCCCGCCGGAGCATGAAGCAGAACCTCCTCCCTGATTCCCTCCGCATCAATCAGGGCAATGCTGCCGAATTCCGCGGTCGTATCGACAGCCAAAGTCAGCATCACTTGTTCAGCGTATAATTCCGATCCACAATGTAGACCTTACCCAGTCCGTTCATCGCGGTCACCCTGATATGCAGGGAAGCCGGATAATCCGCCGCGATGCCCGTCGGAATATCGAACGTCCCCTCCGGCCCCGTCCCGATCACCCGATAACTCCGCTCCGAAACCGTCACCTCGCCGGTCCACTCATACATCATGCTGCGCAAAGCCTTCGAATCGCGCTTGAGCTTCACGCTGAAATGCGCAGGCTGTCCCTGCGAAAGCGCGTCCCCGGAAGGCTGCGTGATGTCGAACGGAACCTTGTCCGGATTCCCTTCCACGATTTGCAATTCAAACGGCGGATCGCGCGAATCGAACTTGTAGCTCTTCAGCATCCCCGCCTTATGCCCTTCGCGCGAAATATGCAGCACCCAGTCGTGCGCCGTGTCGGGCGGATAGAGCGTCAGCGTCACCGCATCGTTCTCGCCCTTTTCCTTCTCTTTCTGTTTAGCCTTAACGTGCTCGCCGGTGATGGGATTCAACCACTCGATGTCGTAGCTCTGCCGCTCCGGCGTCACCGCGACCGGCCCCGGCTTCTCCACATAAATCACGTATTCGACCCCGCCCAGCGCCACTGCCCGGCCGTTATCCACGTCGAAGAAAGGCTCCAATTCCCAGTGCCGCGTCTTCTCCATGAATTCGTACCAGATCTTCATCTCGTTCGCTGCCTGTTCGTTCGGAATCAGCGTGGCGGGATATTGGCCGTCGGCCGTCGCGTTCCATAAGCGATGCCGGAAGCTATCGGCGTCTTTCACCCCCACCCCGAAATTGTTGACGGCGGGAAATTGATAAACCTGCTGCTCCACCGCGCTCACCTGATCGTTGGCCGTCTGGTAGGAACGATATTGCATCCAGCCATCGTCCGCCAGCGCCGCCGAGGTAACGCTGGTGCGCGAGGACTTTATGTGTTTGTAAGGATCGAGATTGCTCAGATACTCCGCCATCTCTTTCAGCAGCGCCCGCCCGTTGTCATAGGTCTCCCACTCCTCAAGGCCCTGCCACGTCACATCGAACGCGGCCAAACGCGAGAGCACGTAAGTGAACCACTTCTGCCGGTCGTCATGCGTGGGCAGCAGCCGGTTCATCAAACCATTGGGACCGAAGAAGGCAAGGTCGATGATAATGCCGCGATCGTTGGCGTAGCGAATCTTCTCTTCCGCCGCCTGGTAGAAAGCCGGCGAACGGAAGTTCGCGGCGACGCTCTCGTCGACCAAAGTAATCTCCAGATGATTGAAATGCTGCTGCGCCCGTACGTCCACCAGAGCTTTCCAGCGCGCCATATCCATTGATGCGAAATCGGCGACCACCCCGCCCATCCACAGATGAGGCGTAAGCACCGTGGCTTCGGCCATAGCGAAGTGGTGTACATTGGCGGCCTCGAGCCATCCCCGCTTGTTATTATCGGTAGCCGTGAACTGGCCTTCTGTGCCGTTACTGAGCCGAAAAGTGTACACCCCCGCTTCTGTCGGCGTGTAGCGGATCACCCACCTCGTACCCCCGTCCCAGAACGCGTGGACCAAAGCAGTTACGTGTTTAGGCGATTGAAACTCGGCATACAGATCCGCGGAAGGAACGTCGAAAACCAGATCGCAGACCGAGTACCGCGGAGTCGGTGGACAAACGGTTTGCGCCCACGCTGCGGCGGCGAACGCCAGCAGGGCGGCTATGCGAACCATCATTATTTCAGTTTACGGTACCAATCGAGGGTCGCCCGCATGCCGTCTTCAAAGGAAAACTTCGGATCGTGCCCCAGATCCCGCGCCGCAGCCACCACATCCGCCTGCGAATCCCGCACGTCTCCTTCCCGCGCCGGCCCGTAATGAGCCGGAATCCGCACCTCCTCGATTTGCTGCAAAAGATCCCAGGCCTGATTCAGCGTGATCCGCCCCCCATTGCCGCCGTTAAAAACGCGCCCCGCCACCACTTTCGCCGGAGCCTGCGCAGCCTTGATATTCAGAGCCACCACATCCTCCACATAAGTGAAGTCGCGCGACTGTTCGCCATCCCCGAAAATGGTCGGCGAACGCCGCTCCAGAATCGCCTTCATAAACAACGAAAGAACTCCCGAGTAAGGGCTCGATGGATCCTGCCGCGGCCCATACACATTGAAGTAGCGCAGGCTCACCGTATCGAGCCCGAAGCACTTCGTCCAGACCGACATGTAATACTCGCCCATCAGCTTCTGCGCCGCATACGGCGACCGCGGATTCGCCTGCATCGTCTCCACCTTCGGCAACACCTCCGTGTCCCCATAGGCCGAGGACGACGCTGCATAGACGACCCGTCGCACGCCCGCCTCCTGAGCCGCGCGAAGCACGTTGAAGGTGCCGTTGATATTCACGTCGTGCGAAGGAATCGGGTCGTGGATGGAGCGCGGAACCGAAGGAATAGCGGCCTCGTGAAACACGATCCCCACGCCGTCCATAGCCTGCCGCAGCGCATCGTAATCGCGAATGTCGATGAGGCGAAAATCCACCGGGCCGCCCACATCGTCAAGATTGCTCTTGAAGCCTGAATTCAGATTGTCGACCACCGTCACGCGGTCCGCGCCGCCCGCCACCAAGCCACGCACCAACGCCGACCCGATGAATCCCGCCCCGCCGGTTACCAGAAAATTACTCATTGGCCGGCCAGCGCCTCCTGCTTCTTCAAATACCCGATCGTCTCCGCCGCTATGGTCTCCGCGCCGGCCGCGAAGTCAAACGCTTCGAGTGAAATCCACCCCCGGTAATCGAGCCGCATGAGAGCGCGGAAAATGCGTACGAAATCGTAACTGCCGGTACCCGGGTGGGCGCCATCCATCTCATTCACGTGTACGTGCCGGATCAGCGGGAAATACCTCTCGATCAGCCGGTCGTGCGGCTCCGTCTCGTCCTCCGCGTTATGGCAATCGAACATGGTCCGGACTGCCGGGCTATTGATCTCGCGAACCACCGCGGCCGCATCCGCCAGCGTATGGACCACGTCGCTCTGCGAGTGCGGCAGCGCTTCCATCAGAATCGTCACGCCACGCTCTTCGGCGCGCGGCGCAACACTGGCCAGCCCCTCCACGAAATTACGCGTGGCTTCCGCCGGACTCAACCCGCCCGTGGACGAGCGCTGTTTCGGCGAACCGAAAACCATAACCGCCGGCTTGTTCGAAAGGTCGGCGCAAAGATCCACCAGATTTCCCACGTACCGCCAGCTCTCCTCGCGCAGTTTCAAGTCCGGCGTCGAAACGTGAATCTGCTTCGGAGTCACCAAAAGCCAGTGCAACCCCACGAACTCAATCCCCTCGTTCGCCATAATGCGTCTGTACTCCCGGCGCTGTTCGACGCTGACATCCAGAGGATCCGCCGCCAAAGTGAACGGGGCCATCTCGATTCCGTCGTAGCCATAGCCGCGCATCACGCGGCAGACCTCGTTGAAAGGACGGCCTTCGAAGGCCTCATTGCACATGGCATAGCGGAACGGCATACAGGGCGACCTCCCCAGTGTACCGGTGGGACCATATAAGTTGACACCCAATACCCAGCCGGAAGTGCGCGTCTCCCGCAAAGGCGCCGATCGTTTTCGCAACGGACACCCCTGGATCTTCCGCTCGGATGTCGAGGACGCCTCCCAGGCCGCCCCCGGAAACACCGTCCGCGTCCTCGATCATCGCAACCATTTCATCGGACAGGCTCACTACAGCGCGGCGTCCCAGATCGCCTTGCGCATGCTGTCCCGCTCCGCCGATCCCGTCAACCTCTCCGAACGAATCGCCAATGCCCAGAAATTCCGCGAGCAAATGGTGACCGATTCGACCGCCTACCGGCTCATCCACGCCGAAGCCGATTTCCTCCCCGGCCTGATTATCGATCGCTACGGCGATTGCTTCGCCGTCCAGACTTTAAGCCAGGGTATGGATCGAGCCCTCACCAAAATCGTCGAGGAGCTTGAAGACCAGTTCGCCCCCCGAGCCATCGTGGCCCGCAACGATTCCGCCGTCCGCGCGCTTGAAGATCTGCCCCGCGAAACACGCCTGCTCTCGGGTGAGCTCGAAGGCCCCGTAGCCATTCACATGAACGGATTCCGCCTCGAAGCCGATCTGCTGCACGGCCAGAAGACCGGCATTTTCCTCGACCAGCGCGAGAATTACCTCGCCGCCGCACGCTACGCCAAAGGCAACGCGCTCGACTGCTTCACCAGCACCGGAGGCTTTGCACTGCACCTGGCGCGCGTCTGCGAAACCGTGGAAGCCGTCGATTCAAGCGCCGCCGCCCTGGCCGCCGCCCAGCGCAACGCGGATGCCAACAACTCCACAAACATCACCTTCCGCGAAGCCGATGCCTTCGAAATCCTTTCCAGCTACGCGTCAGCGCGCCGCAATTTCGAAACCGTGGTGCTCGATCCGCCGGCCTTCGCCAAATCGCGCAAACAATTGGAGGGCGCGGTGCGCGGCTACAAGGACATCAATTTGCGGGCGCTGCGGCTGCTGGGTCCGGGCGGGGTGCTGGTGACCTGTTCGTGCTCGCATCATCTGAGCGAGGCGATGCTCCTCGAAATAGTTGCCGAAGCGTCGCTCGATGCCGGCCGGACCCTCCGCGTGCTGGAGCGAAGGACACAATCCGCCGACCATCCGGTCTTGCTTACGGTTCCCGAAACCCACTACCTGAAATGCCTGATCCTGCAGCTCTGCTGAAGCGCAGCCTGATCAGAAGTGAAAGCCAACCATGGCCGTGATCCCGCGCGGCGAAACATAGTGGGTGCCGCTGAAGGTCGACAGGAAATTATAGACCGCTTCCTTATTCGTCACGTTAATGACCGTCAAACGCGCGCTCCACTTGTACTTGTCCGTATGGAACAGGTTATCGTCGCCCACCGCGACGTCGAACAGATTGCGCGACGCAATGCGCGGCGGATTATGATCGTCGTTCTCCGCCCCCGCCGCCGGAATCGACAGAAACGTCGACCCGTACATCGACGCCGGGCACAGCCCGTTCGCACTGATCGGCGTGGTCGGAGTCGCATGCACATTCCCGCAATAAAGCCCGCCCTCGAACTGTTGATCCGGCGTCAGACCCGAGACGTCCACCACGCTGTTCGTTCCATTAGGCCCATTGGCGCAATCCCCGCCCGCGCAAGGCACCGCCCCGGCCACCTGGCCGCTGTCGAAACGCCAGTTGACGCTGATATAGGGCAGCGTCTTCCTGGGCTGATATTGCAAATGTGTAGTCTGGTTAAACCGCTCGTCGTGATCGATGCGGAACACGCTGACCGCCCCCGGAGTGGAACCGATCCCGGCCACCTGCGGACCGAAAAACCGTGCCGCCACGCTTGACATCACCACAAACGCCGAAAGCCCGTGGTAATCCGGCACCGTGGCGCGGATGGCAAACCCCGGAATCTTCGAACTCTCCCACTCGATCGGATACGTGATCGGCGTATTCCCCAGCACGCTGAAGTCGAAAGCCTTGTGCGTGTACTTCCAGATGTATTCCGCGTCGATCACCAGGTACTTGCCGAACGCCTGCTGCAAGCCCGCGTGAAACTCGTTGCGGTGACCGGGGCTCAGCGGCGTCGTGGTCACGCATGCGCCGCCTGGAACCAGCGTCTGGAACGCGGCGATCACCGGGTCGGTACATCCCACGCTCGCCAGCACCAGATTCTCGTTGAACGGGGTCTCCATGGTGCGGGCATAAGACAGCCGGAACACAGTGTTGGTGGGCTTGAAATTGTAAGCCACACCCAGGCGCGGCTGCCCCTCCGCGGCCCCTGTCAGGCCGTTGTATTTATCGAAACGCAATCCCAGGTTGAAGGTCCAGCTCTTCAGACTGATCGTGTCCTGGATGTACAGAGAGAACTCTTTGATATCGGAGTGGCCATAGAAATTGTAGTCGCCGCTCGTGCTGTGCGGGCAGCCGTCGGATGCAGGCAGCGGCGCCGTCCGGGTCAGGTCATAGCACGCCAGAATCGGAATGAAAGCCGGTACAGATCCCTGGCCGTTGTTCACCATCAGCCCTCCCGTGCAGTTCGCCGGGTTGGCCAGCAAGGGGTTCGTGTCGGCGCTTCCGTCGGCATTCAGGCAAGGCGCATTGGCGGTCGGATCCACCAACCCAAACGAATCCTTCTCCGTGATAAAAGTGTGCTCGTAGGTCGAGCCCATCTTCATGTTGTGAACGCCCTTGACGTAAGTAATGCTGGTGCGCAGGCCGGCATTGGTCAGGGTTCGATTCTGACCCACCGTGGCGGACTGCAGATCCGGCGTGAAATCGGCGAACGGATCGTCGCTCGGGTAGTAGTTATATTGATCCTGCCGCACGAAACCGCCCAGCGTTAACACCGTATTCGGATTCAGCACGCTGGTCCACACCGGCGCCACGTTGAACGTCCGGATCTGCGACCGCTGATCCTCGCTGCCCACCGTCAAGCCATTGGGGCCGATGCCGCCGTTGTTCACTACCAGGCCGTTCCAGGCCGTCGCGTCCTGCGCGTCATAGGAATTCGGCGTCTGGAACCAGGACCGCGTGAACCCCAGATTCACATTGACCGAATTGTTGTCGTTGATCTTGAAGTCCACCCGGTCGAACACGTTCTGCTCGTTGCCATGATCGTGAAAGACCTGATACTCCGGGCCATCCAGAAACCGGCCTGTGTTCAAACCGCTGGCTGAAATGTAGTTTCCCCACGTCTGCCCGCCGTACGCCAGATCGAAGCTCCCATTGGTGCTGCCGAAGCTGCCGTAGGATGCCGTGACGCTCCCGTGCGGCGTGGTAGACCCTAATCCGGATCGCGTCGTCACCACAATCACCAGGCTGGTCTTGCCCCCGTACTCAGCGGGCGGCGCGCCTTCAATCACTTCCATCGACTGCACCGAATCGACCGGAATCTGATTCGAGAAGACCTTACTCTGCTGGTCCGTGATCGGCTGCCCGTCCACCGAGAACGAGTTCGAAGCGTGATCGCCCAGTCCATGGAACAGGCCGTTCGAATCCGCCGAAACCCCGGGCGTAGCCAGCGTTACCAGCGAACTGAGCGACGAAGTCGCGCTTTCGAGAGGCAGCTTGTCGATCAGATCCCGATCCACGTCCGTATGCGCCGCCGAATCGGTTTCCACCAGATCTCCGGCCTCCGACACGGTCACGCTTTGGTTCGCCACCCCGATCTGCAGGGAGATCTTTACGTCCAGCGGCAGCGGAGAACGGACGTTGGCATCCTGCTCCGCGCCCTGAAACCCCGTCGCCGTCGCACTCAGGTGGTAGCTGTTATACGGGATGTTGTCCAGCTCGAACGTCCCCTGCGCATTGGTCTGGACGCTCTTGTCATAGTGCGAAACCGGATTCTGAATCTCCACCGTGGCGCCCGGAATGGCCGATCCCGAGGGGTCCAGCACCGAGCCGCGAATCGTCCCCGCGTTGGCGCTGGTCGATTGCGCCTGCAGAAAACTGGCCGTCGCCAGAAGCACCAAACCCACCCATCGAAGTATGCGCATATATGCCCATACTCGATTCTCGGCCAAGCGTCGGCGGGCCGCATGTTTAATCCGGCAGGCGGACTTTTAACGACGATGAATGAACCATTTTGGGTCGTAAACGGTGGGCGGTAATCGGCCGTTTTCAAGCTATGAGCGATCTGAATCTGTAGGCTAACGGCTCAGAAATGGAACCCGATCGTCGCCGTCACCGCCCGCGGCGTGACATAGTGAGTCCCGCTGAAGGTCGAAAGGAAATTGTAGAGCGCTTCCTTATTGGTCACATTGATTACGGTAAGGCGTGCACTCCACTTGTACTTGTCGCCCTGGAAGAGGTTGTCGTGGCCCACGCCAACGTCGAAGAGGTTGCGCGGCGCTATGCGCGGCGGGTTGTGGTCGTCGTCCTCCGTGCCCGCGGCAGGAATCGAGATCAGGGTGGAACCGTACATGTTCGCCGGGCAGAAGCCGGTCGGACTGATGGGCGTGGTCGGTGTCGCATGCACACTTCCGCAGTAGAGTCCTCCCTGGAACTGCTGATCGGGCGTTAGGCCGGAGACGTCCACGACGGTGTCAGTGCCGTTTGGGCCGTTGTTGCAATTGCCGCCCGCACACGGTACCGGGCCGGCCACAAGGCCGCTGTCGTAACGCCAGTTGAAGCTTAACCAGGGAGCCCTCTTCGAGGGAGGCTGGTATTGCAGGTGCCCGGTTGCGTTGTGAACTTCGTCGTGGTCGATGCGGAATACGGTGACCGACCCGGGTGTCGCGCCGATACCGGCGATCTGGGGCCCGAAGAAGCGTGCCGCTACGCTCGACGTCACAAAGAACGCTGTAAACCCATGGTAGTTCGGAATCGTGGCGCGAATTGCGTATCCGGGAATCTTGGAACTGAGCCACTCGATGGGGTAGGTGATCGGCGTGTTATCGACCACGCTGAAGTCGAAAGCCTTGTGGGTGTACTTCCAGATGTACTCTCCATCGATCACCAGGTACTTGCCGAACGCCTGCGAGAGGCCGGCATGGAATTCATTGCGGTGACCCGGGCTCAACGGCGTTGTCGATACGCAGGCGCCGCCCGGGACGGCCGTCTGGAACGCGGCGATCACCGGGTTGAGGCATCCCTCGCTCGCGATCACGAGGTTTTCGTTGAACGGGCTCTCCATAGTGCGGGCATAGGAAACACGCAGAACGGTGCTGGTCGGCTTGATGTTGTAAGCGATACCGAGGCGCGGTTCGGCTTGCGCGGCGCTGGCAAGGCCATTGTATGTGTCGAGGCGTGCGCCCAGATTGAAGGTCCAGTTGTGGACGTTGATTGTGTCCATTACGTAGAACGCAAATTCCTTGATATCGGCATGGCCGTAATAGTTGTAATTCCTGCTGGTGTTGAAGGGGCAGCCATCGGAAGCGGGCAGCGGCGCCGTCCGGGTCAGGTCGTAACAGGCAAGAATCGGGATAAAGCCCGGATTCTGATTCACCACGCCGCCGGGGCAGGCGTTCGGGTTTGTGAGCGTGGGATCCGTATCCGGACTTCCGTCGGCATTCAGACAAGGCGCATTCGCGGTCGGGTCGACCAGACCGAAGCTGTCTCTTTCCGTGAGGAAAGTGTGCTCGTACTGCGCACCGACTTTTATGTTATGCACGCCTCTTACGTAAGACAGGCTGGTGCGGGCGCCGGCATTAGTGAGCCGGCGATTCTGGCCCGCCGTGGTGGACTGCAGATCCGGTGCTAAATCGGCAAACGGATTATCGCTCGGATAATAGTTGTATTGGTCCTGCCGCACCCAGCCGCCCAGCGTGAACACGCTGTTGGCATTGAGAATATGAGTCCACACCGGCGCTATGTTAAACGTTCTGATCTTCGAACGCTGATCCGCCGGGCCCACCGGTAAACCATTGGGACCCAGGCCGCCGTTGTCGACAGTGAGGCCGTTCCAGCCCGAAGCGGTCTGGGCGTCGTACGAGTTCGGCGTCTGGAACCAGGAGCGGGTGAACTGGAAATTCAAACTGATCTGATCGTTGTTGCCGGGTTTGTAATCGAACCGGTCGAATGCGTTTTCCTCGTTGCCGTGATCGTGGAAGACCTGATATTCCGGGCCGTCGAGAAAGCGGCCCGTGTCGAGGCCACTGGCGGAGATAAAGTTCCCCCACTTCTGCTGCCCGTAGGAAACATCGAAGCCTTCGTTTGAAGTACCGAAAGTGCCGTAGCCGGCCGTCACATCGCCGTGGGGTGTGGTGTTTCCCAATCCCGAGCGTGTGGTGGCGACGATAACCAGGCTGGTCTTACCGCCATATTCCGCCGGTGGCGCGCCCTCGATCACTTCCATCGACTGCACGGCGTCAACCGGCAGCTGATTGGAGAAAACCTTGCTTTGCTGGTCCGTAATCGGCTGGCCGTCAATGGAGAAGGAGTTCGAGGCGTGGTCGCCCAGCCCATGAAAAAGACCGTTGGAGTCGGCCGATACCCCCGGCGAAGCGAGAGTTACCAGAGAACTGAGCTCGGAGGAATTGCTTTCCAGAGGCAGCTTGTCAAACAGCTCCCGGTCCACATCCGTATGGGTCGTGGGATCGCTTTCGACGAGATCCGCCCCCGTGGTTACCGTCACACTTTCGGTCGCCGCGCCGATCTTCAGCCCGATCTTCGCTTCGACCGGCAGCGGGGACCGCACGTTTACATCCAGATCGCTCCCCTGGAATCCTTGGGCCGAGGCACTCAGGTGATAGTTGTTATACGGAATGTTGTCCAGCTCGAAGTTTCCCTGTGCGTCGGTTTGCGTACTCTTGTCATAACCCGACACAGGGTTGTGAATCTCCACGCTGGCGTCTTTAATCACCGCGCCCGAGGGGTCCACCACCGAACCCTTGACCGTCCCCGAGTTAGCGCTGGTAGACTGCGCTAACGCCGAGCTGACTGTAGCTATAAGTACAAAACATAAGAACGTAAGTCTGCGCATGATGACTCCCCTTTGCCAACTTTTCCAAAGTCCGATTCTGCGGCAGCGGCCGGGATGTTCCACGCATAATCCGACCACCGGTTGGCTACAGGCCATGAATGACTTAATCTGAGAGGTGAACGGCGGGCGGCCTGGAGAGTTGCCCTACTGCACGAGCAGCGGGACGAGGCAGCAGGCCATGCAGTTGGACCAGCCGGCAAAGCGGACCGAGAAATCGAGATCGGCGGCGGCCACTGTTTTGCGACGATCGAAGCGCGCCGCCACGCCGATCAGAAGCACCCAGGCGGCGGCGATCGTGAGGATCGCGTCGGCTGACGTGGTCATGACCAGAAAGATCCACGAAGCAGGCACCGGAACCAGCGCCAGAACCCAGCCGGATGCGTAGCTTCCCTTACGGCTCAGCCAAATGCACGCGGCGGTCGCCAGAACATGGCCGGCGATGGCGGCGCCGAGAAACAGCGGCGAGAGCGCGATTTCCCGAACCCGCGCGGGACCGGCAATCCGCAGCGACAGGCAAACGATAGCGGCGGTGACCAGGACACTTACGGCGTAGAGGCGCGCGTGACGCCGGAAATCGTTCGCGGGGCCGGTCTGGAGCAGGCAAAAATCGCGAATGCAGAATACGATCCAGACGCACAGGGCGACAAAAATCACTTCCCCCTCCTCAAATCCCGCGGAAAGTCGCGTTCGAAGAGAGTGTAGAGCAACGCCGGGCCGGGAGTAAAGCAACTCCGTGTGTGTGTCGATTCCGGCTGCCGGCGGGCGCGACTGGGCGGTGAAAGGATTCCCCCCTCACCAGCTCAGTAAATGGCGGATGCTCCGCGCCTGGCGCTTGCTCACGATGAACTCCATCTTGTTATTCAGCGTCACCAGCCAGCGCTGGCTGCTCAGCGTGCTCATCCTGCGCACGTGGTCGATATTGACCAGCGCGTTGCGGTGAATCCTGCGGAAGCTGGTATTGTGCAGCCGGTCCTCCAGCGCCTTGAGCGTCTGCGTGGCGAGGAACTTGTTCTTCGCCGTCAGGATCCAAACCAGATCCCCTTCGGCCTGAAACGCATACACCTCATCGGTGCTGAGCAGAATGTATTCCGTTCCGGTGCGCCCCACGATTTTGCGCGCCGGCCTGTCGCTCGCCGACTCCGCCGCCGGCGATTCCCCGATCTCCTGCATGCGCGCCACCCTCTCCGCCGCCTGCCTGCCCGTAGTGCGGCGCGCCCGCTCCACCGCTTCGAGAAGCCGCTCGCGCGACACCGGCTTCAGCAGATAGTCGATCGCCCCCGCTTCGAACGCCTGAATCGCATACTGGTCCCACGCCGTCACGATTACGATCGCCGGCAGGCTCCCACCCTTCAGGCTGCGCACCACCTCCAGACCGCCCATCACCGGCATTTGCAGATCCAGCAATACCAGATCCGGCCGGTCGTCCACGATCATCTCCAGAGCGTCCGCCCCGTTCTCCGCCTCGCCCACGATCCGCACGTCGTCGAGCGTCTCCAGTTCCTCCCGTAAAATGCCGCGGGCCACCGGTTCGTCGTCGACAATCAGCGTTTTCAGCATCCCCGCCATGGCTCTTGTGCTTTTAACATGCGTCCGCTCGCCGCAGTTCGTGAAATCCGGCTGGTGATCTTACTGCGCCGTTGAAAGAACTAAATTACATGATGAATGGCTCCGCCATTTGCCTGTGTGCATTTGTTCCCGCCATCCGGTATTCTGGGCGGATAGACTGAGCCGATGACGCGACCCGCGGTCTGCCTGCTGATTCTCATGTCTGCCGCATGGGAGGCGGCCGCGCAGGACCCCTTCGAAATCCATATTTACGAATATGAGCCGATGCTGCGCGGCGAGTACAGCCTCGAAGCCCATCTCAACGTCACCGCGCAGGGCAATCCGGCGCGCGACGGCACATTGCTCCCGACCGACGGCCAGACCCACCTCACCCTCGAGCCGACCGCGGGATTGTCGTCCAGCCTCGCCGCCCCCGCTTTCGCCCTCGGCTTCATGTTTCTGAGCGCCTGGCAGCCCGGCTACTCGCCCGAATTCGGCGGTTGGCGCGTCTTGCCGCATGTCTACCTGCCCGAATCGTGGAATCTGCCCGTGCGCGTCGGCTTCGTCGCCGAATTCTCCTTTCAGAACACCCGCTATGAAGAGAATTCGCGCCGCGCCGAACTACGCCCCATACTCGACCGGGAATTCAGCCACTGGCAAGCCGTCTTTAATCCGGTATTCGAGAGAGCCCTGCACGGACCGGGCACCGACCACGGCTGGAACTTCGAGCCTGCCGCATTAATCCGCTGGAAGCGCGAAGTGTTCTCCCCTTCCCTCGAATATTACGGAGAAATCGAAAGCATCGACGTGCGCCCCCACTTCCAGCCTGAGGTTCATCAATTGTTCTTAGGCGGCGATTGGGAAGCAGCGCCCCAATTCGGCATCAACTTCGGCCTCGGCTTCGACCTCGGGAATCGAGGCCCCGGCATCGTCCTCAAGAGCCGCTTCGAATGGCACTGGGGTGAACCGAAGGTTCCTCCATCCCGCCCGCACGCAGCGGGAACGTAATCAAGAACGTGGAGCCCTCGCCCTCCACGCTCTTTACTTCGATCATCGCCCCGTGAACGCGCGCGATGGTTGCGGCGAGTGACAGCCCCAAACCGTGTCCCGCGTCCGTGCGCGCCTTATTAGCACGGTAGAAGCGCTGGAATATGTGCGGCAGATCCGCCGCCCCGATGCCGCTGCCTGAATCCCGCACGGCCACCGTGACGGAATCATCCCCGGCGATCGCAGTCACATGCACCTCACTCCCCGGCGGCGAATATTTCAACGCATTATCCAGCAGCACCAGAAAAAGCCGGCGCAGCGCGGCCCGATTTCCCGATATCGCGATTTCGCTCTCGCCCAAAGCCAGCCGCATCCGGATATTGCGCACCTCCGCCAACTCGCGCAATTCACTCGCGACATCGCAAAGAGTATCCCGCGGATCCAGCGCCGACATCGGCATCCCCGTCACCTTGGCGTCGCTGCGCGCAAGGAATAATAAATCCTCCACCAGCTGCGTCATCCGCTCCGCCTCGGCCGCGATTTCCTCAAGCGACTCACGGTAAGATTCGGGCGATCGCGCGCGCCGCAGCGCCACCTCCGCGCTCGTGCGGATCACCGCCAGCGGCGTCCTCAGCTCATGCGAAGCGTCGGCGGCGAATTGCGAAAGCGTCGTCACGGCGGCTTCGAGCCGCCCCAGCATCGTGTTCCAAAGCTCCGTGAGCCGCTCCAGTTCATCGCCCGTTTTCGGCACCGCCAAACGCTGCGAAAGATTCTCGATCCCGATGGTGCGCGCCGCCGCCGTCAATTGATCCACCGGCCGCAGCGCGCGCCGGCTCAGCCACGCTCCACCCACACTGGCAATGGCAATCACCGCCGGAATCAAACTCAACAACAGAATCTGCAACAGCTCGATCGTGCGATGAATGCCGCCGAGCGACATCCCCACCTCCAGCGTGAACTCCTCGCCCGCCACCGTGAACTGCGTCTGCCGCGATCGGACATCCAGGCGCGAAGCAGGGCCGTGATCGGGGACCTGCTCACGGGCGCTCTCCGGATATTCGAATTCGAAACCCCGGCTCCCATGCAGCGCGAGCGTATCCGACCCGGGCAGCGCCTGGCAGAACTCCTCCAGCTCGTCGCGCAGTTGCGCCCCCGATTCCTCCGCCGCTTCCCGCCGGAAGTACTGCTCGAACCGGCTCGCGCTCCCCGCCAATTCCCGGTCCGCGTCGTCGATCAGCCGCTGCCGCAGCGACAGCCAGACGAGCGCGCCGAACAAGCCCAGCGCCGCCGCCAGCACCAGCGCATACCAAACCGTGAGCCGGAACTGAATACTACGGGTGCGCATGTTTCGAAAGAGGCTCCCGCATCGTATACCCCACCCCGCGCACCGTGTGGATCAATTTCGGTTCGCGCCCATCGACCTTCAGCCGCAGCAGCCGTACGAAAGCCTCGAGCGTATTCTCATTCACGCCGCACCCGTAGCCCCACACCGATTCGAGAATCGTCTCGCGCCCGATCACGCGGCCCGGATTGCGCATCAACAGCTCCAGCAGCCCGTACTCGCGCGGCGTCAGGCTGATGTTTTCCTCCCCGCGCGTAACCTGCCGCGTTGCCGGATCGAGCCTGACGTCCGCCACCTCCAGACACACCGGCCGTGCAATCGCGCCGCGCCGGCTCACCGCCCGCAGCCGCGCCAGAAACACATCGAACGCGAACGGTTTCGTCAGGTAGTCGTCAGCGCCGCAATCGAGGCCCAGCACCACGTCCGCCGCCGTATCGCGCGCCGTCAGCATCAGCACCGGCGTCTGATTGCGCGCCTCCCGCAGCCGGCGCGTCATGGCAATCCCGTCCATCCCCGGCAGCATCACATCCAGTACGATCACGTCGAACGCGGCCGCCGCGGCGATTTCGAAACCCTCCGCCCCATCCCGCGCCACCACCACCTGATGGCCCTCTTCGCTGAGCCCGCGCTTCAGCAATTCCGCCATGCGCCGCTCGTCCTCCACCACCAGAATCTGCATTCCTATTGATCGTAGATCATAAAGAGGACGCCCGAATCCGCCATGGTCCTCTCCGTGAACCACCTGCGCAAGCAATACGGCGCCACCCTCGCCGTCGACGCCATTTCGTTCGCCGTCGCAAAGAACGAAATCGTCGGCCTCCTCGGACCCAACGGCGCCGGCAAAACCACCACCATCAACATGATCCTCGGCGTCCTCGAGCCCGATTCCGGAACCGTGCGCATCGACGGCATCGACCTCGCCTCGCGTCGCTCTCAGGCGCTCGAGCGCACCAACTTCGCCGCCGTCTACTCGCCGCTTCCCGGAAATCTCACCGTCGCCGAAAACCTGCGCTTCTTCGGACTCATCTACGGAGTCCCCCATCTCAAGGCCCGCATCGACGCCATGATCGCCCAGTTCGACCTCGATCCATTCCGCAATACCCGCTGCGGCGTCCTCTCCTCGGGCGAGCAAACGCGCGTCAGCCTGGCCAAGGCCCTGCTCAACGGTCCCAATTTGCTGCTGCTCGACGAACCCACCGCCTCTCTCGATCCCTCCGTGGCCCGCGACATCCGTACCCGCATCCGTGAATTCACCCGCCGCGGCCAGGGCGGAGTCCTCTGGACCTCCCACAACATGAACGAAGTCGAAGAAGTCTGCGACCGCGTCCTCTTCCTCTCCCACGGAAAAATTCTCCTCGAAGGAGACCCGCGCCAACTGCCCGCCGCCCACGGAAAAGACACGCTCGAAGATCTTTTCATCGCCGTGGCGCGCCAGCCCCTCGCCCTCGGCAACGGCGGACCCGCATGAACCTGAAGCGCACCGCCGCCATCGTCCTGCGCCAGTTCTATCTCATGCGCGGCAGTCCGGCCCGCATTCTGCCCATGTTCGCCTGGGTCGCCATCGATATTCTGCTCTGGGGCTTCATCACCCGCTATCTCAATACCGTCGCCGCCCCGGGAGTCAACTTCGTCCCCGCCATGCTCGGCGCCGTACTGCTCTGGGACTTCCTCGTCCGCGTCATGCAGGGCGTCACCACCACCTTCTTCGAGGACGTCTGGTCGCGTAACTTTCTGAACCTCTTCGCCACCCCGCTCTCCATATCGGAGTACTGCGGCGGCCTCGTGCTCTCGAGCATCGCGACCAGCGCTTTCGGACTCATCGTCATGCTCCTCCTCGCCACCACCGTCTTCGGACTGTCTTTCTTCGTCTACGGAGCCCTGCTGGTGCCTTTTCTGCTGGTGCTGTTTCTCTTCGCCGTCGCTCTCGGCATCTTCGCCTGCGCCATTGTGCTCAGGCTCGGCCCCGCTGCCGAATGGCTCATCTGGCCCATCCCGGCACTACTGTCGCCGCTCGCCTGCGTCTTCTACCCACGCTCCGCCCTGCCCGTCTGGATGCAGTACCTCGCCCGTCTGCTGCCGCCCTCCTGGGTCTTCGAGGCCATGCGCAAAGTCGTATCCGGAGGCTCTCCTTCACCCGGGACCCTGCTCGGGAGCTCAGCCCTCGCGTTGTTCTACGTCCTGCTCGCCGGCTGGTTCTTCACCCGCGTCTATCGACACGCCGTGCGCAGCGGTCTCATCGCCCGCTACAGCGCCGAAAGCGTGAGCTGAAAAACGCGGCCGCGATTCTCAAGCCGCCTTCTGGTTGGGCTCCCCTTTGCCTGTGGTAATTAAGCTCCGTAAGCTGCCGGTAATATAAAATCCCCACGCGCTCGAACAGGCGCCGAAACATTCGGACGCCGGGACCAAACCCAGGTGCGTGAAGAGGACTTCGGTCTTATCGCCCTTTCTCGATATTTCAAAAGCAATCTCCGTGCCCGTCCACTCGGTCTTGTCCTGAACAAAGTTCAAGTAACCCTCTAATACAAGCCAGACGACCTTCTTCCCGGGTCTGAGTTCGGTGACCTTCTGCCTGGAATAGTGGACGTCTTTGTACCGATACGTAAACTCATCGCCGAGCTTATCGGTGCAGCCTTCAATTTCGCCCGACCACCATCCACGAACGTTGTTGATGGCGGCGAAGGCCTCTTCTGGAGTCTGGTCTACCGTAAAGGCAGCCGTGAGATTTTGTGCGTCTGCTGTATTCATACACTTCTCCTGTCTATTTGTCTTCGGATCGATCTTCCACGTCTTCCCGCAAGCGGAGCAGTTTGCCCGCCCAGAACTCCTGGTAGCGGCTCACCCAGCGTTCGTAAATCCGCCGGATCGGCACGGCGTTCAACGAATTCACGCGCTGCCGCCCTTCTTCGCGCGTGTTGATTAAACCGGCGTCGCGCAATACATCGATATGCTTCATCACGCCAAAGCGGCTCAGATGAGGGAACGCATCGACGATCTCCGTGGTCCGCCGCGGACCCTTTCTCAACAGGTCCAGAATGGCGCGGCGGGTCGCGTCCGACAGCGCCTTCCAGACCGGATCGAGGTCGTCCGGCATCAGACCCGGTCGACCGCCGCGCCACGCGAGCACATCTTCTCGATGCTGTCGAGATAATGCCGCCAGCCTTTGCTCACGCCCTCCCGATGTGCCGGATCGATCGTTCCAATGGCACGGTGCCGCAGCGTGACTTTGGTTCCGCCGGCGATCTGATCGAGCCGCACCTCGACGTGGTTTAAAGCCGGGTACGACATGAACATCGGGCCGCTCAACTCCAACAAAACCGGAGGCTTGATCACCTGTACGTGACCCCACAGATGTCCGATTCCGTTGCCGCGATCGCGGAACCATCGCCCACCCGGCCACTGCTCGAGAATCATCTGCATCGATTCCCCGTTCGGGTTGGTGCTGCCTTCTCCAAACTGCCGCAGAACCCCCTTGAACACGTCGCCGATATCGGCCTTCACCTCCACATGCTGTTCCACGTCAAGCGTCATGTTTTCGAGTTTCATAAAGTTTGCCCGCCTCCTTACGTGACTATATAATAACGTGACTGTTTAGAAACGTAAAGAGTTTTTTTGCGCCTGCCAGACATGCTACCGTCGGAACAGGGAGTGATGAAGACCAAACTCAGTCTGTCCGCCCGCCAGCAAGCCCTGAAGGCGAAGCACAGGCTTACGTATCGCCAGTTTCAGCAGATGCTGGAGATGCTCGAAGGCCTGACGCCCGAGGAGCGCGCCTTGCTTGAGGAGCCGGACTTCATCACCGAAGACGAGGCCGACGTCATTGTTTCCAACCGGAGGATTAACGAGCCCGGACCGTCGATTTCGCTTGAAGAACTCTTTGCCGAAGAGGGCTACGTTCCTCGCCCAAGACGCCGCGCGTGAACCGCTGGAAAGTCGAACTCAGGCCATCCGCCAAGAGAGAATTCCGCCATCTTGAGGATCGGCCCAGGCGAGATGCCGAAGAGTTGATCGCCGATCTGCGCGAGCAAGGTCCCGCCCTTGTAACGGCCATCGAACTGCGCGGCCACCCCGACACCTGGCGAGCGCGCTTTCACGACGGATACCGAATGATATATCGCGTTTCAAGATCGCGGAAGCACATCCTCGTGACCCGCATCCGCGCTCGCCCCATAGCCTACGAAGGCATGAAGCGCTGAACCGGCTGTCAAACTCTCTCCGCTGTCAGTTCGCTCAAAGAGGAACGGCCTCGGCCTGAATCCGGTCTCGCAGGAGACGGTGCAAACCCTGTTCCTCCACCACATCGACCCTCCGCCCCAGGCCGTCCTCAAAATCGGCGATCAGCCCGCCCGGAAAGAACCGACTGGTGTGGGGTCCCACCTCGATCAGGAGGTCCGGATCGCTGTCGGGCCGCGCCTCGCCTCGCACAGGGCAACGAAAGCGCGCATCTGCTGATGATCGTGAAGGGAGCGTGGGCGCAGCATGTCCACGACGGCGGCGGGCGAGCGCCCTTCAAACAGGTGTTGGGCGCATTTCTTCGAACCGCTGGCCATGAAAATCGCCAGCAGCAATTTGAAATTGCTGCAGACGAACTAATGGAATTGGAGATCTCGTCGGAAGAAGAACTGCTGCGGCACTATGATGCGCTGGCCAGAACGTTCGCGTCCGCTCGACAATCCGCGCTCAAGAACACAGACCTTTACCTGTCCATGGCAAGCGACCTGGACGTATATGTTGCCACGAGCATGAGATCGCGTCAACAGTTTCGGGACATGGCGAAGACCTGCGAACAGATTTTCGGCCACCCGGCCGTCAGAGACCTCCATCTCCGTTACTTTGATCCAACGCTCAGCGCCACGTCGGGCCATGAGGATAAAGGGCTGATCGAGTGCCTGATGGTGAAATGCGCCAAGGTTCTCATTTACATGGCGGGCGAACGTGACAGTTACGGAAAAGACGCCGAGGCCGCGATGGCGCTCAGTCTCGGGAGGCCTGTGATCTTTTTGTGCGACGACGCGACTCGGCGCCAGTTCTTCACGGAGATTCACCCGCTCAGCAGGCTCATCGACTTCCAAACCGGCGTAGCAGTTGGCGCGATGGCCACATCCTCACCTGACGACGCAGCCCGGCTATTGGGGAGAATTTTTGAAAACAAGGTCCGATACCAACTCGAGCATCCAAAAGAGGGGTACTTCAGACTCAGAGAGCAGATTACCGGCTCAGTTGTTCGGCTGCAAACAAACAACCGCCTTCTAAGAGAAACCTTTTGGAACTGCTATCACAGGCCGAGCTGAACCAGGCACCCGACCTGAGCATATGAAGAATTGACGGCGTCTCACGCTTTCCCGTGGCGCATTACTTTCGCGGCACGCAAGATGTTCCGCCTTTTCAGCGACTCCCTGAAACCCAGGATAAATCGCCGGTCACACGTATTTTCAGGAATCGTCACCCTAAAACCAACAACTTACCGCGCCCACCAACCATCCACGCCCCCACCGCCTGCTAAAACCATAATTGAGAGGCAGTAAAGCGCCAAATGACAACTAACCGACAAATCGCAGCCACCCGGACCAACGCCGCCAATAACCCGGCGCCCCAGGCTGCCCCCTGCGCCGCGCCTGCCCCGACCCGCCAGGAAAAAAAGGGCGTGATCGTTGAACGGAACCCAATTTCAACCACCCCAAAACAGATCGGACCGAAATCGATAACCCTCACGCCTTCCATGTCTTACGAAAACTCAAATGAACCACCCCAGGCCCACCCGCGAAGAATTCCCGAACCCATTTTTTGGGCGTTATCCGTGTTCATCCATGCCCATACTCCGTCGCTGTTACCATGAAAGTTTCCCCCCATGTCCCTGAGTTTCTATAACACGCTGACCCACCAGGTGCAGCCTTTCGCACCCCTCGAAGGCAACCTCGTCAGGATGTACACCTGCGGCCCCACCGTCTACGACTTCGCCCACATCGGCAACTTCCGCACCTTCGTCTTCTACGACCTGCTGCGCCGCTGGCTGCGCGCTTCCGGCTACACCCTCGACCACGTCATGAACATCACCGACGTCGACGACAAGATCATCCGCAACGCTGTCGCCCAGGGAAAAACGCTCGCCGAATACACCGCCATCTACACCCAGGCCTTCCTCGACGACTGCGCCGCTCTGCGTCTCGAACGCCCCGAGCACATCGCCCGCGCCACCGATCACATCAAGGAAATGGCCGCCGCCATCCACCAGCTCGAAGACGCCGGCTACACCTATCAAAGCGACGGCTCCGTTTACTTCCGCATCGCGAAGTTTCCCGGCTACGGCAAGCTCTCGCATAACGATTTCAGCGGCATGGTGGCCGGCGCGCGCGTCGATGTCGACGAATACGAAAAGGCCGATGCCCGCGACTTCGCCCTCTGGAAAGCCGCCAAGGAAGGCGAGCCCGCCTGGGATACCGAAGTCGGCGCCGGACGCCCCGGCTGGCACATCGAATGTTCCGTCATGGCCATCGAGTATCTGGGCGCGACCCTCGACATCCACGCCGGCGGCGTCGATCTCATCTTTCCCCATCACGAGAACGAAATCGCGCAATCCGAAGCGCTCACCGGAAAGCCCTTCGCGCGTTACTGGGTTCATTCCGAATTTCTTCTGGTCGATGGCCAGAAAATGTCGAAGTCGCTCGGCAATTTCTATACTCTGCGCGATCTGTTCGGCCGCGGCATTTCCCCCGAAGCCATTCGCTACCTGCTCGCCTCGGTGCCTTACCGTAAAGGCCTGAACTTCACCTTTGAAGGTCTGAACTCCGCGAAGACCGCCATCGAAAGGCTGCGCAATTTCAAATTCCGCCTCGATACCGCGAAGCTCGCCGAAGGCCACAATGACGTCGTCAACGACAAGGCCAACGACGCCATCCGGCAATTCCGTCAGGCGATGGATGACGACCTCAACACCGCCGAGGCCCTCGCCGCCGTCTTTGAATTCCTGCGCGAAGCCAACACCGCCCTCGACGCCGGTGAGTTTCTAACCGGCAATCGCGACGCCGCCCAGGCGGTGCTCACGATCTTCGATTCCGTCTTCCAGGTGCTCGTCCCATCCGGGCACACGGAAGGAATCTCTGAAACTGAAATCGAGCGCCTCATCGCCGACCGCACCGCCGCCAAAAGGGCCCGCGACTTCGCCCTCTCCGATAAAATCCGCGCTCAGCTCCTCGAACAAGGCGTCATCCTCGAAGACACCAAAGAAGGCGCCCGATGGAAAAGAAAATGAAACTTCATTCCCAGGCCGTCCACGCCGGCGACCGCAAACGCACCCCGGGATGGGTTCCCGTCACAACTCCCATCCAC
>JBEKAQ010000006.1:0-80633 GCA_050015835.1 Bryobacteraceae bacterium | reverse complement strand
GGTGCTGGGATGGGTCGCCATGACCAAACATCAGGATGCGGCGGCGGAAGCGGAGTTCAAGAAGATCCTCCAGCTTCAACCGGCGCAGGCGCAGATTTCGTACTGGCTGGGAACCGTGATCATCCGGCAGAAGGATGTGAAGCGCTACTCGGAGGCTCTGTACGACATCGCGCGCGCTCTTTCGGTAACCGGCCCCAATGCGCTTCCTCCGGCGGCGCAGAGTCAGTACGGCGAATTTCTGAAGAAGGCCTACAACGGATACCATGGCAGCGATGAAGGTCTGGATCAGTTGAAAGCCGCGGTTGTCTCCTCCGCGCTGCCCCCGGCCGACTTCCACATCGACAGCATCACCGACATCGAAAATAAGAAGTTCGCCAACCAGGAAGAATTCAACAAGGCGCATCCCGATATCGCCCTTTGGCGGCTGATCGAAACCACCCTGAAAGGCGACCAGGGCGACACCTATTTCCAGAGCGTAAAAGGCTCCGAGGTCCCCCCCCCGAAGGACGCAGCGGGCAACGAGATCGGGATGTTCAAGGCCAAGATCGTTACGGTGGACGCGAAGGATCTGATCGTCAACGTGGATAACGCCGGCGGCGATGCCACCCTGAAGTTCGAAAAGCCCATTAACCAGAAGGTGCTCAACGCGGGGGACGCGCTCGAGTTCAAGGGCGTGGTCGACTCGTTCACCAAAGACCCCTATATGCTGACGCTGACCATCGACGATCCCAAGGAATCGATCAAGGGTCTGCCGGACAACGCCTTCACCGCGCCCGCCGTCAAAAAGGCGGCACCCAGGAAGCCCGCTCCCAAAAAGACTCAGTAGCCCCGATCCTCCATGCCGCCGAGCTCTTCAACAGAACTCGGCGGCGTCACTTTTGCCCCCTGCTAAGATCAAATCAGGCGTATGCCTCTGTACGAGTACAAGTGTCATTCCTGCGGCAAGACGTTCGAAGTCATCGAAAAATTCTCCGCTGAACCGTTGAAAACGCATGCCGGATGCGGCGGCGCGGTGGAACGGTTGATCTCCGCCCCGGCCTTTCATCTTAAGGGAACCGGCTGGTATGCCACCGATTACGCCAAATCGAACGGCGGCAAACCGGGGGATTCCAAGCCGGGTGACGGCAAATCGGACGCGGCTCCGAAGACGGATGCGGGGTCGTCCGATTCCAGGACGTCCGAGTCGAAATCCGAATCTAAATCGGACTCGAAAACGGAATCGAAAAAAACGGAATCGAAGCCGGCCGCGACAGATTCAAAGTAAGACCCAACGCAGCGCGGGTACCTACGCATGGCCGAGACTCCTCGCTCCCCGAAGCACTATCTCAGGAAGTACTTCAGCGATCTGGGTCCGGGCCTGATCACCGGAGCGGCCGACGACGACCCCTCCGGCATCTCCACCTACTCAATCACCGGGGCGACTTTCGGTCTCGCCGGGCTCTGGACGGCGCTTTTCAGCTTCCCCCTTATGTCCGCCGTGCAGCTGATGTGCGCGCGCCTCGGAATCGTCACCGGGCGCGGTCTCGCGCACAACATACGGATACATTACCCCAAGTGGGTCATGCGAGGCTCGTACGGGCTTCTGCTCATCGCCAACATCTTCAACATCGGCGCCGACCTCGCCGGCATGGGTGACGCCCTGCAACTCGTCACCGGCGTCAAATCGACCGTCTGGTCGCCGATTATCGCCCTGGTTCTGGTCGCTACCGTGGTCTTCGCTTCCTACCGGACCATTGCCTCCATCTTCAAATGGCTGACGCTGGTTCTGTTCGCCTACGTGATCACGGCCTTCCTCGTCAAACCCGACTGGACCCATGTTCTGAGGGCTACCATCGTCCCGGAGATTCAATGGACACCACAATATTTCGCCGTGCTGGTGGGCATCTTCGGCACCACGATATCACCCTACCTGTTCTTCTGGCAGAGTTCGCAGGAAGTGGAGGAGGAGCGCGCCATGGGCCGCAACACGGTAGCCAAACGGATGGGCGCAACCGATGAGGAGATCCGAAAGTCCCGGCGCGATACGCTGACCGGCATGTTTTTTTCGAACCTGGTGATGTACTTCATCATCCTCACGACGGCCGCCACTCTGCACGCTCACGGTCTGACCAATATTCAAACCGCGAAGGACGCGGCCGAGGCATTGCGGCCGCTGGCGGGCAATGGCGCGTACCTGCTGTTTACGCTGGGGATCATAGGAACCGGAATGCTGGCGGTTCCGGTGCTCGCCGGATCGAGCGCCTATGCGGTGGCGGAGTCGGCCGCCTGGGGAGCCTCCATCGACAAACCCCTGAAAGTGGCCCCCAAATTTTATGCCGTGCTGGCGGCGGCGGTGGCGATCGGCATGGGGCTCGATTTCGCCGGTTTCAATTCGGTGCGGATGCTTTTCCTCTCGGCGGTACTCAACGGGTTATTAGCGCCGCCCCTTATTGTGCTTGTAATCCTGCTGACGAATAGCCGCAAGGTGATGGGAGACCGGAAGAACGGGCCCATCCTGCAGGCACTCGGCTGGATCTGCGCCGCTGTTATGGCCGCTTGCGGCATTGCGATGTTTGTCTTCTAATGCTGTTTTCTAATGCTGTTTTCGCGCGAATTTGCGACTGACGTCCGGCCAGAACTCTTTCATCACGTTGGTTGCCGTATCGACTCCGACCTGAACCGCAAGCCCTGAAACCGCATCGTGAGCGGTCCGGTTATCCCGGTAGTAAATGTTGGAGATCGCAACCGCGGCCGAGTTCCCAAGAATCTCCGAGTAGTTGAATTCCATACCGCCGGAATCCTTATGCGTCCAAAAACTCTGGCCGATGGAGTAGCCCAGCCGGGTGAGCGCGGTTCCCGTCCCTTTGCGAAAATACCGCGGGTCCTGATGGAGCGCGGTCGGGAAGATACCCTCGGTCATGAAGTTGCCAACTACAAAATCGGCGTAGGCGGCGCCAAAGTATTTCGAGTAGCCATCGACACCCTGTCCAAAGGATCGATTGTCATTGCTTAGCTGGCTCTGGCCGGCGAAGATCAGGGCGAGAGCCACGGTACCGCGATCGAAGGAATCCTGGGAGGCAATTCTGAACTTCTGGCGAGGCGTCAGCGGTTGGTAATTCGCCAGCGTCTCGGACGTGCGGAAGTTTGGAATGATGCCGAAGATATGCTTACTGACGGGAGGAGGCGCGGCGGTTGGGTCATTCGCCAGCTGAGCGAAAGCGGTCGGCCCAAAGAGAGCGAAAGCCAGCAAGACTTGACAGGACAAAATACCCCCCTTTTTCTCAGATGCTCTACTAAGCAAGCAGAGATCTAATTTGAGAACCGATCGGAAGGAAAATTGTTATGAATCTCACAACTACTGGGCAGCGTTTTCGTCGTAGATCTCCTCGAGTTGCTCGCCGGGGTCGGCCTTGTAGTACTTCACTTCTTTGGCGGTCGGAATCTGGCTGCCGGTTGCCGGCGCGACGTCGATGAAGACGATAGTGCGTTTCGCCTCGCGGGCGCCTCGCACCGATCCGGCGATCCTCCATACTTCCTGTTTAAACCTGCGGGGGCCGCTCGGACCGGCAGCGCTTTCGATCCTGCGCAGGCGTACGATCACGTCCTTCATCATGGCGGGGAACTGCTGTTCGGGCGCGGAGAAATCCTGCGGCAATGCCGCCAGCGCTTCCTTTTCGAGGGAATGGGTCAGGTTGATCGCGGCATCCGCGCGATTCAACGCATCGAGCAAAGCACGGGAATCCGGCGGCGCTTCCTGCCGGAGGGCGCTACCGTCGGCCGAGGCCTCCAGGGCTTCGAGCGCACGGACATGCGCCGCGGCTCTATCCACGGCGAGGTGGACCTTCGACTCCGCTTCGAGCGCAGCTGCGTTCTCCGCCAGATGGCCGCGGATCGCGAAAAGGTTCTCGCGCAGAGCGCCCGGCAATTCGTCATCGAGCGCCGGCTTATTCTGGCCATCCAGCAACTCATCGTTGCGCTCGAGCGCGGCTCGTATCCGCTGTCTGAACTCATGCACGGCGGCGTCGATATCCTGCCGCGATCGATCCACCGCCCCCAGCGCCGAGGTGAGTTCCTGGAGGGAGGGAGGAGACGCTCTTTCAGGGAGGCTGGCATTCACGACATAGCCGTTTCGCTGCTGCTTGTAGAGGTCGTCAAAATCCCCGAAGAACTCGCGCGCTTCGTAGCGGCGGAGCAGAGTATGCTGGCCGGTCACGGTATCGACGGCGACCGCCCAGCGCATCAAAACGACCACTCCGGTTGTGCCGGTGGTGGCCGTGCGGGCCATATTCCCCGCCCGGCGCACCCACTCCTCCTGGTAGAAGAGGTGTCGTCCCTGCCGGTCTTCCATACCCGAATCCGTCAGCGTGACGCGGCAGGAATACTCGTTAACCAGGGTGATTCTGGTACCTGTTTCGAAGCGTATGGGAACGACCGCCGCATCGAGGGGAGGGGCGTTGTCGACCTTGCCCTCACCGCCATTGCGGATGGGGCGGTTCGCGACCATCAAATCCCAGACGGTTTCTCTTTGCGCCGCAGCGGAATCGGCTTCAGGCAGCGCCACGGGAAGAGCTACGAGAGCCCTCTTGGCGGCGTCCGCGGCCGCGTTGCGGGCTTTCAATAATTCATGCGTCCGCATCCTCTGCTTCGCATCGGCGCCGGGATTTATTTCCCTTGCGGACACCACGAGGAGACGCCGCATGGCATCGTTGCCGGTATTGATACGGCTGCGGGCTTCCGCGATGAGGGCCTCAATCCGGTCGAAATCGGCCAGAGGGGCCGGCGCATAACCTGGCCGGCGCGCGGCGATCATGCGGGCGGCAAAGAGCTTGCGCATGGCTGCCTGAACCACGTCGGCCGCTCCGCCCCCACCGATGAGGTCGGCATCCGCGCCCGGGATCCTCTTTCCCGACTTGGTTTGATAACCACGGCCGTGAACGGCTATCTCATGGTCCAGATGGATCTGGAAGCGTTTGACGGTCTCGTTGAGTTCGTTGGTGATTTGCCTGAGACTGGCGGTGGCTTTCTCGGGGTCCTCGGCCGTCTGGGGAGGGGAGGCATCCAGCAGACGACCGCAAACCCAGACAACGAACATCAAACGACGCGCCCTCATGAATCCGATCCCGCAGTCAGTGTGTCATATTCCACGCGCCATGGTGAACACGGAAGTGTGTTCAAAATGCTTGTTTTTGCTGGATTTTCAGCAAAATGCGCGATCCCATAAGGTTCACACGCAAACTTCATGACTTCCTTCAGTCGAAGTACGTAGCACGTGATCGACCCTTTGGTACGCTGCAAGGATGGCAGATGAAGACGTACAAGCAGAACTGGCTCGGTTGAGAGCCGAAAACGAGTCGCTGAAGAAGAAGCGGACCGGCAGTGTTTCGATGAAGGTCAGCGAGAAAGGAGCGGTTTCCGTGTATGGTCTGGGCCGTTTCCCGGTGACGCTCTATCAGGAGCAATGGCTGAAGCTCCTCGCGCTGGCGGACGAGATCAAAGAGTTCATCGCGGAGAACAAGGAGCGCCTGAAGGTTAAGGAATAGCGGCGCGATTACAAAGGTTTACCCCACGTTTCCGGCCTTAATGCTACATTTCAGGTGTGCGCATCCTGATTGTGGATGACGACGAAGAGCTTTCGGGCCTGCTCACTGAGTTGCTCACCCGGGAGGGTTTCCGCGTCGACACGCAAAACGACGGACGGCGCGGTCTGGCGGCGGCCCTGAACGGCGGCTACGACCTGATGGTGCTCGACGTGATGCTGCCGGGTCTCGATGGCTTCGAGATTCTGAAACGCGTCCGGCGTGAAGCGCGACTGCCGATCCTGATGCTGACGGCGCGGGGCGAGGATGAAGACCGCATCGTCGGGCTCGAACTGGGCGCCGACGACTATCTTCCCAAGCCTTTCAACACCCGCGAACTAGTGGCCCGGATTCGCGCCATCATGCGGCGGCTTGAGGAGCGCCAGCCGGGCGGTGTGCTCGAAATCAACGGGATTGCGATCGACCCGGGCACGCGCGAAGTGCGGCGCGAGGGACAGCCGGTGGAAGCGACCACCTTCGAATTCGATATACTCGAGACACTGATGCGCTCGGCCGGCCGCGTGGTTTCACGCGATGAGCTGATGGAAGAACTCTACGGACGCAAAGCGACGCCCTTCGACCGGTCCGTGGATATGCATATCAGCCACCTGCGCAAGAAGCTGGAAGGCGATAAGCCGCTGATCAAGACCGTGCGCGGAGTGGGTTATCAGTTTGTCCGGTCGCCGGACGAGGTGACTGTATGAGAAGTCTTTTCACCAAGATTCTGCTCTGGTTCCTGCTGACCATGGTCATCAGCTTAACCGGAAGCTTTTACATCTGGAATACGTTCGGCCAGCGGCCTAACCAGCCGCCGCAGGTGAGCAGTCGGCAGTTCGAGTTGCGGGAAGCGCGGCGTGCGTGGGAGACCGAGGGAGCTGCCGGACTGGAACGTTTCATGGTGCGATTCAAGGATGCCACCGGGCTTGAAGCGGCCCTGGCCGATGGATCGGATCGCGACGTTCTGACCGGCCGCGACTACTCGTCGGAGATCCGTTCGAGCGTGGGAGGGCGAGGACGTGCGGGGCCGATGTTCCCCTTTGTGCGGGTGGAGAGAGAGCGGGGCGTTGCCTACGCCAGTTCGGCGCGGTCGCAGGATGGCAAGTTCGTCTTCGTTGTGATCGTCCCGGCAAGAGAACCTGCGCGCGCGGGATCGACCATCGAAGTCCCTCCGCAGACGTGGTGGATGCTGGCCATCTTCGCGCTGCTTTGCTATCTGCTGGCGCGGTATCTGACTTCTCCGCTGCGCAGTATGCAGAAGACGATCGAGCGCTTCGGACGTGGCGATTTTTCCGCCCGCGTCAACTCGCGCCGCGCCGACGAACTGGGCCAGTTGGGCCGTACCGTGGACGAAATGGCGGAACGCATCGATCTTTTGCTGAAATCGCAACGGCGCTTATTGCAGGACATCTCGCATGAACTGCGGTCGCCGCTGGCGCGGCTGGGGGTGGCCGTGGAACTGGCGCGCGGCGGCGGAGATGCCACGACCGCGCTGAACCGGGTGGAGCGGGAAGCGGACCGGCTGAATACTTTGGTCGGCGAATTGATTCAGGTGACGCGCGCGGAAGGCGATCCGGCGGGCCTCGCAACCGAGCCTGTGCGGCTGGACGAGCTGGTGCGCCAGATCCTCGACGACGTTCATATCGAGGCGGACAAGAGGCAGGTTACTCTGCGCACCGAGATTGCCGAGGCGGAGATGCAGGGCAATCCGGAACTGTTGCGTCGAGCTGTCGAGAATATCGTGCGCAACGCCATTCGCTACTCACCGGAGGGCGCCGATGTCGAGGTGACGCTGGCGCTCCTGCAGAATGGCTCTCCGGACCGGATTCCCATCGTCCGCATCGTGGTGCGGGACTACGGCAGCGGTGTACCGGAGGAATCGTTGCCGCATATTTTCGACCCGTTCTACCGGGTGGAAAAGCACCGCGGACGAAACAGCGGGGGCGTAGGACTGGGGCTCGCGATCGCCAGGCGCGCCGTCGAACTGCATCACGGAAGCATGCGCGCGATGAACGAGCGTCCGGGGCTGAGGGTGGAAATCGATCTGCCGGGCCGGGTTGAGGCCGAGGCGTCCGTGGTTGAAGGGGAGCTTATTTCTTCAGGATTGTGACGCCGGCGGGCAACTGGAACATGGCGGCGCTCAGATCCTGACCGATCACCACTTTCTCCGAGTACATTTCGTAAATTTTCTCGCCGTCGCGTTCGCGCTGTGTATCGTACGGCCATTTGACTCCATTGCCCACCTCGCGGTACTTGGTGAAGCGGGTCACCTCTTCGCGGCGCTCGTTGATCACCGGATCCCAACGCTGAAAGCGCTGTTTCACCGGCAGCCAGGTGCTGCTGTGAATGTAGAGGGTGACGTTGCGGTTGTCGGCGTCGAAGACATCCACGACTTCGACGGGCTGGTTTTCGACGACGTCGATGCCTCTCGATTCGAAGGTCATGCCGGGTTCGTCGATGCGCGACCGCAGGATATAGAAAACGTCGTGCAGCATGGTTTCGCGGAACTGTTTGATGCGCTCGTCGGGTAGCGCTTTGGCCCCCTTGTAAGTAATTTCCCAGCCCGCGGTGGGCGTCAGGATTACGACGTCATCCTGTTTTTTCCCGAAAGTCTGGCGCTGTAATTCTCCTTCAGGAGTGTATTTGGTATAGAAGTGGGCGATGGAAAGGCCGCTGATTTGTTCGCGGTAGAAGGAATAGGCGCGGCCTTGCTCGGTACGCGTCTGAAGGAAGCGGAAGCCGTTTCCGCCGAGGGCGTAGATGGCTTTGTCGATGATTTGACGGCCCTTCTCCTGGGAGGTTTCGCCGCGGAGGGCGACGCCCGCCGCGAGGCCGACGAAAGCTCGGCGCGTCATGGCTTCTTTGAGATTTGTTCGGGCGTCAGCCCCTGATTGAATTTGACGTCTGTAACGGTGATCTCCGCTACAGGGTGGCCCCCCTGTTTCATGGTGATCTTCCAGGGCAGCTTGACGCCATTCGTGTCCCGCCAATCGGCGTAGATTTCTTCCACCAGGCCCGGGCCTCCCGGCGTCTTATACGTTTCGCCGGCAGGCAGACCGGTTTTTGCATCGACGGTGACAAGAACATCGTGGCCGTTCTTATCGGAGATGCGGATCTTTCCGTCTCCATCCGCCAACACCACGCGGTCGGGATCCCGGTCGCTCAGCATAAGTGGAAACCACATGCGGAAACTCTCGAAACCGATTTGCTGCGCCTCGGCCGGAGGCAGCGGGCCGGCGCCCTGCGGCGTGACCTCCCAGCCTGTCGTGCCGTCGGAATAGGTGGAGATCTTACCGAACGGCAGGACATCCTCCTGGCGGAAATAGCGGGGCGCGAGCCATTGTTCGGTTTGGGTCACCTTGAGCCCGGTGGGGGTTTGCACCGCGCCGCTCTGGATCAGATCTTTCACGGCGGCGATTTTCTCCGCGCCCCCCATGGCATCGCGAGCCTTCGCCAGCAGCGCACGGCCCTCGGCGATGGTGGCCGGATTCACGGGCGCGGCCTCGGCTTTATTGGGCTCCGGAATGGTGAGATCGACGGGGCTGACGGGCAGGCCGAGCGATGCCAGCGGGGTACCGAAATCCTTCGGATTGCCGACGGCGACGATGACGAACTGAGTGGGATCGATATATTGCTTCGCCACGCGCAGAATGTCTGCCGCGGTTACGCCGCTCATGGCTTTCTGATACTGAAAGATGAAATCGTCGGGATACCCGTAATAACGGTAAGTGAGAAGACGGTTGAGCGTCTTGGCGCGTGTATCGAAGTTGAAGATGAAACCGTTGAGGACGGTTTGTTTGGCGGTTTCGAGCTCTTCCGCGGTTACGGGCTCGGTACGCATGCGCCGGACTTCCTCTTCGACGGCTTTCAGGGTGTCGGCGGTGCTGGGAGATTTGGTGCTGCCGGATATCTCAAACAGGCCGGGATGATCGAAATTCGCAGCCCAGGACGCTCCGATTTCGTAGGCGTAGCCGAGCCTGGTGCGCACCTTGACAAACAGGCGGCTTTCAAAACTGCCCCCCAGAATATCGGCCATTACGTCGAGGGCCGCGTAATCCTTGTCGTTTTGCTGCCCGCCCAGTTGCCCCATGACGATGTTACTTTGGGTAACGTCCGTTTTGGTGGCGAGATAGATGCCGGGCTTCGGTTGATTATCGACCTTCGGGAATGGCGGCACGGGCGGCTGCTGGTAGTTCCAGGAGCCGAACAGGGCTTCGAGTTTGGCCTTCATCTCCGGGGCGGAGAAATCTCCCTGCACGGCGAGGATGATGTTGGCGGGGAAGAAATAGCGCTGGTAGAAACTGACCACGTCGCCGCGCTTGATGTTGTCGACGGTGGCGTATTCGATCTGCCATCCGTAGGGCGTGTTCTTTCCATAGACGAGGTCGGTGAATTCGCGCTGGGCGATTCCATGGGCATCGTCGTTGCGCCGCTGGATGCTGCTCGCAATCTGCGATTTGGAGAGTTCGATCTTGTCCTCGCGGAAGGCCGGCGCGGTGATTACGTCGTGGAAGACGCCGAGGACTTCGTCGGTGCGCTCTTTAAGAGTTGAGAAGGTGACGCGGCCGAAGCTTTCCTCGATGGAGCTCTCGACGGACGCGGCAATGTTCTCGAGCTGCTCGTCGAGCTGGTCGCCGGTTTTCGAAGCGGTGCCTCCGCTGCGGATGACTTCGCCGGCTACGGTGGCGAGCCCGACTTTATCGGCGGGATCGAAAAGATTCCCGGTGCGGATCAGCGCGGTGCCGCGGACGAGGGGCAGTTCATGATTTTCGAGCAGGTAGATCTTCATCCCGTTGGGAAGGGTGGTTTCTTCGATCTTCGGGATCTGAATTTCCTTCAGAGGCGGGAATTTCAGGGCTTTCCACGACGGGGGCGGAGTGGCTTGCTGAGCGGCCAGAGGCAGGGCGAGGAAGAGCAATGTGGGCAGCTTCACTTTGCGCCTCCGGTAGAAATCAGGCCTATGGTTCGGTTCTGTGGGGTGAAGTATTGCTTCGCGACCCTTTGCACGTCGTCCGCCGTGACCTTATCGATGTCGTCAATGGAAGTGAACAATTTTCTCCAGTCGCCGTAGTTCGCGTAGTAGCTGGCGAGCAGCTGGGCAAGGCCTTCATTGCTGTCGAGCTGGCGGATGAGCCCGGCCCGTGTCTTGACCTTGACGCGGGCGAGGGTGGCCTCGTCGACTTTTTCCTTTTCAAAATTGGTGAGGATTGTGTCGAGCTCTTTTTCGTTTTCCTCGGCCGTGTGTCCGCGCCCGGGTATCAGATAGAAGAAGAACAGATTGGGATATTTGCCGCCGGGAAGACTGTCTTCGGTGCCCGCCGCCAGCGCCAGTCTTTTGTCGCGAACCATGTCCCGATAGACGATGCCGGTGCGCCCGCCCGAGAGGATACTCGAGATGACGTCGAAAACCGGATCGTCCTTATCGTACTGATCGGGGCGGTGATAAACGATAAATTCCATGGGCTGCGCCGGGGATTCTATCTCGACATGTTTGGATCCTTCCTGGGGCGGTTCGAGGGTGGTAATCGGGCCGGGAAGGGGCTTCTTCGCAAGCCTGGAGAAATATTCTTCGGCCAGGGTGCGGATTCGTTTGGGATCGACATCGCCCACCACGGTCATGGTCATATTGGCGGGAACGTAGTATTTATCGAAGAACTGGCGAGCGTCTTCCACGCGCAGGTTTTCGATGTCGCTGGCCCAGCCGACGGTGGGGACGCGATAAGGATGCGCCTCGATGGCGGTGGCGATCAACTGCTCGAAGAGCTTGCCCTGGGGGTCGGATTCGGTGCGCATGCGCCGCTCTTCGCGGACTACGCTGCGCTCCTTATAGAACTCGCGGAATACGGGATGCAGGAAGCGGGCCGATTCGAGATAAAACCAAAGCTCGATGCGATTGGCGGGGAAATTGTAGAAGTAGTTGGTGGAATCCTCCCCCGTGTTGGCGTTCATGCCGACGCCGCCGTTTTCTTCGATGATCTGCGGATAGAGGTTGGGAACGACGTAGCTGTCGGCCTTCTCGATGGCGGCATCGAGCTGCGCCTGCAGCGCCTTGATCTTGTTGGGATCTGTCTTGGCGAGCTTGCTGCGCTCGGCGTCGACCTCATCGTAGATGCGCTCGATTTCGGCCAGCGCCTTCTTTTCGGCGGCCGGATCGGTGGCGCCGATGGTGTCGGTGCCTTTGAAAGCCATGTGCTCGAACATGTGCGCGAGACCGGTCCTGCCTTTGGGGTCGTCGACGGAGCCCGCATTGACGTAGGTGTGGAAGGAAACCACCGGCGCCTCATGCCGTTCGAGCACAATGAAATGGAGACCGTTGACAAGGGTGAACTCGGTGATGCGCTTCTCGAAATCGTGCAGGTTCTGGGCGGAGAGCGAAGCGGCGAGCGCGATGGGAATGAACAGCCTGGATATTTTCACGGATGTTTGCTCTATATAGTCAATTTAACCGATGCGGATAGGGGTTAGCACGCCGGGTTCAGGGCGAGGACGGCCCAGGCGGGCCAGATTCCTTCGGTTGGGTTCCGATTGGCCAGCAGCCAGTCGTGGGAGCGCCGGTTGGCGATTCCCGCCTCGCGCAGGACGAATGTCACGACTGCGGTGGCATAGCCGTCGCTCCGGGTTTCGAGCGGAGTATTGTCTTCGCGCTTCCACGATCCCACAAAGTCCGCCAGGCTGAAGCCGCCGTCCGGGTGCTGCTTCGAGAGGGTTTCACCGACGATCGATTGCTTCTGCGCGGGCGTCAGGAGGTCGGGCATTTTGGTCGAGGCCCAGAGCAGCATGACGCGGTCAATCGGGATTTGTTTGTCCCGCTCGCGTATCGGGCATTCGCGCAGCGACTTCATACCTGATTGGTTATCGCGCGCATCCCGGGACGATGTGGCGATGGCCGTCACAGTAGCTCCATAATATTGGGAATCGCCCTCCCAGGGTGCGTTGTGGAACTGGAGCCAGGGCCAGGCTCCGGCGGCATCCCCGGTTTCAAGTTGCAGGGCCCACATGTTGTCGAGCGCCAGCTTGGCATCCTGAGCGTTGTCATACCGGGTCGGGATCAGGGCGTTGAGAATAGCCTCGGCGCCGCGCGATTCGGCGGCTTTTCCTGGGGTTTGGGGCCCGTCCGCATAGAAGGGCTGGACTGCATTCCACATGCGGACAGCCTTCGTCACATTGGCGAGGAGCCTGCGTTCGGTGGCGGAGGGACTTTGTTCACCAGGCGCGGATCGCAATGCGGGCCGGCCCAGGGCGTGGGGCGACACGGTGTGACAGGAAACGCAGAAAGTCCCGTGGTCGCGGGCGGCGGTGGGCCAATCCATCCACCAGTCCATGCGGTCATCGAGGTAAGAAGCGGCCTGAGCGCTCCGGTCCGCTGCGAAGAGGTCGGCGGCAAGGCAGGAGAGCAGAGCGATTCGAACGATCCTCATTCGCCGATTATAAGGCTTCGCGATCGGATAGACGGCGGTCTGAGGCACGGTGCAAAGGCGGCTGGCAATTTTCGACGGAGTGAAAATCGACGCTCCACGCAATCCCGGTTTCGGGAGGCAATGGTACGTTCCCGCTAATATGACGGTGGCCGGGTTCACGGGCGCGGCTTCGGCACTGCGTTGAGGTTCCGAGCGGAGGGAGAAACATTGGCGGGTTCCGCGCGGGACGGAGGAAGCAGCAACCTCCACAAATCCTGGGACGGTGGCGGCAACCGGCATCAGCGCTCCAGGGATTCGATAGCGGCTTTGGTATCGCGCAGCATCTTATCCACCGCGTCGTGGGTGCGCTTGGTGCCCCACCAGGAGAAGCCCGTCACATTCGGGCGCGACAGCGAAATACTATCGGCCTGCAGATCGAGGCCTCCGTTCCTCTCCCTGACGAACCAATAGGTATTCGTTCTCCACAGGAAGCCGTGGTCTTCGCCCTCGGGGTAGGTGCCTTCAGCAGGATTTTTGGCGTCGCGCCATTCCTTGATGCTGAGAGCGGTTGACCGCGTCGTCCAGCGGTCTTTGTCGAGCCTGCGGTAATGGACGTCGTACACGGTGTCGTAAGCGACATTTATCCAGAGCGTGGATTGAACGAGAAGGAGCCTGGCTTTGTAGTGGACGTCTTCGGGAGAGCTGTCCGGCTCTTTGATGCCGCTCGACGATACGAGATCGGGCTTGAAATATTTCGGATAGTTGGGATAGTCCTGCATGATGCGGCCGATGGCGTCGATGGTGCCGCCTTTCACGTGGATGGCGCCTGAAAAATGGTGGATGCTGCCATTGGCGATGTCCTCGTTTTCGCGCGGCTCTACTACCGTTTTGCCGGACTCGAATGCCTCATGTTTACCGCAGCATTCGTTATCGATCCAAAGCTTGCCGGAGGCGGCGAACTGCGCGGGAGCGCCTTTTTCGAAAGTGGCGATGTAGTCCTCGAATGCCTTCAGAGTCGGATTATCGAGACGGAGAGTGGGCAGGATAGAGGCGTGTAAAGTGACGCAAAAAATTATGATAATCGCGCCCGCCTGCGCCAGGGAAAGCCGCATCTTTTTACTATAGCGGGTGCGATAGAATTCGATCGAATGCCGAACATGCATCGCCGGGATTTCATGAGGGCTGCCGTCTCCGCGGGTGGATTCCTCTTTTCGGGAGAGCACTGGAAGGCGGCCGCGGCGCTGAAGAATAAGGTGAAGATCACCGATGTGAAGTGCATGATCGTGCGCGGCACGTGGGACTGGAATCTGATCAAGGTCGAAACCGATCAACCGGGGCTCTATGGGATCGGCGAGGCCTATTGGGGGCCGGGAGTAAAGGACCTGGCTCTCAATCAGCTCAAGCAGTACATTATCGGCGAAGATCCGCTGAACGTGGACAAGCTTTACACGAAGATGCTGATGCGCAGTGCGGGCGCCGGGGCGATTGCCGGGGTCACGGTGTCGGCGGCGAGCGGAATCGAAATCGCTCTGTGGGATCTCGCGGGGCGGATTCTGGAGACGCCGGTATGTAATCTGCTGGGCGGGCGGTTCCGGGACCGAGTACGCTTTTACCGCACGAATTCCAAGCCAGCCGCGCATGTGGAAGACATGCAGTCCTGGAAGGAACAGGTGGCGGCATCGCGCGCCGAGAAGTGGGGATGGACGGCGTTCAAGTTTCAGGGCGATGGCATTCCGCCGGCCGCCGATCCGGGATTTCTGGAGCCCGGCCACGACCCTTACGCGCGCAATCTGACGGCGAAAGATATTCGGCGCATCGTGAACGCGATGGATACGGTGCGGGAGGCACTGGGGCCGGATATCGATTTTGCGATCGAGTGCCACTGGCGCTACGACGTGCGCGATGTGATTACGCTGGCGAATGCGCTGGAACACGTGAAGCCGATGTGGCTGGAAGATCCGGTTCCGCCGGATAATATCGACGCCATGGCGCGGGTGACGCATGCGGTGAACGTGCCGGTCTGCACAGGCGAGAACCTGTATACGCGCCAGGGGTTCCGGCCGCTGATCGAACGGCAGGCGACTTCCGGGGTGCACATCGATATTCCGAAATCGGGCGGATTGCTCGAGGCGAAGCGCATTTCCGATCTGGCGGATATGTATTACATCTGGACCGCGGCGCATAATCCGGCGAGCCCGCTGGGGACCATTGCGAGCGTGCATGCGGCGGCTTCCATGCGCGAGTTCCGCGTGCATGAACTGGCGAATTATATCGATTGGTGGCCGGATCTGGTGATCAAAGAAGGGCCGTTCTGGGAGAACGGGTATTTCACGATTCAGGACAAGCCGGGGTATGGGGTGGAGATTAATCCGGATGTGGCGAGGGCGCATCTGGCTCCCGGTGAAGTGTGGTGGGGGTAATGGCGGAGGCTCGATTCAGCCACGGATGGATGGCCGATACGCATCCCGACGCGCTGCGCATTTTCCTGGATCTGAATCATCGTTTGCCGGTTGAGCGGAAGGTCGCACAGATCGTCGAAATGTACGAAACGATGAATGCGACCTATGCCGCGCAGGAGCGCCGGTCGCACCCCGAGGCATGCGAGCGCGAAATATTCTTCCGGGTGGCGGCACGGCGTTTGGGGCGAGAGATGGTTAAGAAAGCTTACGGCTGGGCTCCGGGTGAATGAGGCGCTGCGGGCGATGCTCGCCATTCTGGACGAACTCGGACTGTGCTGCTTCGCGGTTGGCTCGGTTGCCAGTTCGATCCACGGCGTGGCGCGATTTACCAACGGTGTAGATCTGCTGGTCGAGATTGACGAAGGCGCTGTCGATCAAATTGCCGTACGCGCGGCCAAGGCGTTCTATGTCGATGCGGATGAGGCGAAACGTTCTATCCGGATGGGCCGGGCATTTTAATCTGCTTCATCTCGCCACCGCCGCCAAGATCGACATCTTTCCGTTAGGGCGCGACGAATTTCACCGGTCCGAACTGACCCGGGCCACGGAACAGGAATGGACGCTCCCCGGCCAGGGCTCGATTGGGCTGCGAGTCGCGAGTGCCGAGGATACGGTGCTCTCGAAGCTCCGTTGGTACAAGATGGGCGGGATGGTGTCGGATCGGCAATGGAGCGATATCCTCGGTGTCGCTTCCAGAGTCGATCTGGATTGGTCGCATCTGCGGGAGTGGGCGCCGCGGATCGGCGTGCCTGAATTGCTGGAACGGGTATTCGCGGAAGCGCAGTCTATTTCGCCCGGATGAGCGACGGGAATTCGTCCCGCGTTTCCTTGTTCTCGCGGAACGCTGCGCCCCGCTTCCGCTCCGGCGGCGCGCAAGGGCGGCATGACGCCCGCCGGGCGCTGGTTGCCCTGCGCGATTCGCACCGTTGGATGAGACGCGTATTAGATCGAGACGAACACGATGCAATGGCAATCGGCGTCGCTGCATGCGTCGTCATCGCTCCCGCCGCTGTGGTAGTTAAAAATACCCTCGCCTGACGACGGATAACCAGCCATCATTGTGCCCTCCATCCGGGCGCGCTTTTCAGCCCGCCTCATAGTGTGTGTCGATGAGGAGTGGCCGCACCCATCCCGTTTACAAAGGCGGTCTTCGTTCATCGCTGCATTCTAACGTGTTTGTGGAAGCGCGGTCTATTTTGCCCGGATGAGGGACAGGAACTCGTCGCGCGTTTCCTTGTTCTTGCGGAACGCTCCCAGCATGGCACTGGTGACGGTGCCGGAATGCTGCTTTTCCACGCCGCGCATCATCATGCAAAAGTGCTGCGCTTCGGCCACCACGGCCACTCCCTGCGGGTCGAGCGTCTCCTGAATGCACTCGGCGATCTGCTGGGTCATGCGTTCCTGAATCTGCAGGCGGCGCGCGAAGGCATCCACGATCCGCGGCAATTTGCTCAGCCCGATGACGTGGTCCCGGGCGATATAGGCGATGTGCACTTTGCCGTAGAAGGGCAGCAGGTGGTGCTCGCAGAGGCTGAAGAATTCGATATCCTTCACGATCACCATCTCGTCGTACTTCACGGCGAAGACGGCGCCGTTGACGATCTTTTTAATATCCGTCGTGTAGCCGCTGGTCAGAAAACGCAGCGCTTTTTCGACGCGCTCCGGCGTGCGCAGCAGCCCCTCGCGCCTCGGGTCCTCACCGAGAGCCTGGATCACCTCCGCGATGAGAGGCGCGAACGGCTTGTCAGGCGGCTTCGGCGAAATGACTTTTGGCGAAATCAGTTTTACGACGGCCCGCTTTCTATTCATGGTCGAATACCTCACAGATGTTGCGGTCCGTCTCGTGGATGCGCACCTTTTCGAGCTCCGGGCCGTCGGGGCCGAACACGTTACGCCAGACGGACCGCAAACGGCGGTCCACTTCGGATGCCAGGTTTTCGGTGGTGGGGACGGCGTCGCGGAATGCTTCCACCTCGGCGTTCAGGTCCCGGTAGCGGAAGGGCGCAAGGATTTGTTCCTCGGCAAGTTGGTCCAGCGCAAAGAGATCGACCACGCGGCCGGTCACCGCATCCACAGGCCCGCGAACCGTCAGTTCCACTTCATAGTTGTGGCCGTGGCCATGCGGATTGTCGCACTTTCCATAGAGGGCGCGGTTCTCCTCGTCGCTCAGCGCCGGGGAGTGGAGGCGGTGCGAAGCCGGAAATGCGTAGCGCTTGCTCAGCCGGACCTTCATTTTTCACCTCGGTACTCGGCGCAAAGTTCGCTGGTCTCGTGCACCCGCACGGAGTAGAGGCGCGCGCGCCCTGTCCCCTTGATCGATGGCTCGATGCGGTTCCAGATATCGATGGCAATGTTCTCGACTGTCGGAACAAAGTGGTCGAACGGCGGGACTTCGCGGTTCAGCAGCCGGTGATCGTAAACGCTCAGAACCTTCTCTTCGAGCATGTCTTTGAGGCGTTTCAGATCGAGGATCATGCCGGTCACCGGATCGGGCCGGCCTTCGATGGCGACCTCCACCACGTAATTGTGGCCGTGCCCAAGGGGATTCGCCGCCGCGCCGTAGACGCGTTCGTTCTCCGCCGCGGAGAGCTGGAGCGACCGGCAGATGTGTGAGGCGGAAAACTCGACCTTCTTCGAAATAATCATGGAAGATATGGTGGTGACGCTCCGTCCGATAGAATTATAGGAAACAGCACATGAACTCCCGGCGCAACATTTACGATATGATCCCGCAGGCCATCCTCGCCCTCATGATGGTGGCGTTTGGCGTGGCCCTTTATACGTCGCTCCACGAGACTATTGTCAATGCGGGCGACAAAGCCCCCAACTTCAGTATCGTCGCCGACAACGGCAAGGAGGTCACCGCACGCGAATTCGGCGGCAAACTGCTGTTGCTGAACTTCTGGGCCACCTGGTGCCCGCCGTGCGTCGAGGAGATTCCGGGGTTGAATGAGATGGCGCGGCAGCTGGGTCCGAAGGGTCTGGTGATCCTGGGCGTGAGCGTGGATAAGGACGAGAACCTTTACAAGCAGTTTCTGGCCCGGAATCCCCTGGCCTTTCTCACCGCGCGCGACCCGGCGGAGAAGATCAACCTCAGCTACGGCACCATTCAGTATCCGGAGAGCTATCTGATCGATCGTAACGGTAAGGTGATCGAAAAATATATTTCGTCGCAGGCGTGGGCATCGCCCCAGATGATCGAACATGTCCAGTCCCTCCTTTGAAACGGCAGTTGAACCCGAACTATTCGAACACCACGCGGTGCCGCTGGCGGTAAAGAAACGCATCGCCGCCATCGTCGGGCCCAAGGGCTATCTCGACAAGCCCGAAGACATGTCGCTCTACGAGTACGATGGCAGCATCGACAAAGCGCGGCCCGCCATGGTGGTGTTTCCACGCACTACCGAGGAAGTGGCGGCGATCGTGAAAATCACGGCCCAAAACGGCGTACCCATCGTGGGGCGCGGCGCCGGTACCGGATTGAGCGGTGGAGCGATTCCGCGCGCCGGCGGAATCATGATCGGCTTCGCGCGCATGAACCGGATTCTCGAGATCGATATCGAAAACGAGCGCATGGTGGTGCAGCCGGGCGTGGTGAATCTCGATATGTCGCTGGCGGTGCAGGGGCTGGGGTATTTCTTTGCACCCGATCCTTCGAGCCAGCGCGCGTGTACCATTGGCGGCAACGTTTCGGAGAACTCGGGCGGTCCGCATACCTTGGCGTACGGGGTCACTACGAATCATGTGGTGGGTCTGGAATTCGTCATGCCGGATGGCACTGTTCACACTACCGGCGGCAAGGAACCCGATAGCCCCGGGTACGACCTGACCGGGTTGCTGACCGGATCCGAGGGCACCATGATTCTCGTGACCAAAGTGATCGTGCGGTTGATGCGGCAGCCGGAGAAGGTCAAGACCATCCTGGCGATTTATAACTCCGCTTCCGATGCGGCGGATACAGTAGCCGAAGTGACGGCGCGGGCGATTACGCCGGTAGCGGTGGAGATGCTTGATGGCGAAATGCTGCGCATGGTGGAGGAAGCTACGCATGCCGGCTATCCCATGGACGCCGCCGCGGTGCTGTTGATTGAGCTCGAGGGGCTGGTGGAAGCGGTGGAAGAACAGACCGAGCAGATTCGTCAGGCTTGCGAGCGCTGCGGCGCGCGGGAGTTCCGGGTGGCGAAGACGGCGGAAGAGCGCGACCTGTTGTGGAAGGGCCGCAAGAACGCTTTCGGCGCGGTGGGGCGCGTGAGCTCGTCGTATTACGTGCAGGACGGCGTGGTGCCGCGTACCCAGGTGGCGCCGACTTTGCGCTTCATCGCGGAGGTTTCGAAGAAGCACAACCTGGGGATCAGCAATATCTTCCATGCGGGCGACGGGAACCTGCATCCGATTATTCTGTTCAATTCGCACGTGCCGGAAGAACTGGAGCGGGCCAAGGCGGCGGGCGAAGACATTCTCGCGTATTGCATCTCGGTGGGCGGGTCGATTACCGGGGAGCATGGCGTCGGCATGGAGAAGAACGAGATGATGGCGAAGCTCTTTTCGCCCGACTCGCTGGATTATATCGGGCGGTTCAAGACCTTGTTCGATCCGGCGGGGTTATTGAATCCCGGCAAGGTGCTGCCGACGGGGAGGGGATGTCTGGAGATACGGCAGGGACCTTTGCGGCCAGCGAATACGATGTAAGGACGGGTAACCGCTGGTTTTCTGCTAATCTCCGGCAGGGAGTGTTTCTGTGCTTCAGCTCACGCGGATTCTCGGTGTGCAACTGCTGTCAACGAGCTTAATGCTGCAAGGAGAGTGGCTGGACCGGAAGACTCCTGGCATCCCTCGCACTGCCGACGGGAAACCCGATCTCAGCGCTGCCGCCCCGAGGACCTCCGACGGAAAACCCGACCTCTCTGGACTCTGGGAGGGAACAGGGGGACCCTTTGCCGGAAATATCGTCTCCGATCTCAAGCCAGACGAAATTGCTCCGTGGGCGGCAGCGCTTCACGCCGAGCGGAAGGATGGGATGGGCAAGGGCTTCATGTCCGTCACCTGCATGCCCTTCGGACCGGTAGCAACCGTGCAAACGGAGGAGGGACCCGCTCGCGTCGTTCAAACACCCACTCTCATCGCGATTCTGTTCGCGGATATGACCTACCGGCGGATTTTCCTGGACGGCCGCCCCTTGCCGCAACGTCCGGATCCAGCGGCCGGATGGTGAGAACTTCGGCTGATGTACCGCGCTTCCCGCCAGTTCGCGCGGCAGGCCATCGGGAAGACGCTTGATCCAGAGCGTTCCATTGCGAATCCAGGCGAGCGACCCAAGCCTGCCGGAATCCTCGCTCGATTCCTGCGCGCCCGCCGCGAGCGCGGCCGCCGTCCCCAGCAGAAAGGTTCTGCGAAGCATTGCTGCATGCTGGACGAAGATGCGTGCGCCAGCGTTACGCGCGGCAATCAGGCCGCTTCCAGATCCGTGTATCCGAAATCGCCGCCCTTAAACAGCAGCGGCTCCCGATACGCCCTGGCGAGCGCATAGCTGAAGCAATCTCCGAAATTCAATCCTGCCTTATGCCGGCCTTTACCGAAGAGGACAAAGGCTTGACGGGCCAGGAGCGCCTGCTCGGCGGTTACCGGCTCGATACGGATGGAAAACTCCGCGAGAAACGTGTCCAGCATGGCACGACGGACTTCGTCGGCGTTCCGGTCCACATAGATCGCCGCCTCCACGTAGCTTGCGGCGGATATGCGAACAACCTCGGCGTTCTCGATGGACTCAGCGAAACGTTCCGCGTCCGGCTCCTTCAGCAAAACCGCTAAAAGGGCCGACGTGTCCAGAATCATCGCGGCATTCCATCGTCGCCATAGAGCTCCGCATGATCGGACGATTTACTTCCTGGCGCCATCCCCGGTGCGAATCGGTCCGCGAACGCAAGGATTCGCTCCGCAGTTGTCCTGTTCCCGCGCTTCCGGCGCTCCGCTTCGAGCCTCTGTTCGAGCGCGATAATCACCGCCGACGTAAGACTCTCCCCGGTAAGGCGGGTAAGCTCCGCAGCAAGCAAATAGGCTTTCGGGTTCTTGAGGTTCAGGCTTTGCAGAATTCTACCCTCTATGGGTAGAATAGCATTAGCCTCCGCTGCTGCGCTCTCCGGGGCCAGCGGGCAAATGCCGGGTCAGGCTCTTCAGTTCGTTCAGAAACGCCTGTTCATCCTGAAAATCCCGATACACCGAGGCAAATCGCACATAGGCGATCTTGTCGATCCCCCGCAGCGTATCCATGAGGAATTCGCCGATCTCGATGGTGGTGATTTCGCGATCCGGTGAATCCGTTACGCGCGCTTCCACCTGATTGACCAGGTCCGATAGCTTGACCATGCTGATGGGCCGTTTTTCGCAAGCCTTCAGGAGTCCGCCAAGCACCTTTTGGCGATCGAATTTCTCTCTGCGGCCGTCCTTTTTGATCACCATGTAGGGCACTTCGTCGATGCGTTCGTAGGTAGTGAAGCGCTTCTCGCAGGAGTTGCACTGGCGCCGGCGGCGGATGGAATCCCCTTCCTTGCTTTCGCGGGAATCGATGACCCGATCTTCGATATGGCCGCAAAATGGACACGTCATAGGATTCCCCGGCCGGCTTCGCGCAATCGCGCCCGGGCGAGGCCTCTGTGCAGCTCGGGAATATGGCCCAAGGCCAGCAATGCGCCCACCGGCACGATAGCGGCGAACGAAATCACCCAGATCATCAGGCCCACGCCGGCCGCGATCTCAATCGGCATGCCGAATATCTGGGTCAGGACCAACACCGCCGTCACTTGCGCTCCGCCTCCCACCGCCGGCAATTGCACCAGGGAACCGAATGAAACAAAGCCCATCAGGATCAGTATGTCCAGGGGCGCCAGCGCGACCGCGTTCCCGAATGCCTTCAGAACGCAAGCATAACAGGCCGCGATCAGGAGCCACTCCATCAATGTGTAGCCGATCATCAAGGCGGTGGCCGATTGGCTCTTCGTACTGCGAACGCCGTCGAGGAATCCGACGATCAGGCGTTCCACTCTTTCGAAATGGTGTTTCGAGAGGAAACTCAGAGCGCGGAGAATCCATTGCTGGATGTGCTCGCTGCGGTATTTCATGGCCAGCAGGGCCGCGAGGCATAACGACGCACCCGCCCCGATCACCACGCCACCCACGCGCAAAGCCCACGACAATGCGAACCCAAGGTCGACGCCGGACCCGCTCACCTGGCTGAGCGCGAACCCGAAGACAGCGAGCGCAATGAGCGCATCGTAAATCCGTTCCACAAGCCACGCCGCGACTTGCGACGAAAATGGAACATCCTCCCTGTTTGCAATCAGATATGGCCTCAGCATCTCGGCGGGCCGACCCAGCGCCGTCACCGCCGAATAGCCGATAATCGTGGCGGAAAGCAATCCAGCGAAGCGGGGATGCGGCCGCAAGGGCTTCAGCAGAACCGCCCACCGCAGCGACCTGACTACATAAGTCGAATAGGCGAAAACGATCGATAGTGTCAGCCATCCCCAGTCGAGCGCCGTAACCGTCGCGACAAATACCGGCCAGTTGAACCCGCGTTTGTGGGTAGCGACGATGATGGCCCATACGACCGCCGCGATCAGGAGCAGTGCCCCCGCGGCGATTTTTTTCCGGTGCCGGACGTCGTCGGGACCGCGGCGTGGCGGTTGCGGGATCTCCATGGTTCTCACGTGGAGTGGATTCGTTTAAAAATTGAACCTATCATGATAAAGCCTCGTTCCTTGTAGTGGAAAGAGCAAGTGGATGGTGGTCCCATGCGGACTTTCCGGCCGAATTTCTAAGGATACGAGGAGAGTATGGCAGCAGGAACGGCGTCGGCGGTCTGGAAGGTTTCGGGCGCCGTCTGGCCGGGAACGGTGAGCGTTTGTCCGGGAACGACGGGTTTGGATCTCGATAGCACACTGGTGTCGCGCTGCCTGAGCGGAGAAGACGCCGCCTGGGAGGAGCTTGTGCGCCTGCATACCCGGCGTGTCTATGGCATCTGCTACCGGTTCACGGGCAAGGATTCCGAAGCGCAGGACCTGACCCAGGATGTGTTCCTGCGGGTCTTCCGCGCACTGGGCGGATTCCGGTCCACCGAGGGTTCTTTTGCCACCTGGCTGACCCGGCTGACGCGGAATCTGCTGATCGACCACTATCGCCGCACGCGCAGCGAACGATTGACCGATTCGATCGACGAACAGCTTCCGCGCGCCGAAGAGGGTTTCGTCGCGGTGAGCCGGCCGGACACCGTGCTCGCGGGGCGAGAGGCGAGCGAGATCCTGCAGGGAGCGCTCAAAAAACTTTCGCCGGAGCTTCGTGAAACAATCATCCTCCGGGATCTGCAGGAAATGGAGTATCGGGAGATCGCCCAGGTGCTGGGTATCCCCGAAGGCACGGTGAAATCCCGCCTGAACCGCGGCCGTGCGGAACTGGCGAGGCTGCTGAAGAAGCACCGCACCGCTGTATAAGTTGAGTAACGAAATGGGCTGCGAAGAATTTGAAATCCTGCTGGCCGATTACATCGACAGCGGAACCGCGTCGCCCGAGTTCCTCAGGCATCTGGAATCCTGCGCTTCGTGTGCGCTGCTCACCGAAGATGCGCAAAGCGCCGTGGCGTTCATGGAGGTCGCGGCGGAAGTGGAGCCGCCGCACGCGCTGGTGGGAAGGATTCTCGACGCCACCAACTCCGGATGGGAGTTCAAGCTGCGCGCCAAAGGTATCCGGGGCTGGATCAACCGGTTCTTCGCTCCCGTGCTGAAGCCGCGCTTCGTAATGGGCGCCATGCTGACGATGATGTCGATCACCATGCTGAGCCGGTGCGCGGGCGGCCCGAAGAACACCCTGACGGCGGCGGATCTGGATCCGGTCCGGTTATGGACGTCTCTCGACGACAAGACCAACCGGCTGTGGGATCGCACCCTGAAGAGTTATGAGAGCATGCGGCTGGTCTACGAGATCAGGACCCAGCTCAGCGAGTGGAAGCAGCAGCAGAGTGAGGCCGAAGAAACGGCCGCGGATGCGCGGGCCAACAGCCGGAAACTCGCGCCCGAGAGCGTGCAAGAGAAGAGCATGGAACGGAAACAGGAGAAAAAGTAATGAATTGCGCCAACCATCCCGAAGTGCCGGCCGCCGCCTTTTGCCGCGAGTGTGGGAAGCCGATGTGCCAGGAGTGCCAGCGGCCTGCGCTGGGCTCGGTATATTGCGCGGAGCATCAGCCCGCCGCGGCGCCGCCTCCGCCTATTCCGAACTATGCGGCGCAGTCGCCTTACACCGCGCCCGTATTCGACCATCCGCCGGCGGATCCGAGCGTCCATCCCGTGCTCGCATTGATCCTCGGATTCGCTCCGGGGGTAGGCGCGATATACAACGGCCAATACGCCAAAGGTCTGATCCACGCCGTTATCTTCGGGCTGCTGATCAGCATCGCGAACAATACCCACAACGGAGGGGTCCAGGGCTTCATCGGCGTCATGATCGCCGTCTGGGTGGTATATCAGGCTTTCGAGGCTTATCACACCGCCCGCAAGCGCCGCTACGGCATCGCGGTGGAGGAATTTTCCAGTCTCTTTGAGATCCGCCACACCCACGGCAGGTTCCCGGTGGGCGCCATTGTGCTCATCGGAGTGGGCTTCATTCTGCTGCTCGATACCACCGACATCATCAGCATCGAGCAGTTCGAGCGTTACTGGCCGGCCCTCCTCATCGTGCTGGGACTTTACCTGTTGTATGCCCGGGTCCATCCGGGCGATCACACCTCAGGGCCGGTGAACGGCGAGGTGCGCCGATGAACGACCAAAGCCGTCAGCTCATGCGCGCCATCACCGGGCCCATCATCCTGATCACCATCGGCGTCCTTTTCATGGTCGACCGGTTCACGGAATTCCGCTTCGGCCAGACATGGCCCGTCCTGTTGATAGTAATCGGCATTCTGAAGCTTCTCGGCGGACGGCGGCGGCGCGACGATTACTATCCTCCGCCTCCGCCCCCGGCGGCAGGGGTCAGGCCGTGAGACCCAGATCGATTACGGGCCCGCTGGTCTTGATCCTGATCGGCGTGGTGTTTCTCATCAATAACATCTGGCACGATATACCGTTCTGGACTTTGTTGGCGGATTACTGGCCGGTGCTGCTGATTGCTATCGGGGTCGTCGGGCTGGTGGAAGTGCTTTACCACGTGAGTCGCGGGGTTAGTCCTCCGCCCCGGCCGCTGCTCGGCGCCGGCTGGTTCTGGATTTTCGTTCTGGTAATGGTAGCTTTCGCGGCAGCGCATCACGGATTCCACATCGGACGGATCGACGCAGGCGGCGTAAGTATTCTGGGCACCGATTACGAGTACGACGTGAGCGCCAGCGGCAGCCCACAGGGGGTCACGCGGGTGGTGCTCGATAACCTGCACGGCAACCTGTCGGTGAAGGGGGAAGACGGCGACGACGTGAAAGTTACGGGGCGCAAGACGGTCCGCGCCTTCAATCGCACCGACGCCGACCAGGCCAATGGCCAGAGCCAGGTTCGCGTCGAGCGGCAGGGCGATCTGCTGGTGATTCGCGCGGAAGAGCCGAAGAGTATGCGGATGCTTTCCGTCTCGACCGACCTCGATATCACCATCCCCAAAGGTCTGAATATCGAAGCGCGCGGGCGTTCCGGCGATCTGACCATCGAAGACGTGGGCGGCACGGTCGATATCAGCAACGGCCGCGGCGATGTGCGCCTCAATGATATCGGCAAGGACGTCAAGATCGAATCTTCCCGCAGCGGCCTGATTCGCGCGTCGGACGTGAAAGGGAATCTGGATCTCGAAGGGCGCGGCGGCGACATCCAGATCGAGAACATTCAGGGGCAGGTGACGGTCAACGGCGAATACTCCGGTACGCTGGAATTCCGCTCGCTCGCCAAGCCCCTGCACTTCCAGTCGGAGCGATCCGATTTCCGCGCGGAGCAGATTCCCGGCAGCGTGACGCTCGACCTCGGCGACATGAAGCTCGACGATGTGGTGGGCCCGGTTCGCTTCCAGACCAAATCGCGCGATATCCAGGCGACCGACGTGACGAACTCCCTGGAACTCAACGTGGACCGCGGCGATATTCAGGTCACGCAAACCAAAACGCCGCTGCCGAAGATGGATATCCGTGCGCGCACCGGCGACATCACGCTTACGATTCCGGAGAAGGCTGGATTTCAATTGGATGGTAAAACGGGCCAGGGCGAAGTGGATAACGACTTCGGATCGCCGCTGGTGAACGAGTCGCAGGGCCGGTCGGCGACCATCAGGGGCGGGGCAGGGAGCGGGCCGCAGATCACGCTTTCGACGGACCGCGGCAAGCTTTCCGTACGTAAGAATTAACGTGAGGTCAGGTGGGGCAGATTGCCGATCTGCCCTGAAAACCATGTGGGACAGGCGCTGTCGCCTGTCCATCGGGGACTAAAGGCGGCAAGGTCTTGTTCGGTTTAGACTTACGCTCTCTCCGCTTGGTCCCGCAGGCCCCGGTTTTCGCCGTTGGATCACGCCTGCGAGGGGCTACGGCGCCTGCGCGGCAACGTGAAACTGTCATTTAATCTCTACGAACTGCGTCGAGACTGATTACTCGGATGGCACGGTCGAAATGCGCACCGATCCCGGCCGCAGCACCACGAAAGCCCCAACGAGTTTGGAACCGAAATCGGCCACGAGGCGGGTCACGGACGTGGCGAGGGCGTGCCTCGCGCTGGCAGGAAATCGGATGAGGACAACTCCGGGATTATCCACATTAGCCACAAAGGCAAGCCAGATTAGCCACAAAGGCAAGCCAGCCAAAATCCTTGTCTTCGGTGAGCAGGATTCGGTCCTCCTGATAGCCAAGCTGCATCAGCTCCGCATCTACGGAACGCTGCCGGAATTCGCTGACCGCCAGCACGTCATGCCCACTCAGGCGCAGAGCCTTCACCACCGCAAAGTCGCAATTCTCATCAGCGAGAAAGCGCATTTGGAAAGTATCCTTTCAAAAAGAGATTGGTAGAAGGACGGCTGGGAGGATTTGATCAATACATAACGCGGGAAATTAGCCGGAAATCAGGCTGAGGACCTCTTCATGTGCGATCGCGTCCGCAGCGTATGCCAGGCAGGCGCGGATGTCCTCCTCGTTAAACCGCGAGTATGCGTCCGGAAGATCGCCGATTGTGGCCCCTTCGGCCAACTTGCGCAAAAGCAACTCGACAGGGATCCGCGTGCCACGAATTACCGGCTTGCCCAGCATCACTGATGGGTTTATTCATGTAGTCCGACCGGATCAATACGCGGTCCGCCTCGAAACGTGAGGCGAGACGAACGTTGTTCAGGATCGCCGGCCGTTCAGCGGCTTCGACGGCGCCCAGGCAGCAAACAGTGGCGAGAACGATCGCCCGGCCAAATGCGCAGGAAATGCTTCATCGGTTTCACGCTACCGCCGGTTGGTGAAACCGAAACCTCGAATCCGGGAGCATTTTAAAGATAATAACCATGCACATCGGATGCATCAGGCCGGCGATCAGGAAAATCGGCGCGTAGGAGAATCTCGTCACAATATAGCCCGTTCCGAGGTTGGCAACCATCCCGCCGATCGCGCCTCCCATGCCCGAAAATCCCGCCACCGTACCCACATCCTGCGGAGGGAAGAGATCGGCGGGCAGCGTCTGCAGGTTCGCCGTCCAGAAGCCGTGCCCGAAGGTGATGAAGCAGATGGCCGCAATCGCCAGACCGGCGTTGGGGACGAGCGGCGCGACAATCGCCACCGGCAGGCACAACGCCCCCAGCAGCATGATACGTTTGCGCGCGGACGGCAGTGCCCATCCACGGCCCATCAGCCATCCCGAGAGCCATCCGCCCAGCACGTAGGCGATGCCGCCGAATACGAACGGCACCCAGGAGTATTGACCGATCATCTTCTGATCGAAGCCGCGCTCCTTCACGAGATAGGCCGGGAGCCAGAAGATCACGAAATAAATCACGGGATCGGTGAACGTGCGCGCGAGACAAAGTGCGATAGCCTCGCGGGTGCGCACTACGCGGCTCCATTTCACCTTTTCGGCGGATGCCGGCTTGGTCTCTTCGGGCGCCGGCAGGTCGTCTTTGAATTCGAGATACTCGCTTTCGCGCAGGAAGCGGCTATGGTGCGGCGAATCGTATAAGAGCCACCAGAAGACGAGCCACACGAAGCCGGCCGCTGCGACGGCGATGAACGCGAACTGCCAGCCGTAGCGAATGGCGAGCCACGAAACCACGGGGGGCGACAGAGCCGATCCCACCGACGATCCCGCGTTGAAGATGCCTGTGCCGAGTGCGCGCTGCTTCGGCGCAAACCATTCCGAAATCGCTTTTGTTGCCGCGGGCCAGTTTCCCGGTTCCCCCAGGCCGAGCAGAAAACGCGCGGCGCCGAATGTCCAGACACCGGTCGCGAAAGCGTGCAACATGGCGGCGAGCGACCACACTCCGATGAACAGCGAGAAGCTCTTCTTGGCTCCCAGGCGGTCGACGATGTACCCGGAAACGACGTACATGATCGCGTAGGCGAGAAAAAAGCCGGCCAGGATGCGCGAGTAATCGATCTCGGTCATGGCGAACTGCGCGCGAACCTTGTCGGAAACCACGGCGAGCGCCTGCCGGTCGGCATAGTTGACGGCTGTCGCGAAGAACAGCATGGCGGCAATGATCCAGCGCAGCTTTGGGATCTTCATTTACAACCTTTGGGGATCTTCACTTACTACCTTTGGGATTTTCATTTACCCGGTGAGTTTATCCGAGTGGGGTTGTGTATCTGAATGGAAAGCACTTTCGATTTGCCGTCCCACGTTGCGAGCGCGACCGTCTCGATCTCCATCACGCGGGCCGCCTCCCTCACCCGGGCCGGCTCCGGCGCGCTGCGTGAATATGTGCGCAAACCAAGAGTGTGGTGCGCGAGATCCCAGGCGCCCGTCACGCCCCAATTATGAAATCCGTTGGGCAGGCCGTTGTAGACCAGCGTAACGATCCGCGGATTTTGCTCCGCCCAGCTTTGCAGCGAATCGACGAATGCATACGCATCGTCGTCATTGGCGAGCTTCGCTGTTTGCTCCCGATGCAATTGGCGTATATTCAGCGGCATCCAGAGTGCGAGGGCGAGCCATAACCACGCTGGATTCACGCGGCGCGATGCGGCGGCGGTGACGGCAATCACGGCGCCGGTCAGCGGCAGGTAAGCGTAAGCCTCAAATACCCGGCCGGGGAGAAAGAGAAGTACGAATACGAAACAGAGCGTCGCGGTCAGACCGAACCAGACCCGGCGGTCGCGCACCAGGGCGAGAGCGAACAGAGCCAGGCCGCTGAACGGAATCAGCAGGAAGCGCCGCGCGTAGAACGGGATGGTCTTTTCGAGCGCGTGCATCGTGAGCCGGAAAGTGTAATCGTTGTTTTTATTCGGATTGAGCAGGATTCCCTGCAAGCCGAATGAAAGTGACGCGATCAGAAACGGAATCAACGGAACGAACCTGCGTTCGCCCAGCCAGTATTCATAAGCCACCAGCACGGCGGGCAGCATCACGGCCAGTTCCTTCGATTTGTAGGCCAGCCAGAATGCGATGAAACTCAGGACGCAGCGGCGGTAAGCCCAGAGCAGAATGCTTGCCAGGCTGAAGGTGGTGCACAGCAGATCGAAGCAGTACATCGGCTTCCAGTACGCGTCCATGGCGGTCGCGCTCAGCGTGAAGAAGGCAACGCCGGCCAGCGCGCACCACCGCTCGATGGCGAGCTTGCGCAGCAGCCCGAACAACAGGACCGCGTTCATCAGATGAATCGCGAACAGGGGAGTGATCCACGGCGGAAAGTCCAACCCGAAGGCGCGGCCCATCAGGGCGAAGTAGAGGTGTCCGGGCGGACGGAAGTTGTCGACCGCGAAGAACGGCTTGACCAGCGCGGCCAGATAGTAAGGCAGGGGAAGAAGCGGAGCCCAATTCAGATTGGCCAGCTCGTCGTCCTGAAAAAAGCCGTCGTAAGCGCGGTAATTCAGCGCGATAAAAGCGGCTGCGATGGCGAGTCCGGCCGCGAGCGGCATGAGCCACGCGGGCTGAGGGCGCCATTTCAAAGGACGCCCAGCCTCCGTCCGATGCGGGCCCATATCGACTGGGCCAGGCGCGCTTTTTCGGCCTTGAAGGCGTTTCTCAGATCCCGCCATTCCTCCATGACGTCGCGCATCGCGTCGATGCGGCAGGCGAAAGGCCCCTTGCGGGCAGCTACCGGCAGAGACCAGGACTCCGCGGGTACGATGCCAAACGGCCCGTAGTTTTCGGCGTAAACCCGCACCGTGGCGAAGCCCGCCGCGGCCAGGGACTCCCGCAGTAACCGCTCCGAGAAGACTCGCATCTCCAGTGTTTTTCCCGACCCGCTGCGGTGAAAATTCAGGTTCTCGAAAACTTGTATCTCTCCCGCCCGGGTGCGATTCACCAGCACGACCCGATCGCCGGTTTCCGCCAGTCCGTATTCGTGAAGGTCCGGGAAGTGTTCTGCCGGCCGGTCGATTTCGTACGGCACGGTAAACACGAGTACACCGTTCGGGTTCAGCATCGCGCAGCAATTTCGAAACGCCTGGTCGATGGGCGGGGCTACGTGCTCGAAGACATCGCTCGATAATACAAAATCATAGGCGTCCGTTTCTGCCGGCGGGGCGCCCAGATCGAGCTTTGGCTGGCGGTCGTAGAACGTGTTGCGATAGTCGAATACCTCTTCGAGGCGGCCCGCATATTGACTGGAATCGCTGGTTCCGAGACCGCGCAGACTCTTCACGCGAGGAAAATCGGGCAGCGTCAGTGGGATACCGAACAGTTCCATGGAGAGCACCCACAGCAGCGAACGCGTGCGCAGATTCGATCCACACCGGCGGCATCCGGGCGTTTCCCGTTCCAATGGCTCGCCGGAATATGAGTTTTCCGTACCGCATATATTGCACACGAATTCCGCCACTCCCCCATTATGCAGTCGGCGTCCGCCCGCTATAATCGGCCTTTGCGGCCGGTCTCATGAAAGCAGTCTGCCTACTCAGCGGAGGTCTGGATTCGGCCACTTGTCTTGCCTGGGCCCGCAGGCATGGCTATGAATGCTGGGCTCTCTCTTTCGACTACGGGCAGAGGCATCGCGTGGAGCTCGATGCGGCCCGCCGCGTGGCGGAGACCATGGGAGCCGCCGCCCATCGCGTGGCGACGATAGATCTGCGCGTCTTCGGACATTCCGCGTTGACCGACGAGATCGAGGTGCCCAAAGGCCGCGATGAAGCCCTGATGAACGCCGGCATCCCCGTTACGTACGTTCCGGCGCGCAACACGATTTTCCTTTCCTTCGCGCTCGCCTGGGCGGAGGTGCTCGAATCGAGCGATATTTTTATCGGCGTGAATGCGCTCGACTATTCCGGCTATCCCGATTGCCGTCCGGAATTTATCGAAGCTTTCGAGCGTATGGCGAACCTGGCGACGAAATCCGGCGTGGAAGGCCGCACGCGGGTGAAGATCCATACTCCTCTCGTACAGATGTCGAAGGCTCAGATCGTGCGGCTGGGCCTGGAACTCGGCGTGCCGTTCGGCCTGACGCACAGCTGTTACGACCCCGATCCGGTGGGGCGTCCCTGTGGCCAGTGCGATTCCTGCCTGCTTCGAGCCAAGGGCTTCCGCGAGGCCGGTGTCGCCGACCCGGCGATGCCTTCAGGAGACGATGAAGATCGCTGAGATCTTTTATTCCGTGCAGGGCGAGGGCGTCCTGGTGGGCGTCCCTTCCATCTTCATCCGCACCAGCGGCTGCAATCTGCGCTGTTCGTGGTGCGATACGCCGTACACGTCATGGAACCCGGAAGGCGAGGAGCTTTCGATCGACGCCATTCTGGAACGCGCCGAGGATTATAAAGCGGCGCGGCATGTGGTGCTGACGGGTGGCGAGCCCATGATCGCACCCGGCATCGTGGAGCTCTCGGAACGACTTCGCGCGCGCGGGATGCACATTACGATCGAAACGGCCGGGACGGTCTGGGCGCCCGTAGCCTGCGATTTGATGAGCATCAGTCCCAAGCTCTCGAACTCGACGCCGGAAGGAGTATTCAGGAGTCGACACGAACGTTTGCGCGTGCAGCCAGGCATCCTGAAGCGGCTGATCTCGGCTTACGGCTATCAACTTAAGTTTGTCGTCGCGCGCGAGGCGGATCTCACGGAAGTGCAGGCTATCGTCGCGGAGATTCAGGCCCCGCCGTACAGCGTTGTCCTCATGCCCGAGGGGATTACCGCCGACGCCCTGAATCAGCGCGGCGCCTGGATCGCGGAATTATGTAAAGAGCACGGGTACCGGTTCAGCCCGCGGCTGCATGTACACCTCTACGGCAATAAACGCGGGACCTGACGACTAACTTCCGGAATGCGCCACTGTTAACTTTCGTGTACCAGTAGTGTTTTGGAACGTGGGCACCACTTACTCCAGTTAGCGCCTGCCGATACAACTGAATGGCCAACCCCATGATTTTCTTAGATGTGTTCGTCGAATCGCGCCTCTCCCCATGCCAAATTAATCCGCATTGCTAACTACTGGCTATCACCCCCCTGCTACCAGGCGCGTTGAACCCCGAATCTTCCTTTCCTTATGATCGGGCTGTAAGTACCCGGCATCTCGGGGTGATGGAGAAATACAGTGAAAAAAATAAATAAATTCGTCGTAGCCGCATGGCTGGCGCTTACGTTCTCAACCACCGTCGTATGGGCCGGAAGCGAGAAGCTCTCGAGCGACCTGCAATCGGTGAAACGGTCCGATACGGTCGAGGCGATCGTACAGTATAGAGTTCCGCCGACGGATGCCCACCACCAGAAAATTGCTCAACTGGGCGGCAAGCTGCAAAGGAAGTTGGACTTCATCAAAGGAGCCCACTATACGGTCCCGGCGTCCGCGTTGCAGACTCTGGCCGACGATCCGGATGTGGCCTATATATCGCCCGACCGGCCGCTGCAGGCGTCGTTCGATCAGATTACCGACGGCACCGTTTACTCGAACGCAGTAAATTCCAACGGTTATAAGGGCGCGGGCGTCGGAGTAGCGATTATCGACAGCGGCATTGTCGACCTTCCCGATTTCCACAGCGGTTCGACCGACCGCATCGTCTATCAGCAGTCTTTTGTCGGCGGCACTCCGGCCGATCAGTACGGGCACGGTACGCACGTCGCGGGCATTCTCGCAGGCAACGGTAACGGCACCGTTTATATCGGAACCGCGCCGCAGGCTAACATCATCAACCTCCGGGTACTGGATGTTAATGGCGCGGGCACGGACTCGAATGTGATTGCAGCCATCCAGACCGCCATTTCGCTGCAGAGCCAGTACAACATCCGCGTGATCAATCTTTCGCTGGGACGTCCGGTGTACGAATCCGCTTCGCTCGACCCGCTCGATCAGGCAGTGGAAGCGGCCTGGAAAGCCGGCATCACGGTAGTAGTAGCGGCGGGTAACGAGGGGCGCAACAACACGGCGAACACGGAAGGTTATGGCACCATCGGCGCTCCGGGCAACGATCCTTACGCGATCACCGTGGGCTGCGTCAAGAGCGAGGGAACCACGGTGCGCACGGACGATTTGATCGCCAGTTACAGTTCGAAGGGGCCCACGCTGTATGACCACTACGTGAAACCCGATCTCATTGCCCCGGGCAACCTGATCGTTTCCACATTGCCGACGGGCCTGACCCTTTCCAACCTTTATCCGGCGAACCGCGTAACCGGCAACTACTTTACGCTCAGCGGGACCAGTATGGCTACCCCGGTGGTGGCCGCCGCGGCTGCCATGGCCTATCAGGCAGATCCTTACATCACGCCCGATCAGGTGAAGGCGGTGCTCATGGCATCGTCGTCGAAGAACAACTTCCCTGCCAGCAGCGTGGCGGTGGATCCGGTTACCAAGATCAGCTATACCAGCTATTACGACATCTTCACGATCGGGGCTGGCGAGCTGGATCTCTATACCGCCTCTCAAATCGGTTCACTGCCGTCGGGCTCGGCGAAATCGCCGTCGGTTGCCTATAACTCGACTACGGGCCAGGTGACCCTGCAGGGCATCAGCGGCGCAAACGTGGTCTGGGGATCGAATGTGGTCTGGGGATCGAACGTGGTCTGGGGCAGCAGTGTGCTTCTGGCCAATAATGTGGTTTGGGGATCGAATGTGGTCTGGGGCACCAGTTCCATGACAGGCTTCAACGTCGTGTGGGGCAGCAACGTCGTATGGGGCACCACGTCGACCGACGCTTCCGAGAGCATGGGAATCGCTGTTAACGGTGAACAGTAGCGTTACAGGAAGGGCAGGAAGCTAACCGTGGACAACTATTCTGTAAAGGCAATTGATGACACACTTACTAGTGTGAATGGATAAAGAGAACCAAGTCATGAACTCCATGAACATGCCGGGGAAAGCCATCGCCTATTGGTGGATGGTGGTGCTTACCGGCATTGCGTCCTACGTTATGGTTCTCCGTTCGGTGAGTTTTCAGGCGGCGGACCTGCGGCGGATCGCACTGTACATCTTCGCGGCCATAGTAGCTTCGGGCCTCAAGATTCGTCTCCCGGGCTTACTCGTCACCCTGTCGATGAACTATGTCGTTATTATCGCGGCTTTGCTGAGCATGAACCTGCGCGCGGCCATGCTCGTTGGCATCGCGAGCGCAATCGGACAATGCTGCATCTATGCCAGCCGCAAGCCCCGATGGTTCCAGATAGTATTCAGCGCGGCCGGGATGGCATTGCCTATTCTGGCCGCGGACGAAGCCTTACATTCTCACTTACTGGCGCTGCCGGACCCGACCGGATGCCTCGGGCTGATGGGCGCTTCCCTTGCATACTTTTTCATGAACACCATTATTGTCGCGGGTATCGTCAGTTTCACTACCGGCAGACATCTGCTGCCCACGTGGCGCGAGTCCTACCTGTGGACATCCCCTCAGTACCTTGTCGGGGGCGGTATTGCGGGCGCGCTCCACTTCCTGCAGGCGCGGATGGGATGGCCGGCATTGATTATGGGCGTTCCCGCGCTCTACCTCGTATACCGCTCTTACAGCATCTATCTGGGGCGCGTCGAGGAACAGCAAAAGCACATTCTCGAAATGGCGGGGTTACATCTTCGGACCATCGAAACTCTGGCGCTCGCCATCGATGCCAAGGACGACACCACGGCCGCCCACCTGCGCCGCGTTCAGGTATACGCTTCGGAAATCGGCAAGGAACTGAATCTTTCCGAGATGGAAATGCAGGCGCTCGAAGCGGCGGCGCTGCTGCACGATGTGGGTAAGCTGGCGGTTCCCGAGTACATCATCTCCAAACCCGGCAAATTGACCCCGGACGAGTTCGAAAAGATGAAGGTGCACCCGGTCGTCGGCGCGGAAATTCTGGAACGCGTCCATTTCCCCTACCCGGTAGTCCCCATCGTGCGCTCGCATCACGAAAAGTACGATGGGACCGGCTATCCCGACGGGCTGGCCGGAGATGAGATACCCATCGGCGCCCGCATTCTTTCCGCCGTGGACTGCCTGGACGCGCTGGCTTCCAACCGGCAGTATCGACCGGCATTACCTCTTGAAGAGGCGATGCAAATCGTCAGAAACGAATCCGGTAAGAGTTTCGACCCGCGCATCGTGGCCATACTGGAGCGGCGCTTCCGCGAACTGGAACTGAAGGCCAGGGCGGTGGAGTGCACGGACGTAGTCAAGTTATCGTCGCATGTGAAAGTGGAGCGCGGCCTCGCTCCGGCTACCGGATTCGCCCAATCGGCGCCTGCTTTCGAAACGCCGGCGCGCAACAACTTCAGTCTGGCGATCTCGGGCGCACGCCGCGAGTTTCAACTGCTGATCGAAGTTACCAACGATCTGGGCAGTTCTCTCAGTCTGGAAGAAACGCTCGCGCTGCTGGCCGTTCGCCTCGGCAAGATTATTGCGCACGATGCCATCGCGATTTACATCCTGCAGGGCGATAAGCTGGTACCCCGCTTTGTGAAAGGCGAGAGTTTCCGCTTGTTCTCGTCGCTCGAGATACCGGTGGGCCAGGGGCTCTCCGGCTGGGTGGCCGAGAACGATTTGCCGGTGGTCAACGGTAATCCCGCCGTGGAGCCCGGCTATCTCAACGATCCGCGGATGGTAACGCCTCTTCGCTCCGCCATTTCCGTACCGCTGCGGGCGCACGAGCGTGTGGTGGGTGTGTTGACGCTCTATCATCTGCAGGCGGAGGCTTTCAGTCCCGACCATCGGCGGATTCTGCTGGCGATTTCGCCCAAGGCCGGTCTGGCCATCGAGAATTCGCTGTGCTTTGAAAGGGCCACCAGCGCCGCCGATACCGACGAACTGACGGGCCTGCGCAACGCCCGCTCGCTTTTCAGCCAGCTCGAACACGAGGTTGCCAACAGTTCGCGCAGAAACGGAACCTTCGCCGTCATCGTAATGGATCTCGACGGCTTCAAGACGGCCAACGACGAATATGGACATCTCGCCGGAAATCGTGTCCTTCAGGCGGTTGCGAATGTGCTGCGGGCGAACTGCCGCGCGGGGGACTTCATCGCTCGCCTGGGCGGCGACGAATTCGTCGTGATCATGCCGGAGGCGGGACCGTATCTGGCGGATGTGCTGGCCAAACTGGACCGGATCGGCCACCGGATTTCCGCCGACGCACAGTGCGACGCCAGGGTCAGCATCAGCGCCGGTGTCTCGCGCTACCCGGAGGATGGGGCCGACGCCGAAACGCTGCTCGAAAAAGCCGACGAGCGCATGTACGAAGCCAAGCGCCGCAAGAAGCTGTTGCTCGTCGCCTAGTTCCAGGTTCACGGCTCCCAACCGACGCAGCCCCCACGATATACTGTGCGTTTGATTTGGAGAATCTCGATTTGGGCATAGCTACGCACACCCTCGTCTCGCCAGCCGATCCGCCGGCGCTGAATTTCGACCGCGAAAGCCTTGAAGATATAGGCTACATGACCTGCATGACCCTGGTGCTGCTGGGCAACTATGCGCAGACCGGGCACTTCGGCGGGCCGTTGGCATATACGCCTTATAATGTCGCGGCCCATCTGGCAGGGCCGGAGTTGGGCGGCATGCGTTTCGACTACCGGCGTCCCAAACATCCTTACTGCGATAAGTTCATGCTCGCGGGCGGGCACAACGTCCCCACGGGCTACGCACTTTGGATGATCATGGGCCAGGCGCTCGAACGCAAGTATAAGCTGACCGGCAATAAGCGCTATTACGTGGATCCGAACGTCGCCATTCTGCCCATCGACGCTTTGGGCTTCCGGCGCGGCGCGGGCGCTCTCCATTCGTTGCTGCAGGATCAGGGTCTCGAGGACCATCCTCTCTTCGCGCAGGCCAAAGCGCGCGGTATCAAAGCTCTGGCGGGCCACGCCGAAAGCGTGGATGTCACCAACGACGTAAATGGCGGACCTTCCGGCGTGGGTATCGCAACAGCCGGCGGTAAGGCGGCGTTCTGGGATATCGTCGGCGCCCCCGATTCCCTGAAGGTCATCGCGCTCGAAGGCGAATTTGCCATGACCGAGGGTCACGCGCAGGAGCTCAAGACCCAGGCCCTGGCCATGCAGGTCGGCAAGCGGCTGCGCATTTTGCTTTCGGAGAACAACGCCGGTATCGACGATGTGCTGCTCGGCGGCGTGATCGCCGGGAAGTACCGCGACTACGATCTGGTTCAGCAATGGACCTCCTACGGCTGGAACGTATTCACGCTGGAAAACGGCAACGACTACGCGCAGATCGTTTCGGTTCTCAAGACCATGGAGGAATGGGACCCGACCGACCGCCGGCCCATGATCGTCATCGGCAGGACCACCAAGGGCTATTGGCCCCGCGCCGTCAATGGAAAGATTCCCGGGCATGGCGCTCAACTGGTCAGTTACCAGAGCCATCCCTATGCGATGAAGATGAACTCGGATTACTTCGTCGCGTTGGCGAAGACGTTCGAGGAGCACTACGGCGTCGAGTTCTCGGGCATTCGCCAGGGCGCCGTGACGGACCCCCGCGAGCGGCTGATTCAGTTCAAGACCAATATCGACGTGGTGATGTCACTGCTCGACCGCAATGGTCTGGGCGACTGGCTGGCCGACCGGCTGGTCGAAATCGGCGACTCGATCAAAGACGACCTGCCGATGCATTTCGACGCGAAGGCGGACCCGTTTCTCGATCATCGCCTCAAAGTGGCGAATCTTCCGGTGGAGCCACAGATCGTCACAGCGACGAACCGGCTCTCCGGCGCGCAGAAACAAGTCGCTGTTACGCTGTTCCGGAAACCGGGCGAAATGGCCGGCACGCGCCGCGGCATTTCGGAAATTATCAAGTGGATGAATTACGTCACCGACAACCGCTTCTTCACGCTCGCGGCCGACCTTTCGGAGTCGATCAACGTGGAGCACGGCAGCATTTGGGGCCACTACGATCCGGAGACGAACCCGCTGGGCACGCGCATCAAAGCCGCCATCCAGGAGGCGGGCAACGTGGCCACCGCCATCGGGTTGGTGGGACAGAGCGTCAGCGTCGATGCGAAGGCGTTTTCGGGCGTCTGGGCTTTGAGCGGAACCTACGGTGCGTTCACTCCGCTCATGTACACGCCGGCCCGTGTCTGGAGCCAGCAGAGCCAGGACAGCAGGTTCCGCATGGGGGTGCTGCACATTCTGGCGGGGCACTCGGGGCCGGAGACGGCGGCCGACGGACGCACGCATTTCGGCATCTTCGCCACCCAGGTATGGAAGTTATTTCCGCGCGGCCAGACCATTCACCTGAACTTCTGGGATTACAACGACGTCGCTGCCGGGTATTTCGCGGCGGCCGAGATTGCGGCGCGCGATCCCAAAGTGGGGATCATTTCGATCGAGGTGGCGCGTCCCGATTTTCCGGTTGCCGACAGGAATCGGTTCGCCGATAAAGATCTGAAGGCCGCCGCCAAAGGGTTGTACGTGATTCGCGACTTCGCTCCCGGCCCACGGCACGGGTACGTGATCGCGCAGGGCTCCAGCTCGACGGTGAACCTGGTGCGACAAATTCCGCGCCTCGAAGAAGCCGGCATCAACGTGAAGGTGATCTCGGCCATCAGCGAAGAACTCTTCGACAGACAGCCGGAAGAGTACCGCCATTCCGTGCTGCCTCCCGAAGCGTATTACGACGCCATGGTGGTGAGCACCGGAACCCGGCGCATGTGGCCGATCCGCGACCTGGGACCGATGACCGATGCCTTCTCGCTGACCTCCGACTGGGACAACCAGTGGCTCACCGGCGGGCTCGAACCGGAAGTGATCGCGGAGGCGCATCTGGATCAGGCGTCGATTTTTGCCGGGATTCAGCGCTTCGGCGAGGCGCGGGAAGAACGGCTGGGGCGGCAGCGTACATTGCTGGACGCTCTGAAGTGAAAAGCGCTTCGGAACAGGGCAGCCCACTCGGACCGCTTGCCACCGTTGGCAAGGCTGCGTCAAACTAAAGATGCGCCCGAACGGGCGCGCCCATGCCGGACTATTGCACCTGCGGTACACAACTGGTCGACAACGCAAGCTTTTGTCATCGCTGCGGACGGCCCACCTCTGAGGCCGCGCTCGCCGAGACGGTTCCGCCCATCCCCCAACGGCAGCCCACTCTGCAGGAGAAACTGGCGCAGATTCCAGTAAGCTTCAGCAATCCCATCGCGCTGCGCGTGGCTTTCGTGATGTCCCTCGCCATCATGCTGGTGGAGATGATTCCGGTGCTGAATCTGCTGGTTTTCCTGTGGTGGCTGGGGGCGGGCTGGGGCGCGGTGCTGCTTTACCGGCGCATCACGGGTTTATCGCTCACCGTTTCGGCCGGCGCACGGCTCGGTTCCATCACGGGCGTTCTGACGTTCGCAGGCACCGCGATAGTCCTGACTCTGACCATGGTTTTTGCAGGGAAACAGTTTCTCGACGAGATGATCCAGCAGGACCCGCAGATGAAACAGGTCATAAACGACCCCGCATTGCTCGGGACGGTATTTCTGGTGATGCTCGCGCTGGTCTTCAGCCTGGTCGTGGGCATTTGTGCTGCTGGCGGAGCGCTGGGAGCGCGCTTCATCGCCCGTAAAACCAGCTGACCACCGCCTCAGGGGCGGTCCGGCTGCAGGGCGACGCGCGTCAGCAGCCTGCGCCCGCCATTTACTTTGATCCCGCGGCCGAGCAATGCGCTATAGCTTCCCAGCGCTTCGCGCGCGGCTGAATCCCATCCGAAACGCAGATCGACGGTCTGCCGGGCGCGGAGCGCAATCCTCTCCCGCAGTTCCTCGTGGGCCAACAGATGCACGATAGCATCGGCGAACCCAGGCCCGATGTCGCGCACGAGAACATCCATCTCATTCCGCAAGCCCAGTCCCTGGCAGCCGGAAGGGGTACTCACGATGGCGCGGCCGCATGCCATGGCTTCCATCACCTTGATATTCGTCCCCGCCGATAAGGGAAGCGGAATCGCCACCACGTCGCATTCCCGATAGGCTGGCCGCACATCTTCCACAAAACCGTCGACTGCGATCCGCGAGTCGGGCGCGAGAAGCGCGCTCTTGCCCGCCAGCCGCGCGGCGCGTTCGTGGTCGGGCCCGGCGATGACGTGCAATTTCGCGTTCGGGCAATCCAGCCACACCGCCGGCATGATGGTCTCCCGCAGCGCCTCGAATGCCAGAAGATTCGGCAGGTGCCGAAAGGACCCGACAAACAGGACGGTTCCGCCGTCACCCTGCCTTCGGGCGGCCTGGAATCGCAGGAGATCCACACCGTTCGGAACCACTACCGTGCTCTTCCGTGGCGCGCCGAATTCCAGAGCTTTCGCCCGATCGCCGTCCGACATGGTCCAGACGGCATTCGAACACTGCAACGCTTCGCGCTCGAACGCGAGCCAGCGAAGATACTCTGCGCGGGCCTCGGGCTTCGGCGAAATATGCGCGAGCTGCTCATACAGGGTGAACGTAATATCGTGTTCCACCAGAACCAGCGGAATGGCGCCTGTCTGGTCCCGATATTCCGCCATCTGCGTGTATTCAAGCTGGACGAGATCGACGCGGCGTTCGAGGCACAGCCGCCGGACCAGGTCCTGCATGGCCGAGTTGCGGTACCCGGCCACCTGATTCGGTACTGTGGGGTCCGCGTATTCTTCATCCGCGTCTACTACGTAGACTTCCCGGAAGACCTCATGCAGTTCCTCATAACGAACCACCTCGCCGGCTTCACGGAAACAGGCCAGCACGAAGTCGATCTCATCCGACATCGCGCGGCAGAGGTTGTACATGCGGACCGCGCCTCCGTGCGAAAGGGGAAACGGAAGGTACGGCGAAACCACCAGCACGCGCGGCTTGCCGCGAAAATTCCTGCGGTGCGAAGGAGAGAAGGCTACGTTGCCCCGCAAACGCTTCGGATGAGCCGGGGCCATACCGCGCAGACGCCTGGATACGGCCAGTCGAACCACCAGTTCGGCGTCTTCGAGCGCCATTGCGGGCTCCTGGGTTACGGCGCCGCCATGCCCCAGAACTAAACTCCGCATCCCGGCGGCCGCCGCTTTCCAGTAGAGAATCATCAGCGCCGTCCCGTACGTGAGAGCGAAGGGAACACCGAAACGCGCCAGCAGGTCGCGCCGGATCGCGATTAGCGACGAATAGGGCGCGAAGGCCTCCGTCGCTTCACCCGGCTGCAGCTTCCGGAACGCATGTTTGGTGACGACCCGTCTGCGCCAGCCCGAATAAGCCGACTGGCGTGCGACCGCGAACGCGCCGGTTTCCCGAGCCAGCGCGATACCGGGCTCAGCGCGCGCTTCTTCGCCCTGGCGTCGGAACACAATAAAATCGACGTCCGTATTCCGGACCGCTGCGACAACCTTGCGTTGCGGCCAGCCGCGGCCCGAAACGGCGATTTCAACGAAGCTCGAACCGCGCGGCGATCCGACGGCGAGTTCCGCAGCCTGTCCCCACCGCTGCAGGCGCTCGATGACGAAATGGGCTGGAACCGGTGTACACCGCGCAAGGAAGGCTAACAACGCCAGAGTCGCGTTCCAGATCCAATCGGCAACATCGCGCGCTCGTTCACCTGCGCGCCAGGCGAGAGAATAGAGCCAGAGCGCCACGTCGCGCGCTCGTTCGCCCCCTCGATATGCCAGCGAGTAGAGCAAGCGAACTACGTCGCGCATTCGCTGACCCGTGCGGTAAGCCAGCGAATACAGCCACTGGCCCGCTCCTCCCGCCCAGTCGAGGATCCGCCGCGCGCCCGACCGAGAAGCATCCCTGAAGCGTCGCCGCGCATGCCTTGCGATGGGACCCGGACGACCCGCAAAGAATCCTCCAGCCTCGTTGCAAACGACTATCCGGAACGGCGGAGTCCAGAAAGGGATCAGCTTCAGCGCTGCGGCCCCTCGTCCGCCAGTCCACGATACGATAATGAGCGCGGGCCAGACCGATCGCAGATCCCGCAGAACCCGCAGTGCCCCGGCTGCGGCCACGAATCGATCGCAGCCTTCCACCCACTCCGCGGCTTCTTCCGCGCAGAACGCCCAGACCCGCAGTTTCGATCCGCCGGATTGGGCATGCGACACACCTGCCGCGACGTCGGCGCGCGTCACCCCGATGACGGCGATCACTTTGGGGCGATCCCCGCCGATGAGCCTCTTCAGCAGGTTCTTCATCAGCGGAATTCTATCCTGGTCGCCTCGCCTGAAACAGCACTTTTTTCTTTATTCGGCTTGTAACTGATCCGGACCGGACGGGGCTTCTGTGGACCGCAGGCGACCGTCGGATCCGTGCCGGTCATTTCGACCAGCGAAGGGTCGGGTACCAGCAGGCGCTGCGTTTTTCCCGTTTCGTCCTTCACGTCGAGACGAAGTTGCCTGCCGGCACATTCCACCCGCATCAGAATGCCCGTCATGGTCTCGGAGCCATTGACATCGTCCCAATCCACGGTTTTCACGCCACCGTCCTGCGACAAGGGGTTGGCGTTGGCGCGCGCTTCCAGATCGGCCAGCTCCTTCTTCGCCTGGGCCTTGAGCCGGTCCATATCGGCGGCCGCCGCGGCGGCTTCCCTGCGACGTTCGGCCGCCTCATCTTCTCTGCGCAGCTCGTCGATTTGTCCCCGCCGGCTCAGGTACTGCGCCCGTGTCTCGACGTCGGGCGCGGCTTGCGCGGCGGCCACCCACGCGCGGCCCGCCTCCGCGTATTGCTTCTGATCGAGGCAGAGTTGCGCATATTGCGCCCACCAGTCGTACTTGCGCGGCGCCAGCTTGACCGCTTGCTTCCATTCCGCCAGGCGGCGCCGGGGATCGGCGATGCGTTCGCCCAGCGCCCAATGCGCCGGCGCGTACTTCGGGTCCGCCGTCAGCGCTTCCTTAAGAATGCTCATAGCGGTCTCCGGATCCTTCACCAGAGCCGAATAGGAAGTCAGGGCACTGACATTTTTCGTCCCGCCACGCCGCGCTTCTTCCATATACTTGCGCGCCTGCACGGTATCGCCCGCTCGCATGGCCAGGATCCCGAGCCCCTCGTTATCCTCCGTCACATGTTTGCCGGCTCTCAATAGCGCCTGGTATTCGGCCTCCGAAGCGGGCGTCAGCAGATCGGCGCGCATCAGCCGGCCCTCGTCCGAGGTCAGAATCGTGGTTTTGAAGTCCCGCTCGGTGTTCAGCGCGCGGTTAGGCGCCTGGGTGCTCGAAAAAACTCCGGCATTGAAATAGCGGTCCACCTCGGCATTGAACTTCACGGGATCCTCGCCGAGGCTGCGCACCGCGCCGTCCGAATCCATTCCCGCCGCGAGGTTATGCAGATAGATATGGGCACGCCCGGAGTAATCCGGCTGCGTGATCATCATGTGCAGCAGGGCCCACTCGCGCGTGCGTTCGGCGGCTGGAGGCGGTGCCCCCCATGTCACGTGAACCGAATTCGACTGCACTGTACTGAAAAACGTCTCGAGCGCCGTTTCCGTGGGCCCCGCCATGCTCGAAAAATTGTCCTCCAGCATGCGGCGCGTGAGTTCGCGCACCAGGGCGGGCGGAAGCTGCCCCTCGGCGGTGGCGCACGCCATCCACTGCTCCCGGCCCATGCGCAATCCGGTGAATCCCTGCGCCGCCATTTCCTGCGCATTGCGGAAGACGAGGATTCGGAGCGGTGGATCGAACACCAGGTCCGGCTTCCCCATCACGGTGCCGAGCGCGAAGCGGAACTGTTCGAATTGGCTTAAGCCCTCGACCGCCGCACGGCGGCCGCTGTCGCTGATGGCGTCGAACGATCCCAGTCTGGCTTTAACCCACTGGGGCTCGGCGGCAAAGGAATTCAGCTGGCAGACGGCGCAGGCCGCCAGTACGCACGAGGCGCTCGCGAGCCGTGGAAACATCGATCTGAGTATATTCTATCGCCGGGTGTCCCCGTATTCCTTCAGTTTGTTATGCAACGTTTTCAGGCTGATACCCAGCATCTCCGCGGCGCGCGTCTTGTTATTTTTCATGTGTTCGAGGGTGCGGAGGATCAGGCTTCTCTCGGCGTCTTCCACCGTGGTCCCGATAGGAACCTGAACCGTGTCCCCGCCGTTATGGGTCCGCACCCCGGCTATTGCGGAGGCCATGCCGGACGCGATCCCGGCCGCCGCGGCCATACGCATCTCCGGCTGCGGCGGAGGGCCGGATTGCAGGTTGATGGGCAGATGGTTGAGTTGCACGGTGCCCTCGGAGGCGACAATCACCGCCCGTTCGAGGGCATTACGCAGTTCGCGCACGTTGCCCGGCCAGTCGTGCCGCACCAGTGCATCGACGACTGTCGGCGCGAGGTCGGTCACCCTCTTCTCGTGTTTGCGGTTCAGGTCCGTCACCAGTGTTTCCGCCAGGGAGGGAATGTCTTCCCGGCGCTCGCGCAGCGGCGGCAGATGCACGTGGAACACGTTGAGGCGATAGAACAGATCTTCGCGCAGGTGTCCGCCCCGCACCGCTTCGTCAGGCACCTTGTTCGTCGCCGCCACCACCCGGACGTCCACTTCAAACTCGGCCTTGCCGCCGAGCCGGCGGACTTTGGAATCCTCCAGGATGCGCAGCAGCTTGGCTTGCGTGCCCATGGGCATTTCCCCGATTTCATCCAGCAGCAGCGTGCCGTGCTGTGCCAACTCGAAGCACCCCGCGCGGCGTTCGGAAGCGCCCGTGAAAGAGCCCTTCTCGTGCCCGAAAAGTTCGCTCTCAATCAGAGTTTCGGGCATCGCCGCACAGTTGATGGCAACAAATGGACCGCTGCGCCGCGGACTGAGGGCATGGATGGTCCTTGCCACCAGTTCTTTGCCCGTCCCGCTTTCCCCGGAGACCAGCACGCAGGCCCGGCTGGGCGCGGCTTGCTGCAGCAGTGAAAAAATCTCCTGCATCCGCCCCGAAGCCCCCACCAGTTCGCCCACCGCACCCTTGTATTGAAGAGTCCGCTCCAGAGCGCGTTTTTCGTTGCGCAGTCCGCTTTGCGCCCCCGCGCGCCGCAGCAGCACTTGCAACACATTGGCCTGAATGGGCTTCTCCACATACCAAAAGGCGCCCATCTCGTGCACAGTGCGGACCGCCGTTTCCACGTTTCCAAAAGCCGTCACGACGATTACCGGCGGCGCATCGCCCGTATCGCGCAGCGCCTTGAGGAGCCCGAAGCCGTCGACTCCAGGCATGTTCATGTCGGTCACGATCACGTCGGCCTGGAAATTGGCTAGTTTATCCATTGCCTCCTGGCCGTCCGAAGCGGTTTCGGCATGCATCCCCCAGGCTTTCACCATGCCGGCCAGTCCCGTTCGCTGGCTGCTCTCGTCGTCAACGATCAGTACATTCATGCGGTCACGTTTCGATTCTAAAGCCATGGACGCAAGAAGGTGTTCGCTGAAGTACTGTAAATTACGTTCCCGCGCTCGTCCCCAACGTGATGGATAATGAGAATCGAATGGTTGAGGAGCTCATTCGCCGCGCCCGCCGGCGTTTCGTGGTCAACGAAGCGTTGGGGCAACTGGCGTTTGCAGCCTCCATCGCCATTGCCGGCCTCGCCCTTCTTCTGGTGCTTGGCACCCGCTATCTCGAATGGTGGTCCCTGGCATTTTTTGCGGTTGCGGGCCTGTCCGTCGGGGCATGGCGCGTGGTTCGGCGCCTCCCCGACCCGTACGCCACCGCTGTAAACCTCGACCGGACAGCCGGACTCAGCGATGCGCTCTCGACCGCTCTCTACTTCTCCGTGCATGACGCTGCGTCCTCCGAATTCCAGCGCAGACAGCGGAAGCAGGCGGAAGATGCGGCCGCTGCACTCGATCTGGATCAGGCGGTGCCCTTCACCTTACCCAAAGCCCTTTACGCCATGGCTGCGTTGACACTGCTGGCTTCGGGTCTGGTGGCACTGCGTTACGGGTTCGGCCACGGCCTCGATCTGCGCCCTCCGCTTACCGAAGTGCTGTTTGAAGACCTGGCGGCCAAACAGGCTAAGAAGCCGCCGCTTGTGGATCCGCTGGAGCGCAAGCGCCTCGAGTTGGCGGAATCCCTGCTGGCGAAGCTGGGCGTTCGCACCAATCCGGTTGACCAGCAGCAATCGAACGCGCTCGACAAAGCGATTGAAGAGGCGCTCAACGCTCCGGGCAAGCCCGCCAAAGGGGAGAAAGGCGATTCCGCCGGGAGATCGGAAGACGGTAAAGCCGGTAATGACGCCGCCGAATCTCCTGACGGCGATCCGCTCGACGGCAAGCCTTCGAGCGGCGGGGACCAGAACAAAGGCAAGAATTCGGACAAGAACAGCTCGCAGGGCGACAAGGGCAATTCAAAGAGTGGCACCGGCGATAATTCCAGCCTCTTTTCGAAGCTGAAGGATGCGGTTTCGAATATGATGTCGAAGGCCGGTCAGGACAACTCCGGCGCGTCCAAACCCCAGCCGCAGAATCGAACGGCAAAATCCGACAAGGGGCCGGGCGATAAAGGTAATTCGGCCAAAGGAGAGCAGGGCGAGAGCCCCAGCGACGCGCAGGATGGTGAGCCCAGCGACGATTCGCAGCAGGGCCAGCAGGCGTCGCAGGGCAAGGACGGATCGAAGAGTTCCCAGCAGTCGGCCCAGGCGGGCAGCGGCGCCGGCAGTCAGGATGGCGCGAAAGACGTGAAGGCCGCCGAGCAATTGAAGGCGATGGGCAAGATCAGCGAGATTATCGGCAAGCGCGCCGCCACCGTTACCGGCGAAACGACGATCGAAGTGCAGTCCGGGAATCAGCAACTGCGCACCGCCTGGACCAGCAAATCGGCGGCCCACGGCGAAGCGGACAGCGATGTCAGCCGGGACGAAATTCCGGTCTCGGTGCAGTCTTACGTGCAGCAGTACTTCGAACAGGTGCGCAAATCGAGCGGGGCACAGAAGGCAAAGGCGTCCGAAACTACGCCCTGACCGGGGTTCGCGGTATTTTTGGGTTTGTCCCGGTCGGCCTCGGTCGCGAAATCTCTTCAAGGATCGTGCCGCGTCGTAGAAGATTTAGCCGATGCCGACCGAACTCCAGCTGCGTTCGGTGGGCTCCGGCTGCCGCCGACGATTTGCAAGCCATCGCGGATTATTTGCGCGGCCCAACTCGCGCCCTGTCAACGATACGAAGGCAGGAACACCCGCGAACTCGTCACCACGCCGCTACCGTACATCATCCTTATATGGAGTCGATTCCGATTTTGTGCATATTTTTCGAATAATTCATGGTGCGGATTGGCAATAGCCGGAGGGCCTATTCGCCAGGGCTAGCGAACTGCGTCGTGCAGCACGGCGTCGTCGGTGAGCAAATGGAGGAATGCGATCAGCGGAAGGCAAAGACGCCCGAAACTACGGATCAGAATTCCAGCCGCCCCTGAAACGCAATCATTCGCGGCGCACTGTCCCCTCCCAGCCCGACACCCAGCAGACCGGTCGGCGGCGACGTCTCGGCCGTCAGCGCGCCGAATCCGGTTTGGGTCGAGGGGCGGCCGGGGATGCCTGCGTACACTACGGACGGCAGCGCAAAATTCGGGTGATTGAATACATTGAAGGCCTGCATCTCCACACGTAGCTTGACGCGTTCGCTCAGGGTGAACCATTTAGTCAGATAGAAATCGCTCCATACGAAGTCAGGGCCCCGCAGCGCGTTGCGCCCCAGATTGCCGAACTGGCAGTTGGCCGGACTATCGCCTCCCGCACAAGCTCCCGTGGAAGGATCGACCGCCGATACAAATGCGTTGGGATTCAGCCACTGAACGGTGCCTGGCTGCGTTACGCCGGGAATCGACTGGCGCTCATAAAGAGGCACGCCGGGGACGACGCTCGCATATTGCGGCCCACCAGCCTGCACAATGCCGTTCCCGTTGGCCGAATAGGGCGTGCTCAGAACCGAGAATGGCAGGCCCGTGTGCCGGAAGAGCGTACCCGAAACCTGCCATCCGTTGAGCGCGGAGCCGGCCAGCCGGTTTTCCACCCTGATCGGCCACTGGTAGACAAATTGCGCCGTCAGATTCTGCCGGACGTCGTAATCGCAGGGGCCGTAATTCCTGCGCAGATCTCCGGGCAGCGGCGAGAGAATTCCGTTCGAGGAGAACGAGAGGAAGCCGCCATTCGACACGGTATCGAGGCAGTGGCTCCAGGTGTAATTCGCCTGCGCTTCCAGGCCGTGGCCGAGCCGTTTCTCAGCCGTCAGTTGCAGTGCATTGTAGTGGCTGTTAGCCCCCGTGCTCAACTGCGTTACGGCTCCAAAGCGCGCGTCGGCCGGCGTCCCGTATGGGAACGGCGCAAAGCAGCCCGTGCAGACCGTCTGATAGCCATTGACCTGCGTCAGATAAGGCTGATTCACCGCTCGCGTGCCCACATATTGCGCCCGCAGGTTGATGCTGTCGCCGATCTGATGTTCGAGCGCTAAGCTCCACTGCATGAAGTACGGCGCGTGCAGTTTGCCGTCCGGCACGGCGGTGATCGCCACCGGCTGCAGGCAGGTGTTGGGATTCGCCAGAGCCGATGCGCAGGAAAGCTGCCCTTGCGCGAAGCCGGTGTTGAACGTCTGATTCGCCGCCACCGTCGCGTCCACCGCGCTGTTCGGTACGCCGGGTGCGATTGCCGTTCCGCCCGCCGTGCCCAGCAGGCCGCCTTCGAAGGTTTTCGAATAGGGCGGATTGGCGCCCACGAGGTCCACAATGCTGCCTGGCAGCAGATCGCTGAACAGGCCGAATCCGCTGCGCAGGACCGTCTTCGGCGCCAACTGCCACGCGAGGGCGGTTCTGGGCTGCAGGATGGCCAGCGGCGTCGCGTCAAACAGGTTCCCCAGGTGAGTTTCAATAGCGGCGTTCAGCGGCTGATTGACATCGTGAGAAATCGCATCGAAAGACCCCGGCAATCGCGCCAGTGCATCATGAGGGTTGAGGGGATTCGAATTCCACGTGTCGCGCATGCCGAAGGTCCACGTCAGCTTGCGCGTGACCTTCCACGTATCCTGCGCGTAGAAATCCAGATTGACGAAGTTCCACGGCTGCGAATCGGCCAGTGGGAACGTTTCGGACGCCGTGGACGCAACCCCGCTGATGAACTGAGCTAACGTCGTGTATGTCACAAGCGGCACGGTGCCCTCGCCGAAATCGTAATCGTTCAGCAGCAGGATTCTGCCATTGGTTCCAAACCGGAGCTCGTGCCCCCCAATGCTCCATGCGAGATTGTCGTTGATAAAGAAACGGGAGGCGCGGCGTCCCTGCACCCAGGAATTATCCATGCCACCCAGCGTCGTGAAGGGCGCATCGGCGCCGCTGCCCTGCAATACGATGGGAAATGCCGCCAGCGTTTTCTGAAGATCGCTCGGCCCGAACAGGCTCTCGTACCAGGAGAATGCCGGATTGAAATAGTTCACCAGATTGGGCGAGAACACGTGCGTGAAGCCGGCGGCAAACGAGTATAACGGCTGCGGCGAAGCTGCATTGAACAGCGCATTGATGGGATCCGTCCAGGCGGCCTGCAAGCCCGTGTCCGACTGCAGGCGAACCCACGCAATATTCTTCTCGTCGATGTTGTAATCGATGCGCGCGGTCTGGACCTGCTCGCTGTCGTCGCTCGACTGCGAAACGCTCTGGCGGTTGGCGCAACCGTTTCCGTTCGCAGGCGAGCCGCCCGCCGAACTGCCATCGCCGTTGAATGGGCAACCCAGTATCGCCAGCGGAGTACCCGCCGTATTGCCGTAAAGGGAGAACAGGTTCCGGTAGAAGGGAACCAGTTGTGGCGTGCCGTGCAGCGGAAGCTGTTGCAGCACGTAGTTTTGAAACGCCGGCGTCGGCACCGTTGTGGCCGTAACGATAGGCAGGGCAATCCGTACCCATTCGGAATCGAAAAAGAAAAAGAGCTTGTTGCGCACCACAGGGCCCCCCAGACTGCCGCCGAAGTGATTCACCGTGGAACGCGGTTTGTGGCTGCCCGTCGTGGAGTTGGTGAAGAAATCGGCTGCGTTGAAGCGCCCGCCATTCCACAGCTCGTAGAGATTACCATGAAAAAGATTGGTCCCGGACTTGGTCACATAGTTGACCTGCGCGGCTCCGTAGCGGCCCTGATCCACCGCATACGAAAGCGTGTTCACCGTAACCTCGGCGATTGAATTCAGGCCCAGCACCAGGTTGGTCGAAAGGCCGCTGTTGAGATTGGTCAATGGATCGTTGGTTTCGAGCCCGTCGACGATGTACCCGTTAGCCAGAGCCGGCAGGCCATTGAACTGCACGTTTCCGTAACCATTCGTTCCGCCCACGAAATCGTTACCGCTGCCGGCCGTATTGATCAGAGCCCCAGCCGCAAACTGCAACGGATAAGTGAGGTCTCCGCCAGGGTTGGGCAGGTCTTCGAGCGCCCTGGCGTTCAAGGTGGTGGACGTATTCGGATTCGCCGTATTCACGAGCGCACCCTGCTCGGTCACGGTGACGATCTGACTGGACGCGGCGATCCTCAGCGTGAAATCGACCGTCTGCTTTTGCCCGAGACCGGCCACCACGGAATTATTCTGCTGCGTCTCAAAGTGTTCCGCTTCCACTTTGACGATGTAGGGACCCGGCTTGAGCTGAGGAAAACTGAATCGGCCGGAGGAGTCCGTTTTTACCGAGCGCTTCATGCCGTTGTCCGCGCTGGTGAGCGTTACGGCGGCTCCGGCAACGGCGCCTTCCGCCGGGTCCACGACCGAGCCAACGATGGCGCTGGTGGTCTCTCCCTGCCCAAAGGCGGAGATCGAGGCCACGCAGAGCGCGAATACTAATTTAGGCATGACTAAATCAGAGTATGATGAAGCCGCCCCTGTTCTGTCAAGGTGATGATAGCCTATTCTTTAGTGACTCCTAAAATCCATGGGCTGCCCAACACCGAGTCGGTGGACGACTATCTGAAGGCCGTTCTGGAATTGAGCGGACCGGATAACGAGCGAGTTTCGAGCAACGCTCTGGCGCAGCGCCTGGGAGTGCGCCCCGCGTCGGTGACCGGTATGCTCCAGAAACTGGCGGCGCAGAAACCTTCGTTCGTCAGATACGAGAAGCATCACGGCGTGCGCCTGACGGTTGCCGGCAAACATCGCGCGCTCGAAGTTCTGCGGCACCACCGGCTGCTGGAACGATTCCTGCACGATTTTCTGGATTACCCATGGGATGAAGTCCACGAGGAGGCCGAGCGGCTGGAGCATTTCATCTCGGAGCGCCTCGAAGATCGCATCGCAGCCAAACTCGGCGATCCCGCTACCGACCCGCATGGACATCCGATTCCCGAGCGGAACGGCGCGGTGCGTCCACGCGAAGAAGTTCCCCTGTCGAAATGGGTTTGCGGCGTCCCAGCCGTGATCAGCAGCGTGTCCGATCGGGATCCGGCGGCTTTGCGCGATATGGAGCGGCTGGGGTTATTGCCCGGCGTGCACGTTCGCGTGGAACCGGGCAACCGGGGCGCCAGCCTGCTCGTCTCGATTGGCGGTAGCGCTCAGACGGTTCGCCTGAGCCAGAGACTCGCGGCCGCCGTCTCCGTCACAAGGGGTTAGCGAATCGCGCGTCCTGCGGCACACGAGGGCTGGGGGAAACCTTCAGGGAGATCCGCCGCCGATATATGGATGCACGGCAGGATGGAGAGCGGAACTCGCGTCGTCCGGTCACTTCTGCAGACGGACAAAACTCCGGCGTTTCCAACATGCCGATGGAGCGAGCGCCGGCCTTATCGTTCGGGCAAACCAGACGCAACGTAACGGCCCCTGTCTCGCCGACCACACCAGAGTTTTACACCGTTCCGGTGGCGGTAATTTCCAGCAGCTTAACGAGCGCGTGCAGAGTCCGATTGACAGGCACGGGAACGCCGAGTTCCGCGCCGCGCCGGACGAGATATCCGTTGAGCGAATCGATCTCCGTAGGTCTGCCGCGGCCGATATCCTGCGCCGTCGATGAAGTTGCGCCGGACATATCCCGGCCCAGTTGCAACGCCGCTTCGACGTTGGCGGCTTCGGGCAGCGATATCCCGCCGGCGCGGGCCACGGCCACGGCTTCCCCGACGATCCGCGCTATCAAATCGCGCGTCAACGGGAAATCTACGATGCGCCCGTATTCGGAACCGCCCAACGCGGAAATCGCATTGAATGCGCAGTTCATAATGAGCTTCGTCCAGAGATCGGCTTCGATGGATTCGGAAACACGGCACGGAACCTCGGCGTGTTCGAACAGGGCGGCGATGGCCGCGGTGTCGGCTGTCTTGCGGTCCCCGATAATCAGATCGCCGCGGCCCGAATGCTTCACATGTCCAGGCGCAACCATGGCGCACGCGACGTACACCACGGCAGGTATCGCTTCGATCTTCGCCGCGGAATAAATGCGGGCCGTATTATCGACGCCGTTCTGAAGGCTGATCACGACGCTGCCTGAACGGAGGTGGGGCTGCAGTTCCCGCGCGGCCGCTTCGGTATCGATCGTCTTGACGCAAAAAAGGACAACCCGTGCATCGCGCACCGCGCCGATTTCCGTCATTGCCGCAACCTTCACAGGTTCGCGAAAACGCAATGTCTCAAGCAGCAAACCGTCCCGAGCTATGGCGGCGACGTGGGGTTGGCGGCCGATCAGCGTGACCGGCACTCCGGACCGAGCCAGCATCCCTCCGAAATAACAGCCCACCGCGCCGGCGCCAACCACAGCCACCGGAAGGCGGCCGCTATCCTGCATTTGCATTTGCTTCGTGGGGCTATCTTACAATGCGGCCGGGCAATGCGGCCGGGCAATGCGGCCGGGCAATGCGGCCGGGCAATGCGGCCGGGCAATGCGGCCGGGCAATGCGGCCGGGGACAACCCGGCGTACGGATCAGGTACCTATGTACTCGCAGGCCGATCGACCGGCGTGTCGGCATCGGTTCGCTGGTTATTTTCGGGGGCGCAGGGTACGGGCGCGGATCCGCGGGTTTTGAATTCGTGCCGGTGAACCCGCATGGCCGCGTATCCGTTCGCGGCCCAGACAATTCTTCCTTCGAGGATCAGATTGAGAGGTATCCGGTGGTCGAGGCGGGCCGGCCACTCCACCGACACCAATACGTGTTGCCCGGGATGGAGAGATCCGTGGTCCTCGAAGAGCAGGCCGCTACTGCTGATATTGACGGTTCTTGCCGAGGACGAACATTGGCCCGACGCGGGATTGAGCGTCCGGTAACTGAGCGCGAGCCGCAGAGGAAAGCGCAAACTCGCGCGGCGGTCCAGCGCACTTTCAATACTATGAGCCTCTGTCAAGACGACCTCTTTCAAGGAAGGCCCATGGAAAAATGGTCGCCGGGCAGCGATTTGCATGGACAAATATCCGCCGCCCGGCAGACTTATCAAGCGCGGGAGAGCCTCCGTTCCCCGTGCCTGACGAAGTGATTATCGGCGAGTTGAGCGGCTCTTTTCGAGGTTCCCTGTACCGGTACCGTAAACAGGAGATACGTTCGCGACACCGTACCAGACCTTCGGCGGCGAAGGGTGTAATATGCAGGGTGCGGCAGCGCCGCGGAAACAAGGAGTTCGAGATGCCCGCAAGAGGATTACATCGCAGAGATTTTCTGAAAGCGCTTCCGGCGCTGGCGGCCGTTCCCCGGCTGCGCGGGGCGCGAATCAAGATCACCGATGTCCGTATCGTGCCTCTGAAAGTGATGAAAGATCTCGGATCTTATCCCGATTGGGTCGGTAACCCCAGAGCGATCAAGATCGGCGGTGGCGCCTTTGTAGAAGTGCACAGCGATCAGGGCATCAGCGGCATCGGCCCGGAAATGGACCCCGCTCTGCTCCCCCGGGTAAAGGCCCTGCTGGTGGGCAAGGACCCCTTCGATGTGGATCTTCACGCCGCGCGTCTCTACGAAATACAAGCCGGGACGGGCTATCGCGGCACCGCAGGCGTGGAGATTGCCATCTGGGATCTGATCGGCAAGGCCGCCAATCAGCCGCTCTACAAGCTTTGGGGCGGGGGCAGAGACCGGGTGGCGCCCTACGCCAGCATGCTGCGGCTCTCCACGCCCGAGGAGCGCGCCGACATCGCCGTCAAATTCAAGGCGCAGGGATGGAAGGCTATCAAATATCGTTGTTCTTTTCCCACCATGCAGGAGGATATCCGGCTGGTGGAAGTGGCGCGCAAGGCCGTGGGCGACGACTTCGGAATCATGTGCGACGCCAACAAGGCTACTCTGAACTACGCTTCCGAGAAGGGCGTGCCCTGGGATTTCACCCGCGCCGTCGAGACCGCGAAGGAATATCAGCGGATGAAGGTGTATTGGCTGGAAGAACCGCTGCCGCGTTACGATTTCGACGGCCTCGCGGAACTGAATCGCCAGATCGACATGAAGCTGGCGGGCGGGGAAGGCAATCGCGGCGTTCACGAATTTCGCACGCTGCTTGAAAAAGGCTGCTTCGATATCGTGCAGCCCGAGGTGATGCTGGAAGGCCCGACCCATCTGCGGAAGATCGCGGTGATCGCCGAATCGATGAACAAGCTCTGCATTCCGCACGTAGGAGATAGCCGGCTGGGTACGGTTTGCGATCTTCATCTGGTCGCCTCGTGGCCCAACGCGCCCTATCTCGAAATCTTCAACGATGTGCCGATCGGCAATTTCGAGTATCCGTTCGAGATCTTTGAAAATCCGCTCACGCTGGATAAGGATGGATATTTCAACCTGCCCCAGGGGCCGGGCCTGGGCATGACGATCAAAAAGGAATTCGTCGAGAAGACGTAATCGGTCCTCCCGTCCTTCAGATGTTGTACATGAGGGTCTCGACCGCGGAGTGCTCGGCGCGTCCGGAATCTACCTGCCGGATCAGATCCGCCAAAGTGGTGCGGTCGAGCACCTCCGACATGGCATCGCGGACACGCCGCATAATGATGCGTGTGCCGCAGTTTTCCACGTCCTGGCACTCGTCGCAGGCCCGGAAGGCGGTTTCGCTGGCGCAGGGCAATGGCGCGAGCGGACCTTCGATGATGCGAATGATGGAACCGATAGTTACGGCGGAAGGCGGCCGGCTGAGGTGATAGCCGCCTTTGCGCCCCATCTTGCTCTCGAGCAGGCCGCGGCTCTTCAGGTCCAGCAGAATCGCTTCCAGAAACTTCACCGGAATCACTTCTTCCTTCGCCAAAGTTCCGATCAGCACCGGGCCTTCCCGATACTTGCGTCCCAATGCGAGCATTGCCTTTAATCCGTACTGTGTCCTCTTGGAGATGGTCCGCATCTGATTCCTACAGTATGATATTGTCCACGTTGGTGATTCCGTCATGAAAATTTTGTTCGCGATTACTGCCTTTGCCGTGAGCCAGTTGGGCGCTCAGACTCTGCAGGAGCACAGCGCGGAGGCGCGGTTTCAACTCGACTTCAATGTGCCGCAGGCGGCGCTCCAGGCCTTTCTGCCGGCGGGATGGACGTCGAACGTCGCGGCGCAGGGTCCGGCGAAGGACGCGAACCTGCGGGTGATTTTCATCGACCGTATGACGATTAACGGCCCCGACGGAAAGCCGCTCGGCAAGGGATCGAACCGCCTGGTTTATCTGGCCGCGCCGGTGAAGGACGCGTCCGGAGCGAACCAGCAGTTGATCATCGGAGGATTGACGGCGGACCCGGGCGACGCTCCTGGACCGTTTGGCAATTACCTGGCAGCCGTCACGAATTCGGTGCAGCGCACAACTTCCAGCGGCGCGTCGGGACCGGTCGTCGATTCCCAGGATTGGGTCTTTGCCGCCGCCACGGGCGAACGCCTTGAGATGCATATCCGGTTCGAACGCGGCGTGGGCAATCACGGAAATCCCTCGGACGTGCGGTTTTATTCGGCGAAGAATCCGGCCTTCTATCAGATTTCCCGTCAGGAACAAGTCCTCGACATCCTGCGGAACGTAACGACGAATCCGCCGGATCGGGTGAAGGAGTTCTCGTTCAAAGCTTCAGGTGGCGCGCGCGCTCGCTACGCGAATTTGTTCGACGGCACGGAGAAGGTGCTGAGCTGGGACAACATCATCTGGCTCAACCGCTCCGTGTTTCTGCCGTAATCACATAGAGAAAGCCTTCCAGTTCTTCGTCAGTCTGTCGGCGGTCCTCCACGCCAGCGCCTGCACCGTCAGCGTGGGATTCCGCGCGCCTGTAGTCCCCATCACGGAGGCGCCCAGCAGGCCCAGATTGGGCGCCTCGTGAGAAAATCCCCAGCGATCTACCACGTTGGTCTCCGGATTGTCGCCCATGCGCGTGCCTCCATAAGCATGCGTGGTGGGCGCGGTGGGTCCGCTCGCGGCCGAGCGCCGGATCGCCTGCAGAGCGCCCGCGGCAAGGTACCACTCTTCCATCTTCTTCTGGACGAATTCGGTGGCGCGCGGCTCGTTCACGCGGGGGCCGCTGGTGATGCGGCAGACGGGATCGCCCAGTGGATCGCACACTTCACTGTCGAGGTCCAGCCAGGTGTTCTCGTAGGGAAACGTATTGGTCTGGATGTAACATTGCGTCCACCGGCCCGCATTCTCGCGCACGAATTTCTTCCATCCGGAACCCCACGCGGGCGCTCTGCCGAAGGTATCCATGGAGGCCGCTTCGATGGGGTGTTTCTCGGTGTACGCGCTCATGCTGCCGCCGCCGATGAAGCCGAGCCCCGTATGATCGAAACTGTCGTCGGCCCATTCGTCGACCAGCGTCGCCTGCGACGGAGTGCCGTACCAGACATTGATGTCCTGTGGAAAGAGCGCGAGCACGCCTCCGCCCCAATGGCCGATGTAGTGTTTGCCCACCTGGCCGTGGTTGTTCGACAAGCCGTTCGGCCAGGCTTTGGATTTCGATAAGAGCAGGAGGCGCGTGTTTTCGTAGGCATAAGAGCCGATCAGAACCACTTTGGCCGGCTGAAAATATTCTTTGCCGTCCCTGATGTACGTCACGCCTGTAACACGGCCATTGTTTCCGGCGGCGATCCGCGTGACCTGCGCTTTGTCGAAAATTTTCAGGTTGCGCGTCTTTAGAGCCTCGGGAATGGTGGTGACGGCAGTGGAATTCTTCGCACTGATATGGCATCCGCCGCGGCTGCAATATCCGTGAAACGCGCAGCCGGGACGGCCTTTATATTCCTGCGAATTGATCGCGGCGGGTCCGGGAAACGGCTTCCATCCGAGTTGCGTCGCCGCCTGCGCCATGTGCTCGTTATAGCCCGATTGGCGCAGAGGCGGCATGGGATACTCACGCTGCCGGGGCGATTCAAAGACGTTGCCGCGCTGGTCGAGATTGCCCTGAATGTTGCCCGCTTTTCCCGATACTCCGACCTCGTGCTCCACCAAGTCGTACCAGGGTTCGAGTTCGTCGTAGGTGAGCGGCCAGTCTTCGAGCGTGGACCCCGCTGGAATCGCACCCGCGCCATAGCGCTTCACAACTTCCGAGCGCGTGCGGAAATCCCAGGCCTTCAGCCGCCAGCTCTGCCCCCAATAGTGAATCGATGTTCCCCCGATAGCGTTCATCATGGGATGCACGGAGGCGCGCGGCCGGGTGGGTGACGACGGCGATTCCCGAAAGGTGGGGATTTCGCGATTGGCCTTGGGAACCGAGGTCAGAAGGCCGCGGACATTGTTATAAATCTCGTCGGGCTTGAAGGTGCGCGGGTCCATCCATGTGCCGGCTTCGATCCCGGCAACCTTGAGTCCCGCCCTCGCGAGCGGCAGCACAGCCACGCCGCCGGCCGCGCCCAGACCCACCACCGCGACGTCGACCGGCTTCAGATTAATGGCCATGATTCGCTCCGTTTGCCGAATAGCGAACGGGCTTGATCTCGATGCCCATTTTTTGATCCTCGGCGGCGACGGCCAGTCTCGGACCTGGGTAGCGGATGAGATCCCAACCGGCGAAATTGCGATTGCCGCCGTAGGAGGGATCGCCGAACATGCCCTCGAGAGTGAGCCGCCGGATCAGGCCGAAGAACGTCGCCGAATTCTTTTCGATGGCGGTCAGAACGGCATCCTGCTTTTCGGGCGAAAGATCGGCAAGAGGCGCGCCCTCGGTCTCGCGCGAAAATGCGTCCACCGCGTCAAGGCCCGCCTGCATCGCGGACTTACCCCCGATCTGCGGGTCGGCGAGCGAACGCTCGATGTACTCGACCACGCCGCATTCGACCGCGCCGGGACCCAGATCGTCCCGCGGAACCAGGCGATTGGCGAACGCTTCGAGACAGCGTTTCTGCGCTGAGGAGAAGACGGAAACGGAGGATTGCGCCGTGGACCTGAGGGCTGTAAGCGGAACCAGGGCGACGCTCGAAAGAACGCTGCGCCGGGCTATTTTGCGGGGCATGGGGTCAAGTCTATGGGGCCGAACGCGTGTTGTCAAAGATTCGGACGATTCGCCGCCGGCGGGGGTGGGCTTCCCTGTCCGTTCGGTGGATTGTTGCGGGGTTCGGGACGGGGACCCTGACATTCGAATGATGCCTTGTTTTCTGTGAGTTGGCGGATTGCCGTGGAAATGTAATAGGCGCTAAAAATTGGCTTCACAGCTGGTAAAATATTTCTCGCCGCCAGGCCCCTGAAAACAAATGCCGCGGCCGCCCAGCTCTCGTGTAACTCCGACGTCTCTCACCCCGGCTCATGAGACTCTCAAATCGAGCCATGAGCAATCGCCACCCAAATATAAATTTCAGACCACGCCGCTGTTCCCGGGCCGGAAAACGCGAGAGGAATAATCATTAATACGCATAGGAAGCCGGGAATCCCGAAAACGGACACCCTCAGCCCTCTCCGGGAGCAACGACACTACACTGGTAATTTGAGCAAGCAATCGGAAGAACCCTCGGCAGTGGCAGTGCTGGCCGAGAAACCTTCGGTGGCGCGGGACATCGCGCGCGTGCTCGGCGCCAACGCCAAAGGCGACGGCTATCTGCACGGCAACGGCTACGTGGTGACGTGGGCCATCGGGCATCTCGCCGCGCTCGCCCAGCCCCACGAAATACAGCCGGAGTGGAAGGCCTGGCGGCGCAGCCTGCTGCCTATGATTCCCGCTTCCTGGCCGCTCGTCGTCTATGAGAAGACCAAAGATCAGTTTGAGACCGTGCGCAAAATCCTCCGCTCGCCGCGCATCGCGCGCGTGGTCTGCGCGACGGACGCGGGCCGCGAAGGCGAACTGATTTTCCGCTACATCTATGAAGCCGCCCATTGCGTGAAGCCCATCAGCCGGTTGTGGATCTCCTCGCTGACTCCCGAGGCGATTCGCAGAGGCTTCGATGCGGTGCGGCCGGGTCGCGACTTCGAGCCGCTGGCGAATGCGGCGCGCGGACGCAGCCGTGCCGATTGGCTGGTGGGGATGAATCTGTCGCGCGCTTACACGCTGGCCTATGGGGGCGAGTTGTCCGTAGGGCGCGTGCAGACGCCCACCCTCGCGATGGTCGTCGAACGTGAGTTGGCGATTCGAAGTTTCGTGCCGGAAGATTATCTCGAAGTGATCGCCACGTTTCGACCTGCCGCGAAACCGGATGCGCAATCCTATAAAGGCACGTGGTTCCGCACGCCCGAAGACGTTCAGAAGTCGATGCGGCTGCCGGTCGACGGCATAGAAGCTGAGCAGATTGTGGCCCGCGCCAAAACCGGCAAGGCCGTGATCGAGTCCGTCAAAGCCGAGACGCAGCGCATGCCGCCTCCGCCGCTTTACGATCTTACGGAACTGCAGCGGCATGCCAATCGCATCTTCGGCTTCAGCGCGCAGAAGACGCTGGATCTGGCGCAGTCGTTATACGAGCACCACAAGCTGATCAGTTATCCGCGCACGGACAGCCGCTATCTGTCGCAGGACGTCGCCGCCACGCTGCCGCGCATCGTGAACACGATCGAAGAGCCGCATCGCGAGCATCTGGCCCCCGGGACCGGCGAGCGTCCATTGGGCCGTCGATTTGTGGACGACACAAAAATCCGCGATCACCACGCCATCATTCCGACCGTAACCTCTCCCGATGGCGCCGATCTGTCGGCCGACGAGCGAAGAATCTACGACCTGATATGCCGGCGGCTGCTGGCCGCATGGCATGAGGACCACCTATGGTCGGTAACCACGATTTTCACGGCGATTGCCAACGATCGGGTAGTCGACCGTTATCACTCCTCCGGCACGGCGGTCCAGCAGGTGGGATGGAAGGTGCTCGATTTCCAGACGGAGAGAAAGCGGGCGACTGCGGAGACCGAACAAAGTTTGCCCGGCGGCCTCGCGGGCGGTCAGGCGCAGGACGCGCTCGAAGTGGAAAGCGTGCGTAAGAAGACGCGTGCGCCCAAACGGTTCACCGAAGCTACCCTGCTCACGGCCATGGAAACAGCAGGCAAGACGCTCGACGAGAAAGAGCTTTCCGATGCCATGAAAGAGAACGGGCTTGGCACGCCGGCTACGCGCGCGGCCATCATCGAGGTGCTTCTGAAGCGCGAGTACATTCTGCGCAACGGGAAAAATCTCGAAGCTACGGACAAAGGCACTCAACTTATTGAGGTGGTGCATCCGGAGGTGAAGAGTCCGGCCATGACCGGGCAATGGGAGGCGTATCTCAAACGCATCGAAAGAGGCGAGGCGCAGCTCGATCCCTTCCTCGAGGGCATCGAGCAATACGTGCGCGAAGTGGTCGGAAAAGTAGGCAATGTGGAACAGGCGCTTCCGCCCGTTCATCCTGTTTCTGCCGAGACTCCCACCACCCAACCAAATGAATCGCTCGACGACCTGCTCCACCGGGCTTTCGGCTTCAACGAATTCCGCGCCAATCAGGAAGCTGTCTGCCGCTCCGTGATCGAAGGCAACGACGTGCTTCTGGTGATGCCCACGGGAGCGGGCAAATCGCTCTGTTACCAACTTCCGGGAATCGCCCGCGGAGGTACCACGCTGGTCATCAGCCCGCTGATCGCCTTGATGGAAGATCAGTTCGCCAAGCTGCGGGAGCGCGGCTTCGCGGTGGAATGCATCCACTCCGGACGCGACCGCGCGGCGTCCCGCCAGGTCTCGCTCGATTATCTGAACGGCAAATTGCAATTCCTTTTCATCGCGCCCGAGCGACTGCGCGTGAGCGGCTTTCCGGAGATGCTGGCCCGGCGCAAACCAACGCTGATCGCCATCGACGAAGCCCACTGCATCTCGCAATGGGGGCATGATTTCCGGCCCGACTACCGGCTGCTTGGCCGTTACCTTCCGACTCTGCGGCCCGCGCCCGTGGTGGCTTTGACGGCCACAGCGACGGCGCTCGTCCAGCAGGATATACGGGATCAGTTGGGCCTCGAAAATCCCATCGGCTTCATCCACGGGTTCCGCCGCTCGAACATCGCGATTGAAGTGGTCGAGACCGCCACTTCACAACGGCCGGGCCTGGCGCGCGAGATTCTGCTCGATGCGGAGCGTCGGCCCGCCATCGTCTACACGCCCAGCCGCAAGCAGGCCGAGAGCGTGGCCGAACTGCTCAATGGCGACTACCGCGCGGCCGCTTATCACGCGGGGCTCGATGCCGAACGCCGGCGCCGCGTGCAGGACGATTTTCTGGCGGGCGGGACCGAAGTGATCGTGGCCACCATTGCCTTCGGCATGGGCATCGATAAAGCCAACGTACGGTCGATAATTCATACCGCCCTGCCCGGCAGCCTGGAGGCGTATTACCAGGAGGTGGGCCGCGCCGGACGCGATGGCGCCATGAGCCGCGCCGTCCTGATGCACTCCTACGCGGATCGCTACACGCACGATTTTTTCTTCGAGCGCGACTATCCCGACGTGCTGCTGCTCGACAAGATCTTCGCGCGCCTGAAGACCGAGCCGGTGGACCGGTCGGAGCTGCGGAAGCAAACCCGCATTCCGGCGGACGTGTTCGAGAAAGCTCTCGAAAAGCTCTGGACGCACGGCGGCGCCATGGTGGATTCGTCCGATAACGTCAGTCTGGGCAGTGCCGACTGGCGCGACGCCTACATCGCGCAGGGCGATCGGAAGCGCGCGCAGATCGAGCAGATGATCCGCTATGCGGAGAGCAGCCAGTGCCGCATGTCGAGCCTGATCCGGCATTTCGGCGATGTGCAGGACGGCCTGAAGCCATGCGGCATCTGCGATTTCTGCGCTCCCGCCGATTGCATTGCGCAGCGCTTCCGGGAACCGACGGAGAAGGAGCGCCTGCTGGCCTGGGACATCCTCGACACGCTGCGCATGGCGGGCGGCGGGCGGTCGATCGGGAAGCTTCACGGCGAACTTTGCCCCAATGGCGCGCCCAACCGCGACCAGTTCGAAGAGCTGGTGGGATCGCTGGCGCGCGCGGGGCTGCTGCGCCTCACCGACGCGGTCTTTGAAAAGGATGGGAGGCAGATCCCCTTTCGCAAGGCCAGTCTGACGCGTGACGCGGAGTATGTGGACGAAGACACACCGCTCGAACTCAGCATCAGGGAAGGAACAACCGGAAAGGTAACGAGCCGGGGGACCCTCGGGGTCCGTAAGGGAGCGGACCATCGCCGCAAAAAGAAGCAGCCGCCTCGCCGCGAGGTTCCGGTGCGCCCCGTAGCCATCGCGCCGCCCCACACCGAGGAAGTACTGCGCGCCTGGCGTCTGACTCTGGCGAAGCGCCAGGGAGTGCCCGCTTTCCGCATCATGACCGACAAAGTGCTGGGGGCCATCGCGCGCAACCGGCCCCGCACCGCCGCGGAACTACTGGCCATCCCAGGCATCGGCATCGCCTCCGTCGAGAAATACGGCGCGCAGATTTACCGGATACTCAACGAGACCGGAGATTAAACTATGCTCTTATGGCTGAACTGGAAATTCATCACGAAGTGGAAGGCTCCGATCCGCTGGGCAGGAAGGTCGGCATAGTCGCGGCGGTGCTGGCGGTATTGCTGGCTGTGGTCACCATCGTTTCTCATCGCGCCCACACCGATGCGGTGCTGCTGAAGTCGGAGGCGAACGACAAGTGGTCGTTCTATCAGGCGAAGCGAATCAAGTTCCACAGTCTGGAACTCGGTGAGGATCTGCTGAACGCGATGCCCGAGAAGGGTCCCGCGGCCGCCAGGACGCTGGAACGTTACATCGCGGAAAAGCAGCGCTATACGAAAGAGTCGGCCGAAGCGCAGGACGACGCGCGCCAGTCGGATAAGGAAGCGGCCCACATTGAGGACCGGGCCTTACGGTACGACATCGGCGAAGGCCTGCTCGAGATCGGCCTCGTGCTGACTTCTCTGTATTTCATTTCCCGGTCGAAGCTGTTTCCCGCGATCGGGATTATCGCAGCGGCCGCCGGAACTGCGATCGCCGCACTGGGCCTTATAACGTAGGGGTCTCTTAGAAACTAGAACGGCACGCGGCGAACCGGGCTCGATGCGCCCTGAGTCTTAGGCGTGGGTCCGGGGCCGTCGGAGTAGTGGCCGGCCGCCATAGTAGTGAAGTTGACCTCGCTCGCGTCGAATACCAGCGGCCGGTCGAGAACCATCTCGATGGTGCTGCCCTTGGCGAGCACCGCGTCGGGACCGCGCGTCAACAGTACACCGGCGAGGCCCGCCGCCGCGCCGGCGCCGGCGCCGACGCCCGCGCCCAACCCCGCGTGTCCGGCCGTCGATCCGACGATCGCGCCGAGGCCCGCGCCCGCCGCCGCGCCTTCGCCGACCATGCGGGCATCGCCTCCTTTATTGGAGTCGCCCTCGATGTTGCCTTCCTTCTTATCGAGATGCTCGTCGCCGCGCGCGTCAATGCCGCCCAGACGCGACCGAAAATCGCGGGTGACGCCGTTGGGCAGCGTAAGGGTATCGAAGCGTACGTAAAGCTCGCCGCGGCCATGCACCCGGCCCGGCCGCTTCACCTCCGTGACCGTTCCGGCTACATAGCTTCCGGGGGGAATCACAATGTGATTGTCGATGACGATCGGATAGACCGTCTCCAGATAGATACGATCTCCGGCCACAGAGTGTTTCGTGCTGACACTGTTGATCAGCCCGAGCGCAATGTGAGTACCGGTGTCGATGGTATAGCTTGTTTGCGTGGCGGCCGGAGCCTGCCCGGACAGTGCACCCACAAAAAATATGGCACACGAAATGAAAACGGCGCTGAGGCCGGAGCGTGTCGGCATAAGGACTCTCGTTTCTATTGTAGTCCGAAAAACGCTTATTGCGCCGCCAGCTGAATCGATGCCGGACTGACCAGCGGGCCGAAGGCGATCTGGATCTGGGGATTGACCGGCACTGGCGTCGGCAGGACCAGATTGATCTGGTACAAGCCGGCGAATCCCGGAGCGAGCCCGGCATACAACACACTCGCGGCGGGCAACGGCGCCCCGTTCAGTAAAACCTGCATCTGCGCGGCGGCCACGATCGAAGCGGCCGACCCCGCGATGCGCCCGGAAGAAGTATCGGGCGATGTCCGGCCCAGGCCGGCGGCGTAGACGACGACAATCTCCCCGGCGTGCGCCGGCGAATCCGCGGAGATCAGTGTTCCGTTCAGATGGATGGCGATCGCCTGGTTGCCATTCCAGGAAAACAGACCGGGCGCGGTTGCGTTCAACTGGATGGTCACGACGGGGCCCGCCAGATTCTGGCGGGCCACATAGACGGTCACCGTATCCGGGAGCAGGTCATACGGAACGATGAAGTTAATCTGCCCTGGGGAAACGAAGAGCAGAGGCGCGGCGATATTGCCGACGCTCAAACTCACCCCGTCCAGAGAAGACGGAAGGGTGCCTCCGATCAGCGTGGATGCGGCGACCGTGTCGAAAGCGAGATTCGTGCCATACAGAGTGGCGAGGGCGTTGGGCGCGAGCGGCCCGGCGGTCTGCGTCGCGGCATTGACGATACTGGCGGCGCTATAGGAAGGCGCGGTGGATGCCGCCTGGCACAGGAGAGCGGCTGGAAGACCGATGACCAGGATTACGGACTTCCAGCCCGGCGCGACTGACTTTGGATACAGGCCCGAAAACATAACCGACCACAACTTCATTCTCGGTTGCTTCTGCCAGGATTCCTATACCTCCGCTTGCATTAGAGGGGATAGGATTCATTCGGCCAGCAGCGCCTTGCGGGTGATGGTGGTGACGGGAATCAAGGAAAGTTCCCGCCGGTCGAACCAGCGCCCCTTGGGCAGTGCCGGCGGCGGAGCAGCCTTCCCCACCCTGGCCTTCCATACCTTCACGAGCAAATGGTCGTTCACGATCCGATGCGAGAATTCGCGCGCCAGCCGGCACCGTATCCCGGCCAGCGATTTCTTTTCCGGCAGCTCCCAGAAACCGGGCAGGCGGCGCTCGCGGGAGGGGCGCTGGATGAGGAAGATACCCTGCCGATCTTCGAGCAGCACAAGATCGAGAGGCACGTCTCTCGTGGCCTGCTTTGCTCTCTTAACGGGAAGTTGGCGTTCCCGGCCCGCGCCGCGGGCGGCGCAGAAGCGCGCTACCGGACAATCCGGGCAGCGCGGGGCGCGGGGAATGCAGATCGTGGCGCCGAGTTCCATCATGGCCTGGTTGAAATCGCCGGGCCGCCGGGGATGAAGCAGGGACTCGGCCTGCGCCTCGAAGCGGCGGCGCGCGGTCGAGCGGGAAATCTCCGATGCGTCGTTGGTCAAACGGGCGATCACCCGGATTACGTTGCCGTCCACCGCGGCGTGGGGCAGACCGAGCGCGATGCTGGCGACGGCCGCGGCAGTATAGGGACCGGCGCCCGGCAGCGCGCGCAGGGCCGCATAGGTTTGCGGAAAACCGGTTGCGGCAATTTGCTTCGCGCCCTTATGCAGGCTGCGCGCCCGGCTGTAATAGCCGAGCCCGCTCCAGGCTGCCAGCACCTCCTGTTCCGGCGCGGCCGCGAGTGCGGCAACATCCGGAAAGCGCTCGAGAAACCGGTGGTAATAAGGGATCACGGCTTCCACGCGTGTCTGTTGCAGCATGACTTCCGAGATCCAGACGCGATAGAATCGCTTCGACCGGCGCCACGGAAGATCGCGGTGCGCGGCGTCGTACCACTCGAGCAGAGCGCGGCGAAAGGCGGCGGGGTGAATCAGGACGCAAGAACCTCCGATTATGACTCAAGAACCTCCGACTACCACTCGAGAACCTCGATGAATTCGGCGATCACGCGAAATCCATCGGGGCCGAGCTCAAATGCCTCGAAGGCCGGGTTCAACGGATCGAGGCGAACCCGTTCATGTTCCCATGTGGCGTCCGTGTCACCGGGATCGATTTGTTTTTTGACGCTGGTATAGCGCTTGACTGTGTAGCGGCTGGAAAAATCGTCCTCGTCGAACTTCTCGATGAGCAACCGCTTCCCCTGGCGGCTGCCCACGACGCCCGCGCGAAAGACGCACAAGCTGCCGTCGGGAATCAGCGGCTCCATCGACCTGCCGATTACGCGCCCCACGAACATGTCCGGCGTGAGACGCAGCCGGCCCGGCACGCGTATCCATCCGTCCCGCTCGCTTTCCATGCCTTCGCCGAACTTCGTAGCCGCCGCGCGCAGCGTATACAACGGCAAATGCCGGACGAAGGGCCGGATCTCCGCATCCACGTACTCGTCGAAGAGGCGATCGGCGGCGCGCCGCGCATCGCCCGTCCAGGAGATGGCCGCGCGGTCGCTGATCAGGAGAAAGTGCGAAAGCGAATCTTCGAGGGTGTCGAGCAAGGCCCGGCCACCCCATTCCCTCGCCTTCTTTTCCAGGTCTTCGGCGAGAAAATCCAGGATATCGACTTCGTCTTCTTCGAGGGCGCTTTCCTCCAGGGCTTCGAAGTCTGCCGCACCGAGCATGCGCAGGCTGAGCCCGTCATTCTCTTCGTCCACCAGAAGGATGCCGAAGGGAACGGGCTTCGAGCCTGCACGCGCCACTTCCAGCAGGCACCAGCTGCCGCGCCGCTGCAGACTGCCCGCAGCGCGTGGACTATCGATGGCTGAAATTACCGCCGGCATCCGGACCCTCCCCTCAATACTACAGCCCTGAGCGATGCTATCGGGTCTCACCCGCGGCGAACGGGTAATATCCCGGCCGGTAGCGAATCGTCACATTGGGCAGTTCGACGCCGTTGGGCGTCACCGTAACTTTGATACGGCGGAAAACCCGGGCACTCGACTTCTCCGAAACGTCGGGCGTGTAGCGCATCACGTACTGGGTAGTGATTTCGCCCGCGATATCCGTGATGGCCTGAAACATGGCCTTGGACAAGGCGGCGGTATAGCTTCCTGTGCCCACCGTCAGGGCATAGTTACCGTCGTCCGACGGAATCGAGATGTAGCCCGAGACATCCTTATAGATGTTGTCCGTGAGCGGCGACACCACCCGGCCCCCGGTCTGTTCGGCCAACTGGGTCAGATCGTCTTCCGATTCGGTGTGAAAGCCGAAGGCCACCGTGTTCATGGCGTAGATGGTAACCAACTGGCGCTGGGCGATCTCGATCACTTCCTTCAGGGTCTTCTTGCTGGCGGTATCGTGACCGTCGCCGATTACCACGAGGATGCGACGCGGTTCGAAGGGTTCGCCCTGAATCGTCCTGCGGGCGGTACAGGCCATATAGACCGCATCGAACAGCGCGGCGCCGCCGGCGGGTTTCAAGCGGGTCAGCTTCTGCACCATTTTTTCCGAATCGCTGCTGGTATCCACCTGCAGCTCGGCTTCGTTCCCGTAGGTAATCAGATAACCGCTGAATTTCTTGTCCCCCGTGAGCAGGTTCAGGATCAGCTCGGTGACGGCTTCCTTATACTTCGCCCACTGGATCTTCATGGCGTTGCTCTGGTCGAGCAGGAAACCGATGACGACCGGCTGCGATTGTTCGTGGCTGAAAAAATCGATCTTCTGTTCCCGGCCTTCGTCGTAGATATGGAAGTCGTTCTTCACCAGGTTCGAGACGAAGCGGCCTTTTTCGTCGGCCACCGTGACGGGTACGATCACTTCGTTAACCGATACCTGAATGGGCGCCTGCGCGGTGGCGACGGAGCCGGTCGAGACGAAGCAGCCCGCCATGGCGACGGCAATGAGCAGGAACCGAAAGCGGGTGGGAAGATCTCGATGCATGGGACTTCCCTTAGTTTATCCGGTTATCGCCGTGAAGTGGGGAGGGATTCGGGCCGCTCATGTAAACTAGCGCCTTTGGTGCTCCTCGAACTCCACGATATTCAAAAGCGCTTCGGCGGCGTGACGGCGCTGCGCGGAGCCAATCTTTCCGTGGCCGCCGGCGAAGTGCACTTGCTGCTGGGCGAAAACGGCGCGGGCAAATCCACCCTGATGAAGATCGTGGCCGGTATTGTGGAGCGCGACGGCGGCCTCATGCTGTGGAACGGTAAGGAAGTGTCGCTGCGCACTCCGCCCGAGGCCGCGGCCATGGGGATCGCGATGGTGCATCAGGAATCGATGCTGGCTCCGCATATGACGGTTGCGGAGAATATTTTTCTGGGGCGCGAGGAGCGGGGATCGCCGGCCGGGAACCTGGGCTGGGTGGACGTGGGATGGGTGAATCGCCGCCGTATCGTCGAGCAGGCGCGCCGGCTCATCGAGCAGTACCACTTTCCCCTCGACGCCGAAGGGCGCGTGGACCGGCTCAGTCCCGCCGGCCGGCAACTGGTGGAGATCTGCCGCGCGATTCGGCACGGATCGAGCTTGCTGATCTTCGATGAACCGACTTCGTCCCTTTCGGACAGCGAGACCGCGCAGGTCTTCCGCATCGTGCGCGATCTGAAAGCGCGCCGCATGGGCATCATCTATATAACGCACCGCATGGACGAGCTGCGCGCTATCGGGGATCGCGTTACCGTGCTGCGCGACGGCGCGACGGTGCATACGGGCAATCTGGCGGAGGTCGCGACCGACCGGCTCATTCAATATATGGTGGGGCGCGAAGTGAACGCCATCTATCACCGGGAGCACGACGGCCGGGAGCGTCTGACGCCCGGCGAACCGCTGCTCGAAGTGCGCCACATTTCGGTGCGCCGCTCCCACCTTAAGGATGTCTCGCTGACGCTGCGCCGAGGCGAGATCACGGGTATGGCGGGACTGATCGGCGCGGGACGCACCGAACTCTGCCGCGCTCTCTTCGGCGTGGACCCGATCGACGCGGGCGAGATCTTCATCGGCGGCCAGGCCGCGGCCATCCAAACGCCGCGGGACGCAGTCAAAGCCGGCATCGCGCTGGTTACGGAAGACCGGCAGATCTCGGGTCTCGCACTGCGCCTCTCCATCGCGATGAATATCACGATGGCGAACGCGGAGCGGATCAGCCGTTGGGGGATTCTCGATCTCAGGGCGGAGAACCGGGCGGCGGCGGACCTCGGCGCGAAGCTGCGGCTGAAAGCCGTCTCGCCCGCGCAACCGGCGGGTACGCTCAGCGGGGGCAACCAGCAGAAGGTGGTGATCGCGAAGTGGCTCTTTCGCCAGGCCGATATTTTTTTGTTCGATGAGCCGACGCGCGGCATCGACATCGGCGCGAAAGCCGAAGTATTCGAATTGATGAGCGAACTGGCGCGCGGCGGCGCGGCGATTCTGATGGTCAGTTCCGAACTGGCGGAGTTATTGCAGGTGGCCGACCGGATTCTGGTAATGCGGCAGGGCCGGATCTCGGGAGAACTGCCGGGGAATGCCACGCCGGGGCACATCACGCAGGAGCAGATTATGAAACTGGCCGTGATGGAAAGCGCCGCGTGATGGAAATCCGCGCATGAAGATCGACTCCCGGTTAACGCAGAGGCTGCTGCCTTTTCTCAGTCTGGCGATACTCTTCGCGGGGCTGTCGATGGCATCGCCGTATTTTCTGACGGCGAACAACCTCGCGAGCGTAGCGCGGCAGACGGCGGTCTTTAACACGATGGCGCTGGGGATGACGATCGTGATCGTCTCCGGAGGCATCGATCTTTCGGTGGGGTCGATGCTGGGTTTGAGCGGCCTGATCGGCACCATGGCGCTCGAGCGCGGCTATCCCATCGTCATCGGCGTGGCAATCGGGATCGCGGTGGGAACGGCGTGCGGCTTTCTGAACGGCCTTCTCGTGACGCGCCTGCGCATCCCGCCGTTCGTCGTGACGCTGGGCACGCTGGGCATTTTTCGCGGACTGGCGCTGATCTTTTCAAACGGCCTGCCGGTGCATCGCATTCCAGCGGGCTTCGCCTTTCTCGGTGAAGGCAATCTGCTGGGCGTACCGTTCGTGGTGTGGCTGCTGGTGGTGTGTGCGGCGGCGGTGCACGTTCTGCTGGAACACACGCGGCTGGGCCGTTATGCATTCGCCATCGGCAGCAATCGGATCGCTTCCATCTACGCGGGGATCCCGGTGAACTTCCACATCACGGCGGTCTATGCCATTGGTGGCGCTTTGACGGGACTGGCCGGCATGATCGAGGCGTCGCGCCTGATGACGGGGCAGCCCACTGCCGGTCAGGGCTACGAACTGCAGGCGATCGCCGCAGTGGTGATCGGCGGAGGCAGTCTCAACGGCGGTGAGGGAAGCGTGGTGGGGACGCTGATCGGCGCGTTCATCATGGGGCTGCTCTCGAATGGCGCCGACCTGCTGAACGTTTCTAACTACTGGCAGCAGGTGATCATCGGGAGCGTTATCATCCTCGCGGTGACGCTCGATGAGATGCGCAAACGGCGCGCGGTGTAGCGAGGGAGTGGCCTTCGCAATAAAAAAGGGCTCCGTTGCCGGAGCCCTTGGGTTAAAAGTTGCGTCCGAATCGGGACGCGTGAGGCTACTTCTTTTTCTTTGCGGCAGCCTTTTTCTTGGGAGCGGCTTTCTTGGTTGCGTTCTTCATCGAAGTGATTCTCCGTATATCGAAATTTGCGATTCGAAAATCGCAGTGTGATTCATATATAGAGTTACTCGACGCGAATGTCAAGAAAAAAATGCACTTGAACACACGACGACGCTCCTTGATCGCACGCGACGCATTCGTTCGGCACGCTGGTGCCTTATGCTGGTTGCGTGGAACAACTCGACCTGAGAGAAAAAGGCGGCGTGCGCGGCGGACAGCAGCAGACTTCCGATCGGCGCCTGTTCATGCATCTGCTGGCGTTCGGTAATGCGGGCCATACCGCAAAGCTGGCGGTGGAGCTGACGGATTCCTCGATGGAAGGCGTCTTATATAAGGATGCCAACGACCCGCGCGGCGTGGCGCTGCTCACCTGGAGCGACGACCCGGAGTTCTTCGTCACCACGCTGCGCGAGTTTCTGAACGGCAGTAGTTTCAACGAACTTTCGCTCAAGCCCGAATACACCATGATGGGCCGCACGTATTCCATCGGGCACGAACCGGATCTCGAAGACTGGCTGCTCGATCGTTCGCGCAAGGCGGTGACGGATCCCGCCTGGCTCTGGCATGTCTGGTATCCGCTGCGGCGCAAGGGCGAGTTCAATGCGCTGCCGCCCGAAGAGCAGACTTCGATCCTGCGCGAGCATGGGCGCATCGGGCACAGCTTCGGTGAAGCGGGCTTCGCGAAAGATGTGCGGCTCGCTTGTTTCGGCATGGACAAGCGCGACAACGATTTTGTGATCGGGCTCATCGGGAAGGAACTGTTTCCGCTTTCGGCGTGCGTGCAGGCGATGCGCCGGACGCGCCAGACCGCGAGCTTCATGCAGGAGATGGGGCCGTTCTTTATCGGCAAGGCGATCTGGCAAAGGATGGGGTGACAGCCGCCGCTCCGGAACGTGCGTTTGCGTGAAGATGGAAAGCAGATGGCGACCGACCCTTCCACGCCGAAGAGCGAATCTCTGGATCCGGACGACTGGCCTTCATTCCGGATGCAGGCGCACCGGATGCTCGATGACGCTCTCGACTATATCGAGCGCATCCGCGAGCGTCCCGTCTGGCAACCGATTCCCCCGGAGGTGCGGGATCGCTTCCAGGACGCGTTGTCTGAGGCCCCTTCGGGTCTCCATGAGGTTCATGCCCGATTTCTGAGCGACATCCTGCCGTACGCAACGGGGAACACGCACCCCGGTTTCATGGGATGGGTGCACGGCGGCGGAACTCCCGTGGGCATGCTGGCGGAAATGCTTGCGGCCGGCCTCAACGCGAATCTCGGCGGCCGCGATCACATCCCGATTGAAGTGGAACGTCAGGTCGTCCGCTGGATGCAGACGATTTTCGGCTTTCCTGAAAGTGCCACCGGTTTGTTTGTGACGGGCGCCTCGATGGCGAATTTCATCGGCGTGCTGATCGCCCGCGATGTGGCCCTGGGGTTCGGGGTTCGATGCGCGGGCATCGCCCAAAGTTCCCGCCGGCCGACCGCCTACGCCTCGGCCGCCGTCCACATGTGCGTTTCCCGCGCGATGGATTTCTGCGGAATCGGCAGTGCTGCGCTTCGTTTGATTCCCGCCAGTCCCGGGGGTGGCATGGATGTGGCGCAGTTGGAAACGGCGATCGATGCGGATCGGCGCGCCGGCTTTACGCCCTTCCTGATCGTCGGCACCGCCGGAACCGTGGATACGGGCGCCATCGACGATCTCGACGCGCTGGCCGATCTCTCCCGCCGCGAGCGTCTCTGGTTTCACGTTGACGGAGCCTGCGGGGCGCTCGCCGTCCTTGCGCCCGATCTCGCTCCACGACTTCGCGGCATCGAGCGCGCGGATTCGCTGGCGTTCGATTTTCACAAATGGGGCCAGGTCCCCTACGATGCGGGCTTCATCCTGGTGCGGGACGGCTTGCTGCATCGCAACACTTTCGCCGTCCCCGCCGCTTACCTGCGCCGCGAGGAGCGGGGACTGGCGGGGGGATCGATGTGGCCGTGCGATTTTGGTCCCGATCTCTCCCGCGGCTTTCGCGCACTGAAAGCGTGGTTCACGCTGCAGGTTTTTGGCGCCGATCGGCTGGGCGCCGCGATCTCGCGCAGTTGCGCTCTGGCGCGCTATCTGGAGAGCCGCGTAAAGGAAATGCCCGAACTGGAACTGCTGGCGCCCGTGGAGCTGAACATCGTGTGCTTCCGTTATCGCGCCGGCCATGACTCTCATCGTGTCAACGCGCGCATCGTCACCGATCTTCATGAAGCCGGGGAGGTGGCGCCGTCGACCACTCTGCTCGAGGGGCGCCTCGCCATTCGCGCCGCCATCGTGAATCACCGCACCAGCCGGGTTGAGATCGATACTCTGATCGAACAAGTTGTGGCGGCGGGCCGGCGGATCGAACGGAGCGCGCTGGGGAGCCTGCAGGCCGTCCCGGAGGAGACGGAGGATTGGGCTCCGCGCCGGTTGAAGGAATCCCGGCTGCGGGAACTCGAGGGGAGGATCGCTTCGGAGACCGCGGGCGTTGCGCTGCGGTTTGAGCGCGCCTGTCTGCTGGCGGAGATCGGCCGTACCATCGATGCCAGAAATGCTTATATCGATGTGCTTTCGCGCGAACCGTCGCATCGTGGCGCGCTGAACAATCTGGGCGCGCTGCTGGATCGGACGGGATACCGGACGGCAGCCCGCACGGCCTGGACGGAAGCGGTGGCGCGGCATCCCGGCGATCCCATGAGTCTCGTCAATCTGGCCAATGCCCTGCGCGAGAGCGGCGACCTCGAAACCGCGCGCGAACATTATGAAGCGGCTCTGCGCGCGCAGCCGGATCATGCCGAAGCAAATCAGGGCCTCGCCTGGATACTCGAGGAGCGCGGTGACCGAGGCGGCGCTGCCCGCCATCTCCAGATGGGCTTCGCGAACCGGCCCGTGGTGGCGTCGCCTTATCGCGGCGAGGGGCCCCCGATATCTGTGGTGCTGCTGGCCGCCGCCGCCGGAGGCAACATCCCCGTTCGCCACCTTCTGGACGATACGGTCTTCCAGACCTTTACCGTTTTTGTGGAGTTTTACGATCCGGCCGTTGCCTTGCCGCCGCATCGCGTCGTCTTTAATGCGATCGGAGACGCCGACGCGGAAGCTCCGGCGCTCGCCGCCGCCCAATCCGTGCTGGCGCTGACGAGGGCGCCTGTGATCAACGCGCCCGCCGCTGTCGCCGCGACCGGACGCAGCGATAATGCACAGCGCCTTTCCGGCATCCCGGGAGTCGTCTCGCCCGCGGCAGTCACGTTATCGCGCGCGCTGCTCGAGCGGCAGGACGCGCTCACCACGCTGGCCCGCCACGGTTTCGAGTTTCCCCTTTTGCTGCGGACTCCTGGCTACCACACCGGCCGCCACTTCCTTCGAATCGAGACCATCGCGGAACTGCCCGCCGCGCTGGACGAACTTCCTGGGGAGGAGCTGACGGTCCTGCGCTACCTTGACGCGCGCGGGCCGGATGGCAAAGCGCGCAAGTACCGCGTGATGACGATCGACGGCGCGCCGTACCCGCTGCACGTCGCCATCTCCAGCCATTGGAAGATCCACTACTTCACCGCCGACATGGCCGACCATCCCGAGCACCGCGCCGAGGATGCCGAGTTCCTGGAAAATATGGCGGGAGTGCTGGGAGCGCGCGGCATGGCGGCGCTGGCGGAGATTCAATCGCGGCTCGGCCTCGACTACGCGGGCATCGACTTCGGCCTCAATGCGGCCGGCGAGATTCTGCTCTTCGAGGCGAATGCGACGATGGTGGTCAATCCGCCGGAAGCGGACCCCAAGTGGGCATACCGTCGGCCGGCTGTCGAGCGGATTCAAGCGGCGGTGCGGAATATGCTGATGAAAAGGGCCGGAGCGCGATGGTGAATCTCTCCGGCCTCCATCTCTTTGTCGCCACTCCCTGTTACGGCGGGCTGGTGCATCAGCGCTACATGCAGTCCGCGATCTCCCTGCTGCAAACCGGCCCCTCCCTGGGTTTCCGGGTGTCGATCGAACTCCTTGGCTATGACTCCCTCGTCACCCGCGGCCGCAATACCCTGGTGGCGAAGTTCCTCGACACGGAAAGTGCGACGCATCTGCTCTTTGTCGATGCGGATATCGCTTTCGACGCCGGGCAGGTGGTGCGTATGCTCCGATTCGACGTGGACGTGGCGGCAGGAGTGTATCCGCTCAAGACGATTCACTGGGACGATCCCGCGATCGGCCGCATGCAGTCGGGCGAGCCGCTCGATTGCGCGTCGCTGCGCTATGTGGGAGTTCCCTGCACGGGAGAAGATCGGGAATCGCGGGACGGATTCGTTACCGGCCTCTACGCGGGGACCGGGTTCATGCTGGTCCGCCGCGCCGCGCTGAAGCGCATGATAGAAGCTTTTCCCGAGACTCGCTACACCACCGCTCACACGCAGCCCACACCCGTCGACAGTCCGAGTCAATACGCGTTGTTCGACTGCATGATCGACCCGGACACCCGGCATTATCTGAGCGAGGACTACGCATTCTGCAGGCGCTGGCGAAGCATCGGAGGCCGTCTCTGGCTGGACACGCAGGGGGAACTCACGCACATCGGCGCGCACGAATTCGCCGGACGGCCCGGCTATCGCAGGATCGGGGACCCGGCGCAATAGAAGCACTCGCTGCATCGCCGTGGTGGGGTATACTCCTGAACAAATGAAGGCCGCTATCGGAATTCTTCTTTTCACGCTGCTGGCCGCGGCATTGCCGGCGCAGCGTCCGTGGCAGGAAGTCACGGTGCCATCGTTGCGCGAAGTTGCCGCGAATTTCAAGGCACCGCCGCACGAGTACGGCGCCATCCAGCCGTTTGCCAGTTGGAACGGTCCCGATCCGGCGGAGGTGCTGCAGAGGATCGTGCGCGATCTGGACCGGCTGTCGTCGAGCGGGATCTTCATAGTGAACCTTTCGCCAGGGCGCGGCGAGCCGAAGTATCTTTCGCCGGAGCACATGGACCAGGTGAAGTTCACTGTCGCGGAAGCGGCGAAGCGCGGGATGCGGTTGTGGATTCAGGACGAGTCCGATTATCCCAGCGGTTTTGCCGGCGGCAAAATCAGCAAGCTCTACCCGCAACTGGGCATGCAGGGCATCGTCGCCGATATCCGCGTGCACGCGATGCCGGGACAGACGCTGACCATGCCGGTGCCCGCGGACACGCTCTCCATCATGGCGCTGAAGTCGTCCGATCCACGGCAGGGCGGAAGTCCGCAAGTGGTGGGCGTCATTCCCATAACCGTTCCGTCGAATGGGCAACTGCGCTGGACCGTGCCGCCCGAAGGTTCGACTCCCAACGAGCCGCGTTATTCCTGGGAAGTGGTTTTCGTGCGCCACATCTATGTAAGCTCACCGACGCGCAACTTCAATCGCGAAGACGGTACGCGCGCCAAGGACAGCCTCTACTCGCTGATCGACTATCTGGATCCCGCGGCTACGCGCGCGTTTCTGACGATCACCCACGAGACCTACAGGCAGGCGGTCGGCGACCAGTTCGGCAGGATCGTGCTGGGATTTTTCGGCGACGAGCCGGACTACAGCGGCTTCATTCCATGGACCCCCAAACTGCTGGAGGAATTTCAAAAACAAAAGGGCTACGATCTGGCGCCGTACATCCCGGTCTGGTTCTCACGCAAGCCGACGGAAGAGTCGCGGCGGGCCAACGCCGATTACTACGACGTGTGGAGCGGCATTTTCCGCGGTTCGTTTTTTGGCGAGCAGGCCGAATGGGCGAAGAAATATAACGTCGAATATCTGGTTCACCTGAACCATGAAGAGACCATGATCGCGCTCGAGCGCAGCGAAGGCGATTACTTCCGGGACAATCGCTATGTGGAAGTGCCGGGGATCGATAACCTGAGCCAGTTAGTGCCGGACGCGGTGCATCGGCCCGACGGGACCTGGAACGTCAACAACAACTTTCCCAAGCTGGCTTCATCGGCGGCGCACCTCTTCGGCAGGCCCAAAGTGTGGGCGGAGGAAGGCGGCGGAGTGGGCGTCGACGGAAAGTTCGAGATGGATTTTCAGGTAGTGCGAGGCGTGAACGCGCTGCAGATCCGGGTTCCGGTGTTGCGCGGCGGTCCGGGCGACCCGGCAGGCCAGTTGCCCACAATTCCGCCGCAAGCCCCGATGCTCGCGTGGTATGCCAATCGCGCCGGCTATCTGATGGCGATCGGCCGTCCGGCCGCGCAGGTTGGTCTCTACCATCCCGGCAACAGCATCTGGATGGGCGACCAGGAGGCCGACCGCAGCACGACGAAGCTCGGCTGGCAACTGCTCGAACATCAGATCGACTGGGATTATTTCGACGAGCAGTCGCTCAGTTCGGTGGCGACTATCGAGAACGGCGGATTCAGGAATCTGAGCGGCCAGGTTTATAAGGCCATCGTGCTGCCGTCGATGAGCGTGATTACGCGCACGGGCCTCGAACGACTACAGGCTTTCGCCAAAGCGGGCGGCAAGGTGATTTTCGTGGGCAAGACTCCGGGGCTGATCGTGGACAAGACGTTTATGGAAATGAAAGACGTGCCCGATCTGAGCTTCGCCACGCTGATTGAACCCGCGGGCGATATTACTCCGCGTGTGATCGCGGCGCTTCCCAGACCGGATGTGAAACTGGACGCCGAGTTCCGGCGATTGACGTACACGCACAAGAGCTGGAGCGACGCCGACATGTACTACTTCTTCAATGAGAGCAACCATGCCGAGTCGCGCACGGCGACCATCGCGGGACATGGCCAGGCGCAGGCGTGGGATCTGGCTACCGGCGAGATTCATCCCATGACGGGTGGGACCGTTGCGGGAGACGGCGTACGCGTTCCGCTCGTGCTGGGACCTTATGAAGCGAAAGCGATCGTAGTCGGGCCGCTGCCGGGAAGTCCTCAAAGCGTCGCGGCGGCCGAGCCGTCTTTCGCATCCGGCGATACTCTGACGGAACTGGACGGAGATTGGACGCTGAATCTGAGCGGGAAGCAATTGAACACGCCTTTGAAATCGTGGGAAGAATTGGGCACGGCGTCGTTTGCGGGACCGGCGAGTTATCGGCGGCTATTCGCGTCAGTTGCGGCGCCGGCCGGGAAGCATGTGTATCTTGAAATAGCCGATGTGCACGAATACGCGCGCGTGACGCTCAATGGAAAAGAGTTAGGGGCGCACGCATGGCAGCCTTATCGATGGGATGTTACCGGCGCGTTGAAAGCGGGAACGAACGATCTGGAGATTGAGGTGAACGCAACGCCGGCGGGGCGGGGAGGTCCTGGCGCTGCGGCGCCTCGCGCGGCGGCTTCGGGCTTATTGGGCCCAGTCCGGCTGGTGGCTTACTAACCGGGATGTCCCGGCATCCGTCGCGGCGTGAAATGCTTCCCCTGTTTCTGGCAGGTGCGATTTCGGAAAGGCCGATGTCCCCGCTCCGCGGCGGATCACGCTGAAGGCTTCCGACGGGATCGCGGTTTATGCCTGGCACTATGCCGCGGCGGACAAGATGAGGCCGGCAATTCTGCTCTTCATCAGGCCGGATCGAACCACGCGGAATACGAAACCATCGCTCCGCGCCTTGCGACCCTCGGCTATCTCGCTCGCTCTCGATCAGCGCTCGGGAGGCCCTATGTGGGGCCAGCCGGATCGGACCGCGAGTCAGTTCGGCAAAGAGGCGGACTACCGCGCGGCGTTGCCGGATCTCGAAGCGGCGCTCGCATGGCCTGTGGCGCAAGGTTGTCCGTCTCGGTCGATTATCTGGGGAAGCAGTTATTCGGCTGCGCTGGTGTTTCTGGTTGCGGCGCGGCGCCCGTCGGCAGTGGCGGCCGTGATGGCGTTTTCTCCCGGCCAGTATCTTTCTCCCTCCGAACACCCCGGCGACGAGCATTCCGTTAAGGATGCCGCAGCCAGGGTGCGGGCGCCGGTTTTTATCACTTGCGCACAGGATTCCGAAGAGATTGCCGCGGCGCGCGCGATTGCGAGAGCTGTGCCAGGGTCCTCCGCGGTACAGTTTGTCCCGAAGCGCGGCGGCGTTCATGGCTCTTCGACGTTGCGGCGCGACAGGAATCCGCAGGGCGCGGAAGAGAATTGGCAGGCAGTCGAGCAGTTCCTTGCCGGATTGCTCTAGCCGGCGCGAACCGGATCGGATTTATTGGAGCCAGCCGACGGCGCCGCCGTTGATTGAGACTACTCATATGCGCACAGCGGGCATTCCGGAAGCGCTGGCCGTGTTCGCCATGATCCTGGCTTACATCTGGAGACTGCGCTTCACGCACCCGATGTTCTGGGTGATTATTCTTGCGTCGCTGGTGGCATCGCATAGGGCGCATCGCGAGCGCGCCATGGACCTGGGTTTCCGGGCCGGGAACTTTGGAGATTGCGCGCGCAGGTTCGGCCCCGCTTTGATCGGGCTGGCTCTGGCGTTGTTGAGTACGGGCCTTTTGCCTGGTACCGTCCGCCCGATGGGATTCGAAGCGGCGATCGGGTCCGTCGCGTTTTATCTGCCCTGGGGCCTGGTCCAGCAATACTTGCTGAACGGCTATTTTCTGAAACGGTTTGACATGGCGCTTTCGCGAAATGCCGCGAGTCTTACGGCGTCGGCGCTCTTCTGCGCGGCCCATTCGCCGAACTGGTTCCTGATGATGGTCACGCCCGTCGGAGCGTTCGGAGCCATCAGGATTTACCGGCGGTACAAGAATCTCTACTTCCTGGGATTCGCGCATGCGACCATAGGCTTCCTGCTGTTTCTGGTGGTTCCCGATTCAGTGAGCCATCATATGCGAGTGGGTCCGGGATGGTATCGCCACTTTTAATGGCTCGCCGGCAGGTAGATCTTCGATGCCGACATCAGCGATACGCCCGGCTTCGACGCGCTGACGCGGACCGGTTCCAGACCACCCTTTGCGTCCTGCGGTACGAGGGTCAGCAGATATTGATTGCGCAGCCGCTGGTTCAGATCCTTGAGGTAGGGATCGAATGAGACCGGGCTCAGGAATCCCTGCCAATATGCTTCGCCGCCGGTTTCGTCACCCAGTTCCGAGAGATAGTTCTGGCCCCAGTTGATGCGCCGGTAACTGTGCCCCGAATGGCCCGCCTGGGGATAGTAAATCGAGTGCACGAGGATTCTCGCGCGTTGGGCATC